>NZ_JBPEHJ010000007.1:0-296882 GCF_051201075.1 Niabella hirudinis
ATAAGCAGCAGATGGAACAATTTAGCGGCACCAGGGTAATTTGCATACAGCAGGATTATGCGGCAGGCTTGTTTGTTGCCAACCTGCAAAGCCTTATTGAAAAACAATCCTGTAAATATTTACGGCAGGTAAACCAGGAAAGAAAATACACTTATAGGATTAATAGGAACATAAGTTTTGCATCATTAAAATATGATATAGTGCAGCTCTTTCTGTCGGCCGATACTGAAGAACTATTATACCGTATACAAAAAAAATTTGAGCGCTACCTTGAACCAGTAAGGCCGGGAAGGCAGTACCAGCGGTCCAGAAAGGCAAAACGGCTAACAGGCAAATACCAAACTTTTACAAACTATAAAAGAGCTATATGAGCTTAACTAAATGACATTGGGCTAAAGCCGGGGGCTTTGCATATAGCACCCTGCGGGCACAACTACAGAATGATCGCCCGGTACAACCCCAAAAAATGTGTCCACACGATAGGGTTTATCGGGACGAAGTATAAATGTAAAACCTGCCCGTACCGGGCGGGCATCAAATGAAGCATGTAAAATGAAAAAGAAGTATTTGTTTTAGGAAAAAGAGCCTGTCGGTCTTGCCGGAATCCGGTTTTGCATTTTACATTGGATATTTATTATTTTACATTTCCTGAAGTCATTGTTAAAAAACGGTTTCTTATAGCGAATAGATTTTTATCCCTTGACCAGTACAGGTTGGTTCCGGGGTCAATATCACAAGTGGGTTTAACACCTGGTGATCTGCGGGCCAAACGACACTACATGATTCAAATAAATACTATCTGTGTTCATAAGATAGGATCCTTGGGGATTCAAATTGCTCCATCAATTCCAGTGTTGTAATTTTACACGGAAGTAAAATGACTGGTTCGTAAAAAGCACACTCATGACGGAATTGTACCTTCTTCAGTTGGAACGCTTGTATAAAAAATATCTCAAGGATGTGATTGCGGGCGCTGCATTTGATCCGATTGATCTGAGAGGCGGTAAACAGAAACCTGCAACTGCTGTTGAATTACATCAGGCAATCGCACAATTCAGGAGCCGGGAAAAAACCGCACAGACAGCGGGCTGGACGATCCATTGGGAGGATTGGGATAGCCGCAGGCTTGGCAGACAGGCATGGCCCGGGAAGATTGTTGTGGAGGAAGAGAATGATTATTTGTATTTGTTGCAAAAAGATCGGGAAGCCGCGGTTTTTAAGTTGCTTGTCGAACAGCTATTAAGCTGGCAGCCGGGGATTCAACCGTTCCTGCTTGCTAACCCCGAAAAAATTTTACAACTTAAGGACGATTGGCCTGGTATTATGCGGGTTGTTGACTATTTACTACTTCACGATGTTCGGAACCACTATATACGCAGCATTCCCGTACCCGTTCACACAAAGTTTATTGAAATTCACAAGCAAACCGTTGCATCCTTATTAGCGATGCTTCGGCCCGGTTGCTATATGGCTGGCGATACGCTTGAGCAGATGCTGGAATTAAAGACAAAGAAAAAATTGTATACGTTACGTTGGCTGGATAGCGGACTGGCAGCACAATATATGCATGGTATCGGAGTTGCAGGCGTTTCAATTGAAACCCTGCAGCAGGTTAGCTGGCGGCTAAAAGAAATCTGGCTGGTAGAAAATGAAACAAATCTATACCTGCTTCCCGAAAGAGAAGGGGCCCTGGTAATTTTTAGCAAGGGCTATGCTGCTAATAAAATCAAAGACGTTCCCCTTTTTCACCAGGCAGACCTCTACTACTGGGGCGATCTTGATGAAGACGGATACCGTATGCTGCAGCTAATGCGGAATCAATACGCGAACCTGAAGAGTATTTTTATGGATAGCTCCACGCTTCTGGCGCATGAAACAGAAATAGGCGGGCAGGGGCATCCTTACAAAATAACAGATTTAGAGTTGCTCACCGAAGAAGAACGGGCGGCCTTTAATATACTAAAGTACCATGGTGGCAGGCTGGAACAGGAAAAAATACGCCAGGATTTTATAAGGAACCGGCTGCTCATCATGTAGCGATGCCCGGTAAGGTGCCGATGGGAATAAGGTTGTGATTTAAAAATGTCATTTTCATACGACATTTTTTGTATATTTTTGTGCTAATTAAAGTACAATTTATGGATATTTTGTATGAATTTAATGACAATCTGATGGAACAGGTGGAGGATCATTTTTTCCGTTATCTCATCGATAAAATAAACTGGAAGCAACGGATGCTGGCCATAAAGGGGCCCCGGGGATCGGGCAAAACCACCCTGATGCTGCAGTATATGCGTTACCGTCTGAAGCGGCCCAAAGAAGAAATGTTGTATGTGACGGCCGATCATTATTGGTTTTATACACATAACCTGGTAGAGACGGCGGACACGTTCTATAAAAATGGAGGCCGGTACCTGTTTATTGATGAAGTGCATAAATATCCCGGATGGTCAGGAGAATTAAAGAATATTTACGATGGTTATCCAAAATTAAGGGTAGTCTTTTCTTCTTCATCGGCTCTGGACATCTATAAGGGAGAGGCTGATTTAAGCCGGCGGGTGATCAGTTATGAGCTCCCGGGGCTTTCTTTTCGCGAATTTCTGGTGCTACAGGGGTTTTCAATGCTGGAGACCTATACCTGGAACGATATGCTGAAACATCACCGGGAAATGAGCAGTGCTGTGTTGAAACAGTTACAGCCGCTGCCCTGGTTTAAAAAATACCTGCGTTATGGATACCTGCCGGTATTCAACGAAGGAGAAGCAGATGACGTTCCTTTAAGGCTGGGACAGGTCATCAATACGGTTATTGAAGCAGACCTGGCATCCATTGAGGGATACAATGCCGGTACCGCTTTTAAAATAAAAAAACTGCTGGGTGTTCTGGCGGAATCCGTTCCTTTTAAGCCCAATATCGCCTCACTGGCCCGTAAGCTTGATGTGAGCCGCGAAACCATCTATGCCTGGCTCCGGTACCTGGAGAATGCACGGCTGCTGAACCTGCTGATGGCAGAGGGTAAAGGCGTTTCTGTATTGCAAAAACCCGAAAAATTATATTTGGAAAATGCCAACCTGGCTTATGCATTGAAAGCAACACCCGATATCGGCTCTATCAGGGAAACATTCCTGCTCAACCAGCTCCGTAACCTGCAGTTCCCGGTTACACTTCCGGCCTCGGGTGATTTTGTGGTGAACGGTGTATATGTGGAAGTGGGAGGAAAAAGCAAAACCGCGCAACAGGTAAAAAAAGGGAACCGCTACCTGGTAGCTGCGGATGACATAGAGTATGGTGTGGGTACCAAAGTTCCGTTGTGGCTGTTTGGGATGATGTATTAGGAGCATCTGTGATAAATCTGATATTATTGCTCAGACTGGTGAGCATTCCGGCCCTATCGGAGCCGCGTAGACTTTTTTACGGGGAATGCCTATCTTTATTCCAGTACAGGAATTTAGTAGCTGAAAATTATGCAACACAAAAAGCGACATATCAATACCAGGAGGAAGTTTATAAAAAGAGCCGCAACGCTGGCGGCTGCGCCGGTCATGATCGGTCATTACCCCGGTTTGGCAAAACAGCAGGTGATTCATCATGTTTTCTTTTGGTTAAAGAACCCCGGATCGGCATCAGATCAAAAAGCGCTCATCGAAGGGTTGAGGACCCTGAAGGCGGTGCCGCAGGTACGACAACTGTTAATTGGCACGCCTGCTTCAACGATCAAACGCGATGTAGTAGACAATAGCTTCCAGGTTTCAGAGCTGATGTATTTTAACAGTACGGCAGACCAGGATGCCTACCAGGCGCATCCCATCCATACAGCCTTTGTTGAAAAATGCAGCCACTTATGGGAGCGGGTGGTCGTCTATGATATGCTAACTGTTTGATACCCGCGGTAGATGCCTGTCGCCTTCAATCAGTTGGCGGTTTTAATATCGGCGATATTGTGTATATGCAGCCATTGCCGGAACTCTTCCGGGCGCTCCGGCGAAAAATGGATGATCTCTCCTGATTTAAGCAGGATGGTAAAATAGCCCGCTGCTTCAACAAACTTGTTTAGCTGCGCATGGCCATATTCAAACTCCGGAAATAAAGCAGCAATATTCATTATGTAATGCGTTTAACCGGCAGGGCATGCAAAACGCATCCGATGCCTGGCGTAAAATTATCGAAATACCGGGCTTAAAAAGTCGGCAGAAAATTTACTGGGGACAAAAGGTGGAAATCTTTGGTTGCGGATCCTGGATCTCCTTACTAACAGCTCTTTCCCGGAGCGGCTTCCACTGGTTTTGAAAGGAACTACAGCTTTTAAGCATGGCTGCGTTCCGCTGGTTATCGCAACGGCATTAGTGATCGGTAAAAACGGCCCGCAGATAACGCTGATGAACCGCAGATGACTGGGGCGATAGTTACGAAGCCATCAGCGCGGATCAGCGGGAAATAGGGTGCCCTGAACCCCTCAGTTATTGATCAGTTTCCGGTACTCATTGGGTTGAATTTTTTTCATGCGTTTAAACAACCGGTTAAAATGGGTAATATTATTAAACCCGCTTTCATAGCAGATCTCCTTAATGCTTTTTTGTCCCTCGGATAAAAGTTTACAGGCATGACCAATCCGTAATTCTGCAATAAACTGTGTATAGCTTTTGCGGGTGCAGGACTTAAAATAGCGGCAAAAGGAATTTTCGGTCAGGTTGGTTAAGGCAGCTATCTCCTTAATATAGATCGGCGATTTAAAATGCTGAAGGGTATAATTATAGATCTTGTTGATTCGTTCCGATTGGGTAAAAAGGTTGTCGCTTTTGTACGCCGATGAAATGCTGCCGGGCTTCCTGCATTCGGCTAAACAGGTTAGCAGTTCAAGCAGAAGGATGATCCTTTTGGTGTCTGTAGCAGCGATCAGATTGGTCAGGGCCTCCTTGGCAGTATCTGCCTTTGTACCCTTAAGCACCAGGCCCTGTTTGCTCTTTTCAAGGAGCGCGGCTATCTTCTGGTTTTCGGGTATGGACAGGAAGTCTTTTCCCCAGAAATCTTCCCGGAACTGGGTAAGCTCAATGTAGGATTTTTCCGGATTATCTGTGGTATATAAACTGTCAAATTTCCAGTAGTGCGGCAGGTAGCTGCCAATAAGCACAAGATCGCCGCTTCTGAAATAATGGATGCCATCTCCGGCAAATAATGTTCCCGCTCCTTTTATTACATGGATCAGTTCAAACTCCGGGTGGTAATGCCAGCTGTTGTTTTTATAAGACTTGCTGTCGGATCGTGCACTAAAAGAAATGGCCGGTCCTGATGTGATCTTAAGGAGTATCGGTTTCATAATGCTAAAGATATTCCTTTTAAATGTTAAAATATAAAATAGATGGTAAAATAGTGTAGGTAATGGAACATACAATGGCTGAATTGCTGGCGATTATTTTATTTCTTTGTTGCAGGGAACGAAAAAATTGCCATGCTATTATCAAATAAGGTCATTATTGTTACAGGAGGCGCCAGCGGTATCGGCTATGAATGTGTAAAAGCCTATATCAGGGAAGGGGCGCTCGTAGCCCTGCTGGATGTGCAGCAAAAGGAGCTGGAACTGGTGATGGGCGAAATAGGTGCCCGGCATTTGGGCCTCCATTGCGATGTGTCTGATGAAGAGCAGGTAAAAGTTTCCATAGCGCAGATTCTGCAGCATTTCGGAAGGATCGATTGCATCCATAACAATGCAGGAATTGCATCGCCATCGAAACCTCTTCATGAAACTTCAACGGCGGAGTGGCATGCCCTCATGAATGTCAATGTTTTCAGTATCTATCTCACTACCCGGTATGGACTGCCGGCCCTGCAGGAGTCAAAGGGCTGTATTGTAAATACCAGCAGTATGGTAGCGCAGATCGGGCAGGCGCATCATGCTGCGTATACGGCTACAAAGGGGGCTATCAATACCCTTACCAAATCTATGGCGCTGGATTATGCCGGCTACGGGATCCGGGTCAACGCAGTGGCCCCTGCCGGCGTATGGACGCCTTTGCTGCGGAGCTGGGCTGCAGAACAACCGGACACCGCCGGAATTGAAAAATACCTTGATGATATTCATCCGCTGGGCTATTGCCCGGAGGGGGATGTAATCGCCGATGCCTGTGTATATCTGGTATCGGATAAGGCACGATTTGTTACCGGATGCATTTTGCCCGTTGGCGGTGGGGCAGAGCTGGGGTACAGACGGTAGCTGTATATGCAAAAGTATACACTGAACAGGAGTTTTATAAAATAAATGATTTACGATATATGATTCGGAATATAACGATCCGGGACCGGCGGTTTGCATTGTCCGGCGGTGCAGGTAGCGATGCAGTGCATAGAGACCCTGTCTATTCTTATGCGGTTACAGAGCTAACAGACGACTCGGGAGTAAAAGGAACGGGTTTTGCCTTTACCCTGGGCGAGGGGAATGACCTGGTTTGCAAGGCCGCGGCATTTTATGCCGACCGGCTAAAGGGATTGGATATTGAAGCCGTTATGGCCGATTTTGGCAGCTTGTTCAACCGTTTATCCAACGAGCAGCAGTTCCGCTGGCTGGGCCCTCATAAAGGGGTTGTGCACCTGGCACTGGCATCCGTTACCAATGCCTGTTTTGATTTGTGGGCGCAAAAAAGAGGAGTACCGTTGTGGAAACTGCTTACAGACCTTACCGCGGAACAACTGGTAGCCACCTTGGATCTGAGTTACCTGGAGGATCTGCTGGACCGGGAAACCGCGCTGGCCCTGATCCGCGGGGAGGAAGCCACCCAACACCAGCGGGAACCCATTCTTGAAAAAGGCTATCCCGGGTACGATACTTCTGTGGGATGGTTTAATTACGATGATGAAAAGGTGCGCGAAAACTGCCGTAAAGCCATCGACAGGGGATTCAATGCCCTGAAATTAAAAGTAGGATCCGGGGAAGCCGAACGGGATATCCGCCGGGCGCATATTGTAAGGGAAACGGCGGGGGACGGTGTAAAAGTAATGCTGGATGCCAACCAGCAATGGACATTGCCCGCAGCGCTGAAGATCTGCACCGCATTGCGATCGATGAATCCTTACTGGATCGAAGAGCCCACGCACCCGGATGATATTGAGGCGCACCGTGTGCTGGCCAAAGCTATAGCGCCCGTTCCGCTGGCTATTGGTGAGCATGTGCCCAACAGGATCATCTTTAAAAACTATCTGCAGGCAAAGTGTGCGGGCTTTATGCAGGCCGATGCCGTAAGGCTGGGTGGCGTAAGCGAATTTATTACCGTAAGCCTCCTGTGCAGGAAGTTTGGTGTTCCGGTGGTACCGCATGTGGGAGATATGGGACAATTGCACCAGCACCTGGTATTGTTCAATCATATCCGGCTGGGGCATGAAGCGTTGTTCCTGGAGCATATACCCCACCTGCAAAAACAGTTTGTGCACCCGGTAAAGATCGTAGACGGAAGATACCAGACGCCACAGGAGGCCGGTAGCTCCTGTACATTAATTGATCCTTAAAATAATGATCGTATGAAGCGTTTTTGCTTAACATTGGATTTGAAGAATGATCCCGGGCTTATTGCCCTGTACGAGGCCCATCACCGGGAGGATGGCATCTGGCCGGAGATTTTAGAAGGCATCCGGGCCTGTGGTATTGAGGCGATGGATATTTACCGCGCCGGCAACCGGCTGATGATGATCCTGGAGGCGGGGGATGATTTTGACCTGCAGGCAGGCTTTGCCCGCATGGCCACCCTGCCCCGCCAGCAGGAGTGGGCCGCGCTGATGGATACTTTTCAGCAAAAGCTCCCCTTTGCCCAACCGCAGGAACATTGGGTGGAAATGAAACAAATTTTTAAACTTTATAAATAACCGGCTTGCAAGTGCATACCTCTTCTTCATCAAAACGCTCCGCATTCCTGGTGCCGTTGTTGATCGTTATGAGCCTCATGTTCTTCTGGAATATGAGCCGCAATATCAATGATATCCTGATCCCGCATCTGAAACGCGCCTGCCAGCTTACCGATTTTCAGTCTTCGCTGGTGCAGTCTGCTTTTTTTGGCGCTTATTTTCTGATGGCCCTGCCTGCGGGGATCTTTATTCACCGCAGGGGCTACAAGGCCGGTATGGTTACGGGGCTTTTGATAGCGGCTGCAGGCGCTGCACTTTTTTTCCCTGCGGCAGAGATCCGGTATTATCCTTTGTTCCTGGGGGCCCTGTTTATTATGGCTGCAGGATTCACCTTTCTGGAAGTAACGGCTACACCTTATATTTCCCGGCTTGGCGATCCGGGGGAAGCTTCCAGCCGGTTAAGCTTATCGGCTGCCGTGGGTTCGGTAGGGGCTACCGTTGCTCCCTATATAGGGTCGCTGCTCCTGCTGCACAAAGAGGATATTCCGGAATCGGCCATACAAAACTACACGCCCGGCCAGCTGCAGGCGTTTCTTACAGCGGAAGCCAATCTTGTAAAGTTGCCCTATGTTTCGCTGGCACTGCTGTTCTTTGCTATGGCCATATTGCTCATTTTTATCAAATTGCCCGCCATCCGCGAAGAAGAAGGCACGGGCCGCTATACGTTTAAAGACATTCTCAATTACCGGCATCTCCTGCTGGGGGTGGGTGCCGTATTTTGTTATGTGGGCGCCGAAGTGGGCATCGTGAGCTTCCTCATACGTTATGCCCAGTCGCTCCGGATACCCGGGTTGACCCAGCAAAAGGCGGCATTGTTTATATCCCTGTTTATGGGGCTGGTATTGGCCGGCAGACTGGGGGGCGCCTATGTTCTCAAAAAAATAGCGGCGCCCCGGATGCTGGTCATTTCTGCAGGCGGCGCTTTCCTGCTGGTAACGGTGGCCCTGCTGGCCGGCGGCTATGGGTCCCTGTTTCTGCTGGCGCTGATCGGGTTGCTGACGTCGGTAATGTACCCCGTTATTTTTACGCTCAGCATTGATGGGTTGGGCCGGCATACCAAAACGGCCTCATCCCTGCTAATTATGGGGATCGTAGGCGGGGCGCTGGTACCGCCGGCCATGGGCTATGTTTCGGACCAGGTGGGTATCCGCTGGTCTTTTATATTCCCGGCGCTTTGCTATTTGTATGTATTGTTTTTTGCTGTAAAGGGATACCATATCCGTATCCGTAATAACCACAAATGATTTTAATAACGAAACTGTCTGAAATTTTATTTTTCTTAAAGCTTTAAGGCATTAAGAATAGTTAAGTGAGCATATTGCTTAATGACTCTTCACTTCTTAATGTTTTAAAATTCATCATATATCTTCTGTTGATTAAAATTTAAACAGGCTCAACACAACTTCAACGATAATTTTAAAACAACGTAAATAATGAAGCAGCTAAAATTAATCGGGTTACTGCTCCTGGTGAGCAGCAGTTTACTGATGGCTCAACCCTACAGTACTATCAGTAAAAAGACGATGGAGGATTTTATGGGTAAGCGGTTTGGAATGTTTATTCACTGGGGACCGGTTTCTTTACGCGGTACAGAGATCGGCTGGTCGCGGAACCATGGAGTAACCCAAAGCGACTACGACAGCCTGTATAAGCAATTTAACCCGGTGGATTTTGATGCCGATGCCTGGGTAAAAACGGCAAAAGAAACCGGAGTGAAATATCTCACCATCACAGCCAAACATCACGATGGATTTTGCCTGTGGCCAACGGCTTATACCGATTATAACATCATGAATACACCCTATAAAAAGGATGTGGTAGGGGCACTGGCAAAAGCCTGCAAAAAGTACGGTATAAAATTTTGTATTTATTATACCGTATTGGATTGGTACGACCGCCGTTATCCCCTGCACAATGATGGCAACAAAGTACCCGATCCAAAGGCCAATATGCCGCAGTTTGTACAATACATGAAAGATCAGCTAAAAGAGCTGGTAACCAACTACCATCCGTATATGCTCTGGTTTGATGGCAACTGGGAAGCTCCCTGGACCCTGGCTGATGGAAAAGAGATCTATGATTTTTTAAGAAAGCTGGATCCCAATGTGGTTATCAACAACCGTCTGGGAAAAGGTAAGCATACTTTATTGAATGAGGAATCGGTAGGTGATTATGCAACACCCGAACAGCAAATTGGGGCTTTAAATATGACCACACCCTGGGAATCCTGCATTACACTTTGCCGTCAATGGGCATGGAAGCCCGGCGATGCAATGAAATCTTTAAAGGAATGTATTCAAACCCTGGCCAGCACAGCAGGAGGCAATGGCAATTTGCTGTTTAACATCGGCCCCATGCCGGATGGTCGTATTGAGGAACGGCAGGTCCTGCGCCTGCGGGAGATTGGCGCCTGGATCAAAAAATATGGAGAAGCCATCTATAATACCAAAGGCGGCCCCTATCAGCCCAACAAGGTATTTGCCACTACCCGCAAGGGAAAGAAGATCTACCTGCACCTGTTTCAGAAACCTGGAGAACAGCTTAAATTGGCAGCGATACCGGGCTATAAAATAAAGAAGGCACGGTTTCTGGGAGGCCCCCGGGTGCACTTTCAGCAGGATGAAGGAGGCATAGCACTGCAGCTGCCGGAGCAGCTGCCCGATGAAAATGATTCGGTGATCGTACTGGAGCTCAATAAGAACACGGAGGGCATAGCGATCATTGGAAAATAAGTAATGGAACCAAACTCAGAACGCGGTGCGTGAAGAATTCGCAAAGGACGTTGCGCAGTAATATGGCCTTTGCGTTAAAGAAAGGACTAAAAAAGCTTTATACCAGTGAAAAGTTGTTGCTATTTTTTTATATTCCTGTTCCTCTGCGGAACAAGGCTTTATGCCCAGGATAACCTGGACCTGCAAAGCCGTATGCCAAAGGAGGTAGGGGCCAGGCAGCTCTTTGTTGCCGATTCTTTTTATAACTGGTGCAGCAGCGTGATCAAAGGACCCGATGGGCGCTATCACATGTTCTACTCCCGGTGGAGCCATGGTAAGCGGGCATTGGATGACGACCCAATGAATGGCATCTTTAACGGCTTTAGCGGCTGGCTTAAATATTCGGAAATAGCCTATGCTGTGGCAGACCAGGCTACCGGCCCTTACCGCTATGTTAAAACAATCCTGAAAGGCGAGGGGGATTCCCGCAGCTGGGACCGGTACACCATGCATAACCCTCAGATCCGGAAATTTGGCAATCAGTACTACCTTTATTATATCAGCAATTCCTTTGACCCCGCTTTTCATTTTTCGGATAACCGCAAGGTGGGTAAAGACTGGCTGCACTGGCTCAAATATAATTGCACCCAAAAGATAGGTGTTGTAAAGGCGGCCAGTATTAAGGATCTTGTAGAAGGAAGGTATAAAAAGCTGCCGCAGCCATTGATGCAACCGGACAATGAACATACCTTTGAAGTGACCACCAATCCCAGCGTAACGCAGGGGCCGGATGGCCGGTACTATATGATGTTTAAATCGCGCAAACCCAATGTGGGGCACATGACGATGTGGATGGCGGTGAGTGAGCAGCCCGATCAGCCGTTCCGTTTGCTGGGGCAGGTATTTACAACGGCCGATCTGGCCTGTGAAGATCCGTACCTGTGGTACGACCGGGGAAGAAAACGCTTTTATGCCATTGTAAAGTATTATTCGAATGATAAAGTGCTGGCACCCCAGTTTGGGGCCCTTGCCCTGGTTACTTCGGAAGACGGACTGCACTGGCAGGCAGCTAAACATTCCCTTGTGTCCATGCGTACCTTAAAAATAAAAGGAAGGCCGGCAACGGAACTGACGCATCTGGAGCGGCCTTTCCTCTTGCAGGATAACAGGGGCAACCTGCAGGCACTATTTGCCGCAGCCTCTATAAAGGAGCCGGGGAAGGGCGATGTGCTGCACACAGACTTCGATCATAACAGCTTTATTATTTGTTTTCCGTTATCCGGGAAATAGATTCCATCTTAAAAAACAGGATATGCGACTTTTATTAAGTTTCTTTCTAATGGTATTATTTTTTGTGAGCGCAGGCAGCAGGTTGCACGCGCAGGGAAAAACAAAACCCAATGTGATCATCATTTTTATGGATGATATGGGTTATGGCGATCCCGAGTGTTATGCGGGAGTTAATTACAAAACCCCGGCTATCAATAAACTCGCTGCAGAAGGTATGCGGTTTACCAATTTTTATGCAGCGCAGGCCGTGTGCAGTGCTTCGAGGGCAGGCCTGCTTACGGGCTGTTATCCCAACCGGGTAGGCATACACGGGGCTTTGATGCCCTGGGCCACACTGGCATTAAACCCGGCAGAAGAAACCATCGCTTCCACGTTAAAGAAGGCCGGCTACCGTACCGGTATGGTGGGTAAATGGCACCTGGGAGCAAAAGCGCCTTTCCTGCCGGTGCATTATGGTTTTGATGAGTTTCTGGGCCTGCCATACTCCAATGATATGTGGCCGGTAAACTATGACGGTAAACCTGTTACAGACACGGCCAACCGGAAATTCAAATATCCTCCATTGCCTTTACTGGAGGGCGACCGGCCGGTACGGTATATTAAAACACTGGAGGACCAGGGTACGCTTACGGCTACATATACCGAACGGGCCTGCGATTTTATAAAACGCAACAAAAAAAATCCGTTCTTTTTATACCTTGCCCATTCCATGGTACACGTGCCCATTGCCGCATCGCCCCGCTTTTTGGGTAAAAGCGGCGCCGGCTTGTTTGGAGATGTGATGATGGAAGTAGACTGGTCGGTAAGTGAGATCATGAAGACCCTGAAGGCACAGGGGATCGACCGGAATACCGTGGTTGTTTTTACCAGTGATAACGGCCCCTGGCTTACGTTTGGTGACCATGCCGGCAACACCGCCGGCCTGCGTGAGGGCAAAGGATCCAGTTGGGAGGGTGGCCAGCGGGAGCCCTGTATTGTGCGCTGGCCGGGAACGGTACCTGCGGGCACCATCTGCAATAATCTTGCGGCTACCATGGATTTGCTGCCTACACTGGCGCGCCTCGCCGGAGCGCCCCTGCCCAAAAATAAAATTGACGGAGTGGATATAGCCTCATTATGGTTTGCCAAAGCCGGCGCTAATCCCCGGGATGAGCTGGCCTATTACTACGGGCGCAATAACCTGGAGGCCGTTCGCAAGGGAAGCTGGAAACTGGTATTCCCGCACCGGGGACAAACCTATAAAACCTATATGCCGGGCAAGAACGGATTTCCCGGGGGCTATGCAGATGCGCAGGTGCCCCTGGCACTGTACGACCTGGCCCATGACCCCGGCGAAACACAGGACGTACAAAAAGCCAATCCCGAAGTGGTGGCGGCGCTCATGGATGTGGCCGTTAAGTATCGTAAAACATTAGGGGACGATCTTACAAAGACCCCCTGTACAGAGTGCCGGGAGCCGGGGCAAATAACGGCTGCACAAAAATAGCAGCAGCAGGAAGAACCCATAGGAGACCGGAATACAGTGAATAATTCAAATACAACGACCAATGCAGTTTAGTTTTAAAAAGTTCTTTTTTATCGGTGGCGCGCTGCTTTTAGCCGTTACCGGTTTTGCTCAAAAAATCCGGAAGCCCCAGCCGCCCAATATCCTCATTATTGTTTCTGATGATCATGCCTTCCAGGCCATTGGAGCATACGGAAGTAAGATGATGGAAACACCCGGTATCGACCGCCTGGCAAAGGAAGGAGCGGTTTTCAGCAATGCCTTTGTAACCAATTCTATTTGCGGCCCCAGCCGGGCCTGTATCTTAACCGGTAAATACAGTCATATAAACGGATTTAAGGACAACCTGAGTAAATTTGATGCCAGCCAGGACCTGTTTGTAAAACGGCTGCAAAAGGCAGGATACCAAACGGCCTGGATTGGTAAAATGCACCTGGATACCAAACCGCAGGGCTTCGATTATTGGGAGATACTGCCGGGGCAGGGGCATTATTATAACCCGGACTTTATTACGATGAGCGGTGAAACTGTAAGGCGTACCGGCTATGTGACCAATATCACTACGGAACTGGCAGAAAAATGGCTGGATTCCCGCGATGCCTCAAAACCCTTTTGTTTGGTAGTGGGACATAAAGCTACGCACCGGATATGGATGCCCGATCTGCAGGACCTGGGGAAGTTTGATAAAAAACAGTTTCCCCTGCCGGATAATTTTTATGACAACTATGACACCCGGTATGCCGCGGCGCATCAGGATATGAGCATCGAAAAAACGCTGCGGCTGGGCTATGATCTGAAGGTGATGCAGACCAGTGATATTATGGGGGCAGAAAACTATAACCGGATGAATGACGAGCAAAAGAAGGTATATAGTGCCTACTATAAAAAAATAGAAAAAGAATTTATTTCAAAGAACCTGTCCGGCAAAGCGCTTACCGAATGGAAATACCAGCGGTACATGAAAGATTATCTTGCCACGGCGGCCTCTCTGGACCGCAATATAGGCGAGCTGCTAAGCTATCTTGATAAAACAGGCCAGGCAAGCAATACGTTGGTGATCTACCTGTCGGACCAGGGCTTTTATATGGGAGAGCATGGCTGGTTCGATAAGCGGTTTATGTATGAAGAGTCGTTCAAAACGCCCATGCTGGCGCGTTTTCCCGGGGTTATAAAACCCGGTACGGTATATAAGGATATGGTCATGAACATTGATATAGCGCCCACGGCACTGGAGCTGGCAGGGGTGAAGATACCGGGAGAAATACAGGGAAAGTCGATGCTGCCGCTGTTTAAAAACAAGGAACAGCAGGCGCGGGATGCCGTTTATTATCATTATTATGAATCCGGTGAACATTCAGTGATTCCACATTTTGGAGTGCGTACCAGCCGGTATAAGCTGATTCGTTTTTACCAGGTGGCCGATAAATGGGAATTGTTCGACCTGGAAAAAGATCCGCATGAAATGCGCAATATATTTGACGATCCTGCTTACAAAACCATACAGGCGGGGCTTATGAAACGCTTAAAAGAATTGATAACGCAGTACCGGGATACCGATGCAGAGAAATTAGTGGGCAACCAGAGATGATTTATGGTCCCTGATGGTCAAAAGTGCATTCGCTGAGTCGCCGTTCGGCCGTTCAACGGCTGCTAACCTTGCTGTTTCCTGGTTATAAATTAAAAGGTTGCAGAGCGGGGTTCGCTGCCGGTATGAAGTTTTAATTTAAACAACAGCTTTTTCCCCGCCACTACAATACTGCCGGCATTGAGGATTCTGGTGGGGTCTTATAGCAATGTAGCTTGCTTTTTAAATATTATGAAGAAAATAAACATTCTTTGTTTGTGTGCATGTTTCTTTTTTGCATTGCCACTTTTTGGACAACAGATTTCATTGTCGCCGGTTCCACAATCTGCCTTATTTGGTAAAAAGACATTTAGCCGTCCTGTTACTTACTATATTGACAGTAAAAAAACAGCAGATGCGGATGCCATAGGGCTTTTGATGCAAAACGTGAAAACCGGCAAGAGCGGTGTTAAAATATCTATTGGCAAAAAAGGAGATGCTAATGTTCGCGATATTGATGCGCAAATACCCAATATAAAGGAAGGATATTTTCTGCGTATTACTCCTAAAAGAGTAATTATTGCAGGCAGTGATGATGCCGGCACGTTTTATGGCGTGCAAACTTTTTTACAATTAACGGCAAGTGCCAGGATATTACCCGTAACCATAAAAGACTACCCCAATGTAGCGGCACGTGGTATCGTAGAAGGATTCTATGGTAACCCTTATTCTTTTCAGGATCGCCTGCGCCTGTTCGCTTTTATGGGCCACAATAAAATGAATACCTATATATATGGACCTAAAGATGATCCTTATCATGGCTTTGGCACCAAATGGCGGGATCCTTACCCGGCGGAACAAGCAATGAATATGAAGAAATTGATTGATGCTGCACATAAAAATAAGGTAAACTTTATATGGGCGGTTCATCCGGGTAACAATATAAGTTGGGATGACAAAGACGGCGATGATGTTGTTGACGATTTTAAAGCCTGTGTAAACAAGTTTAGAAAAATGTATGAATTAGGAGTACGCTCGTTTGCCGTATTCTTTGATGATATTGGCGGAATAGGTGCCGATGCAGCAAATCAGGCAAAAATGATGAACTACCTGAATAAAAATTTTGTAAAACAAATGCCGGATGTTCATTCGCTTATTCTCTGTCCTACACAGTACAACGAACGCCGTACAAAGGGCGATTACCTGAATATATTAAAAACGGAAATGGATTCCAGTGTCCGCATTATGTGGACGGGTAAAAGTGTAATACGTCAAATAGATAGGGAGACGATGGACTGGATCAATCCCAGAATAGGCCGCAAAGCCTATATATGGTGGAATTACCCGGTAACGGATTATAGTGTAGAACGCTTGTTGATGGGGGCTGTGGATTATAATGGGCAGGATATTGCACCGCAATTATCAGGTTTTGTCTCTAATCCAATGGAATATGCAGAAGCCTCAAAAGTAGCATTGTTTAGTATTGCCGATTATTGTTGGAACATGGGCGCTTATGATGCCAGGGCTTCCTGGGAAAAAGCATTGAAATATCTGATGCCCGGGACTACAGGAGCTTTCCGCGTTTTTTGTGAAAATAACCAGGCTTTAAATCCGGGGGAGTTTATCAGGAATGATAATGAGTCAGCGTCATTTAAAAAGATTGTTGCCGGTTTTAAAGCGGATTATGGCGCACAGAAACCGATTGCAGAACTGATACATCAGTTTGAAAACTTCAGAAAGGCATCAGCTGCGTTGTTGGCTTCTTCGGATAATATCCCCATGCGTGATGAAATACAACCTTGGGTAAAGGTGTTTGATATAATGGCGCAAAAAGGCCTCGCTATGACATCGATGTGGCGTGCGTTGGTGGTAAAGGATAGCGTAGCATTTATCAATGAGTATCAGAAATTAGCTTTACTCGATAAGGAACAGGCAGATGTTAGTTCCCGCGGGTATAAAGGATCGCGGGCCACGGCTTATCCAAAACCGGCAAATCTGGTGGTACTTCCTTTCCTGAACTGGTTTAAGGATACGTTGATAAAAACATATAAAGCAACTTATGGCTACCGGGCGGATATTTTTCCCAGGCCGATTGTTCCGGATGGAAAATATCTGATCAAATATGGAGGAAAATATTTATCCAATCTTCAAAACGCTGCCCCGGAAAATAATCGTCCTGTCTTTATTTCCGAAAGAGATGTCAATATGCCTGCGCGACAGGAATGGATGATTACATATAACTATGCTACAAACCGGTATAAAATAGTAAATATGCTGGATGGCAAATATTTAAATGAAAATGGAGAATTTGGGACCGGGGATTATAATCCACTACGGCATAATTTTCTGCTGTATGTCGAAAAAGATAAACTAGCCATTCAAAACGCTGGGCAGGGCGGTCACAATTTTATGGGCGTTGCAATGGATAAAGTCATAGGTAGCGCAGTTAAAAAACTATTACCCGAGAGCTTTCTTTTTGAATTGGAATCTACAATGGCGAAGCCGGTTCAATGATGAAGGCTTTTGGTAATAATATTGCAATGTCATTAAATGATGCGTTCATTCCTTTATTATTCATGAAAACTATTTTAATGTTAGAATAGTGTAAGTGTTGGGGTATATTAAGAATATTTGAATATACTATCTTCCCTTATTTTGCATTGAAATAATAACGGGTTGTTTTTTTAGATTGCGTCAATCATTAAACGAGCTGCTGAAATAATCTGGCTTACAATAATGACAATCATACTGGAGTAGCGGTTTTGCGCCGTTGCCTCCGGGGGGAGTTGTTGTGTTTTACCGGATAATAGGATCAGGATTACTAACTAAAAGTTGCCAAATATTATGTTTAAAAAATGCGGTGGAGCTCCCAAAATCATATTCATGATACTGGGAATCGTAATGTGTTTGTTTTCGTATAGCCAGGGTAAAATTACAGTGGTGGGCTCTGTTCTGGATTCTACCCGGGTGCCCCTGATGGGCGTAACGGTTTCTGATAACAGTACAAAAACGGCGCTTACAGCAACAGATGTCAACGGCCGGTTTGTACTGGATGTTGCCTCCGGAACAACACTGAGTTTTTCATTTGTGGGCTTTGTGTCACAAACGCTTTTGGTATCCGGGAAGCCGGATACGGCTACTATAATCGTTTTAAAAAATGCCGCCATCAATGCCGGGGAGGAGGTGGTGGTAACCTCATTTGGACAAAAGAAAATGCGTGAGGCGGTTACCGGTTCTGTAACAACGGTCAAACCGGAGAACCTGCGGATCCCCTCCAGCAATCTTACCAATGCATTGGCAGGCCAGGTGGCGGGCATTGTGGCTTACCAGCCCAACGGGCAGCCGGGGTATGATAATTCAGAATTTTTTATCCGGGGGGTAACTACTTTTGGATATGCCAGTTCTCCTTTGATCATCATCGATAATATGGAGTCTTCCGCCACCGATCTTGCACGGCTTCAGGTAGATGATATTGAATCTTTCTCTATTCTGAAAGATGCCGGGGCCACCGCGCTTTACGGGGCCCGGGGCGCCAACGGGGTAATATTAGTATCCACAAAAAAGGGCAGGGAGGGAAAACCTAATTTTTACATGAAGCTGGAAAATTCGATTTCGGCGCCCACACAGCGTTTGAAAATTGCCGATCCGGTTGCGTTTATGCAGGGGTATAATGAAGCTACAACCACCCGTAATCCAACAGCCGGGGATTATTATACAGCCGATAAAATATACTTTACCCGTCAAACCATGCAGGGAGCTCCGGATGGCAATCCTTATGTATACCCGGCCAATGACTGGCTTTCCATGTTGTTTAAAAATCGTACCAATAATCAAAGAGCCAATCTGAACATCAGTGGCGGAGGCGGGGTAGCTACCTATTTTATCTCGGGCTCCTATAACCTGGATAATGGTATTCTTAAAGTAAGTCCCGTAAATAATTTTAATAACAATGTAAAGCTGCAGAACTATCAGCTTAGAACAAATATCGATGTAAATGTAACCAAAAGTACAAAATTGTCGTTGCTGATGAATGGTATATTTGACGACTACAATGGCCCGTTAACCAGCAATGCAAATGGTACTACTGATATGTGGGCGTTAGCCATGCGCACGGATCCCGTAGGATTTCCCGCGTACTATGCACCGGACTCTGCCAACGCCTATACCCAGCATGTTTTATTTGGGAATACCGCTGAATTGGGCGTCAACCCTTATGCGCAATTATTGCGGGGATATACGCAAACCGTTAATTCCACCATCAATGTGCAGCTGTCGCTCAACCAGGATCTGAAATTCATTACCCCGGGTTTAAAGTTCTCCGGCAACCTGCAGCTGCGGCGTACATCCGGCACTTCTACCACCCGGCAGTACAGGCCTTTCTATTATACGGTGCTGCCCAATAACTATAACCCGCTTACACAGGTATACCAGTTGTCCTGGCTGAATGCGTCGCCCGGAGCGGCAACAGAGTACCTGGACTATGCCCGCAGCGGAAGCGATGTAAATGCAGTAAGCAACCTGCAGGCATTTCTTAACTACGACCGTACTTTTGGAAATCTGCATACTGTAAGCGGCCGGGTTATTGCCTGGAAGCAGCAAACGATCAGCAACAAGGGCGCGGATCTTACCCTTCAATCCAGCCTGCCCTTCCGCAACCTGGTATATTCGGGTGGACTGGCCTATACCTATGATAAACGGTATACCGCAACTTTTGACTTTGGGTATAACGGATCGGAGCGGTTTTCTGAAAATAACCGGTTCGGGTTTTTCCCAACAGCCGGCGCTGCCTGGATCGTTTCTAACGAAAAATTTTGGGATGGGTCGGCCATTGCTGCAGTTGTCAGCAAGCTGAAATTAAGAGGAAGCTATGGCGTAGTAGGAAATGATAATATCTCCGGGTCAAGATTCTTTTATCTTTCGGGCGTCAATCTGAATGGTGGCAACGGAGCTTCCTTTGGCGCTACCAATGGCTACTCAAGGCCCGGAGTTACCATCAGCAACTATCCCAATCCCTTTGTAACCTGGGAGCGCTCCTACCAAACGAATCTTGCAGCGGAACTAACCCTGTTCCATTCCCTGAACATTGTGGCGGAAATATACCAGCAGAAACGCGAGAATATTTATCAGAACCGGCTGCCCATCGCCACGATGGGGCTGGAAGCCGCTGTGGGCGCCAACCTTGGAAAAACAGAATCCAAAGGATTGGATCTCCAGTTAGACTATTCAAAAACGATCAGCAATGATGTTACCATCAGCGCCCGCGGTAACTTAACCTATACGCAGGGTAAATATAGCTACTTTGAAGAACCGGCATATCCCGGTCAGCCGTGGCGGCGCCGCACAGGTTCATTGCTGGGACAGCAAATGGGATATATTGCCGAACGTTTATTTGTAGATGAGGCAGAGGTAGCCAACTCACCGGCACAATTCCCCGGCACCATGGGCGGGGATATTAAATACAGGGATGTAAACAGTGACGGTCTTATTAATACGGCGGATATGGTACCTATTGGTAACCCCGTAACACCGCAAATTACCTATGGGTTTGGCCCCAGCGCCAGGATAAAGGACTTTGATATTGCCTTCTTTTTTCAGGGTACAGGTAAAAGAAGTTTTTTCATCGATCCCTATATTGTAAGCCCCTTCCTTACCGGATCTGTTAATACCAATAAAAACCTCCTGCTGCAGGACTTCGCCGATAATCACTGGTCAGAATCATCCAGGAATCTTTACGCCCTTTATCCCCGGTATGTGACTTCCTCTACCCAGCTGCTAAACAACGGTCAGACAAGCACCTGGTGGATGCGGGATGGTTCATTCGTCCGGTTAAAGAGTATTGAGCTTGGCTATTCGCTCCGGCAAAACCTGCTTCAGAAATACAGGATCAAAAGCTTCAGGATCTATGCCAGCGGCCTCAACCTGTTTTTGTTCAGCAAATTTAAAACCTGGGATATAGAGCAGGCCGGAAATGGGTTTGCCTATCCCATTCAGAAGACATTTAACATCGGTATTCAGACAAGCATAAATTAACATACAATGAAGCGCATACTTTACCTGGTTTTAGCAATACAGATTTTAAGTTCCTGCAAAAAATACCTAGATATTGTGCCGGACAATGTGGCTACATTGGATTATGCTTTCCGCAACCGGAACGAGGCGGAAAACTATCTGTTTACCTGCTACAATACCTACCAGGGCCTGCAGGCTTTGGAAAGCAATGCCGGCTGGACCAGTTCCGGCGAGCTGGTTTTGAAAACGGATCTTAAAGGAGTCAATTTTGCAAGCAACTATAACCCCAATGGCTTTTGGGTAATGTATGGGTACCTGTCTCCCTATGGAACAGGGGCTACCACCAACATCCAAAACTGGTTTTCTAATTTGTATACGGCTATCCGGCGCTGCAATACCTTTCTCGACAATGTGAATAAGCCGGTGGACCTGTCTTCCGGCGAAAAGGCGCGGTGGGTTGCCGAAGCAAAGATTTTAAAAGCATGGTACTATTATTACCTGGTACGGCAATATGGCCCTGTACCCCTGGTAAAGGATAACCTGCCGGTATTTACGGAAACAGCAACTGCAAAAATACCAAGAAGCCCGTCTGACGAGGTGTTCCGGTATATCTACGATCTGGCGGATGAAGCGCTGGCCGACCTGCCCGATATGATCTATGATTTACAAAATGAAACCGGCCGCTTTACTCAGGTTATGGCGTTGAGTCTTAAAGCAAAAGCGGCTGTACTCCAGGCCAGCCCTTTGTTTAACGGAGATCCCGATTTTAGTGCACTGGCCAACAAGGATGGCACGCGTTTGTTTCCGCAAGCCTACGATGCGGCAAAATGGGATACGGCGGCACGCTTTTGCCGGGCAGCACTGGACTTATGCGAACAGCAGAGTATTACGCTCTTCCGGTATAACCAGGCCACCAATACACAAAACCCCATTCCGGATTCGCTGCAACTGTTATTATCCATACAGGGCCCCATCAATTTCGACCGGTCTACTTCATTTTCGATACCCGAAGTAATTTGGCCGGGCAACGTACGTTCCCGGCAGCAGCGCTATTTTGCGCCCAATATTGTAGCTGCAAAAATTACCACAAGCATGGACTACGATGCCAGCTTATCGGTGCCTTTAAAAATTGCGGAATTGTTTTACACCAATAACGGGGTGCCGATCGATGAAGATAAAAACTACAATTATTCAGGACGGTATGGCTACTCGCTCGGTACGGCCGACCAGCGTTTTTATACAAAGCAGGGGTATGCCACTGCCAATCTAAATCAGTACCGGGAGCCCCGGTATTATGCAGATCTGAGCTTTGATGGCGGTATCTGGTACGGGTTTGGATTTCTTTCTGCTTCCAACCTGCTCAACAATGATGCCGTGCCTACCCAGCACTCCAGCTACACAGGCTACTGGCCTAAAAAACTGGTTAACTATCAAACCCGGCTTTCTTCGTCTGTTACAGATGAAGCAGGCTACTATCCGCCCATGATGCGTCTTGCCGACCTGCAGCTGCTTTATGCGGAAGCATTAAATGAGTCCAAAGGACCCGGTGCCGAAGTGTATCGTTATATCGATTCCGTAAGGATTCGTGCGGGGCTAAAGGGCGTGCTGGAGTCCTGGCAAAACTTCTCTACACAGCCCAATAAACCTGCAACTAAAGATGGGTTAAGAAGCATTATTCATCAGGAGCGCCGCATTGAGCTTTGTTTTGAAGGCGAAGTAGGATGGGACCTGCGGAGGTGGAAGGAATACCTGCAGGCCAATTCCGGCCCCTGCCAGGGATGGAGCAATATCGGCACCACCACGGCGGCGGATTATTATAAGATCATCAATAAATTTGTGCCCTCCCTCGCTGCAAAAAACTACTTCTGGCCGCTACATGAGTCGCTATTGTTGAATAATGAATATTTAGTACAAAACCTTTATTGGTAAAAAGATAAAATATGAAACAGTTATATATACTGGCCTGTTGCGTTATCGTATTGCAGGCATGCAGGAAGACCACGGATTATAACACGGTGGTTTCAACGGATGCCACGTCTCCCGGCCAGGTGTCTGATGTTCAGGTACAGAATGGCGCGGGAGGTGCCACGCTTACCTACACCTTGCCGCCATCAGATAATATTTTGTTCGTAGAAGCGTCTTACGAAATAAGACCCGGGGTTACCCGCCAATCGGTTTCAAGTTTTTATAAGAACACGCTTACGGTGGAGGGCTTTGCCATAGAAGGCAGCTACGAGGTGGCGTTGGCCGTTGTGAGCCGCGCTAATGTGCGCTCGGCCCCGGTAAAAGTAACGGTAAACCCAACCCGTCCGGCCTACCTGCTTGCCCGGGACCAAATTGCCATTAATCCCACTTTTGGAGGTGTTAACGTGATGCTTCGAAATGAAAATAAAGCCAATGTGGGTGTGGCCATATTGAAGTATGATTCCTTATACCGGTACATGCGGCCCGTAGCGCAGAAGTTTGGCACCGATACGCTGGTGTCCAATACCGTAAGGGGATACGATTCTGTTAATTACTACTGGGGATTTGTAACGATGGACCGGTTTGGCAATAGCTCGGATACTGTGTTTCAATGGGTGAAGCCTTTTTTTGAAAAAAGAATTACGGGACCTGGTCTTACAAAATCCTATCCCATGCTTTCAGACGCCAACGCCGCCTGGCCGGTAACCAATATGTTTAATGATAACCTGGCCATGAACAATGACGCAGCTGCCTGCTGGCGGGGACTTTCCGCGGCATTTCCGGTTAGTTGTACTTTTGACCTTGGCGCCAGCTTTCGCTTAAGCCGCTATATCTTATATGGAAGAACAGGGGCTACCTACAATTTTGCCTGGGATAATGAAAATCCTACAGAGTGGACATTCTGGGGTACCAATGTGGCCTTGCCAAAAGATGCGCTATTACCCATGGGCGCTACAAAAGGCGCTGTAGTGGGCGACTGGATCTGCCTGGGAAGATTCCTGTGCCCACCCATTCCTTCCGGCCAAAAAACCCTTACACAGGCCGATAAAGAGTACTTCTCGGCAGGGTTTGCTTTTGACTTTGATTTGGATCTGCCCCCCGTTCGCTATATGCGCTTTTCTTCCGAAGGAGTCTTTAATGAAAAACCCAATTGTATAATAAACGAGCTGAGGATTTTTGGTCAAAATGTAAATTGATTTTATGAAGCATTGTTTCTTCCATTTAATAGCCGGCGTTACCCTGTTAATGACGGCTTGTAATAAGCCAACGGAATATAAAAAATACTTAGACGATAGAGAAATTGTTTATCCCGGCGCCCCGCAAAATGTGGTGGTACAACCACAGGTAAACCAACTTACTTTCCGGTTTAATCCCAGTACGGATCCAAATATTACAAAATACGTGGTGTTCTGGAGAAATAGGTTAGACTCTATGGCATTTACGCCGGGCACCCATGATCCGGCCGCTTATGAAAAGCTGGTGGTGCCGGGTATATCAGAGGATTTTCTTTCTAACTATATACTGTACTCGGTAAACAAGGAAGGCAATTATTCTGTACCAGTTACGCTAAATAATATCCGGAGCATCGGAGATGTTTATCTTAACAATTTGAGAAACCGTCCGGTTATTGGGGTTCAGGCGGCCACAATGGTTGCTACAAAAATACCGATGGACTCTGTTTATCTGGCCTTTAAATCAAACCCCGACACATTTAATCTTAAAACCGCTATTTACTGGGCCGATAAGAATAATAGCCAGCAGGAGTCGGAGATCAGCGCGCAAAACGGAAAAGTACTGCTCCCCGGCTATAAGATTGGCAGCTGGATTTATTACCAGTCGTTTTATAAGCCCAACCGGTACACGGATGAAACCTATACTCCAAAAACGGGACTGGATTCTGTAAGAATCATTCAGAACACGAATGGTACATTGACCGTGGGCTTTTGATATTAAAAATAAGGTAGGTTTTCCCAAAAAAGTGGAATGCCCTGATTTTTTGCTGATTTAAGGCCGATTAAATAGGGCTTGCTGTTTAACCGGTAGTCAAGCAAATTAGACTGTAAGACAATGATTTCTGGTTGTTGAGGAGCGAGGATGATGCAAGCAAAACACAACCAACCCCACAAAACCCTTGCATTAATTTTTTTGTAGCCTTTTTGTTTGCCCAAAAAGGTACCCAAAAAGGGCCCCGGAATCGGTTACAGCTCGATTCCGGATGGGTGCTTCTATCACCTTCAATACAAAGTAGTAGGTCCGCCATAGCGGACGCTCAGCTTCAGAATTTCTATGCTTTAATCGATACAACCTTCACCGTTTGTGGCAGCAGGCCCTAAATACACCACTGATCCCGGACCATTCTATTGTGAGGATACGTTTCATGCGAAAAACTGCACAACAAGGTTTAGACGCTCTATTGGTTTTGCAGGCTGAAAATTATTAACCCGGCGCCTGCGGGTGATGGGTCAGTTTCTTTTTGCTATTTTGAAGAGGGTGGCGGCATCTTCAAAATTTTTAAGGTCGGTGTTTGCCGGGATAGGGTACCCTTCGGGTAAAAGAACGTAAATAAAACTATACTTGAGTTTATTACTACCCACCGGATCAAAGTCCGCATTGATTGTTATTTGTCCTTTTGCCGGGGAAAAATCGATGTTCCTGCCCGCCTGCTGCTAATGCAACCAGAAAAAGATCATTGAAGGCTATTATTTACTTTAATTTGCTTACCAATCTTATACCCTCTTACGGCATAAAAAAGAACAAATAGGTAACAGGGGATCAGGATCCAATACGAATTCTGTGCGCCAACTATATCATTGAAATAGCCATAGATCAGGGGTGTTATGGCACCGCCTACAATTCCCATGATCATAAAGGCTGAAATTTTTTTGGTAAGATTTCCCAGGCCATCTAACGCCAGGGGCCAGATAGAGGGCCAAAGCATAGCATTAAACAGACCCAATGAGCACACGGCTAATACCGATGTTTTTTCCGGTAATAGTAAAACGGCTCCGCAAATCAACAGTCCAGAAATGCAGGAGATTACAAGCATTTTTTGTTGGCTGATGTATTTAGGAATCAGAACTGCACCGAGCAAATAACTTATAATCATCAGCAACAGTGTGTAAGTTGCAAGATATTTGGCGTCCTTAAAGCTAAACCCCATTTTTTGTCCATAGCCTGTAATTGAATCTACAACAAGCACCTCTGCGCTTACTGAAAAAAAATAGTTCTCTCATATAAAAGTAGACAATGTTTTTTGTTTCACCCCTATCTTTGGCTGCGCTGTTTTAATGTAGATTCCGGCAGGTCGGCGGCAGTACTAAAGACAGCAGTCGGCAGTCACCCAGCGGTGTAACCATTTCAGGTTTTAACGCCGGGGATGGGTTGTTCTGCCGGTGCCACAGAAGTGATAAACAGTAATGAATAAAAAAGTGACGATCATGTATCATTGTGTTAAATGGAATATAGTGGGTGCACTGCTTTTATTGCTTATGCATCCGTTAGCAGCGCAGCGCAGCGCCGGGTTGGCAAAAAAGGAAAAAGAAGCAGCAGCAAAAATGGTATTGCAGCGGGTGCTGGGAGAAAGGGCAGGCTTCATTCATCTGAACCTTACTGCGTCCGGTACGGTAAATGATCATTACCGTTATAAAGTGCAGCAAGATAAGCTGGAGGTAAGCGGCAACAGTGTTATTGCGCTTACAAGAGGGGTGTATGATTACCTGAAACACACCCATCAGGGAATGCTGGGCTGGGAAGGCCCTTTGTTTACAATAAGCAACCCGTGGCCACGTGTTCCGGAGCATTCTGTAACAAGCCCTTTCCGGATAAGACATGCACATAATATTGTTACCAGTGGGTATACAACGCCTTACTGGACCTGGGAACGTTGGGAACGCGAGCTCGACTGGCAGGCAATGCATGGCTTCAACATGCTGATGGCTCCTGTGGCCACGGAAGCCATTGCCGCCAGAGTTTGGAAAAAGCTGGGACTAAAGCAAGCGGAGCTCGATAGTTTTTTTACCAGCCCCTCCCTGTTGCCCTGGAACCGGATGGGCAATATTTGCAATGTGGGCGGAGGTCTTCCCGGAGAGTGGGAAAAAGACCAGGTAGCGTTGCAGCACAAGATCTTAAGGCGCATGCGGGAACTGGGCATACAGCCGGTTGTACAGTCGTTTGCGGGGTTTGTTCCTAAAGCGCTGCGCCGGCTGTTTCCGGGTGTGCAGTTGCATGAAACCCTTTGGAACAGTGGTTTTGCGCCCTCTCAGCGGCCTGTTTTTCTGATGCCGGATGACCCGCTGTTTGCCCGGATCTGTAAAATGTATATGTTAGAATGGCAAAAAGAGTTTGGGACTGCAGATTATTTTCTGCTGGATAGCTTTAATGAAATGCAATTGCCTGAAACAAGGGGGTCGGAAACGGCCATGCTTGCGGATTACGGGCTCAGATCCTACGAGGCGCTAAAAGCAGGCAATAAAAATGCTATTTGGGTGATACAGGGATGGATGTTCAGCTATCAGAAAGACATCTGGACGCCGGAACGGGTAAGGGCACTGTTTAGTAAGATACCGGATGATAAGGTTTTGATCCTGGATTACGCAAATGATTATGCCACCGTATGGAATTCGCTGAACGCTTATGACGGGAAAATGTGGGTATATGGTTTTGTGCCCAATATGGGGGGCAAGACTCCCTATACCGGAAACATGAATCTGTATGCAACCGGCCCTGCAAAAACGCTGGCTGCTGCTGATAAAAAAAATCTTGCGGGCTTTTCGATCTCTGGTGAGGGGCTTGAAAATAATGAGGTGATCTATGAGCTCCTGGCAGATGCTGCCTGGAGCAGGGATTCGATAGATCTCCGGTCCTGGCTGAAAAACTATTCGCTCAACCGCTATGGTGGTTACCCGGAAGCGTTAAAGACTTCCTGGGAACTGCTTCAGAACAGTGCATACAAATCGCTTGTAGATCACCCGCAGTTTAACTGGCAAACGGGTAGTTTTTCCAGGAGCCGTGTTAACCGGGACCCTGATTTTTTCAGATCGGTATCCGCTTTTCTTTCCTGCAGTGAGCTCCTTGGCAAATCTGCGGCTTATAGGGCCGATGCCATTGAACGGGTGGCGCTTGCATTGGGTATCAAAGCAGAGGAGTGTTTTATCCGGGCTGCAGATGGATATAAGACCAGGGACACAGCAACGGGAAATAGCAATGGCAGCCGGGGACTCGTGATACTTGCGGCGATGGACCAATTGTTGGAATCGCATCCATTATTAAGATTGGAGAACTGGCTGCAGCTGGCGGAGCAGCACAGTACCGATCCGCAGCTTAAACATTTTTACAGGTCTGATGCTAAAAGGATTGTTACCATCTGGGGCCCGCCGGTAAATGATTATTCCTGCCGCATTTGGAGTGGCCTGATAAGGGATTTTTACAGGGAGCGCATGCGCTTGTTGCTCGAAGCAAAAAAAACAGGAACGCCGTTTGATAAGAACCAGTGGGAGATCGGTTGGGTCAGGAACGCAACCCTTTCGAAAGCCCGGCCCTTTGCCGACCCGCTCCGGGAAGCGGCGGCCCTTTATAACAGGTATGTAGCTAATGATGTACCATAGCTGTTTTCCTGGCAGGGGAAACTTTCAGAATGGCTTGTTTTGCTCAAAAATAATTGCATGAAAAAGCTCAATAATGGAATAGAAAATGGAGCTAAAAATAGTTTAACTTTTTCTAAAAAAAGTGGAGGATCCTGAACGTTGAAGTGCATAGTTTTAAGGCAAATTACCGGTTTGATAATTGCAGACGAGGATGCATTACTTAAAAAAGAAAGATGGTTTTCAGGGGCAACGGAGCATCATCGTTCCGCCTCCATTGCTGGATAAGCTTGCTGAGGAGCATCCGGTAATGCGTCAATTGTATGTAACAGATATCGGATATTACCCCAATGCGCAATATCACTATCGTGAAAGGCCCCAGGGAACAAAGGAACATGTGGTTATTTACTGCGTCAATGGAAAAGGAATCTGCAAAGTGGGTGGCAGGGAGTATGCGGTGGGCCCCGGAGAACTGATGCTGCTGCCCGCTCATGAACCTCATGAATACCATGCAGATGCCACCTTGCCCTGGAGCATTTACTGGGTGCATTTTAAAGGCCTCAATAGCCAGGACTTTATGAATATGATGCTCCGGCAGTTTGCCGGAAACCTGGTGCTGCTTTCTTACCGCGATGACCGCATCCGGTTGTTTGAACAAATTTATACTACGCTTGAAAAAGGATACAGCATTCATAATTTATGCTATGCGGGTTTAAGTCTGCAATATTTTTTGACTACTTGTTGGTTTGATAACTATGACCAGCCGCCTGCTGCTGCCAACGAAATGGGTGGTGTGGATGGCTGCATCCGTTTTATGCGTGATAACCTGGATCAGACTTTGTCGCTACAGCAAATTGCAGCTGCTGCAAACCGGTCCGTTCCCCATATTGCCGCCCTTTTTAAAAAAGGGACCGGCTTTGCGCCTATCGAATATTTTAACCAGCTAAAAGTGCAGCGCGCCTGCCAGTACCTGCTTTATACGGATTTGCGCATCAATGAGATCGCCGCAAAGTTAGGAGTGGAGGATCCCTATTATTTCACAAGGATGTTTACCAAGATCATTGGCGTGTCGCCATTAAAGTACCGGAAAAACCGGCATGGATAAGGGCGGGAGAGGTTTTAAGGTTCAAAGTTTAAGGTTCAATGTTTCAGGTTAGTGCCGGTTCTACGCTCAATGTCCATTGCCTACTGCCTACTGGCTACTTCCTATTTCCTATTTCACTACTCACCATTGCGGGGTTTGAGGTTTCGCTTTTAACGTTTAAAGTTAGCACCAGTTTTACGCTCAATGTCCATTGCCTACTGGCTACTTCCTATTCACTACTCCCCATTTCCACATTCCCACATTTCCACATTTCCCCATTTTCAAATTAAACCAACTTAATCCCGTGTGTATACTAAATGTCCGCGGACTGACTATTGCCCATTGCCCATTCCCCAGATAATATTGTCCAGTTTTAACATCCTTTTATCCATTTGACTGAATTCGGGATCGGATATTTTTGATCTGTTATTAGTGAGGAAATCGCTGTTGCTGAAAACGATTGTAAAACAAGCTGCCTGCTTCCTCATTAATAAAATTACCCTTTTTGTGATAACAGTATCGTATCAAACGGTACTATCAGTGGTATATTAAAACATATATTATGATCAGAGCTGCTTTCTTTTTCTTAAAGGCATTACAGGTACACCATCGGTTGCTGTTGCTTTTACTGCTTACGGGATATTACTCCGGTACCGTCCGCGGCGCCGTAAAAACAAATGATCCAACGGGCGCAGAAACCATTCGCCGACATCCCGCCGCTAAAGCGCTGCTGCCGGCCGGGGCATGGTCCTGGGTGCTTAAAGGTAAAGTGGTGGATGGTACGGGAGCGCCCGTTGCCGGTGCATCTGTAAATATTTTAGGAACAACGCTTGGAGCATCTACCGACAACGATGGAGCCTTTATAATGGAGATTACTTCCGAAAAAGATTCTCTTGTGATAACCGCCGTAGGCTACCGGCCTAAAACAATTGTTGCCGGCAGTGAACGGGCCATTACCATTGTACTGGAACAGGATGAGGGAAAACAGAAACTGGATGAGGTGATGGTTTCCGTTGCCTATGGACGGCAAAAAAAGAAAGAGGTTGTGGGCTCGGTGACCTCTATAAACCCCGGCGATCTTAAAATACCGAGCAGCAACCTTACACAGGCGTTGGCCGGAAGACTGGCCGGTGTGATTTCGTTTATGTCTACCGGGGAGCCGGGTGCCGATAATGCCGATTTTTTTGTGCGCGGCGTATCTACATTTGGTTATAAAAGCAACCCGCTGATATTGATTGATAATATCCAGTCGACCCCCACGGATCTGGCCCGGCTTCAGGTAGATGATATTGAAGGGTTCTCCATTATGAAGGATGCTACCGCAACCGCTTTATATGGGGCAAAGGGCGCTAACGGCGTTATCCTGATCACCACCAAAGAAGGCCGGGAAGGACATGTGGTGGTAAGCGGCCGGCTGGAAAATTCTTTATCCCAATCCGTGCGGAATGTGGAATTTGCCGATCCTATTACTTATATGAAGCTGGCGAATGAGGCCAACCTCACGCGGGATCCTTTAAGCGGGTACCGGTACCTGCCTTCCAAAATTGAAAATACAAAAATGGGAACGGATCCGTTTGTATACCCCGCTGTTGACTGGCAGCAGGCATTGCTGAAAAAATCTACCATGAACCAGCGGTCAACAGTGAGCTTCAGCGGTGGCGGAAAAGTGGCCCGTTATTTTGTATCGGGAAGCATGAATATTGATAATGGTATTTTGAATGTAGACAAGCGCAGTAATTTCAACAGCAATTCGAAGTTGAAAACCTATTCGTTCCGGAGCAATGTAAACATGAACCTGGGGCCCAAAACGGAGCTGCAAACCAAACTCTCCGGTGTTTTTGACGACTACAACGGACCCATCGATGGCGCCAGTGATATATTCAGGAAGATTGTAATGACCAACCCCGTTTTGTTCCCTGCCTACTATGAGCCCACCGATGCTACCCGGTATATTCAGCATATCATGTTTGGCAACTACGGTATGGGTGGGTATAACAATCCTTATGCCGATCTGATGAAGGGTTATAAGCAATCCAATACCTCCGTTATGAACGCACAGGTGCAACTGCTTCAGGACCTGGACTTTCTTACGGATGGGCTGAAGTTCCGGGGAATGGTAAGCGTACAGCGCAGCGCCTCCTTTTTTATAACAAGAGCGTATAATCCCTACTATTATAATCTTACGAATTATGATTACAATACGAAGACTTATGACCTTACACCTATAAATCTTGAAGCGGCGCCCGGCTTGTTGGTTCCTGTGGGAACGGAATATCTTTCCGGCTCCAACTCCTCCAAAACCGTATCCTCGGAGTTTTACAGCGAGCTGGCCCTGAATTACCGCAAGGAAATAGCGGACCTGCACACCGTTAGCGGATCATTGATTGGTGTGGCAAAAAGCGGGTTAAACGGAGCCGAAACAGGAAACCTGATGTTGTCGCTGCCTTACCGCAACCTGGGTTTGTCGGGCCGGGCCACTTATGTGTATGATAGCCGGTATGCGGCTGAATTTAATTTTGGTTATAACGGCTCCGAGCGTTTTCATTCTTCCAAACGATTTGGGTTCTTCCCCTCCGCAGGGGTTGCCTATACGATTTCTAAAGAAAAATTCTGGGAACCGCTTGCCGGTATCCTCCCCTCGTTAAAGCTGAGGGCCACTTATGGCCTGGTGGGCAATGATGCCATCGGGGATGCCAGCGACCGCTTTTTTTACCTCTCGGATATCAATCTGAGCAGTGCACAGAGGGGCGCTTCCTTCGGGTATCTTAACAATTATTCCTTAAACGGAGTCATGGTGAACCGGTATGCCAATACAGATATTACCTGGGAAGTGGCCACCAAGACGAACCTGGGTCTGGATGCCCGCATCCTGAATGTGCTGGAGCTCAATTTGGATCTGTACAAAGACCGGAGGAAAAATATCCTGATGACCCGGGCGGCAATTCCTACCACGATGGGGTTGGAGGCGCCTTCCCGAGCCAATGTGGGTGAAGCTTCCTCAAAAGGGGTTGACCTTGCACTGGATTTCAGCAAACAGTTTACACCAAAGCTCTGGATGAGGGCCATGGGGAATTTTACCTATGCTACCAGTAAGTACGAAATTTACGAGGAGCCGGAGTATATTCTAACCAGGGATGGACAGGACATTGTATTGGACTATTTAACACATAGGGGAAAGTCGCTCTCCCAGCAATGGGGATTCATTGCGGAGCGGTTGTTTGTGGATGACCTGGATGCTGCCAACGCACCAAAACAAACCTTTGGACCTTATGGCGGCGGTGATATTAAATATAAAGATGTCAATAACGATGGGCAAATCACCAATCTGGATAAGGTTCCGATCGGGAAACCAACCGTTCCTGAAATTGTTTACGGGTTCGGATTCTCCGCCCGCTACCAGCAGCTCGATTTTTCGATCTTCTTCCAGGGCATGGCACGCAGATCTTTCTGGATCGATGTGAATGCTACATCGCCCTTTGTAAATGACCAGCGGCTACTTCTGAAGGCCTACAGCGAAAGCTACTGGAGCGAAAGCAATAAAGATATCTATGCCCTATGGCCCCGGCTCAGCCCCAATGTGAATAATAACAACGCCCAAACCAGCACCTGGTTTATGTTTGATGGCGGTCTGCTAAGGATTAAACAGCTCGAACTGGGCTATTCTTTTAAGAGCGCATTTATGAAACGGCTGGGCCTCAGCAATGCAAGGGTCTACCTCAACTCCAATAACCTGCATACTTTCAGCAATTTCAAGATCTGGGATGTGGAAATGGCAGGTAACGGATTGGCGTACCCCATACAGCGGGTTACCAATATCGGGTTGAATTTCACGTTTAAATAGAGGTATTAAAAATCTGTTTTTTTCTAATAAAAGGATTGACCAATGAAGTTATTAAAATATATAGTAGTGGTATCGGTATTGATCCAGCAGCTGGCCTGCAAAAAATACCTGGATATTGTGCCGGATTACACACCCACCATCGATAACGCGTTTGCGCTGCGGGCACAGGCAAAAAAATACCTGTTTACCTGTTATTCGTTCTTACCCCGGCTGGGAGAGTACAGTACCAATTTTACGTTCCTTGGCTCCAGGGAAATTGTAACCACCAATTTCAGCACCCCGCTGGTGGGCACCAGTTATCAGAATTTTATAGACCTGGCGGCCGACAACCAGCAGGTAGGAAGTCCCATTGCCAATTACTGGGATGGAGAGAATACGGGTACCCAAATGTTTATTGCTTTGAGGGATTGTAATATTTTCCTGGAAAACATCGGCCGGGTTCCCGATATCACTGATGAAGAACGGAAGCAATGGATTGCAGAGGTAAAAACCTTAAAGGCTTACTATCATTTTTTCCTGTTGCGCATGTATGGCCCCATCCCGGTAATAAGAACCAATCTGCCTATTTCGGCATCGGTAAACGAGGTGAAGGTTTTTCGGGAACCGGTGGACGATGTGGTAGCCTATATCGGCCAGCTTATTGATGAATCGGTGGCCGACCTCCCGCTCCGGATCGATAACGTAACGGATGAAATGGGACGGGTTACCAAAACCATTGCCTTATCGGTAAAGGCGCAGGCCCTGGTGCTGGGAGCAAGCCCCCTGTTTAATGGCAATGCCGGGTATGCGGGCTTTAAGAATAAAGATGGAAAACCATTGGTGAGCACTGAAGTCAGCAGCGCCAAGTGGACCGCGGCGGCTGAAGCCTGCAAACAGGCTATTGATATGGCTGAGCAGGCCGGGCACCAGCTGCACTATTTTAATAAACCATTTTCCGTTCCGGCCCTCACGCCCGAAACGCAGAAGGAAATGGACATCCGCGGCGCCATTACCGAAGATTTTAATATGGAAACCATCTGGGGCTTTAAGAACGCGCAGCCCAATACCCTGCAAAGCCTTTGCACGCCGTATAGTGGAAGTATTGGCAGCACCAAGCCGGGGGCAAGTGGTATTGCTATGTATGGGGCCAATATGGAAGCCTGTGAACAGTTTTATTCAAAAAATGGGGTGCCCATTGGGGAGGATAAGAACTGGGATTATGCCAACCGGTATACCAAAACGGGTATCGTTGGGGCCGCTGACAGAAGCCGCATGTATCCCAATTTTGAAACGGCACTCTTTAATCTCGACAGGGAACCCCGGTTTTATGCCGATCTGAATTTTATCGGTTCTTCCTTCTTTTATGCCCAGTATATGAATGCTTCCGATTTGATGTACTATGCGGGCTTTGGAAGCGTTACCGACCGGTTTTCCATAACCGGCTACTGGCCCAAAAAGCTGGTCAATTATAAAAATGCGGGCCTGCCCACAACCGCCTATTCCATCGTGCCCTATGTATGGCCGGCCATCCGTCTTTCTGAGATCTACCTGATGTATGCCGAGTCTTTAAACGAAGCCAACGGTCCATCGGAGGAAGCCTATCGGTATGTGGATTCTGTAAGAGCCAGGGCCGGCATCGGTAAAGTGGTAGATTCCTGGAGCACATTTTCTACCAATCCTTCAAAACCAGCTACAAAAGAAGGGCTGCGGGATATCATTCAACAAGAGACCCAGATCGAATTTATGTTTGAAGGCAATAACTACTGGAACCTGCGCCGCTGGAAACGCCTCGACCTGATCAACCGCCCCATCACCGGCTGGAACGTATTTGACAAAACGCGGAGCGGATATTATACCTTTAAGCTGCTGGGCCAGCCGGCCAGCACTTCCCGTTGCTATCTGCAGCCCATAAAAGAGTATAATTTATCCGTAAATCATAACCTGGTTCAGAACCCGCTGTGGTAACATTCCCATAAACATTCATTTCAAATCATTCTTATGTATCAGTTTATTCATCATCTTAAAACAGCCTGCCCGCTTTTGCTTTTCATAGGGCTTGTGGCCTGTACCAAAAGCAGCTCGTTTAAAAGGGATCCCGTAGAAAAAAGTACCGGAAAGCCATCCCCGGTTAAGGTTGCATCCATTGATAATTTAAACGGCGCGGCAGACGTTCACTATACCCTGCCGGACGACCCATCGATCCTGTATGTTCAGGCCGATTATATGATCAATGGAACTACGAAATTGCAGGAGAAAGTGTCCAAATATGCATCTACACTGCATTTAAAAGGATTTGGAAATGCAGCATCTTATAAGGTGCAGCTGTATGCCGTAAACGCAGGTGAAGAAAAATCGGATCCGGTTGAGGTAACAGTTCAGCCAACAACGCCCCCCTATCTTTCCGTTCGGAAGTCCCTGGTGCTCCAGGATGCTTTTGGCGGGGTAAATGTTACCTACCAGAACCTGGATACAGCGGAGGTTGGGATTATTTTACTGACCAAAGAAAAAGGCCGGCCGGAATATGCTTTTTCGGAATATACAGGTGATCCCGGAGGCGATTTTACAAAAAGAGGTTATAGCCTCGACTCAAGAGATTTTGGAGCGTATGTAATTGATAAATGGGGAAATATTTCGGATACTATCTGGAAAACCATAAATCCATTGTATGAAGTACCTCTCGACAAGAATAAGATTGCTAATGGCAATTTGCCCGGAGATGCAGTTGCAGGCTGGGGTACGAATTTTAACAACCTCTTTAACCACACGGGTTCCGGTAATGCCGGCACAGCGCAGATGTATGGAGCGGCCACCACTGCCGGCAACCGGCCGATGATCACTTTTTATTTGGGACAACCCACCAAGCTGAGCCGTCTGAAATTCTGGGCCGCCAGCAATGAGTATTACAAGAATATAGCACCCCGCGTTTTCCAGATATGGGTAAGCGAGCAACCCAATCCCAATGGAGCCCTGGATGATACCTGGACGCAGATCGGCGGCGACTATGAAATCAAAAAGCCTTCCGGGCAGCCCGTGGGTTCCAATACCGCTGTTGATGATCAAACGGCCGCTTCCGGTTGGGAATTTGCGTTTCCGCTGCCCCCCGTGAAAAGCAATTATGTAAGGATTGTAGGCATCGATACCTGGGGGGCAAATAACGATACCCGCATCCGTTTCAGCAGCTTTAGCTTCTGGGGCGATACACGGCAGTGATGCACCTGTAGACAGAAAAAGTAATTGTTGGCAGCGATTTTGAAAGGGAATGACGAAAAATAATAATGTGCTTGCCGCTCTGATGGCACGGGTTTACAAGGTAGCCTTTGAGGTCTGTGAGGGCCTGTTTCCTTAGCCTTTTGAGCTGTAGGGGAAATAGTGGCATATACCCGTCTGCAGGAGACATATCAGGATGATTTTATTTTCAAACAGCACCCTGAATTGATAAAGTATTATGAAAGCATGGCATAAGTTTTTGATTGTATTGCTGGTATTGGGCTGTTCAATTAACGGTGAGGCACAGCTTACGCCCCGTAATCTTTTCAAGCCGTTTACGGAAGCGGTTATCCGGAAGGCGTTGCCGGCTGCTGGCCGGTGGAATCCTTTCCCGGTAACGGCTGCGGGCTGGCGGCAGGTATTGCCCGATAGCGTTATACATCGCTACGTAATAGACGGAACACAGGCCGCAAAACAACCGTTTCCTGTATTGCCGGTAACCGATTTTCTTGAGTTTACCCGCACAAAGAACCGCGCAAATTATGAGCAAAAATGGACGGCCCGGCGGGTGCAGTTAATAAGCCTCGTAATGGCGGAATCCATGCAGGGCGAGGGCCGCTTTAACGATCGCATTGCCGAAGCGGTTTGGGCTATTTGTGAAGAGAGTTTCTGGGGTATACCGGCTCATATACCCGGCCTGCCCGATGTGGATGCACCCTATGTGGACCTGTTTGCTGCAGAAACTGCATCATTGCTGGCCTGGACCAGCTACTTCGCGGGAAAAAATTTGGACCAGGTATCTGCCCGTATAAAACCCCGCATCCTGAGCGAGGTAAACCGCCGCATCTTCCATCCGATGCTTACGGCCAGCTGGTGGTGGATCGGCAACAGCAATCCCAACGGGAAACTGAATAACTGGTCGCCCTGGATCATGTCCAATTATATCACCGCCGCATTGCTGCTGGAAACCGATGAAGCAAAAAGAGCGGCCGCCATTAAACGGGGGCTAAACACCATTGATCATTACCTGAATGGCCTGGGAGATGATGGGGCCATTGATGAAGGACCAATCTACTGGTTTCCTTCAGTAGGCTGCGTTTTTGATGTACTGGCTTTGTTAGACAACGCCACCAGCGGCAAACTGCAACTTTACAGCAACCCCTTTCTGAAAGGGGCCGCCTCCTATATTTACAAAACCCATATTGCCGGAAAATATTATGTAAATATGGGTGATGCTACGGCAACTATGAATGCGGATGGTATCTTTCTTTACAGGATCGGGAACCGCATTATGGACCCGGTACTGATGCAGCTGGGAGCCGAAACGGCCCGGCAGGCATCGGCTGGTGCAGATGACCTGGGCGACAGGATGTTTTCAAGAAAGCTCTTCAACCTTATGGAGCGAACAGCCTGTTTGAAGTATGAATGTAAAAATACCGGGGCAGGCGATGCCTGGATGCCGGGGATCGAAATGATGTGCGCACGATCGGAAAATGGTGTTTTTGTAGCTGCGCATGGAGGACATAATGGCGAGAGCCACAACCATAATGATGTAGGCGACTTTATGGTATATGTAAACGGCCAGCCCTTGCTGGTAGATGTTGGCCGGGGCACTTATACCGGAAGAACTTTTTCTGCTGAACGGTATACCTTGTGGTTTAATAATTCAGGTTATCACAACCTGCCGGAAATTAATGGTATGCAGCAAAAAGACGGAAGCCGGTATGCAGCAACAGCGGTTCAGTATCATAAGGACCGTAAAGCTTCGGTGCTTACCATGGATATCGCAAAAGCTTACCCGGCAGCGGCAGGTGTGCAGTACTGGAAACGGACCGTTTCATTGTACCGGGAAGGAATCGTAAAGATCTCCGATGGATATGCGCTCAACCCTCCCGGATCCGTAAGCCAGCACCTGATTACCGTTTGCGATGCCGATATCCGTCAGCCAGGCAAAATCATATTTAAGATGCCCGATGACACAAAAGTTGAATTACTATATAGTGCATCCATGTGGGAGGCAACAATACAACCCGTGTTGCTGAGCCAACCAGAAGATGAGGAGATCCGTCAGGTATGGAAAGGGCAGACGATCCGGCGGATCACACTCAATGCACGTCACGCATTGCTGAAGGGAACAACTACGCTGTTGTTGCGTAAAATAAATGAATGATCTTTATGCGCCGTATTTTTCAATTATTACTATTATTGTTGCTGTCTTTGGGTGTAAAGGCGCAAAAGCCGCTTGTCTATTATGTATCTAAAAAAGGAAAGGATTCCAACCCGGGCACCCTCCAAAAACCGTTGGAGACCCTTCAGAAGGCAAGGGATCTGATCCGCATGCAGCGGATAGGACGGGCTGCCGTTCCTGTTGCTGTATACATACGGGAGGGGCACTACTTTATGGAGCAGGGGTTTGAGCTGGACAGCAGTGATAGCGGTGTACCGGAAGCCCCGGTTGTATACAGCGCTTACCGGAATGAAAGGGTTTATATCACCGGCGCCCAAACCGCAGACACGCGTAAAGCTGTTGCAGTAACCGATGCCGGCATACGGGCCAGGCTGCTGCCCGAAGCCCGTAGCAGGGTACTGCAGCTGGATTTAAAGGGAGCGGGGATCAGCAACTATGGGGTCATGCACTCAAAAGGGTTCGGGCATCCCTATTCAACAGCGGCCATGGAATTGTTCTGCAACCAGCAGCCCATGCAGCTGGCGCGCTGGCCCAACGACAGCCTGGTGCCTACAGGCAAAGTACTGGATCCGGGATCCATACCCCGGAATGGCGATTCCTCCAACAGGGGCGGGATCTTTCATTATACCGGTTCAAGGCCCGGTCGCTGGACGCAGGCAAAGGATTTCTGGATCTCCGGCTTCTTCAGGTACGGATATGCGGATGATGCCGTAAAAATTAAACGTCTTGATACGGTAGCCAAAACACTAAGCACGCTTCAGCCAACCATGTACGGGTTTGAGAGTGGAAAGGTATTCCAGCGCTGGTACGCCTTCAACCTGCTGGAGGAAATCGACCGGCCGGGAGAATATTATATCGACCGGGCATCCGGAATGCTTTATTTTATTCCACCGGCAGGTCCGCTGCGCTCCATTGAATTGTCGGTTACAGAAAAGCCCCTGGTAACGATGCGGGGCGTGTCCAATCTGTATTTCAGGAATATTACGTTTGAAGTTGCGCGGGGTATCGGCATTTATATGGAAGGTGGAAATAATAATGTGGTGGATGGCTGTACCTTCCGTAACCTGGGAGTGGTTGGCATAGCATTGGGAAAAGGCACGCTGCCCTTTAAGCAGCCGCAGCACAGCGGTACAGCGGAAGCGGCCTCTGGTATTCTTGGCAGTATATATGCCCATTTATACGATAATACCATTTTTAACCGCGATGGCGGTACCAATCACCGGATCAGCAACTGTACCATTTACAACACCGGGTCGGGAGGCATTGTGCTGAGCGGCGGTAACCGGGTAACACTGCAAAAAGGGAACAACCAGGTGGTCAATTGCCGCATCTTTGATTTTAACCGTATTGAGCGATCCTACAAGGCAGGCATCAATATCGATGGCGTTGGCAATCTGATCCGCAATTGTGAAATTTCCCATTGCCCGGGTAGCGCCATCCTGCTGCATGGCAATGATCATATCATCGAGTACAACAATATTCATGATGCCGTAACCGACGGCGATGATATGGGCGCCATTTATTATGGCAGAGATCCCAGCGAGTTTGGAAATAAGATCCGGTACAATTTCTTTCACCATATCGGCAACAGCCATGGTATGATCATGGCCGTATACCACGATGATGGGGCCTGTGGCGGGGAAGTAACCGGCAATGTTTTTTACAAAGCAGGCTCAAGAACCGTAATGATCGGTGGCGGTAATGATAACGTGTACCGCAATAATATCTTTATCGATTGCCCCCTGGCGTTTCACTTGGATAACCGGCTGATGGGATGGGCGAAGTCCTTTATTGAAAAAGATGGACTGTTTCAAAAACGGCTGGAGGCCGTCAATTATAAAAAGCCACCTTATGCCACCGCTTACCCCTCGCTGGTACATTATTTTGAAGATTCGGCAGGGTTGCCCAAACGGAATTTTATCGATGGCAATGTGTTTGTAAACGTAAAGCAATTACACAATGGAAGGCCGGGATGGTCATACATTGGCAAAAACCTGGAGCTTTCCGGTGATCCCGGTTTTGTGGATATGGGAAAAATGAATTTTGAATTACGCGCCTCTTCAAAGGTTTTTTCCTTGCTGCCAGGCTTCAAAGCGATTCCGTTCGGCAAGATCGGGGTTCAGAAAATAAATAGTTCCAATAAAAAATAAATGATGATGAAATCAGTACGTCTTTTCTTTGGCATCGGCCTTTTGATGATCGGTGTGTGCTTCGCTTCAGGCTTGCAGGCAGCGGACAGCTTGTCCCTCGCATCCCCCGATGGGAAAATTATCTTTAACCTGCAGCCGGAAGAAAAGGGAAGCCTGGCCTACCAGGCCTCTTATAACAAGCAGCCCCTGGTGCTTCACTCTGCATTGGGGGTTGAGGGTTGGCAGCAGGGGCTTACGCTGAAAAGGGTAGAGCGTAAACAACAGGACCTTAGCTGGAAGCCGGTATATGGAGAACGTTCCCTGATACGCGACCATTTTAACGAAGCTTCCTTTGTACTATGGCGCCGGAACCAGGCACAGCAGGAAATGAAGCTCCAGGTGCGGGCTTATAACGAGGGGCTGGCATTTCGCTACGTATTTTCTGAATACTCAGAGGGGGGGCAGGATATTTCTATTGCGCGGGAATACACAAGCTTTGCAATGCCGGAAGGTACAAAGGCCTGGTATACCAGCCATGCCCAGGGAAGCTACCAGTTATTGCCATTAAAAAATTGGCCCGGTGCATCAGAACGCCCGCTGACATTGCAGCTGCCAAACGGTGTATATGCCGCCATTGGCGAGGCTGAAATGGTTGATTATAGTCGCACAAAATTTATTTTGGACCCTGCAAGCCCCCACACCATTCTTTGCAGCATGTACGGGCAGGTTGATCTGACCAGTCCGTTCGCCACTCCCTGGCGTGTGGTAATGGCTGCTGATAAGCCGACTGAATTGCTGGCCAATAATGACCTGTTTTTAAATCTGAACGAGCCTTGCAAGATTGAAAACACCAGCTGGATAAAGCCTGGCAAAGTGATGCGGGAGGTTACCCTGTCTACAAAAGGCTCAAAAGAGCTCGTGGATTTTGCCGTAAAGCGGAAGCTGCAATACATTCATTTTGATGCGGGCTGGTATGGTTTGGAGTATGCAAAAGCCTCAGATGCTTCAAAAGTAAATGTTGATCCGAGAAGGAATCCAAAGAATGATCTCGATTTGCAGGCCGTGATCCGCTACGCCAAATCGAAAGGCATTGGCGTTTTTCTTTATGTAAATCACCGGGCACTGGAAAATCAGCTCGATGAGATATTACCGCTGTATCAGAAATGGGGGGTTGCCGGTATTAAATTCGGATTTGTTCATGTAGGCTCGCACCGCTGGACCACCTGGCTGCATGAAGCCATAAAAAAATGTGCCCAATATCACCTGATGGTCGATATTCATGATGAGTACCGCCCTACGGGTTTTAGCAGAACCTATCCCAACCTCCTTACCCAGGAGGGCGTAAGAGGCAATGAGGAAATGCCCGATGCCAATAACAACACGATATTGCCGTTTACACGCTTCTTATGCGGAGCAGCGGATTATACCATTTGCTATTATCATCGCCCGGAGTTAAAACCCAAACTGGCGGAAACACAAAATGCAAGAGTTTTGAAAACCACCTCCATGCACCAGATGGCGTTATCCGTGGTGTATTACAGTCCGCTGCAGTTTATGTACTGGTATGACAGACCGGAAGATTCCCGGGACGAGCCGGAGCTGGAATTTTTTGACCGCGTGCCTACCGTTTGGGACGATACAAAAGTGCTGGATGGGGCCATCGGTCAGTATGCGGTAGTGGCGCGGAGGAGCGGAGATGCCTGGTTTGTGGGAAGTATTACCAATAATGATGCACGCCACCTAAAGATCGCCTGTTCCTTCCTTCCCCCGGGGAAAAAATACCGTGCAAAGATCTATTATGATGATCCCAAATCTTCCGTGCGTACCAGGGTCTCTATAAAACAGGTAACGGTGGATGCCGGTTCTGTAATAGATGCGCCATTATTAGCCTCCGGGGGACAGGCTATCTGGCTGCAGCCTGAAAAGTAGTTGGAGCTTTCAAGTTCCAGGTTTCAGTTGGATCGGTTTTTATGCTTGGTGTTGCATTTTCATTTCCACATTATCACATTTCCACATTATCAGATTTGCACGTTATCACATTAAACCTGCTTAGTTCCGTTTTTATACTTAATGCCCCGGACCAGCTAAAGGCTAAACGTTGAATCTGACAGCGACCTCTGCTCACTACCGGGAAAAGCCTGCGTCAAGCGTTATAAATCCCATTGCGGGCACCTTTATTTCCTGACCCGTCTTTTTTTCGCGGGGATCATTACCCTGGCCACTGATCGTTACTGATAATGGTTTACGGGTTAGCCAGTTCAGCTTTACCGTTTCATTTTTGTCCGATACGGATCGAAGCCTTACAAGGACCTTATTGCCGCTTTCGTTGGTTTCCAGTATGGATACCACCACTTTCCTGCTGCCGTCAATCGATAAGAGGGGTCTACAGGGCTCCCCGCTTTTTACCGGAGTTGCAATTAACGGCTGCGCCTGCTCAAGGCCGAAGCGGTTAGCCAACCCCGCATCGAAAGCCGTGTTGTGCGGCAGAACGCGATACCGGAATGTTATTTTTCCTTCCTGGCTTAAGGGGTAATTGGTATGCCAGTGATTATTTAAGGCCCAGGAATAGATGGTAGCGGCGGGATCAATTTTCGCGATCCATTTGGGTGAATTGGTGGCACCTCCAATGATGTTTGCGGTCATCGTGCCCACTTCAAAAACAGGCGCATCCAATGAGCACCAGGTTACTCCATTTGCTGCACCGGATACATCCAGCCATCTTTGGAAAGTGATCCAGTTGCGGTTGGCTCCGGATAACTGGTTGCTGTCCACTTCCATTACACCCCAGGCAATATCGGCCCTGATAACCGGCTTGCTGATATTAAATGCAAACCCGAAATGAATGCCTTCTTTACGGGTGATGGCCTGCTTGTCAACGATATTTTTGATCTCAATAAACGGGTTCCCCGCCATGATGGTAATTTCACGTGTCAATTCATTACAACCTTCAGCATCCGATCTTACCAGGACCGTGGCCAGCAAAGGCCCGTTTTCTTTGATGGTGATTTTTACATTTGAAGGGCCGGTCGCTTTCTCCGGACTGTCGCCCCCGCGCAGGTACCGGTAGCTATTGAGTTTCCCCGGCGCCTTTGCATCCACAAACTCGTTTCCTCCATATAACAAACCCGATATATCGCCTGTCTGGCGGTCAATCACAACTTTCAGGATCCCGTTGTCCAGGACATTATCTTTTGCGAGAGCCCCTGTAACGGGCACTTCCTTTTTATTTTTTAAAGCGTAGTTCCTTGATCCGAAAGCGGGGATGTCGCCTGCTGAAAAAACGAGTTCACCTGTTGAAAGGCGTTGCGATACCAGGTCGGTACCCTTGTCGTCCTGAACACTGTTATACAGGTCACTCTGTTCTTTGGATATCTGCACCAGACCGCTCCGTTCCCAGGAAAGGGTATTGAAAACACCAATCAGCGGGCTTTTCTTTTTGGCAACGGCAGCTAATGCTGCATTCATTAAGGCTTTGCTTTGATCCTGGGCCTGTTGAAAGTATCCAAATTTTACCTGTAAGATATCGTTGGTGATGGGTTGTTTTGACGGATCCATATAGCACCAGGTATGCTCCGTTCCCATACTTACATTCCGCCATGCTTCTTTTATCCGGGCACGGGGTGCCGGCTCCCCGGGGCGCAGCATGGTCCATAGTGTTTGATCCTGGATCAGGCGCTCCTTGCTGGTACGGTTCATACTGGTTTGTTTGGCTGCCGTTCCCAAACCGTCCGTCCAGTACTCGGTAAAATCACCGGTCAGCACCGGCAGCTGGTCCCCGTATTTTTGTTCAAATGTACGCATGATCTCCGTTGCACCGGAAATGACAAGGTGCGGGAATGCGTAGTCTTCATTCCAGCTTTTGACCGCATCGGGCAGGTCCGCGTCAATAGGCGTGTTGTCGGCCATTGCCCAGGACATGGCAAAGATGTTGTAGGGATAATAATCGCTTTTTTCCAGCTCTGGTAATTTTTCAGCAAGATATCGGTCAACAAAGTGCTGGCGCGGGTGATCCGTTTTTACGATCTGCAGCAGTTTTGAAGTGTCTGTCTGGCCGGCCATTTTGGGCCAGTATTCAAACCCTTTTGCATGGGCGCCAGGGGTGTAACTTCCCGGCTGAAGAAAAAGAACCTTTGATTGGCCGTCTTCACTCTTCCACCAAAAAGGCTTAAAGCTTAATTGGGTGGAATGGCCTACCCGGTCGGATCCGTTGTTCATGGCAAAAATGTATTTGATGCCATTTGCTGCCGCTACCGGCACCATTCCCCATGCCATTCCCGGAACATCCACCTGCACAAAGGTCTCTATTTTTGTGCCTGTCAGTTTTTTAAGTTCCCGGCTATGAGCCAGAAATTCAAACAATTCTTCATCTGCTGCTGCACTGGTATTTGTGTTTACATAGCTGGCGTCCAGGTTCAGGTATCCCTTTTTTACGGCATCAATGATATACTGTTTTTGATGTGGAGCCGCCGTTCTTAAGTAGCGCTCAACCGGCCATAATACTTCTGGGTTCCAGGTATACCGGGCTCCTTTGGGATAGCCGGCTGTTTTCTTTGCCAGTTCAATGCCATTGATAAGATTTCGTTTATGAATAACCTCAACATTGGCCTGTGTATTGGTATAGCCGATGTCAACATGCGAGTGCGGGTATATAAAAACGGTCCACTGACGGAGCGCAGGGATTGATATGGAATAGCGGATCTTTTTAGTACCGCTGCTAAGGACAAATGTTGCTTCGCAACCGGCGGTTACACCCACATTGGGAGGCAGCAGAACGGCAAAACTATCAATGCCGCTACTGCTTTGCAGGGAGATCCGTTCTTTTTTACCGGCACAGGCTACTTCAATAATACCTTTCCCGGAAAACTTACTTCCTTTAAAATATAACATGACTTCTCTGCCTGCCTTCCCATCGGCACGGTGCCGGTAAAACCGCTGTACTTTGCCATCCATAAAGGCGGGTAAGCTGTTTTCGGTAACCGGCGCAGTCTTTGATCTGTTTTGCGCCGATAGAAAATCTGCAGGCAACAGCAGGGTAAGCAGACATAAGATGAAGGTTGTGTTTTTTTGAATTGTCATCTCCGGTAAGGTTTGAAGTTGAAAGTTTAACGTTTGATGTTGGAGCCTCCTCCGTGACTACTCACCGGCCAGTTTCAAGTTCCATGTTTCAGGTTCCATGCACGGGATCCGTTTTTATGCTTGATGTTGCATTCTCATTTCCACATTTTCACATTTTCACATTTCCACATTACACCCCCTCGATCCCGATATTGCTTCCCCTGCGGATCACATCCGGGGCAAAAGCCTTTCGATATTGAAGCGGTGTTAATTTCTGGATCTTTAAAAATTGTTTGTGAAAATTGGCGATGGTATTGTAGCCGCTTTCAAAGCAAATGTCAAGAACCTGTTTTTGTGTTTCTGTTAAGAGGGTGCAGGCATAGCCCGTTCTTACGGTATTTAAAAAATCCACATAGGTCTTTTGGGTACATCGTTTAAAGAAGCTGCAAAAATGTGGTACGCTCATACAAGCGATTTCTGCCACATCCGACAGGGTAATGGGGTCTTTGAAATTGTTGATGGTAAATTGAAATATTTCACTGATGCGCGCATCTTCGTTGATCCTGGTTTCCTGTGTGTTTACAGTTGTCCATTCCGGATTGGAAGCCATTAACTCAAGGCATTGGCAAAGTGCGATGATCCGTTTAAACCCGGTGGCCTTTTCCAGTTCTTTTATCCGGAGCTGCATATTGTTTTGGAGCGCTCCCTGTAGTTTTAATCCCTGCGTACTCGTTTCCAGTAATTGCCGGATCTTTCGGGCTTCCGGAATTTGCATCAGGCCGGGGCCCCAGAAGTCTTCACGAAATTGTACAACAACAGCGCTGGTAACCAGGTCGGGGTCGCGCTTCTGGAACGTATGAGGTACATTGCTCCCCAGAAAATAAATATCGCCTGTTTCAAATTGCCCTACATGGTTGCCAATAAAACTTAAACCCGAGCCCTCTGTAAAAAGGATTAGTTCATACTCAATATGCTGGTGCCAGCCCACTTCAAACTCCGGTGTACGAAATCTTTTGGCTATAAAGCTCGTGCTTTCGTTAAGAGGCAACTTTTGGATCAATGGTCTCATAAAGGATCAATTAATGGTCAATTATATTATGCAATATATGAATAGTTTTTATTGTTTGTAATGAAAATAGTTTAGTTTTTTGTAAAAAAAGTGGAAGCGCTTTTAAACAGGAGCCTTTATTTTTAATGTTTTATTATCATTATAGCGGTTGTTAAAATAAAAGCTTTATGAATACAGATGCATTAGTAAAAGAAGGAAAGCTGCAACAGCAGCACATTGAGTTTTATAATCAATATGGTTACCTGGTAGCGCCGGAGCTGATCAGCCTGGCCGAAATTGATGCGCTCAAAGCAGAAACGGCAGCCATCTTCCGCGGAGAAAGGGGAATGGTGGAGGGGTTAATGCCGGTGACCCCGGGCGAGCCGGACAGCGAAGTATTACGAAAATATGTGGCCATCCATTTTCCACATAAGATATCCCCGGCTATCTTCCGGTTTCTGAGTCACCCGCAGATTGTAAATATATTAGCGGGTATCATCAGCCCCAATGTAAAATGTATGCAATCGATGCTTTTTGTAAAAGCGCCCGGTAAAAAGGGGCAAAGCTGGCATCAGGATGAATATTATATTCCTACAAGGGACTGCTCCCTTACCGGCGCCTGGATTGCCATTGATGATGCCACAATCGAAAATGGTTGCTTATGGATCATACCCGGCCGGCCCGGTCATATCATGCGGCGGGTGGCTTACTCCGGCAATGAATATGCGGATGTGGACACCGTAGATCTGCAGGGGCTGCAGGCGCAGGCCATACCGGTTGAAGTAAAAGCCGGTTCGGTGGTGTTCTTTAATGGTTATACCCTGCACAGCTCGCTGGCCAATAAAACCAATGATTGTTTTCGCACCGCGCTGGTCAATCATTATATGAACGCAGCATCCATGCTGCCCTGGGATCAGGATGGTAAACTGCCGCCCACGGAAGACCTGAGGGACATAGTAATGGTGGCGGGCGATGATCCCTATGCCTGGAAGGGGGTAACAGAAGCCAATGCGCCCTACCTGCGGCCGGAGGTGTTGAAGATCAAAGTAGACGCTGAACGCTGAACGCAGGTTTCAGGTTTGACGTTTGAAGTTTGACGTTTAACGTTAGTACCGGTTCTATGCTCGATGCACATTGGCATTTTCAAGTTTTCAATTGCCTACTGGCTACTCAATGTCGTTTCCTTAAGCCTTGAAACGAAGCCGTAACAGGAAAGAACTATTTTTGGAATGATTTTTTTCCTTTTAAACGGTGATATTGCTTAGGAGGCCGTCTGCAAGGCAGCAAAAGAAAAAATGAAGTGAAATGGCGGCAGTGACGCCCATTGAGGACTTCAGTAATCAGGTAGCGCGGGGGCGGAAGCGCCAAAGCCTGTAACGTACATTTTTTCGGTCCCGCCGGACGCTGGAAAGGCAACTACCAGCAAAGAATGCCAGGCGGGATTTGCCTTCTTTGCAGACAAGATTTTTTGCCTACTTTTTCATCGATGGGAAAAAGTAGGAAGAGAACTAAAAAAACGGCTCTTTCTTATCAACGCAAATTATTTTAAGAAGCGCTATACTTCTTGTAATTTCCCTATCTGCAGTTTGGAAATGGCAATAGAGGAACAGGGATGTTTAAGGAAACGGTATTGATTGCCTATTCACTAATCACTCTTTGCCCCGCCCCGGTCAGTGTCCTCACTGACCGAAAACAGGCTTTGAAAACTGAACAATTATGACAAAAAAAATCTTCCTGAAAAAGAGCCTGCTATGCTGTTGTATATTGCTCCTAAGTACCATGGCGGCACAATCGGCCGTACACACACTCACAGTAGTATCCCCCGATCATAAATTATCGGTAACCATTCGTGAAACAAATGAGCGGCAGATCGTGTATAGTTTTAAGGCAACGGGGATGCAGCTCATTGATCCTTCTGTGATGGGCCCCGATGTGAACGGTGATCTGAAATGGCAGGGTGCTTCGGTACATGCTGTCAAGCAGGAGTGGAAGCCCGTTTGGGGCAAAAGGGCGCTGGTGCCCGATGTCTATAATGAAGGCCTGATTGATGTTGCCTTATATAAGATCCGGGTGCGGGTGTATAACGAAGGGTTCGCTTTCAGGTATGAAGGCTGCAATGCGGAAACGGAGCGGACGCAGTTTCATTTTTCGGGAAACTATACGGCCTGGTATTATAATGGAGAAAATGCCAATATTGGCCCGGAGGAGCTGGAGGCTGCGAACGGCACCCGTCTGCCGGTAATGACGATCCAGGCCGGCCCCACAGATTATATGGCGGTGCATGAAGCCGCGCTGGAATCGGGAGAGCCGCTGGTGTTGCGCACTACCCGGGGCACCCGCTTGTTTACCGTGCCCTCCAAAAGAGCAAAAGCATGGCGCGTGGTATTGTACGGGCGCACACCCGGCGCCATGGTAGATGCGCACCTGATCGAATTATTGAATCCGCCTCCTCCGCAAAACATGGATTTTTCCTGGGTAAAGCCCGGGGTAGCCGTTTGGGACTGGCGCATCAACGGAGCCGTGGCAAATGGGTTTAAATACGCCATGTCCTTACCTTCCTGGAAACGGATGGTGGATTTTGCAGCGGGTCAAAAGATCAAAACACTGATGCTGGATGCAGATTGGTATGGCCCCGAATTTGAAAAAGGATCCGACCCGCTCAAAGGCGGTAAGGTGGCTCAGGTGCATGAATTGATCCGTTATGCAACACAAAAAGGGGTGGGGATCTGGCTCTATTTAAATGATGTGGGAGGGTTAACCTATCCGCTGGAACAAACCATCCGGCAGTACGGAAGCTGGGGAGCCGCTGGGGTAAAATATGGGTTTATGAAAGGAAACCCGGAGCAAAAGAATCAACGCACGCAGCTGATCACCAGGCTTTGTGCCGAAAATAAACTGATGGTCGATTTTCACGATGGCCCCGTACATCCGTATGGGCAAATGCGCACCTGGCCCAACGCGGTTACCCGGGAATATTGCCATTCCCAGCTGGATGCGCACCGGGTGTTTCAACCCTCCACTTTTGTAACGGCGGTATTTGTAAATATGTTAGCCGGCCCCCTGGATATGGATAACGGGGTGGTGGATATGGAGCAAAAGGGCAGGGTAGACAACCCGACGCCGGTGCCGGCCACTATTACGGGCGAAGTGGCACGCACGCTGATCGTTTTTTCGGGAGCTACCATCATCCCCGATATACCGGAAAATTATTTAAAGCATCCGGAACTGTTAAAGTTTATAAGTGCGCAACAGATGCCCTGGAGGGAGAGCAAAACGATAGATGGTGAAATTGGTAAGTACGTGGTGATGGCCCGCAAATCCGCTGAAGGCAAATGGCTGATTGGAGCCGCCACCAATGAAGAAGCGCGTACGCTTTCAATACCGCTGTCGGTGCTCGATAAGGGCCGCTACCGGGCAACCATCATCCGGGATGGGGCAGAAGCCGGTTTCAGAACGAATAAGGAAAGCTATACCACTACAACGGCCATTGTATCCCGCAGGCAAAGTATTGCCGTAAAACTGGCCCCGGGGGGCGGCGCCTGTATTTTGCTGGAAAAGCTGCCATAGCTTATGTTGAACTCATTTTTAAAAATAGAAAGATTAAAAACCATTAAGGCATTAAGAATAGTTTAGTAGCCGCAGTTCTTAATGAATCTTAACTTCTTAATGGTTTTTGAAGGCTGCAGCAGGGCGCTGCTTTTAAGCAGGTATTCATATTGATTTTCTGCGATCCCGAAGGTTCGGACTGCGCAAAAAATTGGCGTAAATCTGCGGGGAATACCACTACTTTCTAAAGTTCAAACGACTTCGGTATTTGAAACCATAGAAAATGATAAAAACCGGCAGTAGGGTGCGGGCTTAAGATAGTTTAGTTTTTGCCAAATAAAGTGGAAGCCCTTGCACAGGAGAGCGCGTAGTTTTAATGCCGTAAATACCGGCATAATGATTGCAAAAGGCGGCCAGCGGATCCCTGGCAGCATCGTTGCGCATGCACTATACGTTGTTTCGGGTAAAATGTGCGATATGAATCTTTGCGTCCTTGCTCCATGGCGTCTTTGCGTGAAAGTTGATGCACAAATTCATCCGGTATGAAGTAAAAAGGACTGGTATCTGCAAATGGCAGCGGCGGTCCGGACAATCCTAAAATAAAACCAGGCATTTCATTAAAATCAATACGAAATGAAGCAATTATTTCTTTTAGTTTTTTCGATGAGTTCATTGTTGGCCCCGGCCCAGGTATACCGGCATACAGGCAGGGAATTTCATGTAGCGCAAAAGGGCAATGATGCCAACAGCGGCAGCGCGGCACAGCCCTTCAAAACCATTATGGCGGCTGCGGGTAAGGCCCTGCCCGGGGATATTATTACCGTGCACGCCGGTATATACCGCGAGCAGATTACCCCGCCCCGCGGCGGAAACTCAGACCAGGAGCGGATCGTATACCGGGCAGCAAAAGGGGAGCAGGTGACCATTAAGGGATCGGAAGTGGTCAAAAACTGGAAGCAGCTGCAGAACGATACCTGGGAACTGCGGCTGCCCAATAGCTTTTTTGGAAGCTTCAATCCTTATAAAGACCAGATCAGCGGCGACTGGTTTACTCCCACACCCAGGGGGCGTAAATACCACCGGGGCGCCGTGTACCTGGAAGGGCAATGGCTGATGGAAGCCGCAAAAGCCGATGAAGTAATGCAGCCCGCCGGCGGAAAGGACCCGCTGTGGTGGGCGGAGGTAGATAGTACAACCACCACCATCCGGGCACAGTTTAAAAATGCAGATCCCAATAAAAAAATGGTGGAGATCAATGTGCGGCCCATGGTCTTTTACCCGGATAAGCCCTTCATCAATTATATTACCGTTAGCGGTTTTACCCTGGAGCAGGCCGCCACCAACTGGGCGCCCCCAACAGCGGAGCAGCAGGGGCTCATTGGCACCCACTGGAGCAGGGGCTGGATCATTGAAAACAATAAAGTACAGTACTCAAAGTGCGTAGGCATTGCCCTGGGAAAATATGGCGATGGGCACGATAACAATCAAACCGAATCAGCCGAAGGCTATGTAGGCACCATCAACCGGGCCCTGGCCTTTGGCTGGAACAAGGGAACCATTGGCGGTCATATTGTGCGGAACAATGAAGTGGCTTACTGCGAGCAAACCGGTATTGTGGGTTCCATGGGCTGCGCCTTCAGCATTATTGAACACAATGATATTCATGATATTCATGTTAAAAGATTGTTTACCGGCGCCGAAATGGCGGGCATCAAATTTCACGGAGCAGTGGATGTGCAGATCCGCGATAACCGCATTTACCGCACCAATATGGGCGTTTGGCTCGATTGGATGGCACAGGGAGCACAGGTGAAAAATAACCTGTTCTACGATAATGGTATCGACCTCTTCCTGGAAGTGGATCATGGCCCCATGTTGGTTAGCAATAATATAATGCTGTCGAAGAAAAGTCTTTTAATGAATTCCAGCGGCGCTGCCTTCGTGCATAATCTTTTCAGCGGTGGTATGGATGTAGTGTCTTACGACAGCCGGTTGACCCCTTATCATTTGCCACATTCCACTTTTGTAAAAGCCCTGCATGATAACCCTGGTGGCGATGTACAGTTTGTAAACAACCTTTTTGTAAACGGCGCAAACGCCAGTCAGTACAGCAAGGCCCTGCTTCCCGTGGTATTTGAAGGTAACGTATACACCAAAGGATCGGTACCTGCACGTGCGGTACAGGGCAGTAAGCGACTGGGCGAAATGACGGCCCAGGGAAAAGAAGCCATGAAAAAATACAACGCGCAGCCGGCAACAGAAGGGAACGCCGTAATGGATACCACCTTTGATGCAGCGGTGACCTTAACAGGCGAAGGGCCCAACCGGTACCTGGAAATAACCTTAAAAAAACAATGGCAGCAGCAAAAAAGAACATGGGTTACTACCGGCAGCTTAAACAAAGCCCTGGTTCCCGATCTTCCGTTTGAAAATACCGATGGCAGCCCCCTAAAGATCGATACTGATTTCTGGGGCAAAAAACGAAAAGCTTCCAGCCCTGCTCCGGGTCCTTTTGAGATTACCGGCAACGGACGGCAAAAACTAAAACTTTAATAATGGGCAACAATCTCAGTCAAAACTGTATTTGATATGGTCAGCAAAACGGTACTTTTTGTTTTCTTGTCTTTGATCCTGCTAAAGCCTTCTGCTGCGCAGCAGAGCAGTGTAAGCAATTATAACCTCCGATGGACCACTCCCGGCATTAACTCCAAGGGGTCCATGCCCGTCGGTAATGGCGATATTGGCGCCAATGTATGGGTGGAAGCCAATGGCGATCTTGTTTTTTATATTTCAAAAACGGATGCCTGGAGTGAGATTGGGCGGCTGCTAAAACTGGGCCGGGTGCGGGTATCTATGACACCTAACCCCTTTAAGGGAAGCGGATTTTTACAGGAACTGAAACTGGAGGAAGGGGCCGTTGCTATTGATTACGGATCTGCAAAGGTAAAGTTCTGGATCGATGCCCATAACCCGGTTATTCAAACGGAAATAAAAAGCAGTATCCCTGTTGCTGTAAAAGTAACTTATGAAAACTGGCGAAAGGAATCGCGCCCGATCACGGGGGCAGAAGCAGGCTCCGTTTGGGGTATGGGTGTACGGCAGGTGTCGAAGGATTGCCAGGTCGATATCAGCCAGGAGCCGGATGTGGTGCTGGCCAATGATCAAAAAAGCATTATCTCCTATCACCGCAATCCCTATTCCATCTGGAAAGGAAATTTACAGGTGCAGGCGCTTTATGATTTTGATAACTACCGGCCGGATCCCTTGCTGCATGCCAATTTTGGGGTGCTCATCAGGGGCGCCGGTTTAAAGAACCAGGATGATACCACGCTGGTAAGCACCGGTGCTGCCCGGCAGTTTTCGATTGCCGTTTACCCCGCAGGCCGGCAGGGCCCGGTGGATGCCTGGGTGCGGCAGCTAAGGCAGCAGGCGGCTGTTATTGAAGCCGTTCCGGTTCAAAAAAGAGCGCTTGCGCACCGCCAGTGGTGGAAAAATTTCTGGAACCGTTCCTATATCTATATTACGGCAAAAGACAGTGTGCAGCGGGAGCAGGCTTTTATCGTTTCGCGCGGATACATCTTACAACGCTTTATAAATGCCTGCGGCGGGCGGGGCGGATCGCCCATCAAGTTTAACGGCAGCATCTTTACCGTAGATACCTATGAAACCGGCGGTCCGCAAAAAGATCTGGATGCCGATTTTCGCTTATGGGGCGGGTGCTACTGGTGGCAAAACACCCGCCTGCCCTACTGGAGCATGCTGGAGTCGGGCGACTTTGATCTTTTTGCACCCCTGTTTAAAATGTATATGAATGCGCTGCCCCTGCGCATGGCGGCTACCAGGAAGTACTATGGCCATGAAGGCGCGTTCTTTCCGGAAACCATGAACTTCTGGGGTACCTATGCCGATGGGGACTATGGTTGCAAAAGAGACAGCCTGCCGGACGGCTTCGTTAAAAATCCCTATATCCGTTATTACTGGCAGAGCGGCCTGGAGTTGGCGCTGATGATGGCAGACTATTACCGGTTTACCAATAGCAGCAGTTTTGCAAAAGACACCCTGTTGCCCTTTGCATCACAGATCCTGAAGTTTTATGCACAGCACTGGAAAAAAGGGCCGGATGGAAAAATCCTGTTTGACCCGGCCATGTCGCTGGAAACCTTTCATACAGCGGTGAATCCCCTGCCGGAGATTGTGGGCATCCGCGTAGTGACGGAAAAACTATTGAAATTGCCCAACCTGACTGGCAAACAAAAAGAGGAATGGACGGCGCTTATCCAGGCGCTGCCGGCGGTACCGTTGCGTTTAAAAGGAACCGATACCCTGCTGGCCCCGGCACAGGCCTACAGCAATAAAGCCAATATCGAAAACCCCGAGCTCTATGCGGTTTTCCCCTACCGGGCTTATGCCGTTGGCAAACCCGGGCTTGATCTGGCCATCCGGACCTTTAACGCGCGGACGCACAAAGAGAACGGAGGCTGGCAGCAAAATTCTATACAGGCTGCCTACCTGGGGCTCACCCGGGAGGCAAAGGCCATGGTGGTGGAAAGCTTTTCAAGATGGAATAAGGAAATGCGGTTTCCGGCATTCTGGGGACCCAATTATGACTGGACTCCTGATCAGTGCCATGGTTCCGTAGCGGTAACGGCGCTGCAGCGCATGCTGCTGCAATATGAAGATGATAAAGTAACCCTGCTGCCCGCCTGGCCGGCAGAATGGGATGTGCAGTTCCGGCTGGCCGGTCCCGGCGGAAAAAACTATGAAGGGGTAGTAAAAAACGGAAAATTAAAAGTAAATCCCAAAAAATCCTGATGGGCCCGCGCAGGGCTAATGCCCGGTTTTGACCGGATAAGATCAGCGGGCCTGGCTTTGCGGATCCGGTCAAATAGGGACCGGATTTCGCAAAGCTTGGTTTGCACAATTTTTGTTCATCGATAACCATAGCGTATTGCTTTACAATGTGGCTGTTGTTTTTTCGTTGGCCGGGGGTACCATGTCAAACAACAGGTAATGAATTTTTTCATACACAAAATTGGGTTATTTAAACACAAGTTTATTCTTCTGATCCCTTCTGATCCCTTCTGACCTCTTCTGATCTCTTCTGACCGCATTGGACCTGTTTTCTGTATCCTTTCTGTATCGCTTCTGTATCCTTTCTGTATCCTTTCTGTATCCTTTCTGTATCCTTTCTGTATCCCTCAGAACCAGCCGGATTATGGAATTTTCCCGGGTTCCCCGAATCAGACCTGGTATTCCCGTTTATCTGCAACGCCTGAAAACGCTGCGAATTGCCCACAGGACAGGACCGGTCACAACCACATTTTCAAATTTTCAAATTAACATAGAATCCCGGCGTATAAATCTTAAAATAATTTAGTTTTTTAAGAAAAAAGTGGAATACTTTGTACATACATGTATGTAGCTTTAATTATTGAACGCCGGTTATAATGATTGCAAAAATGATTGATTGGCCATGAATGGGAACGGGGAATAAATGGGAACGAAAAGTTGGAAATACGGTTTTCACTTTAATAACCCCGATCCGCTTTAACCGGTATGTATTTGCTGAAACGAAGGTGGGTGGTACGTTGCACCTCCTAATTGTGGTTGGTTCGGGTTGTGAACGTATCACATGATCATGCCCGTACCGGCAGTTGTCGCGTACGCAATGGTATTTGTTTGTTAGAAGTATTTAAATTTTTGATAGTAAAATTGGTGCAGGCGTTAGAAAGGCCTGCAGTTACTCCCCGGGGTGGTGGAACTTTGTTGCTTTGTTTGTACAAATGATCCCGGCCACACCGGACGCTAAAACCACAGGTATTCTGAAACAGATCCGGCTCCCCGGTAGTTTTGGAACCACAGAATTGATAGAAAACAACGTTGCTCCATTCGTTTGATAGATTAAACCAAAAATTAATTAAATGTATAAAGAAACCGGCTAAATGGAAGAAGCGGGAATGGTTCCGGTGTTCCCGTTAATGCATAAATAATTCAGAATGTGCTATTACCTCACGTTAATTCTTGTAAAATTATGAGATTTATTTCTTGGTGCCTGGGTGGCAGGGGATACTGCCCGTTTTTCAGGCGATCGCTTGTTGCCGGCTTGCTCACGGCTGGTTTTTTTATTATTGTATTTCAAAGTCAGGCGGCTCCGGCAGCATTTTCCTGGGTACTAAAAGGCCTTGTTACCAATACCCGTAACGAGCCTGTTGCCAGGGCCTCTGTATCGGTCAAAGACAGATCTGGTGGTGTTTTCACGGATGACAAAGGCGCCTTTATGATCGAAGTGGTTTCCGAAAGCGATTCTTTAATAGTGTCTGCCGTTGGATACCGGTCAAAAACAATAGCGATCGGGAACGCCCGTACCCTGGATGTTGTTTTGGAAGAAGACCTGGAAAAACAAAAGATGGATGAAGTAGTGGTGGTAGCCTACGGACAGCAGAAAAAGGAAAGTATGGTGAGCTCTATAACAACGGTGAACCCCAAAGAAATTAAAGGGCCCACCAGCAACCTCACTACCATGCTTGCAGGGCGTATAGCCGGTATGATCTCTTACCAGCGAAGCGGCGAGCCGGGTGCCGACAATGCTTCTTTTTTTATAAGGGGCATCACTTCCTTTGGCGCCGGCAAAATTGACCCTTTGATACTGATCGACGGTATGGAGTCCACACCAACGGATCTGGCAAGAATGCAGCCCGATGATATTGCCGGTTTTTCGGTGTTAAAGGATGCCGCCGCATCATCGCTATATGGGGCCAGGGGCGCCAATGGCGTCATACTACTAACCACCAAATCCGGTGTCGAAAGCAAGATCAAGGTAAACTTCAGGATGGAAAATTCTGTTTCTTCCAACACACAGAACTTTAAGCTGGCAGATAATATCACCTACATGAAGCTTGCCAACGAAGCGGTGTTGACCCGCACACCGCCGGGCTCAAAATCGGCCCCGCAGCCCTATTCGCAAACCAAGATTGACCGTACGGCCGCAGGCTGGAACCCCATGTTATACCCCAATAATGACTGGATGGGGATCTTGATTAAAGACTATACGCAAAACCAACGGTTCAACGTAAACCTGGCAGGGGGCGGTAATGTGGCCCGGTACTATATTGCGGGTACTTTTAACATAGACAATGGGGTATTAAAAAATGATGCGCTTAACAAGTATAATAATAATATCAAATTAAAAAGCTATCAGGTCCGTTCAAATGTAAATGTTAAATTAACACCCACCACGGAGGGCATTGTAAGAACTTCGGGTAGTTTTGACGACTACCAGGGGCCTATCGGCGGCGGAGCCGGCATCTTTAGCCAGGCGCTGTCCTCTAACCCGGTACTGTTCCCTGCAGTGTACCCGGCCTCGGCGCTGCCACTGGTAAAGCATCCCTTATTCGGGAACGCCTTTGTAGGCAGCGGCAATGTTTTCTATAATAACCCTTATGCTAATATGGTGTCCGGTTTTCAGCAATACAACACTTCAACGCTGAATGTTCAAATTGAAATAAAACAGGATTTTAAATTTATAACCCCCGGACTTTCGGGCCGGGTTATGGGCTATACGCAGCGGTATTCCTATTTTGATCTGAGCAGGAAGTTTAACCCCTTCTTTTATGGAGCCACTCCAACAGATTCCAAAGGTGAAAATTATAACCTGGTATTGTTAAACGAACAGCAAAACCCGCCTCCCACAGAGTACCTCAATTATCAGCCAGGTATCCGGAAAGCGAATACAACCACCTATATGGAGGCGGCTGTAAACTACAACCGGACTTTTAATGAAAAACATGCGGTAGGCGGGCTATTAGTTACCATATTGCGAAACTATTTAACCGCAAATGCCGATGATCTGCAGGCCGCGCTCCCGGCCAGGAACCAGGGGCTTTCCGGCCGGTTTACCTATGGCTATGATAACCGGTATCTTTTTGAAACCAACTTTGGCTATAACGGATCCGAGCGCTTTGCTAAGAATAACCGTTATGGTTTCTTTCCATCAGTGGGCGTGGCCTGGAACACGTCTAACGAGCAGTTTTTTGAGCCGCTGCGGTCTGTTGTTTCCAAACTAAAGTTCAGGGCTACTTATGGCCTCGTGGGTAATGACCAGATCGGGAACCCGGCAGATCGTTTCTTCTACCTGGCGAATGTGAATTTGAATGGTGCCAATACCGGGGGCTTTGGTACGGATTTTAATACTTCCCGGCCGGGCGTTTCTATCTCAAGGTATCCCAATGAAAATATTACCTGGGAAAAATCAAGAACCACCAATATCGGAATGGATCTGACCCTGCTCAACAGTTTGAACCTTGTTGTGGATGTGTACAAACAGCACCGGAGCAATATTTTAATGAAAAGGAGCTTCATCCCCACCACCATGGGACTTCCGGCTGATATCCAGGCCAATGTGGGCGAAGCAGAATCAAAAGGTATTGATCTGTCCCTCGATTATAATAAAACCTTTGGAGACCTGTGGATCTCCGGAAGAGGTACATTTACCTATGCTACCAGTAAATTGCTGGTGAATGAAGAACCGGATTATGGCGCATTGACCTATCTCTCGCATGTTGGTAACTCACTTGGGCAAAACTATGGCTATATAGCTGAACGCTTATTTGTGGATGATGAAGAAGTGCGAAACTCGCCGCGCCAGGCTTTTGGTGCCGATCTTGAACCCGTAAGAGGGGGCGATATCAAATACCGGGATATCAATGGGGATGGAATCATCAGCTCATTGGACATTGTTCCTTTGGGGCTGCCCACATCACCTGAAATTGTATACGGTTTTGGCTTGTCTACCGGGTATAAAAAGTTTGACATCAGCGGGTTCTTCCAGGGCTCGGCCCGCTCTTCCTTCTGGATCGATCCTGCAGCCATGACGCCCTTTGCACTAAACGGAAGCAAGCAGAACGGGCTTTTACAGGGGATTGCCGATAGCTACTGGTCTGAAGACAACCGGAATATGTTGGCATTCTGGCCGCGCCTCAGCTCCACCGTTAATGCCAACAATACACAAATTTCCAACTGGTGGATGCGTAACGGATCTTTTTTAAGACTAAAGAGCGTGGAAATAGGCTATAATCTTTCGGGAAAACCGTTAACACGGCTGGGTTTGAATGCTGTAAGGGTCTATGCCAGCGGTACCAATTTGTTTGTTAAAAGCAGCTTCAAAATGTGGGATCCGGAACAGGGAGGCAATGGACTAGGTTACCCGCTTCAAAGGGTATATAATTTTGGGGTTAACGTCCAATTCTAAATTTTAATCAGGAAAAAAGATGAAAACATTTTTTAAAACATATCTTATTTTATCGGCCCTGGTCATAACGCTGGTTATGCCGTCCTGTAAAAAATCGTTCCTCGACATTGTGCCAGACAATGTGCCAACGCTTGATAATGCTTTTGCCAACCGCAATGAAGCAGAGAAATACCTGTATACCTGCTACAGCGGCTTGCCCAATGATGCAAGTCCGGACTTTAACCCCGGCATGAACACCGGGGACGAGTTTTGGGTTTATTCGCCGGTACAGGCTGCAGATTATACTTCTTTAGAGCCGTTTAATATTGCACGGGGGCTTCAGAGTAAAGTAAACCCCGCCATGAATTACTGGGACGGATCAGGAGGTGGCAAATCGCTGTGGCTGGGTATCCGTAACTGCAATATTTTTTTGGAAAATATTGATAAGCCCATCGATCTGCAGCCCTATGAAAAAGAACGCTGGATTGCCGAAGTAAAATTTCTAAAGGCTTATTTGCATTGGTACCTGTTCCGGATGTACGGACCGATACCCATTGTTGATAAAAATTTACCAATTGATGCCAGCCCCGCATCCGTAAAAGTAATCCGCCAGCCGGTTGACTCCGTAGTCAATTATATCTCCAACCTGCTGGATGAAGCGGCTGCAGGGGAGGGGACGGGCCTGCCGGATAAGATCACCAGCTTAAGTACCGAACTGGGACGCGCTACCAAACCTGCTGCCCTGGCCATTAAAGCCCGGCTGCTGGTAACCGCGGCCAGCCCGTTATTTAACGGCAACCCGGATTTTAGCAATCTCAAAAATAAGGACGGACAGGCATTGTTTAATCCTGTTTATGATGTAACAAAATGGCAACGGGCCGCTGCGGCCTGCAAGGCGGCCATTGATGCGGCAGAAGCAGCAGGGGTTGGATTGTATAAATTTGCGCCCAGCAGTTTGCAGGTAGCCGATAGTGCTACAAGAATTGAGATGAGCATCCGGAATGCCGTATGTGAAAAATGGAATAAGGAATTGATATTCGGAAGCACCGCATCTACCAGGTACCTTCAAATGACGGCCTGCCCGAATTTATTTGCGGCCCCGCAGTTTGACAATGGTTTAAGGGGGCAATTGGCGCCCACCCTCAAGATGGCCGAATTGTTTTATACTAAAAACGGGGTACCTATTACCGAAGATAAGACCTGGGACTATGCCAACCGGTATGTGCTCAAAACCATTACCGCCCAGGATTCGGCCATGCAAAACGGCTATCAAACCGTAGGGCTGCACTTTGAAAGAGAGCCGCGTTTTTATGCAGACATTGCATTTGACGGTTCAAAAATGTATATGCAAAGTAACCAGAAGCCCCCCATCAATATCCAAAGCAAATTAGAACAGGTATCCGGAAGAAAACAAACCCTTTACTACTCCATCAGTGGTTATTATACCAAAAAACTGATCAACTGGAACCTGGTTGTTGGTCCCAACGGAGGCACAACCACCGAAAATTATGCATGGCCCATAATGCGGCTGGGCGATCTTTACCTGCTTTATGCAGAGGCCTTAAACGAGAGCGGTGATCTGGAAACTCCGTTAATCTATCTTAACAGGATCCGGGACCGGGCCGGTGTGCCAACCGTAGAAAGTGCCTGGACCAATTTTTCAACAAATCCCGGAAAGTACTCCACCCAGGCAGGGTTAAGAGATATTATACACCAGGAACGTTTAATAGAAATGGCATTTGAAGGCAGCCGTTTCTGGGATCTGAAAAGGTGGAAGATGGCAGCCAACCTGCTCAATGCGCCGGTATATGGCTGGAATGTGGGCACAAAAACCTTTGCCGATTACAATACCAGGCTCCTGTTGTTTAACCAGACATTTGTGAGTCCGCGGGATTATTTCTGGCCGATTAAGGAAACCAATTTGCAGGTAAATACCAATTTAGTTCAAAACACAGGCTGGTAGCAGGTCCTGCTCCGTAAACATACTGAGCAAGGACGAAGCATACTGAGCAAAGACGAAGTATACTGAGCGAAGACGAAGTATACTGAGCGAAGACGAAGTATACTGAGCGAAGACGAAGTACAATTATTAAAACTTATAAACATAAGTAGCATGAAACGATTAATAAACAGATGGTGCATCGGGTTGCTTATTGTGGCAGCAGCACATGCCTGTAAGCAAGCGGATATAGCGCCTACCGTAAATGATGGCACGGCGCCGGGCCCGGTAACGGGACTAAGTGTAACCAATCTTAGCGGTGCGGCTACCATTAAGTACAACCTTCCTTCTGATGGAGATGTGCTTTATGTAAAAGCCGTATACAAAACAAAACAGGGCCTGGAAAGAGAGGCCAAAGTGAGCTATTACAACAATACGATAACCGTTGTGGGTTTTGCAGATACGGATCCCTACGAGGTGAAATTATATGCGGTAGACAAGGGCGGCAATGAATCGCAGCCGGCATCGGTTACCGTTAACCCGTTAACGCCACCCTATAAGGTGATCCGTAACAGCCTGCAGGCGGTTGCCAATTTTGGCGGCATCGATGTTAGTTTTCAAAATGCAACCGAGGCCGATGTGGCCATGGTGGTTTTAGCGCCCAACGAGCTGGGCGATCTTACAGCCATCAATACCAATTACACTACTTTAAAGGAAGGCACATTTATTACAAGAGACCTGAAAGCGGTTGAAACCAACTTCGGTATCTATGTGCGCGACCGCTGGGGTAATATTTCGGATACGCTGAATGCAACGCTTACACCCATATTTGAGGAAAAGCTGGACCGGACCAAGATGAAGGGATTGGTGTTGCCAGGCGATGCGGGTTTAGGCTACGGCGGATCAATAGCGGGTCTTTTTGATGGAAATGTGACCGGCACGTACTACCATACCGGTGATGGCGGCACCATGCCAAAATGGTTTACCTATGATATGGGGGTAACGGCTAAAATAAGCCGGATGGCCTGGTGGATGCGGCCGGGATTTTATTATAACCTGCACAGCCCGAGAGTGGTGGAAATATGGGGCTCCAACGACCCCGCACCGGATGGCAGTTTTAACGGCTGGACTTTGTTAACCACGCACGAGCAAATCAAACCCTCGGGGCTACCAAACGGACAATTATCTACAGCAGATAATGAGGCCGCCATAGCAGGAGAAACCATTACCATGCCGATTACCGCGCCAAAAGTGCGTTATATCCGGTTTAAGACCCTTAGCAACTGGTCGGCGGGCACCTATGTGCAGATCTTCGAAATTTCTATGTGGGGTAATACACAGTAATTGCATTTAATAGAATGAATAATTAAAGAAAATATGAAAAAGATAACATATTTGATATATCCTTTTCTTTTTGCTGCTGGATTATGTATCAGCTCCTGCACAAAAGAAGACGATTATAAAAAATTTACAAAAGACGGCGAAATTTCTTACCCGGGAAAGCCCGCAGCTATTATTGCCCAAACAGGAAATAACCGGCTGCGGCTGCGGGTAGTGCTGGGGCCGGATCCTTTAATAACAAAAATAAAGACCTACTGGAACAGCAGGGCCGATTCCCTGGAAACTACGGTGGTAAGAACGGAAGGCGATACGGTAAATATTATCATTGATAAGCACCTGAACGAAGGCGCCAATAACTTTGAAGTGTATACCTACAGCAGCAAGGGTGATCAATCGGTTGTAAGCAACGTGTCGGGAAATATGTATGGCGACAACTACCTGAGCACGGTAGCAAGGGCCAACAGGCCGGTAAGCTCGGTACAGCTAAGCGTTTACCAGGCGGCTACCATTAATTGGGGTACTGCTTTAGCCGATGAACGGTTTATAGAAATCAATTACACAGATGCAACCGGGGCGGCAACAACGCTCCGGGTACCCTCGCAACCGGTAACGAAGCTCCCCAGCTATAAGTTGGGCACCGCTATTACCTACCGCTCTTTATATGCGCCGGAGGCCAATGCTTATGACCTGTTTTCTGTGGCGCCCGGTACGGTGGATCTGACAAAGGCAACCTATTCGGCCGTTACAACAGGGTACCTGTACCATCCATCCAGCCCAAGGGCATTGAATGCCACAAAAACAGTGACTCCCAGCGACGCCAATGGTATCATCATCGATCTGGCCGATTTGGGCGGCAGCGGCTACAAAGCGTTGATGACCATTAATGCAGATAACAGCGTAACCATTACGGCAGCTCCGGGGGCTGCAGGCGTTCCGTATTTAATGTTTACTTCGGGGTTGCCCGCGCCTTATACGGCCTCCTGGACGGGATCTGCTTCCTGTAACAATACCTACGATCCGGCTACCAAAACCTATAAGGTAAGGTATGGTTATGGTACAGAAGGGGCCTACCGGGTTACCGAAGAGATCATTGTAATGAACTGATGTTATACGCGTTTAAAATTTATTAGAATTATGCTTGCCTGCCAGCAGCGATTTCTTGAAGTTCTTTGTCGGCATCGTAACCGCCATTCCACTTGTCCGGAGGCTTCGCATTGGCGTCAGGTTAAGGGGATATAAGCATGCCGGTAAATCTGCGCTATTAAAGGCTTTGAGGGGCATAGCCCCGGATAGATGTTGGAACATCGTGCTTCAGCGCGATGTTAGCAGCGAAAAGGCAGATGTGAGTGCCATAGGCACGCGTATGAGAGGCTTCGGGATCAGGACAAACAAAAAGGCTACAAAAGAAATATAGTGCAAGCTTAATGAAAGAATTTGGTATGAGAATTTTTAAAACGGTTTTGTTTTTTTTAATGCCCCTGTTTGTGCAGGCGCAGATCGCCGCGGTGGATGCGGGCAAGGGAACGGCTGCCGGTAACGTAACGGATATCGTGGTGGCCTTTAAAATGCATGTAGATATCGGCTATACGGATTGGGCCGAATCGGTGCTTCAGAAATACGCAGGCCCCATGCTGGATAAAACCCTCCGGTCAATCGATGAAACAGCGGTGCTGCCAAAGGCGGAGCAGTTTGTATGGACCATCCCGGCATGGCCGCTGCAGTATATGCTGGACCACTGCAGCCCGGCCAACAAGCCCCGGCTGGAGAAAGCCATTAAAGACAAACGGATCATTCCGCATGCGTTGCCGTTTACCGTTCAAACAGAGGCCAGTGATATGGAAAGCCTTACCAGGGGCTTGTCGTTTGCAGACCAGATCAACCGGAGGTTTGGATTAAAGCCCGCCCGGGATGCCAAGTTTACGGATGTGCCGGAGCATTCCCGGGTCATCCCCACGCTGTTGAAAAATGCCGGTGTGGATGTATTGCACATCGGCTGTAATTCGGGCTCCGCCTCACCGGAGCTGCCTACCTTATTTTGGTGGCAGGGGCCCGATGGATCGCGGCTGCTCACTTTTTATTGGGCCAAATACTATGGGTCCGGTATTTTACCGCCTAAGGACTGGCCTTACAAAACCTGGCTGGCTATGATCCATACCCATGAGAACACCGGCGCGCCGGATCCCAAAGACGTGGCGGCCCTGTTAAAGGAGGCAAAAGAAAAAATGCCCAATGCGCGGGTGCATATCGGACGAATCTCCGATTTTTATGACCTGCTGATAAAAGAGCATCCGGAGCTGCCCGTTATAAAAGGAGATATGCCGGATACCTGGATCCACGGCTTTATGTCGATGCCCGAAGAAGTAAAAACCAACAAAACCTTTCAGCGGGAAACCTTTGTGGCCGAGCAATTGAATACTCACATGAATCTTTGGAAGAAGATGGACCGGCCGGTTGATAAACTGGTAGCGGAGGCCACGGAAAATATGCTGCTGTTTGATGAGCATACCTTTGGTGGCGCCATGTCGCACGGGCACCAGCTGTTTTGGGAGTATGGCGATGATTTTAAGACGGACAAAGCCGCCGGTAATTATTACTTCCTCGAAAAATCATGGGAAGAAAAATCGGCGCACCCCCGCAAAGCGGAAAAGATCATCTGGCCGCTCAAACGTAACCTGCTGTTTGAGCTTACCGCTTCAGTAAAAGATAAAGGCCGGCACGTTACCGTGTACAATTCGCTGCCCTGGGCAAGGTCCGGGCGGGTAAGCCTCTTCCAGAGCTATTATGAAAATGCAGCGCATGAAGTACCCCCGGTTACCGCTTTAAAGGATCCTGAAACCGGAAAGATAATCCCCGTGTATCAAAACCATAACCTGCTATCCTTTGATGCGCCCGAAATACCGGCGGGGGGATACAAGACCCTGGTGGTGACGGATGCCCTGCCCGAAGCCGCAGCCTCCGTTACCGGAGATACACAGGCAAATATGCTGGAGAACCGGCATTTTAAAATAAAGATCGATCCCGCTACGGGAACCCTCCAATCCGTGATCGACAAGCGTACCGGCCGGGAGCTGGTAGATGCCAAAAGCGCTTACCGGTTTGGGGAGTATGTGTATGAGCAGCTGGGCCGGGAGCAGGTAGCGGCCTATAACAAAACTTATATTAAACCCGGCAACGAAGTATGGGCAGGGCAGGAGTTCATCCGGCGCTCGGTGCCCAATGCCCAAAACATACGCTTTGCCGGCAAATGCAGCCGCATCCGTTGGCTGAACAATGCTACTATGGCAAGGGCCACTGCATTTTGCCAGCTCAGCGACAGCAGTGCCCAGCAATACCTGGTAAGCTACACCCTTTATGCAGACCAGCCCTATATCGAAATTACCATTGGGCTGGATGGTAAAAAACCATTGCCCAATCCCGAAGCCGGCTGGCTGGCATTTCCCTTTGCACTGGATCAGCCGGAGTACCGCTTGTTGCGTACCGGGGGCATCGTGGATCCCAAAACAGACCTGGTAGCGGGGAGCAATCATGATTTTTATTTTCTGAACACTGCAATGGCGCTCTATGATAAAAAAGGCGGCGTTGGGCTCAATTGTCCGCATACGCCGGGTGTCAGCATCGACCGGCCGGGGATCGGTACTTTTTCTAAAACGCGCATTCCGGGTACGGGCACGGTGCTTTCCAACCTGTATAACAATGTATGGGGCACCAATTTTACTGAGTGGATCGAGGGTTCGCATTCCGCAACCTTCTTTATCTGGAGCTATGATCAATATGATGCGGAAGCCGGCCTGATTACGCCCGCCGAAGAAACCCGTACCCCGTTAAGTGCCGCATACTATGCACCTACAGACCTGGCGTATGCCTACAAGTTTGAAACGGAGCGTGTATTGCCAAACCAGCAGCAGGGGCTTGAGCTGGACCGCAAGGGCATCCTGGTAACCTCTTTTAATAAAAACGGAAAGGAAGCGCTGATCCGGTTTTGGGAAGAAGCAGGCCGTTCGGGAACATGCACGGTTCGCTTACCGGTAAATGCCTTGTTTAAAAAAGCCTGGCCCTGCAACCTCCGGGGAGAGCGGCTGGTGAATGAGGCCCCGGTACCGGTACAAAACGGAAGGTTTACCTTTTCCATCAACGCCAATCAGCCCAAAACATTCCGGCTGCAATGATGCGGCGGGTTTCGCGGTTTTTCCCGCTGATTTTCGGGCTGGTAACTGGCGGCAGGCCTATCTGCGTATGATCCTCGGAATCTGCGGGAGAAAGGGGTCTGAAAGAGCGGTTTAAAATTTATAGAATGAGTTATTTAGAAGTTGACACAGGTAAAGTGGCGTTAAGAAAAATGACGCGGTATGTATCATGGCTATTGACCATATATGGTGTGCTGATAAGCGGGAGCCTTGCAGCCCAAACATCAAAGACCCCGCTGTCATTTGAATGCAGGGTGCAGCCTTTTTATAAACATCGATCGGATGGGAAACCCGGCCGGGCGGTAACGCTTTTATTTAAAGAATCAAAACTTTATGGACCGGCAACTATTAAAGTAGCATGTAATGCCGTTGTTGAGGAAACCAGGGTTAATGATCCCAATGGGGTAGAAGAAATAACCGTTCTTTTGCCCGGGGACGCAGGCGTTAGTAAAATGTGCCAGGCGCGTATTTCTGTTATCACTTCGTCAAACCTCCTGCAGCAATCCATAATGGTGCCGGCTAAACGTAAATGGACTGTTTATATCTACCCCCATTCTCATGTTGATATAGGATATACAGAAACGCAGGAGTTTGTGAAGCAACTCCATTTAAGAAATATTGATGTGGCGATTGATCTTGCAAGAAAAACTCAAAATTATCCGGCCGGATCCAGGTTTGTATGGAACCCCGAAGCAAGCTGGGTAACGGAAAATTATTTAAAAACCGCTACGCCGCAGAAAAAAAAGAATTTTATTGAAGCGGTAAGAAGAGGCTGGATATGTCTTGATGGTAGCTTTGGCAATGTGAACACCAGCGCCTGTTCAGATGAAGAACTGCTCCGGCTATTTCATACATCCAGTGAAATTCAAAAGATTACCGGAGTGCCGATCAAAACAATGGTGCAGATGGATGTCCCCGGTGCTGCATGGGGTATAACACAAGCCGCGTTTCAAAACGGGATTCGCGGCTTTTTCAGTTTTCCCAATCATGTGGGCCGTATAGGCTCTATAAGGGAAACCTGGGAGCATAAACCATTTTATTGGATAGCACCCGATGGAAAGTCAAAGATTTTATTTTACCAGGCATACCCTTATGGATATGGATATAATTTAAAAGGCTCAAAGCTCAACCTGGCTCAAATACAGGGACGGGTGCCGGGAATGGACAGGATAACCACAAAAGATCCGTCTGCAAATTTTATAGACCCCTTTATTTTTAATGAAACGGCCAGGCTGGAGGCTCAGCAATCACCCTATGATATTTATGTGATGACCTGGTCGTTGGCTGATAATACCTTAATTGATGCCGATCTGCCGGATGCCGTTCGTTTGTGGAATGAAAAATACGCTTACCCAAAACTGGTAATAGCAGGAGCTCAAAAGATATTGAATGATTTTGAGGACAGGTATAGTGCGGTTATTCCAGAGGTAAAAGGCGATTATACGGAGTACTGGACGGATGGACTGGGGTCCGATGCCCGCAGGGTGGGGATGCACCGGCGGGCTACAGAAAATATCGTGCAGATGGAAACAGCCTGGTCAATGCTTAACTACCGGAAGGCACGCCCCAAAACGCAAATTGATGATGCCTGGCGCTACTGTTTGTTGGGGGTAGAGCATACCTGGGGGTATTCGGACCCGGCTGCAGCTAAGGCAAAGCAAATTGAAGATACCAAGGCCTCTTATTTTGAAAATTCACTTAAAACCAGTGAAGCACTTTTAACGGAAACGTTTAAGCCGATATGCAAACCGGGGAGTAATAAAATAGCTGTTTTTAATACACTCTCATGGCCAAGGGATGGGTTGATTACACTTACGAAAGAGCAAAGCCTTTACGGTGATAAAGTGTTAAATGAACAGGGCAGCGAAACCCCATCACAAAGGCTGTCAACAGGAGAACTGGTGTTTTTGGCAAAAAAGATCCCGGCGCTGGGCGCTGCCATGTATACGCTTGAAAAAGGAAAACCCGGGGCTTTAAAAGGATGCATTATAAACAAAAATACACTGTCAAATGGTATAATATCTGTTGCAATAGATCCTCAGAGCGGAAATATTACCAGCCTCCGCAATCTTCAAACAAACCAGGAATATGCGAATAAAAAGTCTGGTAATGGTTTAAATGATTACCGTTATTTGTTGGGTGCAGATACATCTGGTCGTGCCTCAGCGCCTTCAGATATTCAATTAAAAGTTCTGGAAAACGGGCCGTTGGTAGCTTCCATATTAATTGAATCCAATGCGCCGGGATGCAATTGGTTAACCCGGGAAATTAAACTGGTAGGGGGCCAGCCCCTGGTGTATATCGCCAATTCGTTTGATAAAATAAGGACACGCGTTAAAGAAGGGATCCATTTCGGTTTTGCTTTTAATATCCCTGGTGGTACTACACGCATGGACATACCCTGGGGTGTTATGACGCCGGAATTTGATCAGCTCCCGGGTGCAAACCGCAACTGGCTGGCCTTTCAGCATTGGGTAGATATTTCAAACAATAATACCGGTGTAACCTGGACAGCTATTGAATCCCCCTTAATTGAGTTTGGAAACCTGACTGCTAATATTCCCGGCGATGGGTTTAAAAGCAAATGGCTGAAATTTATTTCCCCAACGCAAACTCTGTTTTCATGGGCTTTAAATAATCATTGGTATACCAACTTTCCTTTGGAGCAGGGAGGTGTCATCGATTTACATTACCGCATTTTTCCACATGGCCCCTTCGATCCGGCGGCGGCAAATCGTTTCGGGATGGAGGCAAACAGGCCGCTGATAGCTGTGGAAGTCGGCCAAAGCCCGGTTACCAATAGCTGGGTCAACATTAATAACCCAAAGGTGTTTGTGACAATGTTGAAACAAAGCGATGACGGAAAGGGGATGATACTCCGGCTTCGTTCTGTTTCTGATAAGCCGGAGCATATTAAATTGCAATGGATGAACAAGAGCGCAAAAAAGTTATATAAATGCCTGGCAAATGAACGACCCGGATCCGAAACAGGGAGTGATCAGATGATATTGCCGTTTGGAACAGTGAGCTATTATTTTGAGGCATCATAAATAATAGAGATGCGAGTTTTAATCCCCTGTTTTTTTACTATATTCATCCAAAAAGGGAGCTGTTTAAAGTGGAAAAAGCGCACCTGTTATATCTGCAAAATAGGGTAGCGTATGCAAGGGATCCTGTTGCATATAAGGAACTCTTTTTGCATTTTCATCCAAAGCTGTATCAGCTGGCGCTGGGCATTATAAACCAGGATATTTTGGCAGAAGAGATCGTTTCTGATGTGATGACCCGCATCTGGACGATGGAAAACAGGCTGGCCCATGTAGAAGCCCTCAAAATTTACCTGCTTACAGCCGTCCGGAACACCGCTTACAATTATGCAAAAAAACGCCGGCAGGATGGCTTCGTACTGGAGGCCGATGCCGGCGGAGGCATAGCGGACCCCGGGGAGGCCGACCAGCCCCTGATAGCTTCCGAACTTTCGGGCCTTATCGAAAATGCCGTACAATCGCTTCCCCGCCAATGCCAGCAGGTATTCCGGCTTATTAAAGAAGAAGGGCTTTCCTATCAGGAAACCGGAGCGGTATTAGGCTTGTCCCAAAACACCCTTGAAACACATATGCGGCTGGCCCTTAAAAAATTAAAAGTCGCCCTGGATGGTTACCTGTTGAAAAAAAAATAACAGCCCCTTCACGGTGCCGCTTTTTTTTGTTGTCTTTATTAAAGAGACAATGAAGAATCCGCTGGAATATAAGTTATATCGCTTGCTGGCATTGAAGCTTTCAGGAGATGCTACTTCGGAGGAACTGGCAGCAATAGATACGATCCTGGAGCTGCATCCCGGGTACCGGTTTCTTCATGACCAGCTTCTGAAACCTGAGCCGGTTAACATCGCAAAGATTACAAAGGCGGAACAGGCCTATGCCGTGCACGCGGTAAAGCTGCAATTATCCGAAAGCGGGCCCGGCAGCGCAGCGCAGCCGTCTTTACGCGCAGCGCGCGCCGGAACCATGTCGCCTTACCTCAAATATATTGCAGCGACAGCAGTCCTGTTGATTGTTGGGTGCGCTGCATTTTTTTATTTTAAAGGAAGGACGGGAGCAGGTATGCCCAATGAAATAGCTACTACCAATGGCTCCCGTTCCGCCGTTAAGCTGCCGGATGGCTCTACAGTACTGTTGAATGCCAATAGTAAATTAAGCTATTCGCAAACCTTTAAGGGGAAATTACGCGAGGTGCGGTTGGAGGGTGAAGCCTTTTTTGATATTGCATCCGATGCAAAACGCCCGTTTATCATTCATACCCCGGAGGGTGAAATAAAAGTGCTGGGTACGGCATTTAATGTACGCAGTTTTGCGGATGGAACCTTTGAAACGGCACTGATCCGTGGAAAAGTAGCGATCCGTCTCTATAAAAAGGGCAGCGAAAGTTTTGTACTGGAACCCGGCCAAAAACTGGTATACAAAAATGCGGAGCTACGTAATGCTGATCCGGTACAAATTCAACCAATAATAAAAAAAGACAGCCTGATTGCAGAAACCTCCTGGACAAAAGGACGGCTGGTTTTTGTAGACAAACCGCTGGAAGATATTACATCAGAGCTTGAACGGGTTTTTGGAGTAAAAATAATCTTTAAGTCCCCGGTTGCAAAACGGTATCGGTATACCGGCGTGTTCGAAGACTCGGATCTAAACCACATACTGGAAATATTGATGCTTGCCAAAGACTTCCATTATCAGCAAAATAAGGACCAGATCTTTATCGAATAACGATTCTTCACCATAAAAAATAAAACCATGGGCGGGTAAATCTACAACAGTTCAAAAAAAAGGGGAATGCAGTAACATTCCCACTCTAAGTAAAGATGCCCTAAAGTTGGCGCTTGAAGGCATGTATTCTGTAAACTCAAAACAAATGTATGCAAAATTGTGTTTGCCGTAAAGCAGGCAATAGCCGCTGCTTGAAAGAAATTGTATTGATTATGAAGTTGTCCGCAATATTTCTGGTGCTCGCTTTACAGGTTTCCGCTACCAATTACGGACAGCGGGTGCTGAATTTAAAAGAAGAGAACATTTCATTAGCTGAAGTACTGAAGAAAATTGAAAAGCAATCGGACTACCGGTTCTTTTACAGCAATGATCTGATACCCTCCAAAGAATTTATTTCGATCAATGTGGTGAACGCCTCCTTAAACGATGTAATGTTAAAGGTACTGAAGGATGCTGCATTGAACTGGAAGCTGCTGGAGAATAACGAGGTGGTTATCATGGAAGAGAAAACGGATGCCCTTGGTATGGTACAGCCTCCCCGGCGTATGGTTACCGGTTCCGTTAAGAATGATAAAGGCGAACCGTTGGCAGGAGTAAGCATTACGGAAAAAGGCACGGATAACGGCACCATGACCAATGAACTGGGAAACTTTACCATAGATGTGGCCAATGATGCCGCAGTGCTGGTGATCTCCGATATCAATTACGAAACACTTGAAGTGCGCGTAAGCGAGATCGGGGATGGAGCCATTATTCTGAAGGCAATTGAAAAGAAACTGGATGAAGTGGTGGTGGTAGGTTATGGCTCCAATGTAAAGCGCAATTTATTACAAAGTGTAAGTTCGCTGAGCGCCGGAAAAGTAGCCGAAATACCCGTGGCCACCTTATCGCAGTCGCTTGCCGGCCGCTTGCCGGGCCTGTTCGTTACCCAGTCGGGCGGCAAACCGGGAAGGTCATCCAGTATAAGGGTGCGGGCCTACGATGGTTTTGGACCGGCGCAGCCTCCGTTATTTGTAATAGACGGGTTAATTGTTGACCAGTTTGCATTTGATGGTTTGGATGCATCGGAGGTTGAAAATATCTCTGTCTTAAAAGACGGCGCTGCTGCATCGGTATATGGCGTAAGGGGTGCAAATGGGGTCATCCTGGTTACCACCAAAAAAGGAGCTAAAGGCGCCCCCAAAATTAATTTTATATCCAGTTACAGTCTTGATCATCCCACAAAGATACCCGATGTGCTTACGGCCTACGAACAGGGGAAAATTGTAAATGACAACCTTAAGTTAACACAACCCACCAGCTACCAAACCAATAGCCTGTTTGCGGGAGATGATGAACTGGAATATTGGAAGACCCATTCTGTTAATATGGTAAAACAATATTACAAAGACCCGACAGAATTAAGAAATACGCTGAATATTTCTGGGGGGAGTGAGAAAATGAGCTATTTTTTAAGCGGCTCTTATTACAAGGGTACGGGTACTTTTGATAATATCGACTACCAGAAGTACAATGTAAGGGCCCGGGTTGATGCGGAGATTGCAAAGAACCTTACCGTTACGTTAAACCTTAGCTCCGATATCAGGAAAGATCTGAAGCCGTTCTGGCGATATGATAATGACGGGGACGATATGGTGGATTTTTACCGGGGTTTGCTGATAAGAGGAGGCATGGGCCCCGATTATATCACTGTAAATGGTGTTGCATACCCGGTGGGCAATTTTTTAAAATGGCACCCGGGAGAAGTGGTTAACGGCCATACGGGATATAACAGGAAGAAATTTTCGAACAACGAGATCCTGGTAGATGCCACCTACAAAGTGCCATTTGTAACCGGATTAAAATTAAGGGGGGCTTTTGCTACTTACAGCCGGAACGATTTTCGCAAGCAGCTGAACCTTCCCTACAATCTTTACGTTTTTCAGCCCACAGGCTCCCGGAATCATTTGCTGACTGATCAGCTGGATCTTAGCAAAACCTTTCAGCGGAATGACGGAAACTGGGTAAACGAAAACTATGTAAATGGTAATTTTTACCAGCTTAATTTATACATGAATTATGACCGGAGCTTTGGGCAGCATAATTTAGCGGTGATGGCCGGGTATGAGCAGAGTGAAACCTTTAACCATAACTTCTTTGCACAGAACCAGAACGTGATCTCGCGCGACCTGGACCAGATCTCGCTGGCGGGCAACGACCCTAATTTTTATTCGGTAAACGGCGGCGAATTCCAGGAAGGCCGCCTGGCGGCCCTGGGTCGTATTGGCTACAACTATGCGGGTAAATATTTGATGGAAGCGGCCTTCCGGTACGAAGGCTCCCGGTACTTTATTCCCTCAAACCGCTATGCCTTTTTTCCATCCTTATCGGCAGGCTGGAGGATCAGTGATGAGCGCTTCTTTAAAGACAATGTTCCATTTGTTAATGATCTGAAGCTAAGGGCAAGCCTGGGGCTTACCGGAGAAGAGCCGCGGATCAGGCCCGATGGCAGTGTGCGGACGGAATTGCAGTGGGATCAGTATTACTATAAAGCATCCGGCGCTATTTTTGGCGGCGTTACCAATGGCGTTGTCATTGGCACTTTACCCAACCCCAATATCACCTGGGCTAAAAAAAGATCCATTGATCTGGGGATCGATGCAACCATGCTCAATAATAAGCTATCGCTTACCGCCAACTATTTTAAAAACAGGAGAACGGATATCCTGGGCAACAGGATCCAGAGTATCCCTACAACTTTTGGAGGCATACTGCCGCTGGAGAACTACGGGATCCTGGAATCACACGGGTACGAATTTGACCTGGGGTACCGGACAAATTTAACGGGTGATCTGAACTTTTCGGCATCCGTTAACTATGCTTATGCCACCAATAAGCAGGTGCTTATTGACCAGGCGGCTAATATAAGGCCCTACCAATCGCAGCTGGGGCGCCCTGTTGGCGGCATCATGGGCTATATTGCTACCGGGGTTATTAAAACACAGGCAGAGCTGGATGCCTTGCCGGCCGGGTATACCATCAATGGCGCTACGCCAAGACTGGGTATGCTGAATTTTAAAGATATACGGGGCGCTACATCCGATAGTCCTGATGGCAGGATTGATGGAAACGACCAGGAGTTTATTGCAAAATATAATGCTCCTCCGGCCAGTTACGGGCTTACGCTGGGAGCCACCTGGCGGTCACTGTCATTTGATATTTTTATCCAGGGGGTGAGCAGCTATTACAGGGTTCGGTCTACTACCGCCCTGTTCATTACGCATGAATCTACCAACTTTGGATTCTGGAGGGATTACTGGTCGCCGGAGAATCCCGATGGCAACTACCCGCTGAACACCAGTGGCGGCGCCGGCAACACGTCCACCTTCTGGCTGGATAATGCCTCCTTTATAAGACTCAAGAATGCTAATATCGGGTGGGCGCTGCCTGCTAAAGCCATAAAGAGCATTGGCCTGCAAAGCGTGAAACTGTTTTTTAACGGTTCCAATCTCTTCCTGTTCAAAGACAAAACCAAGTGGTATGATCCGGAAGGCATATTGCAGGGATACCCCATCAACCGGAATTTTACGTTTGGTGTAAATGCATCCCTGTAGGACTCACATGATCTTTATTAAAAACTGATAATATCTTTTTATGAAGAAAAATATATTTAAGAAATGGCTCATTTCCCTGCCGGTAGCGGTAATGCTGTTCATCATCATCATCATTGGATGCACGCGGGTGCTGGATAAACGCGATCTGAGCGCTATTCCGCAGGAACTGCTCTACACGGATGCAAGTATTGCCACCGCTAACTTAAACAACCTTTATGTTGCCATCATGCCCACCTGGAGCGCCGATGTATTGAACATCTCCAATCAAACGGATGAAGCGGGCGGCGCCACTGCAACCATGTACGGGCAGCTGACAACCAATTCGGTCGATTACTGGACGACCCCCTATACCAATATCAGGAATGTCAATAACCTGCTTCAGATCCTTCGCGATGCTACCTACAGCGATGCAGATAAGAACTTAATTAAAGGACAATTGCATTTTTTAAGGGCCTGGCAGTATTTTCAGCTGGTAACAAGGTATGGAGGAGTACCCCTGCTGCTTTCACCGCAGCCGCGCGTTTCGGCACAGGAGCTGGAAGTGCCGCGCAATAAAACCTCTGAGTGCATACAGCAGATCCTGAAGGACCTTGATACCGCATCCGTCTTATGCCCAAAATCCTGGAGCGCAACAGATGCCGGTCGTATTACGGCAGGGGCCGTTCTGGCATTTAAGGGACGGGTACTGTTGCATTATGCCTCGGAGCAGTTTGACCCGGCTCAAACGGCGGCCAATCGCTGGCAGGATGCCTTTACCGCTAATAAGCAGGCAAAGGATTCCCTTATTGCAGCGGGTAAATCCTTGATGCCCGAGTTTGGCAATCTATGGTTTACGGAAGGGGATAATAACAAGGAAGCCGTTCTGGTTACCCGGTTCTCCAACCCCGGACGTACCCAAAACCGGGATGCCTGTGTAAGGCCCCTGGATGAGGCGCTGAACTGCACCGGTGGCGATCAGCCCTCCCTGTCGATTGCCCGTGCCTTTCCGATGAAAAATGGTTTGCCCATTACCGATCCGGCCTCCGGCTATAATCCGGATGCATACTGGCTTAACCGGGATCCGCGTTTTGAAGCAACCATTGCATATAATGGAGATCCCTGGGCCCTTTCTAACAAGAGCAGCCGTATTCAATGGACCTTCCAGGGCAGTCAGCAAACCGGGGGCACCGGTACCGGCTTCTATTCAAAAAAAGCGATCAACACAGCATTGAGCCCGCTGGAATCAACCACCAGCGGAACCGACTGGATCGAGATCCGTTTTGCCGAAGTATTGATGAACTATGCAGAGGCTTCCAATGAGGTAGGGAATACCGATGAAGCCTATGCGGTTTTAAAACAGATCCGCCAGAGAGCGGGTATCACCGCAGGCGCCGATAATATGTATGGTTTAAAAGCCAATATGTCCAGGGCTGAAATGAGGGCCGCTATTCTTTTCGAAAGGAGAATCGAGTTTGCTTTTGAAGGCAAGCGTATGCAGGATCTCAGAAGAAGAAGGTTATATGGCGCGGCTATGAACGGCACCCGGCGTCAGGGGATCACCGTTACATTAAAAGCGCCCCTTACAAAGGCGCAGTTTGAAGCAGCGTATGCGGCCGGCACCGTAAATCTTAATACCAGTTATAATACTTACTTTACAGATGCTGTAGTGGATCTTGACCAGCTGAACACGATCAACTATAAGCCGGAATACTATTTTTACGCCATTCCGACCACGCACCTGGAAAAAAATAAAAAGCTGCAGCAAACCAGTGGTTGGGATGCAGGCAGTTTTGACCCCCTTCAGTAAGCGTATATCCGGAACGATGTATAATCTATACTCAGTGCCTGTTTGTATTTTGGCAGTTAAACAATTTGCAGCAAACAACAAAAAACATTAAGTTAAGGCTCATTAAGAAATAGGATTGCTTAACGATTCAATACCGTTTCCTAAATAAAACGAAACCATCAATGAAGGTTGTATATTGTTTACTGGTTGCCTGCTGCTGTAATGCTTATTGGGTGCAGGGACAAAAGATCAGTAGCGGCGGCCTCCCCTTGTACGAGAAAACAAAAGTACGCAACAGGGAGGGCGACTGGCTTATTAAACCGGTGCGGCAAAAAGCGGCGGTTTATAAAACAACGGACGGTCAGCTGGCATTCAGCAACGGCCTTATGACCCGGTTGTTTACCATAGGCCCGAACGGCGCTACTATTGGCCTCGACAACCTGGTCACAAACGAATCGTTGGTACGGGCGGTTGGACCGGAAGCTGTGGTATGGATCAACGGACAGGAAATAAAAGTGGGCGGACTAACCGGCCAGCCTATCGGAAATTACCTGCTGCATAAATGGATACCACAGCTTAAACAGGATCCGCTGGCTATGCGGCTTGTCTCGTATAAAACGAACCCGATACGCGCGCGCTTTGAATGGAACCGCAGAACCTCCTGGATGCCGAAGGAACGGCCCTGGCCTCCGCCGGGTATGGAGCTCACCTTTACCTATAAAGCCGATGCCACCCTGGTCCGGAACCTGTTTAATGCGAATGCTTCTGATAGGGAGCGAACGGTTCTTTTTAAAGATGATTTCCTGCAAGTGCAGCCTCAATGGAAGGTAGTAAGCGAGGGAACAGATGCCCGGTTCAACAATGAAGGAAAGGCCGGTGAAATACTGGCGCCAACCAATGCATTGGTGTATGCAGAACGGGACATACCCGCGGGAACGCAGGTGCTGATCTGCAAACTGAACAGCGGAACCGATGGTATGGGTAATAAAAGCCCCTACAATAACTATGGCCCGGGTGTGGGTTTGTTATTCGTTGATGGCAGCACCAGTAAGATCAACATCCAGCCATCAGGGAAGCGGATCACTATTAACCATGATGACCGGGGGCTTTCCTGGACCGCTTATAACCCTGGAAAGGATGTTTGGATCAGGATTCTATTGCTGCGGGATAAAATGGTTTGCAGCAGATCCGATGATGGTACCGTTTATACCGATGCCCTGGAGCTGCCGCTGAAGGCTGCTCCGGCTGCCATCCGTATTGGAAAAACAGACGCTAAAGGCGGCAGCCGGCAAAACGATAACAAAGGAGCCATTGGCCGCAGCAAGATCGATGAGGTATTGCTTTTAGGCGCGCCCCGTGAGCAGCAGGCGCGGCCCGATTATCTTTTGGACCTGGAAGTAAATGTGCACTACGAATTGTACGATGGGTTGCCGCTGATGAGTAAATGGGTAAGCATTAAAAATAACGGCCCCAGGGAGATCGTGATCAACAATGTAAAAAGCGAGCACCTGGCCATGGCGGAGGTCGAAAGCGAAGCATCGGGAGAAGCCTGGAAATTGCCTCCCGTTTTTACGGAAACCGACTATGCGTTTGGCGGCATGACGGCAAAGGCAAATGCACAGGTGGTTTCCTGGCAGCCGGATCCTTCTTATACCACGCAGGTGAATTATGCGTTAAAAAATCCAACGGTGCTGGTGTGTAAACCAGAAGCAGGGATCGGCCAGGAGCTGGGGCCCTCCGGCTCTTTTGAAGGGATACGGCTTTGGGAGCTGTTATGGGATGGGTCCGACAGGGAAAGACGCGGCCTGGCCCAACGCAAACTATACAGAACCATTGCACCATGGATTACCGAAAACCCAATGCTGATGCATGTAAGCAGCGCAGAGGATAAAGCGGTTAAAGAGGCCATTGATCAATGCGCCGATGTGGGATTTGAAATGGTGATCATGACTTTTGGGAGTGGCGCAAATCTTGAGGATACGTCCGCTGCAAATCTTGAGCGGATGAAAAAACTGGAAGACTATGCCCGCTCCAAAAATATTGTATTGGGCGGTTACTCCCTGCTGGCCAGCAGATCCATAGATGCTCAGACGGATGTGGTAATGCCCACCCCCGATTTGAAGCCCAAATTCAGCAAATCGCCCTGTTTGCAGAGCGCATGGGGGCAGGAATACTTTAAAAAACTGTATGGCTACTATGCCTATACAGGACAGGGCGTGTTTGAGCATGATGGTTCCTATCCGGGAGATATTTGTGCCTCGACCACGCATCCCGGGCACAAGGGGCTGGAGGACTCCCAATGGAAGCAGTTTACGGAAATCCGGGATTTTTATCGCTGGTGCCGGGGAAAGGGCATTTACCTCAATGTACCCGATTGGTATTTTCTGAATGGCAGTTCCAAGACTGGTATGGGCTATCGTGAAACGAACTGGTCGCTTGCGCGGGAATACCAGGAGATCATCGAACGGCAGAATATTTATGATGGTACCTGGGAAAAAACACCCTCCATGGGATGGATGTTTGTACCCCTTGTACAATACCATGGTGGCGGAGCCGCTGCAACCATTGAACCCCTGAAGGATCATCTGCCGCATTACGGGCAGCGGCTGGCCAACCTCTTTGGCGCCGGCGTGCAGGCCTGTTACCGCGGTCCCCGGTTGTATGATAGTCCCCAAACCCGTAACCTCGTTAAAAAATGGGTGGGTTTTTATAAAAAGCACCGCGCGGTGCTGGATGGCGATATCATCCATATCCGCCGGGCGGATGGTAAAGACTATGACGCATTATTGCATGTGGATCCCGCCGGGAAGGAGAAGGGATTGCTCATGATCTATAACCCGCTGGAGGAGCCCATTACCCGGGATATTGAGATTGATCTGTACTATACGGGCTTAAAGCACCGGGCGGTTATCAGTGAAAATGACGGGTTGCGCAAAAGCCTGGTTTTGGATGGAACCCGGGCGCGGTTAACAGTGACCATTCCTGCCAAAAGCCAGCAATGGTTCCTGTTTGAAGCGCCCCGGTAGAAACAATACTTGTCTTTGTACCGGCGTGCCTGGTATTATAAACACGATGCACCTGCAACGCCGGGAACATATTTCTTAACTTGCCGCACCTGATTGGTTCAGGGTATCTTTAAAATGACTGCGGAAGCATGATTTCGGGGTGTGATACTTAGATTGTAATAAGAAAATGATGGGTAAACAAAACTATTTCTTTCTACTGGCTGGTTGTTTATGGATGCTGGCCGCTGCCGCACAGGAAAAACAGCCGGCCGACTATGTAAACCCTTTTATTGGAGCTACCACCAGCAAGACGGTAGCGGCCTCTGCGCATGGGGGAGGAAAAACTTTTCCGGGCGCGGCCACGCCATTTGGGTTAACACAGTTAAGTCCCAATACCATTACGGGTGGCGATAACGGCTCCGGGTATAGTTATGAACATCGCACTATTGAAGGGTTTGCGTTTACCCAAATGAGCGGGGTGGGCTGGTATGGAGATCTGGGTAATTTCCTGGTGATGCCCACAGCCGGCCCTTTAAGAACCAACTCCGGTAAGGAAGCTGGCGATATCAAGGGCTATCGTTCCTTTTACGACAAGGCCTCCGAAAAAGCCACTGCCGGGTACTATACCGTACGGCTTACGGATTATGGCATCCGGGCGGAGATGGCCGCAGCGCCGCATAGCGGCATCATGCGGTTTACCTTTCCCGCAAATGAACAGTCCCGTATCCAAATAGACCTGGCAAGACGGGTAGGCGGTACGGCCACCGAACAATACGTAAAAGTAGTGAACGACCATGCCATCACCGGATGGATGAAATGTGAAAGCTCCGGGGGCGGTTGGGGCGATGGACAGGGAAAACCGGATTATACCGTATATTTTTATGCTGAGTTCAGCCAGCCTTTGAAAGACTTTGGTGTTTGGGAGGTGGATATACCGCAGGGTACCAGCCGCAAAAGAGCGTTCATAGAGCAGCCCGGTTTTCAAACATTAACGGCTCATGCAAAGATTTTAAAAGGCTGTAAGGAAAAACAGGGCCGGCACCTGGGCTTTTATACCAATTTTAAGACCGGCGATGGCGCCGTGGTATTGATGAAGGCCGGTATCTCGTTTGTAAGCATGGAGGGCGCCCGGATGAATCTGCTGCAGGAAATTGCAGGGTGGAACTTTGATGCGGTTCATACCAAAAGCCGGCAACTATGGAATGATGCCTTAAGTAAGATGAAAATCAGTGGGGGAACGGAAGATCAGAAGGTGATATTCTATACAGCCCTGTATCATAGTATGATCGATCCCCGGTCCTTTGCCGATGTCAACGGCGACTATCCGGGTGGAGATGGGGCTGTTCATCACACGGGCGCGTTTACAAAACGGACCATATTCAGCGGATGGGATGTTTTCAGAAGCCAGATGCCGCTGCAAACGATCATAAATCCCGCAGTAGTGAACGATATGATCAATTCCCTGGTAGAGTTGGCTGGTGAAAATGGGACCCGCTACCTGGAACGCTGGGAGTTTTTAAATGCCTACAGTGGCTGTATGTTGGGCAACCCTGCTGTAGTAGTACTGGCAGATGCCTATAAAAAGGGGATCCGTAATTATGATGTAAAAAAAGCCTACCAGTTTGCAAAAAATACGGTGGCCCGGTTTGGGAATGGCCAGCGGGGGTATGCGCCCAATAGCATTTCCAGTACACTGGAATATGCCTATAACGACTGGTGTATGGCACAGCTGGCCGGGACGCTCGGCAAGAAGGAAGACTATAGCAGGTTTATGAAGCAGTCTGAAAACTACAAAAATGTATTTGACCCTTCCGTAGGCTGGTTCCGGCCAAAGGATGCAAATGGAGCCTGGTTGCCCTGGCCTGCATCCGGCCGCTTACAGCAATCCTACGGTTCTACGGAAAGCAACCCTTATCAGCAGGGGTGGTTTGTACCACATGATATTAAAGGGCTCACACGGTTACTGGGCGGTGTTGACAAAACGCTCGCTGACCTGGAGCAGTTCTTTGATAAAACGCCTGCAGATATGCTGTGGAACGATTATTATAACCATGCCAATGAACCGGTGCATCATGTTCCTTTTATGTTTAATGTATTGGGAAAGCCCTGGCTTACCCAAAAATGGGTAAGGGTGCTCTGTGAGCAGGCCTATCATAATTCTGCGGAACGCGGATTAGTGGGCAATGAGGATGTGGGGCAAATGTCGGCCTGGTATGTGTTGGCAGCCTCCGGACTGCACCCGGTATGCCCGGGCGATAACCGGTACCAGATCTGTACACCGCTCTTTGACGCTATTACCATCCGGTTAGATAACAGGTATGCCCGTGGCAAAAAGTTTGTTATTAAAACGATCGGTAATGCTCCCGGAAATAACTACATTCAATCGGCAAAGCTCAATGGAACGCCGTATAAAATGAGTTGGATCGATCATAGCGCAATAACAAAAGGAGGTACGCTCGAATTGGTGCTGGGTGCAAAGCCCAACAAAGCCTGGGGGGTATCAAATCCGGTTGATGCAGGACTTTAGAAGTTACGCACCCCGGTTGTTTGATCCCGGCTGGAAGTATTGGGTGGATGAATTTATGGAACTTGTATGAAACAGATCACTAACTTTAGGAATGATGATAAAACGAATCGTAGGCTGCTGCCTTCTGTTTTTACAGATGCAGGGTTATGGACAGGATAGCCTTTATGTTGCGGTAAACGGGAGTAGCCGTGCAGCGGGTACCAGGCAGGCGCCGCTGGGGTCTGTTGCGCAGGCCTTGTTAAGGGCCCGGACCATTATTTCAAAAGACACGGTTCATATTTATGTTGGCCCCGGCACTTACTTATTAAAAGAGCCCATTCATATATCAGAAGAAGATCAGAACCGGATCGTGATTGAAGGAGATCCCGGGCATAAACCCGTATTGAGCGGGGGTATTCCTATTGCGGGTTGGGAGCGTACAAAGGAAGGATGGTGGAAGTGTAAAGTGCCGGAAGCGGTTCGCTACGGATTCCGGTTTGAACAATTATATGTGAATGGTGTGCGGGCAACCCGGGCGCGTACACCGGATACCGGCTGGTTCTTTGTAGATAGTTCCAAAGAGCGCATCGGGGTGAAGGGCACCGGGAGGGTGGGGGAATATGCTGCCCAAACGATCTACACGCATCCGGCAAACCTTCAAACACTCCGTAAACGGGATGAGGATGATGCAGACATGGTAGTGGCGTTCTATCATAAATGGGATTACACCCGTAAGCCGGTGGCGTTTTTGGACAGCGACTCCGGTCGCTTGTTTATAAGTGGAGCGGCAATGAAACCCTGGAATCCTGTACAAAAGGGAAGCCGCTTTATCCTGGAGAACTACAAAGCCGCCCTGTCTGCCCCCGGGGAATGGTTCCTGAGCCCTGCCGGTTATTTGTATTATATACCCCGGGAAGGAGAAAAAATGGAAACAGCCGAAGTGTATGCACCGGCATTAACGCAACTGGTTACGATAACCGGCACCGCGGGCCATCTGGTAACGGATAAAATTTTCAGAAATATAAGCTTTGCCCATACTGCCGACCGCATGCCCGCAAATGGAAATGAGCCTATGCAGGCCGCCGCGGAAATTGATGCTGCGATCCGGATCGACTGGGCAGAGAAGATTATATTTCAGAACTGCGAGGTCATGCATACCGGCAACTATGCCTTCTGGCTGAGGCGGGCGGTAAAGAACAGCGCCATCACCCATAGCTTTATCTATGACATGGGTGGCGGTGGCATCAAGATCGGCGAAACGGCGCTCCCTGCGGAAGGTACCCCTTTGACGGAGCAGATATTGATAGAAAATAACATCATCCGGCATATAGGCCTGCTGTTTCCTAGTGCCGTGGGGGTTGTGGTGTTTAATGCGGCCAATAACCGCATCCTGCATAATGTGATCGCCGATTCGAGATACACGGGTATTTCGCTGGGATGGATGTGGGGCTATGCGGTTACCAAACAGTACACCACCTACCTGGATGCGCAGGGGCGCCTGCAATATGCCAACGATAAGGTGCTCAAAAATCCTTCGGTCAACAATGAAGTGGCTTATAATGATATTCATCATATCGGCTGGGGCGAGTTGTCGGATATGGGCGCCGTCTATACCCTGGCCGAGTCCCCGGGAACCCATATTCATAACAACGTGATCCATGATGTATACGCCTATGATTATGGCGGCTGGGGATTGTATACGGATGAGGGCAGCTCGGATATTCTGCTGGAGAATAACCTTGTTTATGCTTGTAAAAGCGGTGGCTTTCATCAGCACTACGGGCGTAATAATACCATCCGCAATAATATTTTTGCCTTCGGGCATTATCAGCAGCTGGATTTTACGCGCGTGGAACCACACCGCTCTTTTTCGTTTACCAATAATATCATTTTAATGGATCATGGCGCCGTGTTTCATGGTCCCTGGGACAAGGGAAATATCCTGATGGAGCAAAACTGTTACTGGAGTATGAATGCAGCAGCTCCTTTGTTTATGGGACAGTCCTTTTCCGCCTGGCGCCGGCTTAAAGATAAGGAGGCATTGTTTGCAGATCCCCTGTTTAAAGATCCGCTTCAGGGGGATTTTTCTTTCAAAAGTCTGAAAACAGCGCGGAAGATCCATTTTCAGCCCTTTGATTATAAAAAAGCCGGGGTATATGGAGATGATTCCTGGATTCAAAAATCCAAAATGTCCGAACATGAAATGGAGGCATTCAGGCGCATCATCCGGGACCGGGAAAAAACCTATAGTGCATACTACCGGTGAGGCGGTTTAAAGTCTGATGTCTGATGTCTGATGGACCTCCTAAGGTACGAAGACTGCGTTAACAAACGAAACCCCCATTTTCAAATTTTCAAATCAGCACATTCTCAAATTTTTGAATTCCCAAATTTCCAAATCATAAAATAGTTTATTTTTTAAAAAAGAAAGTGGAATACTTTGTACATACATAGTTGTAGCTTTAAAGCCTGAATACCGGGTATAATGATTGCAAATAACGATCGGTTTAACTTAAACAGGGGAGGGTCAGGGTTGGAAAAAGAAAAAGAGCTGCTGTTTAATCAAACGCATTCCGGATTTTGCCTATATCCCCACTGCCGGTAACACTTTTATAAAGTATTGAAAATGAAACGCTTTCTGATTATTCTGTTGCCATGGCTGGTATATACGGCACAGGCCCAGCAGGTCCCAAAGCTGGTATTGCCCAATGCACAGCAACTCCAGTGGGCTGCTGCGGAAATTGGAGCAATTATTCACTTTGATCTGGTCAATTATGTACCCGGTTACGATTGGCGCAACTGGGGTACCCATCCTCCGGCAAGTGTTTTTAATCCGTCAAAGCTCGATACGGATCAGTGGGTGCGCGCAGCAAAGGCCGCAGGGGCCAGCTACGTGGTATTAGTGGCCAAGCATTGTTCCGGCTTCAGCCTGTGGCCAACCGCCGCACACCCGTATAGTGTAAAAAACGCACCCTGGAAAAACGGAAAGGGCGATATTGTAAAAGATTTTATTGCCAGCTGCAAAAAGTACCATGTTAAGCCGGGCATTTATGCAAGTGCTGCTGCCAACGGGTATTGCTATGTAGATAATCCCGGCCTGGTGCAAAAAGGATCGCCCTTTACACAAAAGCAGTATAATGACATCGTGATTCAGCAGCTTACCGAGTTATGGACGAACTACGGAAAGTTATTTGAAATATGGTTCGATGGTGGCGTGTTGCCGGTGGAGCAGGGCGGGCCGCCGATTGCAGCACTGTTAAAGAAATTTCAGCCGGACGCCATCGTATTCCAGGGTCCTGTGCATGCAAAGAACCTGGTCCGGTGGATCGGCAATGAAGAGGGGGCCGCGCCCTATCCCAACTGGGGTACCTCTGATGCCACCACCTCGGCTACAGGAACCATCAAAGCAGCCAATATGAGCGGAGATCCCGATGGGAAAATATGGTGCCCGGGTGAAGCCGATTTTCCCCTGCGCACCGGTTGGCAGGGCGGATGGTTTTGGAAAGCATCCGGACAAAAAATGCGTTCCCCGGAGCAACTGCTCCGCAACTACAATACCAGTGTGGGCCGGAACGCCAATATGCTTTTGGGCATCGTGATCGATACCAGCGGCCAGGTACCGGCCGAAGATGTGGCCCGACTTACCTGGTTTGGAAAAGCTGTTAAAGAACGCTTTGCCCGTCCGGTTTTTTCCGGTAAGGCAAACGGAACGCAGGTGCAGCAAACCATTGCCCGCCGGCCTGTAGCCATCAATTGCATGGTCCTGCAGGAAGATATTGCCAAGGGCGAACGGATCCGGCATTATGCCCTGGACGCCTGGGTAAACAACGGCTGGAAACAGATCGCCGAAGGCAGTTCCGTTGGGCATAAACGGATACAGGAGTTTGATCCCGTATATACCACCAGGGTCCGGTTGCGGATTACAGGATCGGTAGCAAACCCGGTGTTAAAGAATATGGCCTTTTATTATATGGAGGACCAGCAAACTGCAAATGTTTCACCGTATCAGTAAAATAAACAATGAGTAAAAGATTGATCAAAAAAGGTTCTGTGGGCCGGCTTGCCTTATTTTTTTGCATGCTGGTGCTTGTAACAGCCGTAAACGGACAGCAAACGGCGGCGGAATTACTAACCCGCTTAAAAACCGCACCTGCAACGGTTGTATTGTCCAACGGGTCAAAGGCTTCCCCCGCTGCGGTGGTGAGCAGGGTGTGGAAGGGGGGGCTTTGTAAAATGTCTGTAACCAATACTTCGGCAAAGCCGCTCCCCATCCGGGAAGTAATCATTTTTGACCTGCAGCACGGCCTTCCGGGCACTACCCCTATCTATGGAGAAGGGTTTCAGAAGCTGGGACAAACAGGCGGTACGCTGGCAAAGCCCGAAGACTGGTGCACCTACCCGGATAGAACGCATTATAAAATTCCGGAGCCGGAGGGGTTAAGAACCGTATATGGCATGCTGACGCTGCAGGTTAAAAACACGGACCGGGTGCTGCTGGCCACCACTTCCTGCAACAAATTTATTTCCCGTTTTTCTTTCAGCGATAAGCGTCTGCGCATTTCAATCGACTGCGAAGGAATGGTGCTGCAGCCCGGCAAAAGCTGGAACCTGGAAGAGTTTCTGGCCATAGCCGGGCCCGACAGGGAAAAGTTGTATGATCAGTTAACAGCCGCCATTTCCAAACACCACCCGCGTTTAAAACACGATCCGGTGCCCATGGGCTGGTGCAGCTGGTACTGTTTTGGTCCCAATGTAACGGCAAAAAATGTGGCGGATAATACCGGCTGGATCGCCGGGCATTTGCCGCAGTTAAAATATGTGCAAATCGATGATGGTTACCAGCCCTGGATGGGCGACTGGCTGGATGCCGGCAAAGCCTTTGGCGGTGATGTATCCGAAGTATTGCAGCAGATCCGTTCTAAAAAACTGGATCCCGCCATCTGGGTGGCGCCGTTCATTGCAAGTCCGCAATCCCGGCTGTTTAAAGAGCATCCGGACTGGATGGTAAAAGACAGTGCCGGACAACCGCTGCGTTCGGATAAAATCGGCTTTGGCGGCTGGCGCCAGGGCCCCTGGTACGTACTGGACGGTACGCACCCGCAGGTACAGCAGTTCTTCACGGAGCTCTTCCGCACCATGCGCGAAAAATGGGGCGTTACCTATTTTAAACTGGATGCCAATTACTGGGGCGCAATACATGGTGGCGTGCACTATGATAAAAACGCCACGAGGATAGAAGCCTACCGGCGTGGCATGCAAGCCATATTAAAGGGATCAAAGGATGCCTTTATCCTCGGCTGCAATCATCCTATATGGGCATCACTGGGATTGATACACGGCTCGCGCAGTTCTATGGATACCTGGCGTAAATGGGAGTCGTTCCGCGACATCGGGCGCGAGAATCTGCTGCGCGGATGGCAAAACGGCCGGCTCTGGTGGAACGACCCGGATTGCATCCTGCTGGAGGACGGCGGTGCTACGGATGTGATGGACCAGGCGGGCAAAGGTGTAGCCGGAAAAAAGAAACAGGGGCTCCCGCTGAATGAATTCCTTTTTCATGCAGCTACGGTATACGCCTCCGGCGGCATGTTACTGAGCGGGGACGACCTTACGAAAATGAGGCCCGAACGGGTAGCTATTTTAAAGAAACTGATGCCCCCCACGGGTAAGGCCGCCCGGTTTGCGAACGAGCATTTTGAGGTAGGAGTTACGGCCATGAAGGATAAGACCATTTATTTCGCATTCAACTGGGGCGATGCCCCCGTAGAACGTACGATCAGCCTGCCTGCCGGCCGGTACCGGCTCACCGAACTGTTTACCGGCAAGGACCTGGGTATTGCGGAACAGGAATATAAGATCCCCGCGCTGGCGCCCCATTCGGCGTTGGTGATCAACGCGGTTAAAAAATAAAACAGTAGTATAAAGCGCCCTTCGGAGATTGCGTCCGGCGCTGATTTTATAAAACAGCATAAAATATACAGATGAAAAAGTGGTTGTTGCTGGGGCTCACCGGGATGCTCAGTTTGAATATGCCGGCCCTGCTGGCCCAGCAGTCGATGAATGAAATGTGGGGTAAACAGGACTCAAAAACAACGGAAGCGGACCCTGGTAAAAAGAATTTGTTTGATACGCACTTTGCCATGTTCATTCACTGGGGCCTCTTTTCACAGCTGGCCAACAAGTGGCAGGGCAAAACTTACTATGGCATTGGTGAATGGCTGATGAACAGTAACATGGCAAACATTCCGGTAAAGGATTATATGCCCGTGGCAAAAGATTTTAATCCTGCAGCCTTTGATGCCCGCAAAATAGCACAGCTGGCCAAAGATGCCGGTATGAAGTATATTATCATCACCGCCAAACATCATGATGGATTTGCGATGTACCATTCAATGGTAAATAAATTCAATATTGTAGATGCCACGCCGTTTAAGCGGGATCCGATGAAGGAATTATCAGAAGCCTGCAAGGCGCTGGGGCTTGGCTTTGGATTCTATTATTCGCACAACCAGGACTGGACCTACCCGGGGGGCACCGGAGGTCCAAAGACGGACAGCGCCGGCAGGACAAAAAAATTTGACGATTATTTTGTTGAGAAATGTTTACCCCAGGTAGAGGAAATTACCCGCAATTATGGGGATATGGTATTGATCTGGTTTGATACCCCGGGCGGCATGCCGGCAAAATATGCGCAGCAACTGGTAAATGTGGTCCGCAAAAATCAATCCAATGCCCTGGTGTCGGGCCGTGTAGGCTACAACCTGGGCGATTACCAGACCCTGGGCGATATGGAAGTGCCGCTGGAACGAATAGCGGGCCGGTGGGAGAGTGTGGATGTAACCAATGATGCCTGGGGCTATGCCTGGTATGATGAAAACTGGAAAAGCCCGCATAAGATCCTGACGCTGCTGGTTGCCACAGTAGCGCGTGGCGGCACCTATATGCTGAACATAGGGCCCGATGGACAGGGCCGGGTACCGGAGCCGGTTCAGGCATCGTTGCGTTCCGTGGGTAAATGGATCAGCCGCTATCCGCAGGTGATTTACCATGCCCAGGCATCGCCGTGGAAACATGCCCTGCCCTGGGGCGATGCCGTTATAAACAATGGCAAACTCTACCTGGCGGTATATCAATGGCCGGCCTCGGGCAGTCTCCTGGTGCCGGGTTTAAAATCGGAGATCGCATCAGCCCGGGTATTGAAAAACGGGAAAGCCGAAAAAATAGCATTTAAAAAAGAAGGTTCATGGATCCGGCTAAAGACACCGGTACAGGCGCCGGACCCGATGGTTTCCGTTATAGAGCTTACCCTGAAGAGCGCGCCGGAAGCGGTATCGGACCTGGCGCTTGATCCTGATTTTGGGCTGGATGTGTCGGTAAAGTTTGGCCGGCCGGAGGCTTGCACGGTTACGGGCAAAAGCTGGATGGAGAAGTTTGGCGAATGGAAACATACCTACCAGGTAAGCGATTGGAAGCCCGACAGCCGGATCAGCTGGGAGCTGGAAGTAAAAGAGGCGGGCACCTACCTGGTCGAATTAAAGTGTTCCGGCAACGGTCCAAAGGTTTGGAAGGTGCAAACGGAGGAAGGTATTGCCATCCAGAACCGGCAGAACACCGGCAGCATCTACCACCATCAGCCCATCGGATGGATCCGGTTCAAAACCCCGGGCAAACATACCATCACGGTCAGCATGCCTGAGGAAGACCGTACCGGTACCAGCCTCTCCGGGCTAAAACTGACACCGGTTCAATTTTAAAAAGCGGGGTAACGACCCGCGGGTATATATAAAAAAATAACGATGAATACAGACAAACCACCAGTAACAGATCTGGCAGAATATAGAAGTCCCATTGCAGATCTTTTTGAACAGCCTCAAACGGCAGAAGAGTGGAAGCCCTATGTCCTGGATGAGGAACAGGTGCGCCGGTTTGAACGGGATGGGTTTATTTCCGGTATAAAGGTGCTTACAGATGCGCAGGTGGATGTATTGAATACCGAACTCGCAAAAATGCAATCGGTTTCGGCGGAGGAAAAACAGTTGTTCTATCATTATGAAAGCAACGAATCGGAAAACCCGGACCAGGTACTGTTTCATGCCATCGGCGCCTGGCGGGTGGCCCCGGGTTTTCATGACCTCGTCTGGGCTCCGGCCTTCCGTATGGCGGCCTACCAGTTGCTGGGAACTTCGTTCCGGATGTTTCACGACCAGTTGTTCTGCAAGCCCGCTAAACATGGTGGCGTAGTAGCCTGGCACCAGGATTACTCCTACTGGACCTTCACCAAACCCATGCACCATCTTACCTGCTGGATTGGACTGGATGACGCCACCAAAGAAAATGGTTGCCTTTACTATGTGCCGGGCAGCCATCAATGGGGGTTGCTGCCCATTACGGGGCTGGCCGGTGATATGGAAGCCGTGCGCACAGTGCTGGATGCCGGGCAGCTGGAAGCGTTTGATAATAAAGTGGCCAATGAACTGCCGCGCGGATATGCCAGTTTTCACCATCCGCTGATGATGCACGGCTCCTATGCCAATGTATCCGACCGGCCCCGGAGAGCCGTTGTGCTCAATGCCATGGATGCCCATACGGTGGGCAACACGGCTGGTTATGAGCGGCTGGATGCATTGCACAGCTTCCCGGAAATGCCGCAGGATCAAATTTTAGACAGCCGGTTCTTTCCGCTTTTGTTTGATGGGGATAAGGAGTTGAAGGCGGCGGTTGATGCGGTGCCCAAAGTGGATCCATTAAAGTTGTATATATGACATTAAAATTTAAACGGCGCATGTATCAACGCTGCAGCATTGGGTTGGGGCTAATGGTTTGTCTGGCAGGGATGGGGCAAACGGTGGCAGGGCAAATCAATACTGCTAAAGGACAGCCATCCCCGGTTAAAGAGATCATTGTGGTGTTTAAAACACATTTTGATATTGGTTACACACACCGGGTAAAAGATGTGGTACAGTATTACCGGACAAGCATGATCGACAATGCGCTGAAGATTATGGATGCATCCCGCTCCCTGCCGGTGGAGCAACAATTCCGGTGGACGGCCCCTGGCTGGGTGATGTCGAAGGTGATGGAGCCCTGGCAGGGACAAACAGAAGAACGGAGAAAAAAGCTGGATACGGCCTTTAAGGCGGGGCGGTTTCTTACCCATGCCCTGCCATTTACCATCGAAACGGATGTTTGCGAACCAGAGGTTTTAACCAGGGGGCTGGGTTTTGCAACCCGGCTTTCAAAACAGTATGGACTGCCGCTTCCGGTGGCAGCGAAAGTTACCGATATGCCTTCGCATGCCGGTGAACTGGCAACAGTACTGCACAATGCCGGGGTAAAGTTTTTGCATATCGGGTGCAACTGGCCAAGCGGTTTTGTACAAACACCCGGCCTTTTTTGGTGGGAGGGGCCCGACGGTTCCCGGCTGCTGACTTTTTATTCCAGTACCTATGGTACGGCAACAGGACTTAGCTGGCCGTTGAAATGGGGCGGTAATGATCATTTTATAGGGCATGGATTGCTGCCGCCGGCCGATTGGCCCTATAAGGTTTGGCCGGCCATTTTTGTAACCCTCGACAATAGCGGTCCGCCCCAGGCGGAGCAGGTAAAAGCGCTTTTTGATGAGGCAAAGAAAAAACTGCCGGGTGTAAAAATACGGGTGGGGTCAATGGATGATTTTGCAAAAGCTATTTTGTCCGATCCACCCAAACTTCCGGTTGTCCGCAATGAAATGCCCGATACCTGGGTGCACGGCATCATGTGCGACCCCGGAGGGGTAAAGATGGCAAGGGAGGCGGCGCCGATGTTGGCGGCCGATGAACTTTTAAATACCCAGCTGAAGGGTTGGGGACTGCCGGCCCCCGCTATTGCCGACTCCATAGCCCGGGCCTACGAGTTGATGGCCCTGTATGCAGAACATACCTGGGGCGGGGCAGGATCCGTTAACCAGTATGGAGCTGCATTTAAAAGGCTGTCTCCGGCAACCTATGCAGACCTGGAAGCCTCCTGGGAGGATAAAACAGACTATGTCCGGGGCGCCTGGAAGATTGCCGGCAACATCAAACAGGAAAACCTGAAACAACTGGCAGGAGCTGTAAAAGGCAATGCAAACAGCATTATCGTCTACAACCCCCTGCCCTGGAAACGGAGCGGTATCATAAACCTGGGAGATCAATCCGTTTTTGTAAAGAACATTCCTGCCGGCGGCTATGCTACGGTTCCCGCTCCGGTTGAAACGGCAGTAAAGACCCTGGCCGGTAATAGTATCGAGAACCGGTTTTATAAGATCGTATTTGATAAGGACAAAGGGAGTATTCAATCGCTGGTAGATAAACGCACCGGTCACGATTGGGCGGCAACGGTATCGGGTACCCAAACCGGGCAGTATTTGAATGAACGGTTTACCTACGAGCAAACCCTTGACTATGTAAAAGCCTATCAGCAAAACCGTGCGGGAGACTGGATGCATCCCGGCCTGTATAAACCGGGGATGATCTCTGAAAAAGAAGTGCCGTACCGGATGGCTTCCCCGGCGGGAGGATCATTAAAAATCCGGACTACCAGGTTAAAGCAAACCGCCGTATTGGAGATGCCTGCAGACACGGCCCGGTATTTGCCCGCATCACGCCTTACATTAACGCTTTTTGAAGATCAGCCCTATATTGATCTCGAAATCACAATTTTAGATAAAGTAAAAGATAACTGGCCGGAGGCCGACTGGCTGGCCCTCCCGTTCAATATAAAAGACCCGGTTTTTAAAGTGTATCGTCCTTTGGGGGTAATGGACCCTGCAACGGACATCCAGGCCGGAGCCAACAAGGATATTTACTCAGTAAGCCAGGGTGTAACCCTTACGGATGCGGGGGGCAGGGGTATTGCCGTTTGTCCCATCGATCATCCGCTCATTAGCCTGGACCGGCCCGGCTGCTGGAAGTTTTCCACGGATTTTGTACCCAAAAAGCCGGTGGTTTATATCAATTTGTACAACAATCAGTGGAACACCAATTACCGGTACTGGTATTCCGGCACCTGGAGCTCACGGGTAAGGATCTGGACTTTTGATAAAACGGTGCCCGGTGAAGCCGTTATGCCGGTTCCGGCGCTGGAAGCCCGGTATCCGCTGGAGCTGGCTGGCTCCGGCAACCCCGGCGGTGTACTTCCCCCGGCGCAAAGCGGGGTGCAGCTATCACGCAAAGGGATAGTGGTTACCGCATTTGGGGAAGATCCGGACGGTTCAGGGGCTACCTTACTGCGCTTATGGGAAATGGCGGGTAAAACCGGCGCCCTCACCATCACGTTGCCGGCCCATACCCGTTTTACCAGGGCCAGGCCGGTAAATCTCCGCGGGGAGCCTGCCGGCAAACCAGTAAAAATCGTCAACGGAAAATGGAGCAGTACAATCAGGGGGTTTGGGCCCGCGGGCTTCATGCTGGAATAGCTTTTGGCCGGTCGGTGAGGACACCAACCGGGGCGCCGTGGTTCGTAGCCATGGTTCGTGGCCTCACGAACCATCTGTGAAACACAAAATGGATGTTGGTTCATCATCAAATAGAATTTAAACAGGTTCAATAACAAAGGATCATTGAAAATACAGATATGGCAGATAAAAAATTTATAGCACTCACAAGTTTTGTAGCCGCCCTTGGCGGGTTATTATTCGGGTTTGATACGGCCATTATTTCCGGCGCTATCCCCTATATAAAGTCTTATTTCCACATGGATGAGTATGTATTGGGATGGTCTGTAAGCTCCATATTGATCGGGTGTGCCGCAGGAGCCATGCTGGCGGGCAATATGGCAGACCGCTACGGCCGGCGCGCGGGGCTGATCATTTGCGCGATCCTTTTTGCAGTTTCGGGCATCGGCGCGGGACTGGCCAACGAGTTATACCTGTTTATCCTGTTCCGGCTGATAGGCGGGCTGGGCGTGGGAGCGGCCGCAATGGTATCGCCCATGTACATTGCCGAAATAGCCCCGGCCCGGCTGCGCGGGCGCCTGGTAGCCTGCTACCAGCTTGCGATCGTTTTCGGGATCCTGGCGGCTTATTTTACCAATTATTTTTTAAGTGAAACAGGCCCCGATGCCTGGCGGTGGATGTTTGCTTCGCAGGCCGCTCCCGCCGCATTATTCTTTGTGCTGCTGTTGCTGGTGCCCGAAACGCCCCGCTGGCTGATTATGAAGGGGCGGTATGATGCCGGCAAGGCAATCCTGCAGAAAATATCCGGCGCCCCCGTGCCGGATGAAGAAATGATCCAAATCGAAAACAGCTTTCGCAAGGACGAAAACCTTACCATCCGGCAGCTCTTCAGCAAACCATACCGTACCGTATTGTTTGTAGGCATCATCGTAGCCGTGTTTCAGCAGGTAACCGGTATTAATGCCATCATTTATTATGCGCCAACCATCTTTAAGGAAACCGGAGGCGACAATGCCTCTTCCCTGATGCAGACCATCGGCATTGGTGTCGTAAACATCATTGCTACTTTTGTGGCCATTGGCCTGGTAGATAAGATCGGACGAAAGAAATTACTGGTGGCAGGCTGCCTGTTAATGGGCTTATCCATGACGGGCGTGGGGCTCTGTTTTTATTTCAGCTATTTTGAGCATTACCTCGTCCTTATTTTTATGTTTCTCTATGTGGCTTCATTTGGCGCTACCCTGGGAGCGGTGGTATGGGTATACCTTTCAGAAATTTTTCCCAACCGCATCCGGAGCCGCGCTTTGTCTATTGCTACGCTGGCGCTTTGGCTGGCCGATTTTGCGGTGACGCTTACCTTCCCGATTATGACCCGGCACCTGGGCACGGCCCTCACCATGTTTTGTTATGCGGCCCTGTGCGCTGTAGCTTTTGTGTACATGATGGCACGGGTAAAAGAAACCAGGGGGCGTTCTTTAGAGGATATAGAGAACCTGTTTGTTGATTAAATAATATAATAAAAGCAAGTGATACATACAATGGAACTGCAGTTTTTTTGCCCGAGATGGGGCTCCGAAGATCTGGATTGGGAGTTGTTTTTTGAAAAGGTCCGGGAGGAAGGCTACGATGGGGTAGAGTATGGCATCGGCAACCAGGCAGATGAAAAAGAGCTGGACCGGGTATGGCGGCTTGCCGAAAAATACGGGATGAAGCTGATAGCCCAATGTTATGATACCGGCGAAGCCGATTTCTTAAAACATAAAGCTCTTTATGAAGCCTGGTTCCAAAAAATAAAAGCATACCCCGTGGTCAAGATCAATACCCAAACGGGACGGGATATTTTCAGCTTTGAGCAAAACCGGCAGCTGATCGATGTGGCCACCCGTTTTACCCGGGATACAGGAACTGCCGTGGTGCATGAAACGCACCGCAATAAATGCCTGTTTGCCGCGCATATTGCTGCGGAGTATTTAACAAAGCTGCCGGATCTGAACCTGACCATGGACCTGTCTCACTGGGTTTGCGTGGCAGAAACCTTTTTGGAAGACCAGGCAGCGGCTGTTCAACTGGCCATTGAAAAAGCAGGGCACCTGCATGCAAGAGTAGGATACAGCCAGGGCCCGCAGATACCGGATCCGCGGGCAGCGGAATGGAGCCATGCCCTGGATGCGCATCTAAACTGGTGGGACCAGTTCGTGCGCCGCAAACAGGCAGCAGGCGAAACCATAACCATCACGCCGGAGTTTGGACCCTATCCCTATATGGTGCACCTGCCCGGCGTGCAAACGCCCATTGCAGATCAATGGGCCGTAAATGGGTACATGATGCAATTATTAAAACAACGGTACCAGGATGGCCGGGCTGCGGCTTTATAGCAAGCGGCCCGTTATAAAAGGAATATCAAGTCAGTCAGAAGTCATGCGAATACATTTTTTATTAATCCTGCTATTATCGGTTGCCACTGTAAAAGAAGTGGCAGCAGGTCCTCATAATATAGCGCCGCTGGCAAAGGTGACCGCATCCAGTAATGCCGGGGCTTCCTTTAACGCGGAACAGGTACTGGATGGGGTCATTGGGGTAAACGGCCGGGGCGAATGGGCCTGCAAGGGCGACACTGCTTTTTGGGGTTACGTAAAGTTTCCATGGATCCGGCTCGACTGGGACCGGGAGCAATGGATCGACCGGATCGTTTTATTTGACCGCCCCAATCTGAATGATAATATTTCCGGCGTTAAAATCCTTTTTAGTGATGGCTCTGTAAAACGGGTAAACCAGTTGCCTGCAGATGGTGCCGGCCTGGCAGTGCAGTTTCCTCCCAAAAAAATAAAATGGATCCGGCTGGAGGTGACCGATGGCACCGGGAAGGACCTGGGCTTTTCAGAAATAGAAGTATACAATGCCTTTGAAGGGGCTCCCGACTATGTTTCCCTGGTTAACCCCTATATAGAAACAACAAGGGGACGATACGAGTTTTTTATTACCGGCAGCCTGCCCTTTGGGTTGGCAAGCGCGGCGCCGCTCACCCGCAACAAACATCAGTGGGGCGGTGGTTATAACTATAACGACCGGGAAATCCTCGGGTTTCAGCAGATCCATACCTGGATGATCTCCGGTATCGAAATAATGCCGGCCACTACGGCGGATGATCCCTCCGGCGGAAGAGAAGCATGGAAGTCGGCCTTTAGTCATGATGATGAGATCGTACAGCCCGGTTATCACCGCGTGCTGCTGCAAAAGCATAAGATTTGGGCCGAGCAAACGGCCACTGACCGGGTAAGTATGTACCGGTTCCGGTACACGCAGCAGGCGGATGCCCGCATCATTATGGATATGAGCGCCACGGTAAAGAATTGCTCTTCTATGAAGGATGCCCGCATCACAAAGGTGAGCAATACGGAAATTGAAGGCTCCTTTAATACGGTAGACCGGTTGTGGGGCGGCCCGGGTGTGGTACCTGTTTTTTTTGTGATCCGGTTCAATAAGGCCTGCCGGTCGCTGGATGCCTGGCAGGGGAGTACCGGCTTCCGCTCCGGTATCAGTGATGCAGCGGGAGATGGGCTAAAACTGGCCGCTGCTTATAAAATGGAAGCCGGCGATCAGCTGGAAATGAAGATCGCACTTTCCTATACCTCTGTTCAGAATGCCCGCAACAATTTAAACACCGAGTGCGGAAACCTGGACTTTGATGCCGTAAGGATCCGGGCCCGGGACACCTGGAACCGGTACCTGGGTAAGATCGCCGTAAAAGGCGGAACGGCGGCACAGCGCAGTAAATTTTATACGGATCTGTGGCATGTGCTCCTGGGCCGCCAAAAGATCAGCGATGTAAGCGGCGACTATCCGGACAGGACCGAGTTTACCGGTCAGAAAGGATTGTTGGGAGGGCATAATGAAGCCGCATTCAAAATAAAAACGGTTCCCAAAGACGGCAATGGCCGCCCCCGGTTCAATATGTATTTGTCGGATGCCTTCTGGCTAACACAATGGAACATCAATATTTTGTGGGGCCTGGCCTGGCCCGAGCTAATGGATGATTTTTCGGCCTGCCTGCTGGAGTACGCCAAAAACGGCAAGCTGCTGCCGCGGGGGCCGCTGGCCGGGGGTTACACCTTTATCATGACGGGAGATCCGGCAGCCAGTTTTATCGTCAGCACCTATATGAGGGGGCTGCTGAAAAAGGCGGATGCCAACACGGCTTTTGAAGTCATAAAACAAAACCAGATGCCCGGCGGTATGCTGGGAGGCGGAGAGCGTGGCGCTGCCGATGTAGCTTTTTATGCGGCAAAAGGGTGGTGGCCATCCAATGCGGGCATTACGGTTGAAGCGGCATTCCAGGATTGGGGTACCGCCCAGATGGCGGCCAAACTCGGCAAAAAAGAAGACTACGATTATTTCAGCAAAAGAGCCTCCGGATGGGTCAACAGTTTTGACGCCCGCCAGCGCTTCCTCTTCCCTAAAAACCGGAACGGCAACTTTGCCCATACCGATCCTCTTTCCGGAAGCGGCTGGGTAGAAGCCAATGCCTGGCAGGGCACCTGGGGGCTTTCGCACGATATTCCGAAGCTGATAAACCTGATGGGCGGCAAAGACAGTTTTTGCAACCGGTTACAGTATGCTTTTGAAAAAGCGGCTCCACAGGATTTTGTGGCGGAGTATGGCGGCGGCTATGTAAGCTATGCCAACCAGCCGGGGTGCTCCAACGCCCATTTGTTCAGCTATGGCGGAAAACCCTGGCTCACCCAGTATTGGGTAAGGCGGGTTCAAAAGCAAAACTACAGTGGCACCACACCGGATAATGGTTATGGCGGGCATGATGAAGACGAAGGCCAGATGGGTGGTGTAAGCGCGCTGATGGCCATCGGGCTTTTTGATATTATGGGCAACGAGGCCCGGGAGCCGGTGCTGGAAATTACATCGCCGGTATTTGATGAAGTGGCTATACAACTGAACCCGGCTTATTACAAAGGCCGCCTGTTTCAGATTATATGCCATCAAAACAGCGAAAAAAACGGTTATATTCAAAAAGCCCGGTTAAATCAGCAACCGTTAAATACCTTCTGGTTTCCCTTCCGGCAGTTTAGCAACGGGGGGCGGTTAGAGCTGTGGATGGGCCCTAAACCCAATAAGAGCTGGGGTGTACAAGGCCTGCCGCCCGCATGCAGGGGATAAAAGCGGAAAGGCCGCATCGTATTTTAGAAATGATAGCTATGAACCTAATATTAAATGACAGATTAAGTGATGAGTAAAAGAAATTATGACAAGAAGCCCAGCATCCGGGTAAGCGGACAGGCGTCTGAAGGATGGGATGCTATTTTAAAACGCATTCAGGAAGACCCCCGGTTTCGAAAAACCATTGTGATCGATTGTTATACCGGTATCCTTTATGAAGAGCTGGTTGCGCAAGTAAAAATACTGCCGCATAGCCTGCTGGTATTAACCCCCGCTCTGTTTAAGGAGGAGGCGGCCATCCTGGCAATGACAAAACCCTACGTAACGGATGATCCGCTGTTTGGGTATATGACAAAACTGCGCATGGCCGATTATTTTGATCCGGAAAAGCTGCAGGCGGCGCGGGAACAGATCGCCCGTCATGAAGGAACCGTGCTGGTAGTGGGTTGCGGCGCCGGCGCCGTGGTGGAGGGCAACCTGACCATTTATGCAGATATGCCGCGTTGGGAGCTGCAGCTGCGCATGCGGAAAAAAAGCGTACAGGGGCTGGGCGTCAGCAATGGCGATAAATCCTTTGCCACGCAGTATAAGCGGGGATTATTTAATGACTGGAAGGTGCTGGACCAGCACAAGCAGACCCTATATGATAAAGTAAATTACTGGCTGGACACCACAAAAGCAGGGGCTCCGGTCCTGATCGACAATAACACGTTTTTATCGGGCATGGCAAAAGCCGCAGGCAGCCCCTTTAGGGTGGTGCCGTTTTTTGATCCCGCTCCCTGGGGTGGCCAGTGGATGAAAGAAGCCTTTGACCTGGATCCGGCTGCCGTAAATTATGGGTGGTGTTTTGATTGTGTGCCGGAGGAAAACAGCCTGCTGCTTGAGGTGGGAGGAACCCTGTTTGAAACGCCTGCCATCAACCTGGTATTTATAAAAAGCAACGCATTGCTGGGCGAAAGGGTAGTAGCCCGTTTTGGAAAAGAGTTCCCCATCCGCTTTGATTTTCTGGATACCATGGACGGTGGCAATTTGAGTTTACAGGTGCACCCTACGCGGGCCTTTGCAAAGGAACATTTTGGCATCGACTATACGCAGGATGAAAGTTATTATCTGCTGGATGCAAAGGAGAATGCGTTTGTGTACCTGGGAATGAAGACCGGTGCAGACACCGGGCAAATGCTGCAGGAGCTGGATGCGGCTCAGAACGGATCGGGCCGGTCTTTTGATGCGGACCGGTTTGTAAATAAGATCCCCGCAAAAAAACACGATCATTTTTTGATACCTGCCGGTACGGTACATTGTTCCGGCAAAGACGCAATGGTGCTTGAGATCAGCGCTACCCCGTTTTTGTATACGTTTAAACTATGGGATTGGGACCGTCCCGGGTTGGACGGGCGGCCAAGGCCTATCAACATCAGCCGGGGAAGGGAGGTGATCAACGCAGCGGCCGATGCGGATTTCGCTGCCCGCGAGCTTACCAACCGTTTTGAAGTAGTAAAGGCCGGTAAAGGCTGGGTACAGGAACGTACAGGCTTGCATGAATCGCAGTTTATTGAAACCTTCCGGGATACGTTCCAGACGGCCGTTGTACATCATACAAACGGATCTGTAAATGTATTGAACCTGGTAGAAGGGGATGCGATCATTGTAGAAGGATTACAAAATGAATTTGAGCCGCTGGTAGTGCATTACGCAGAAACATTTATCATTCCTGCAGCGGTTGCCGCCTATTCCATCCGGCCCTATGGGGCTGAACCGGGCGCAACCTGTGTAACCATGAAAGCCTGTGTAAAAGAAGCATGAAAAAGGAACTGCCCATGTTTGAAGAAGATCCAAGAGTAGTATTAACACTGGATGCAGGAGGCACTAATTTTGTGTTTGGCGCCATGCAGGGTAACCGGGAGATCGTTGTGCCGCTTACGCTGCCCGCGGACACGGTTGATCTGGAAAACTGTCTTTCGGTGATCGTTGCCGGTTTCACCAGGATCATGACTGGTCTGGGTACGCCGCCTGCGGCCATTAGCTTTGCATTTCCCGGCCCGGCGGACTATGAACGGGGCATTATTGGCGACCTGCCTAATTTTCCTTCCTTTAGAGGCGGCGTTGCCCTGGGGCCTTTCCTCGAAGCACAGTTCCGGCTTCCGGTGTTCATCAACAACGATGGCAATCTTTTTGCCTATGGGGAGGCGCTGGCCGGGTTGTTGCCCGGGCTTAATACCGAACTGCGGCATGCAGGGAGCGCAAGGCAATATAAAAACCTGGTAGCCCTTACGCTGGGTACCGGATTTGGCTCCGGGGTGGTTATAAATGGCACCCTCTTAACGGGTGATAATGGCTGCGGTGGTGAGATCTGGTGCGCTGCCGGCAGGAAGGATCACCGGTTGATAGCCGAGGCCGGCGTGGGGGTGGCCGCGGTACAACGCTTGTATGCGGAGCGGTCGGGCGCCGCAGACCCCTTTAGCCCCAGGGATATTTATGAAATTGCAAAAGGCACCAGGAGCGGAAACCGGGATGCCGCTCTTGAAACGTTTCATGAATTAGGCCGGGCTGCCGGGTTTACGGTTGCCGAAATGCTGAACACCATCGATGGGTTGGTGGTCATCGGTGGCGGTATGGCCCATGCCCATGAATTTATTTTACCGGCTATGATGGTGGAGATGAACAGTACACGCTCCACATTCAACGGAATATCCGTGCCGCGTTTGCCCATGCAGGTGTATAACCTGGAAGCCGCCGGTGACCGGGCCGCATTTTTACAAGATGATATAAAAATGGTGGCGGTGCCGGGCACGGGTAAACAGGCACTATATCAGTGTACAAAAAAATCAGGAGTAGCCATAACAAGGATGGGCACCAGCCGGGCCATTGCCCTGGGCGCCTATGCGTTTGCATTAAAGCAGCTGGAGCAATAAAAGACATGACAGCCAATCTTATTTTATCAGATTTTTTAAAAAGAATATTCGTATGAAGAGTAGCTATTGCCGCCTTTTTTTTCGATTGTTACTATTACTGGTAGCGGGGGCACCCCTGCTGGCAAGCGCGCAGGCAAAACCAGCCGCTCGTAAAGTGACCGATATATGGATCGTGGTAAAAACGCATTTTGATCTGGGCTTTACAGATCAGGCGGCCAATGTATTTCACCGCTATCGCACGGAGATGATGGATAATGCATTGAAGATCGTAGATGAAAACAGTAAGCTGCCGGCGGAGCAGCGTTTTGTATGGACGGTGCCCGGCTGGCCGCTTTGGGCGCAGATCTTGGGGCCGCAGCAGGACCCTGCACGAAAACTGCGCATAGAGCAGGCCATAAGAGACGGACGGCTGGCGGTACATGCACTCCCGTTCTCTATGCATACGGAATCGCAGGAGCTGGAAGACCTGGTGCGGGGGCTGGATTATTCTGCCCGCGTAAGCCGCACTTACAACCTTCCGCTGCCCATTGCCGGTAAAATGACGGATGTGCCCTCGCATAGCTGGGTATGGCCCACGCTCCTGGAGCATGCAGGCATCAGATTTTTGCACATCGGGGTAAACCCCGCCAGCCAGTATCCGAGGGTGCCGCAGCTCTTCTGGTGGCAGGGACCGGATGGATCCCGCATCCTCTGCGCTTATAATATCGACTACGGCAGCAGCCTTTTTCCTCCGGCGGACTGGCCCTGCCGCAACTATCTTTCGATGATCATGACGGGCGACAATCATGGTCCGCCCACACCCGCGGAAGTTGCTAAATGGCGCAAACAGTACGAAGAAAAAATGCCGGGTGTAAAAATACATTTCGGTACCCTCGATGATTTTGCCCGGGCCGTACTTTCAGAAAAACCGGAACTACCGGTAGTACGCGGCGATATGCCGGATACCTGGATCCATGGGTTAATGTCGATGCCACAGGCTTCCAAGGAAGCCCGCAATGCAAGGCCGCTGGAACCCGCTTTACAGACACTGGATGCGCAGCTCCGGCTTTGGGGATTGCGACCGCCGCCGGTTGATGGCGCCCTGGATAAAGCCTATGAGCAAAGCCTGCTGTATGGCGAGCATACCTGGGGCATGAATGCCGAGTATGGGCCACGTTATGTATACGGTGCGGCCTGGAAACAGTGGCTCAAAGAAAAAGATGCGGAACCCGTACCCGCCGATGGAGACTATACCAAACTGGCAAGAGGTAGCAAACGTAAATGGCTGCAGTCTTATGAAGACCATAAAGCCTATGCCCACCAGGCTTCCACCATTGTGCACCGGGAGTTGGATGCCCTGCTCCGCCTGTTGGCGGCATCGGTAAAAACGAAAGAAAAAAGCCTGCTCGTCTATAACCCGCTTCCCTGGAAAAGATCCGGGCTTGTGGAGGTCGATGGAGTGCAGCTTTATGTAGCCGGTGTGCCGGCCAATGGGTATAAAACCATTCCTTACCGTACACCAAAAACCACACCGCTGCAATCCGGTACCACAAAAATAGAAACGCCTTATTTTATTGCGGTCTTTGACCTGGATAAGGGCGGTATCCGCTCCCTCAGGAATAAACAAACCGGCCGGGAACTAAAGGATCCCAACAGCAAATATGTACTGGGGCAGTTCCTGCATGAACGGTTTAGCAAAAAAGAAGTGTACGATCGCTTTTTTAATAAGTATTCCCGTATGTCGGGTGGCTGGGCATTAAATGATATCGGAAAGCCGGGCATGCCGGATACCCTGCAGGAACCCTATCGTGCCATTACACCGGGTAACTGGAAAATGCAGCACCTGAGCTCCGGTGTATCCGATGTGATTGTGTTAACCACGGATGATACCAAAGGCCTGGCCGGCAGCTACAGCATCCGGTTTACCTTTCCCAAAGCGCTGCCGTATATTGATGTAAAATGGGAGGTGACCAATAAAACACCCGACAAACACCCGGAGGGCGGCTGGCTTTGTTTTCCTTTTGCAGTTAACAATCCGGAATTTCAGCTGGGACGTTTAGGCGCCCCGGTAAATCCCGCCAAAGATGTTGTGCCGGGTACCAATCATTACCTGAACGCGGTTAGCGCCGGCGTTGCGCTTTGGGGCAACAATAATAGTATGGCGCTTTGCCCCATCGATGCCCCGCTGGTTTCGCTGGATGAGCCCGGGCTTTGGCGCTGGGATCTGAACTTTACGCCAAAAAAGCCCGCCGTATTTGTAAACCTGTACAATAATATGTGGAATACGAATTTTCCCCTGTGGCAGGAAGGCTCCTGGTCGGAGCAAGTGCGTTTTTGGCCGGTAAAGCAGCAGGCAAATAAAACTGAAGATCTTACCGTGCATGGATGGGAGGCCCGCTTGCCGTTGATGGCGGCCGTAGCTGAAAATAAAGCAGGAACATTGCCCGCCATGCAGCAGGGAGTGGCGCTTTCCCGCAAGGGGGTGCTGGTAACTGCTTTTGGCAATGATCCGGATGGTAACAATGGTACCCTGCTGCGTTTGTGGGAGCAGGCCGGTATCGCCGGCCCGGTGGAGGTTCAATTACCCAAAGGAGGCAAATTTAAACGGGCCCGTCTGGTTAATTTAAGAGGCGTGCCCACCGGAGAGCAATTAAAAGTAAAAGAAGGAAAAATAGCAGTTGCGATCAAAGCATTTGCACCCGTTTCACTGATATTGGAGTAGCACGTTACAACTGACTAAAATGGAACCGCAAGGCACGCAAGGTTCCACAACGATCGCAGAAGAGAGTATAGGATGGCATTGTGAACTTAGCGTTCCTTGCGTTTAAAATGAAACCGCAATGTGCGCAAAGGTTCCGCAACGGCCGCAAAGGGAAGTATCAGATAGCATTGCGAACTTGGCGTAATCCTTCGCGTCCCTTGCGTTTAAAATGGAACCGCAAGGCACGCAAGGGTTCCACAACGATCGCAGAAGAGAGTATAGGATGGCATTGTGAACTTAGCGTTCCTTGCGTTTAAAATGAAACCGCGATGTGCGCAAGGGCTCCGCAATGATCACAACAGAAAGTATCCAATAGCGTTGCGAACTTAGCGGATCCTTCGCGTTCCTTGCGTTTCAAACAAATCCTTGCAGTTAAAACAGAAAGGATATTTGTGGCATTACAACGGCATTGTAAAAAACATTCGTGTATTCGTGGCATTTTAGATCCTCAATAACTAAAAATGAAAATAAAAAGCTTCCTGCTATATCTGGGTATATTGTCATCAGCAACCGGATCCGCGCAGCAACCGGCCGACCTGGCCAACCCGCTGGTGAACACGGTAAAGCCCCGCTTCGATTTTTTTGCCGCAGCCTCCCTGCCTTACGGCATGGTAGCGCTTAGCCCGGATACACATCATGGTGATCTGTGGAATGCCGGGTATCGCTACAATGACCCCTATATCCTTAATTTCAGTCATGTACACAATACGCAAACGGCCGGCATTCCCGTGATGCCCGTAGTAGGCCCCTGCAAAGCGTTGCAGGGACTGGCTGCTTCCAAATGCCGGCTAAGTCATGAAGGAGAAGTGGCAAAGCCCGGCTATCATAAAATCCTGCTGCAGGACTATGGTATTACGGCAGAGCTGACCGCCTCGCAGCGCGTGGGTTTTCACCGGTATACTTTCCCGGCGGCAAAGGAAGCCCATATCATTATGGACCTTACGGCGGCACTGGGGCCGGTGAAAATGTTATGGGGCTATGCCCGTAAGAAAAGCAACACCGAAATAGAAGGCTATTCATTGATGGCGCCCACCTTCAGACGAAAGAAAAATTGCACCGTTTATTTTGCTGCCCGGTTCAGCAAACCCTTTGATAAACTTAATTTCTGGGGGGTATCAGCAACCGACTCAACGGCACAGGAACTGGTAAAGGGAGCGCTCACCAGCGACCGCAGGGCCGGGGTATATGCCAGCTATTACAACCTTAAGAAAGGGGAACAAATATTGCTGCAGGTAGGCATCTCCTTTGTAAGTATGGAAAATGCAAGGATGAATCTGGATAAGGAAATGCCCGATGCCGATTTTGAAAAAGCGGTGGCCAGGGCAAAGAACGCATGGAACGACTACCTCGGGCGGATAGAGGTAAGCGGCGGCACCCGCAAGCAGCAGGTCAAGTTTTATACGGACCTGATGCATACCGCCATCGGGAGAAGAATATCCGAAGATGTAAACGGACAGTATATCGATAATACAGGTCCGGTTTCCCTGGTACGCAGCGTACCCCTCACCTCAAAGGGTGCCCCTGCCTGGCATTTTATGGATGCCGATGGCTTGTGGGGTACGCAATGGAACCTGAATATCCTTTGGTCCATGGTATATCCTGAATATGGCAACGATCTGGCGCAAACCTTTCTTGCCTATTACCGCAATGCGGGCGTTATGGCCAGGGAGTCCTGGGGAGGCGCCCAATCCTATGTAATGGTGGGCGACCAAACCACGCCCTTGCTGGCAGCGCTGATGCAAACAAAACAGGCCCGCTTTAATAAGGAGGAAGCATTTGCAGGGGCGTATAAAAATGCGTTTCCGGGGGGGATAAGAGACCGGGCAGGGTATGAAGCCGGGCCCAATCCCAAAGGTGGCGGTATCGACTGGTATCTCAAATACGGGTATGTGCCTTATGAGATCGCTTCCCGGGGAGATGGGTTTCACCGCGGAGGCGCCGCCATGACACTCGAATATGCCTACCAGGATTGGTGTATTGCCCAGATGGCCCAAAGTATGGGAAAGAAAGAAGATTATGACCGGTTTATGAAAAGGGCCGGCTACTGGCGCAATGTATACGATGCATCCAGTGGTTATATGCGTCCCAAAGATACCCTGGGCCGTTGGTTGACGCCCTTTGACCCCGTAGCAACCGCCAATAGCGGAGGCTTTGCCACACCCGGCTTTATTGAGTCAAACGCCGCCATCTACAGTTATTATGTACCCCAGGACATCAAGGCGCTTATACAGGCCAGGGGAGGTGCAGCCTCATTTATACAAAACCTGGAAGCGCGTTTTAAAAGCGCCGCCGGCACCGGCTTTGCGGCAGAGCACGGGGCACATGGATGGGCCTGGGTCGATTATGATAACCAGCCCGGATGTCATCTGGCGCATTTGTTCAGCCATGCCGGCGCGCCCTGGAAAACACAGTACTGGGTACGGCAGGTGAAGGAACTGACTTTTGGCGATACCACGGCGTTTGCCGGCTACAGGGGCGATGAGGACCAGGGACAAATGGGAGCACTGAGTGCGCTGATGGCGTTAGGGCTCTTTGATGTACAGGGCCTGGCGGATGTGAACCCCTCGCTTGAAATTACATCGCCTGTTTTTAGCAGGATTGTTTTTCATTTACCCAATAACAAAACCTTTCAGATCCGGACAAAGGCGCCTGCTGTGGGAGTTGATGATACCTACATTCAGTCGGTATTGCTGAACGGAAAACCCTGGAACCGTTTTGAATTTCCGTTCAGCAGTTTTGCCAATGGGGGCAGTATGAATATCAACCTCGGACCGGAACCTAATAAAACATGGGGGCGGTGATACCTGTCTCCTTTGTCAGGCCCGGGGTAGCCGGTGGTGCGTTCCCTGTTCCCTTTATGAATTTGCATGCCAGAATCTGCAATGGGATATCCGTAGGATTATGAACGGATTCGCCCGGGCTGCGCTTAGGATTTCCGGTGCAATTCCAGCGCCCGGTTCCGGTATTCTCCGGGTGTCTGCTGCGTTATCAGCTTAAAGAAATAAAAAAAATTGACGGGGTTATTATACCCGCATTCATAACCGATGTTCGTTATTGAATATTGCTCGTTCAGTAACAGTTTCTTTGCGTGACCTACCCGGATCTCATTCAGAAAAAAGGTAAAGTTCTTTTGGGTTTTTTGTTTAAAGTACCGGCAGAAAGAAGAAGGTGTCATATTGCACACCGCCGCTACTTCGTTTAACGAAATGTCCTGTTGAAAATGTTTCAGCAGGTATTGATATACCGTATTGAACCGCTCCATATCATGGGTATTGGATGAGGAGCGGTACCCGATGCCCGCCAGATATTCGTATTCCGTGGATTGGGAGAGGAGGTGGAGGATCTGTAAAAAAATACCCGTTTGTGCAAGCCCGGAGGATGCGGCAATCTTATGTAATTTTTCTACCACCCGCTGCTGGGTAGTTCCATAAAACCGGATCCCCCTTTCGGCTTTAGCCACCAAACTGTTGTATTGATCAATGATCCGCTCATCATCGCACATACCGGAGATGAGCTCTACGGGAAAATAAAGCCCCATTGCCTTTGTCTGCATTTTTTTGCTTCCCCTGTAAAATGCCGTATCGGATTTCCAGATATGCGGTAGCCCGGGACTCAGGAGTACCAGTTCGTTATCGGAATAGTTGCCTACATGATCACCGATGATCAGTTTGCCATAGCCTTTCTCGATCCAGGTGATCTCGCACAGTTTATGAAAATGATAAGGATGATCAAAATGAGGCTTGGATACTTTTTTGATCCAGATCCTTTTTTGATTCATTATCGGAGCGTCAACAATTAATTCAGGCTTCATAATGGCATTTCCGGGAATAATTATTTAAACAGTGTTAAAGATAGGGGAATTTTTTCCGGACCCTGCTGAATGGCTGCATAACATTTTATTGCACGTTGATTTTATAATAAAGTTTTACCGCCAAAGAAAGACAGCGCTGGGTCAATGATAGCGTTACCGTGTATTTACTGTATTGAGCCGGATACCTGTTACAGCCAAATGGGCGTTAACATAACACAAGGTGCACCACCTGCGATACCCGTGTTGTCCTGAGCATTGGCAACAGAACAATTAAGTTCATCGAAATAAGAAGAAGTACTATCAGGCTGCTCCGATAGTTCCAATGACTACCGGGATCGGAACAAGGCAGTACAGGTCACTGCCCATTTTCAGGCAAATGTCAAAATACTTTATAAACTGAACAAAGCAGGCAATCGAAATGCTGCGGCCGCTTTTTAGGTTTGCAGCTACGCAGCGCAGGTTGCCGGATATTATTTTAGCGATAACAGAATAAAGAAAGAATATGATATTGCCGTTGGAGGGGATCATTATAGTGGAGTATGCCGGTGGTCTTTCGGTATCCGGCGCCGGTTTGCGCCTGGCAGATCTTGGAGCGAGGGTGATCCTGATCGAAGAAAGGGCTGAGGATAGCATGCATGGTAATGCCTGCGGCAATGATCAGCGATGGAATACACTTTCTTTTAAAACGGTTAACCGGAATAAGGAACGGGTAGCGCTGGATGCCGGCGATGCTGCCTCCGGGGATACCCTTTCAGCATGGCTGCGCATTGCACAGGTATTTGTACACGATCTGCCGGAGGAGATAATTGCGCAAAGAGGGTTGGATTATGCAGCGGTTCAGGCAATCAATCCCCGGATCGTTTATGCCCGGGTATCGGGTTACGGGCCCAATACGGTAATGGGCACCGGGCCCGCATCAGACCTGGTGGTGCAGGCGGTTTCCGGGCTTTGTTATACAACGGGGAACCGGTCGGACCCGCCAACGCCTTTTGGATTAGGCATTGGCGATTATCTCTGTGGTCAGCAGGCCGTACAGTTTATCATTGCCGCGCTGATCCGTGCCAAAAAGAACGGGAAGGGGGCATTGCTGGAGCTGAGCCTGTTTGAAACCCTGATCGATTTCCAGTTTGAGTTTCTTACAACCTTCTTTGAGAGCGGCAGTACGCCGGTACGCGCGGAGGTTAATAATGCCAATGCCCTGTTAAGCGCCCCCTATGGTATTTACAGTACACGGGATGGATGCATAGCGATTGCTATGATGCCGCTGAAGCAACTCAACAGCGCATTACAGTGTGCCGCACTGGATGCCTTTAAGGAAGAAGAAGCCTTTTCGAAGCGCGATGAAATTAAGGAAGTTATAGCGGAACATCTTTCAGCAGAAACAACAGCGTACTGGCTGCAGCGGACAAGGGCGCTGGATCTTTGGGTAATGCCGGTGCTGGACTGGGATGCAATGCGGGCTACCGAAGGATATAAAGTGCTGCAGATGGAGCAGCAGATCACTGCAGACAACGGAACCTCATTTGTTACAACGCGTTGCCCCATCCGCATCAACGGCGAACGGCTGTTTGCGCCCTCCCCGCATGCGATACCACCGGTGCCGGTCTTTAGATAATTTTTTTACAAATTCAGGTATGTATCAGTTACTGGAAGATATATTGGTGGTGGATTTTAGTCAGTTCCTTTCAGGGCCCAGTGCCGGATTACGAATGGCCGATATGGGAGCGCGCGTAATAAAAGTGGAACGGGAAACAGTGGGCGATATCTGCCGGGTATTGTACGTGTCGGATGTGAAGATTGACGGCGATGAATCAACGATCTTTCACGCCATTAACCGGAACAAGGAGAGTTATTGTGCCGATATAAAGGACGCTGCGGCCCTGGATCGTGTAAAAAAGCTGGTGGCAAAGGCGGATGTAGTGATCCATAATTTCAGACCCGGGGTCATGCAGCGGCTGGGGCTGGACTATGACCGGGTAAAAGCATTGAACCCCGCCATCGTTTACGGGGAGATCAGCGGGTATGGTGACGAAGGGGAGTGGAAGGAACTGCCCGGTCAGGATCTGTTGCTGCAGGCGGTATCCGGCGCGGCCTACCTTTCCGGTGATCAAAAAGGGATACCCGTGCCCATGGGGGTGGCCGTGGTGGATATTATTGCTGGAACCCAACTGGTACAAGGCCTGTTGGCCGCACTGCTGGGCCGGATGCAAACCGGGCTTGGAAGCCTGGTGCAGGTAAGCATGATGGAAAGTATCCTGGATTTTCAGTTTGACGCACTAACGGCGTTCCTTAACAAAAATGACAGGACATCGCCGGCGGCAGCCGCTCATGCGATCCGTAGCTGCGGTCCGGCAACGCAGGGTCTTTTTAAGACCCGGGATGATTTTATAGCAATTGGGTATACATCCGTTGCGGAACTGTACCGGGTACTGCAGATCCCGGATCAGGCGGCGGCATCAGCAAACGCGGTAAAAACGGTATTGAATAAGGCCTTTGTGGAGCAAACAACAGCGGTATGGTTAAACCTTTTAAGGACCGCAGGGATCGAGTGCGCAGAAGTATATGATTATAGCAGATTGCTGGCCAGTGAGCTTTATCAATCCGCAGCGGCAGATCAACGGGTGCACTACGGCAACAAAACCATACGGACAACGCGTTGCCCGGCAAGGGTGGATGGCGCATTGATGGTATCGCCCAGGGGGGCTCCTTTTTTGGGCGCGCATAACGAAGCCATTGATGCAGCGTTTGGGCTGTATGCGTCCGGGACCCGGACTGATTTATAATTTAATTGAAATAGTATGCGAACAATGAGTGATCCGTCTGAACATAGCAAAATCCCGGTTTGGAATGCGGAAGACTGGTACTATGAGGATCTGGTAATTGGCAAAAAAATACGATCCATTTGCAGAACCATCAGCGAAGGCGAAAGTATGCAGTTTAATACCCTGGTGCTGGATATGCATCCTTATGTTGCCAACGATGTCTTTGCACAGCGTGAGGGCATCTTTGGGCGGCGACTGGTTGCGGGGGCTTTTGTTTTTAGCGCGGGGCTTGGACTGGTTGCCACAAACTGTGTCAATGCATTTAGCTATGGTTACGATAAGCTGCGCTTTATAAAGCCGGTGTTTATCGGCGATACCATCTATACGATCAAAACGGATATGGATAAACAGCCAAAATATAAGGATATGGGACTATGCCGGGCCAGCTATGAAGTGTTTAAGAACGAGGGTGAACTGGTATTGTATTGCGAGCATTTACAAACGGTGAAGTATAGAGACCCCGGCGGTTTTAACGGGCCGCCGGGTACAGATGCAGGTTCTTTTTAGATAGGGCAACGTAGCTTGCCCCTTCTTACGGTCTCTTTTGCGCAGCGATGGGTTTTAATGACTCTGCTTGGAATTCGTATGCTCTGTATAACGGTCAAATTGCTTGAAATTCTCAGCTTTTCTAACTTTTAATTATATGTCCAATGATTAGACTCTTTTGTATTGCGTTTACTTTACTGACAACGGTTACAGCCTGGACGCAATCTCTAACGGTTACCGGGATCGTAAAAGATCCTGATAGTAAACCCATGGCTGGTGTTAGCATTGAAGTGGTTGGGACTTCTGTGCGAACGACTTCTAACGAAGACGGCTCTTTTTCGGTACAACTGCCTATTGGTAAAACTGAGTTGCAATTCAGTTTTGTGGGATATAGAACCCAGGTTGTTGAAACCGGAGGGAAGAGAACGCTTGATGTACTGATGCTTCATTCTGAGGAAGCCATGGATAACGTGGTAGTGATCGGGTATGGTACGGCAAAAAAATCAGATTTAACCGGCGCCGTGGTACGGGTAAATATGAAAGAACTCGCAAAGCTATCGAATGTAAACACCTTTCAATCATTGCGTGGTGTTGCTCCGGGACTTAATGTGGGGGTGACTACACGGCCGGGGGAAAATCCCTCGGTTGGAATTCGGGGTACGAACTCACTATCAAGTGCAGATGGACAACCACTTATTGTTGTAGATGGAAGTATCTACAGGGGAAGCTTAACCGATCTGAATCCTGCGGATATTGAGTCGGTCGATATTTTGAAAGATGCCAGCTCCTCGGCTATTTACGGTTCCCAGGCATCCAATGGTGTACTGCTGGTTACAACCAAAAAGGGAATTGGTAATTCCAAACCTATTGTTAGTTATGCTGGAAATTATAGCCTTCAAAGCCCTGCCAGCTTGTTGGTGCCTATGGAAAGTAAGGAGTATACAGAGTTTTTTAAGGATGTAACATGGACGCGCAGCCGGTCAGGCCTGGATTCTCTTGATTTTAATCCAAAGTATAATATCACGCAGTATTTCAAATCGGAAGATATTGTAAGAGGCTTTAACGAGGGGCAGAATAATGACTGGTGGGGCGGTCTTACGCGTAAGAGCTCTTCTCAGAGCCATACGATTGGTATTCGGGGAAAAAGTAATGACCTCAGCTATTTTTTATCGGGTGGATATACCGGGGTAAAAGGATTTATGCTCAACGACGATTATAAGAGGTATAACTATCGTATTAATGCCGATGCAAAAATCAACAGGTGGCTGAACCTGGGGATCGAATCTTTTTTTACTTCGAGCGACTATTCCGGAGCTGCGCCAAATGTTAACAATGCCTTTTTGTTACAGCCTTTTGCACCGATTTACACTCCGGAAGGTAGTCTGCAGATTGTAGCGGGGGGCGGGCCTAATCTTAATCCTTATCTTGACCTCAACATTGATAACCTGGACAAACGGGCAAACCTGGTGGGTAATATCCATGCAGATATAAAATTACCGATTACGGGGCTGGCCTATCGTGCGAATTTTTATCAGAACTACCGAACCTCCAGAGAAGCTCAATATAATCCCAATGGTGCAAATTTTACGGGTCAGGCCTATAAGAATGAAGGTGTGGCGTATGATTGGTCTTTTGATAATATAGTTACGTATAAGAAGAATTTTAATAAGGTACACGATATCAATGCTACGTTTGTTTATGGCGTTGAAAAACGTACCGGTTCAAACACCAATGCCTCAGCCCAAAAGTTTGTAAATGGTACATTGGGGTACAATTTTCTTGGCGCCGGAGACCCAACGCTTAATACGCTTGCATCAGGTGCTTACCAGGAAACAAGCCTGTATACCATGGGGCGCGTGTTATATGGGTTTAAAGACAAATATCTTTTAACCGGAACAGTTCGGCGGGATGGGTTCTCCGGATTTGGCTCAAATAATAAAATAGGGGTATTTCCATCGGCAGCCGTAGGATGGGTTGCCAGCAATGAGTCCTTCATTAAAGATAATACTGCCTGGCTTGATTTCTTAAAGTTTCGTTTTTCCTATGGTAGCACCGGCAACAGAGGGGTAGGCAGGTATCAAACGCTGGCGATCCTGAAATCTGAGCCAAGTTATGTATTTGGCGAAGGTGGAACTACAACGCTGGGACAATACATTTCGTCCATGGCAAATAATAACCTGGGATGGGAAACCACAACCGGTTCTAACTTTGGCGTTGACTTTACTGTTTTACACAATGTGTTTTCGGGGACTGTTGAGTACTATGCCAACAACACGGAGGGGATCCTCTACAACATAGATTTGCCAAGATTGACGGGCTTTGCTGCTGTTGCCACCAATATTGGTAAGGTCCGCAACCATGGTATTGAAGCTACTTTAACTGCAAAACTCATTCGGTCCGGTGCTTTCAGGTGGGAGGCAACTGCAAACTATGCCAGAAACCGGGATAAGATTATATCCATTCTGGGGTTGAATAAAAATGGAGTGGAGAACGATATTCCATCCAGCGGGCTATTTATAGGCAAGCCGACAGGCGCAGTCTACAACTACGAAATTATTGGTATGTGGCAGTTGGCGGATCAGAGGGCCGGAATCATCCCCACAGGTTTTTTCCCTGGTACTGAGAAAATCTCCGATCTGAATGGCGATGGAAAATATTCGGCTGCTGATGATCGTAAGATCCTGGGATATACAACACCTGCATATCGTTTCAGTATTGCAAATAGGGTCAACTATAAAAACTTTGGATTGTATATAATGATTAATTCTATTCAGGGAGGTAAAAACTTTTACCTGGGTGATGATAGTCCGTATTCGTCCGGCGCCTGGTCGTTTGAAGAGCAGTTGAAATATTCAAATGTTCCAAAAGGGGCGTGGGACTATTGGATGCCTGAGAATCCGAACGCAAGGTATCGCCGGCTTGATGCGCCATCGGCATACAACCCAAGGCTTTATTCGCAAAGAAATTTTATCAGGCTCCAGGATGTGTCGCTTTCTTATGCATTCAGCAGCCAACTGCTCAAAAAAATCGAAATCGGCAGCTTAAGCGTTTTTGCAACGGGAAAAAACCTGGTTACGATTACCAAATGGAGGGGATGGGACCCTGAAACAGGGCAGGGATTTGCGCCCGGTATACCGTTTATGCGTGAGTATTCCCTTGGCGTTAACGTTGAATTTTAAAAGCAACAATTTACAAAAAGCAGCACGCTGCGATCTAAAAAGTAAACTGATGAAAAAAGTAACATACTTGTTTTATATGCTGGTAGGAATTGTACTTATTACTTCCTGTAATAAGGATAAATGGCTGGAAGAGGTCCCTCTTGATTTCTATTCACCAGCAAACTCATATGCCAAACCAGCAGATTTTAATGCCGCAATTGCCCGCATATATCAAAATACCGGAATTCTACATAACAGGGGCAGTGATGCTTCTTTTCCACTTGAGTATCCATCCGATGTTTCGCTCGATAACCACGGAATTACGCACGACCTGAATTCATATACAAACAGCCTCATTCCCGAAAACAGGTTTGTATTACAGTTCTGGACAGACGCATACCGCATTATTTTCGATTGTAATACCATTCTGGACAGGATAGATAAACCCGAAATTGTCTTTCCAACAGACAAGGATAGGGCCGTTGTAAAGGCGGAAGCATCTTTTCTAAGAGGTTACGCCTACCGGCTGCTTGGTATATTATACGGAGGCGTTCCGCTGGTTCTTAAAGAAGTAACGGAGCCTAAACGTGACTTTGTTAGAGCTTCGGTTGATGATGTCTGGACGCAGGTTATTTCCGACTATACCTTTGCCGCTGCCAATTTGCCGGATCAGTCAGAACTTAAACAGGATGGGAGACTAACTAAAGCCGCCGCGCAACATGCACTTGCCGAAGCTTATATTATTACCAAACAATGGGATAAAGCCATCGCGGCGGCCAGTGCAGTTATTGATAATCCGGCTTATAGGTTAATGACAGCGCGTTTTGGTACCTGGAAGGATAAGGCCGGAGATGTTTATAGTGATTTGTTTAGACGCGGCAATATAAACTACAAAGGAAAAGCAGGTGTTAACACAGAAGCCATTTGGGTTGATCAGTATGAGTACCTGGTGCCTGGTGGCGGTCATCCCAATTCAATTGCTTCATTCTTAGGCCCCGTATATTGGCAGCTTACCGGCAATGACGGCAAGAACCTTTTCATAGGGCCTACTACTCAAATGGGGGGGCGTGGAACGGGCTGGCTTATTCCTACAAATTATGTAATGAACGAAATTTGGACAGATGCCAACGATATACGTAATTCAGCATACAATATTATTCGTGATGTAAAGGCTGACAATCCGGCGTCTGCTTATTACGGAAAATATATTGTCGCCAGCGGCGCATTTACAAACTTTAATAATGCATTAAATAGATGGTGGCATCCTGTTTATACGAAAACCACACCAATAAATGATTTCCCTGCAGAAGTGATTTCCAATCCGGCAACCGGCCTTACGCTAAATACAGCAAATCAAACCTACAACGATACCTATTTTTTCAGACTTGCTGAAACGTATTTATTACGGGCAGAGGCGCATTTAGGCGCAGGACAGGCACAGCTTGCTGCTGACGATATTAATAAAGTAAGGCAACGGGCTAATGCAGCTCCGGTAGCGGCATCTGACGTAAATATATCTTTCTTGCTGGACGAACGTGCACGCGAACTTTGCTTCGAGGAAAAAAGGGTGTTAACACTTATGAGGTTAGGTTTGCAGAAGGAGCGGGTGGACAAATACAATGTAATGACTAAGGGACAAATCCTGGATAGAAACAGATTGTGGCCCATTCCCCAGAGCGAAATTGAAAAGAATACGGAAGCAGTGCTTGAGCAGAACCCCGGGTACAATTAAACAGGCAATTATAATATATTTAAGGTATGAACGAAGAACGAAAAAATCGGTACAACAGGCGAAAATTTATTCAGACGGCGGCAAAACAAGCTGCTGCAACAACGCTGGTTTGGTATGGATTGTCTGACATGGCCGCCATTGCACAACCCATGACGCAACCTGCTGAGGGGAGCGTTTCTGACAACGTTTTACAGGAATTGAAGCAGTATCATATAGTGTGGGATGCACCGGCCAAAAACTGTGCAGACTCCATGCCTCTTGGCGGACACGATACCGGTGTGAATGTTTGGGTTGAAAACGGAGATTTGCTTTTTTATATTCAGAAAAGTGGCAGTTTCGATGAAAACGGCGAATACCTCAAACTGGGAAGGATCCGGGTACGGTTGGATCCTAATCCTTTTGAACAATTCACTTCTTTTCGGCAGGAACTGAAACTTTCTGAGGGTTATATTGATATATCGACTGAAAACTCAAAACCAGATGGCGAGTTATTTAAAACAAAGCTACGCCTTTGGGTCGATGTTAATAGAGCCGTGGTGCATGTCGAAATAGAATCGGATGAGCCACTAAATGCAACGGCAGCTTATGAAAGCTGGCGTTATGAAGATAAGGACCTGGCCGAAACAATTGGCCGCGAACGCTTCGGCTGTTTTGAGCTGGAAGGTTATCCCGGCAAAGTAGTTAAACGAAAGGATCAAATATCGTTTACGCCCAAAGGTGTGTTGTTTTATCATCGTAATGCGGGTGATAAACTGATTCCGGGGATGTTGATTAAACAACAGGGACTGGAAGCTGAAGAGGCTCATATAACCGATGATCTCAAAAACAGAACATTCGGGGGTATACTTATGGGAACAGACTTTGTCCGGTACGGCACCGGGGAGGGGGCTTACCAGAATACTCCATATAAATCCTGGATAATAAAAAGCAGAACCCCACAAAAAAAACATCATTTAATAGTTGCGGGATACATTAAACAGACGGAATTATTTGGCGACTGGAAAGCCGGCTTAGAAAAGCTGGCTTCGGAGGCATTAAAAGATAAAAGTGCATTTGCCGCATCTTGCTTATGGTGGAGACATTTTTGGATACGCAGCTATATTTGTATTTTCCCTGGTAAACCAGACCCTGCCAATCCTGTTTGGCAAATGAGTAGAAATTACCAGCTTTTCAGGTACCAGCTGGGATGTAATGTTGCAGGAGAATATCCCTCTAAATTTAACGGCGGCAACCTTACATTTGATCCGGTGTTAACTGAACCCAAACATACCTATGATCCTGACTGGCGTGCATGGGGAGGTGATGTGTTTACAGCGCAAAACCAGCGTCTGTTGTATTGGCCAATGTTAAAGTCCGGCGACTTTGATGCGATCACCGCTCAATTTGATTTGTACAAAAAAGCCTTACCAGGTGCAACGGCAAGGGTAAGAGCACATTTTGGGCATAAAGGGGCCATGTATTCGGAGTACATTGGTGTACCAGGGCTCGCCATTGGTTCCGGCTGGGGGTGGAGCGGTGCAAAAAAAAGAAACAGAGGTCCTGAAATTCCATTCGGTGCGCCCGAAGCTAATGGATTAGCAGGTTATGATCAACCAGCCGAAGCGGGGATTATGGCCAATGCTTCTATTGCGTATCATTGGGAATCACAATTGGAGCACGCATACATGATATTGGAATATCACCGTTTTACGCGCATTGATATTGGCTCCTATATGCCGTTTATAAAAGCAGCCGTTGTTTTTTTCGATGAGCACTACAGACTTCGGCAAAAAATGAGGAACGGTAAAGAACTGGATGCGGCGGGCAAATTGGTGATTTTCCCTTCCACGTCCTGTGAATCTTACAAGGGAGCCACTAACCCCACAGATTTACTGGCTGGCCTAAAAGCATGTTTGAAATCTTTATTGGCGCTTGACGAAAAATATGTTACACCTGGAGAAAGAAAGTACTTTAAGGACTATTTATTAAGAGTTCCTGATTATTCCTTTGGTGAAAACAATGGGCAAAAGATCATCAAACCGGCCGAAAAATGGTTGAGAGAAGCGAACGTAGAAATGCCGCAATTTTACCCGTTGTTTCCCTTCAATCAGTTTAAAATGGAGGATGCTGAAATAGCGGCTTTTAAAAATGCATACAGTCAGGCTCCTGCATTTAGAAAGGGAGTGGTGATGAGCTGGCACCAGGATGGTATTTTCTTTGCGCGTATGGGTATGACCGAAGACGCAGCAGCTTACAATACCAAAAAACTGAAAAACAGTGAGCGGAAATTTCCGACTTTTTGGGGACCCGGTCATGATTGGACTCCCGATCATAACTGGGGAGGATCGGGGATGATAGGGCTTCAGGAAATGCTGATGCAAACAGTAGATGATAAGATCGTACTGTTACCTGCCTGGCCTGGAGACTGGGATGTTTCGTTTAAATTACATGCACCGCATGAAACTGTTGTTGAGGTAGAATACATAAACAGGAAGTTCAGGAAGCTGAAAGTAATGCCGGCCTCACGTCAAAAAGATATTATACTTCCAAAAAGTGTGGTTTCTTGATCTGCTTCCCTCGTGGTGCTATCTTCTAACACATCTATAAAATCTTTATAGTGACGATTTGTCAAGGATTGATTGGAAAACGAATCAATTATTAGTGAAGACCCTGGAGTGACCAGTCTTGATCAGTAACGTGGAAATACAAATATTAAATCGCAAATGTTTAGAAAAATATGGTTTATTAAACTAATATCATTGGAAAAGTAGTTGCAGCAGTTTTACTGTGTATGTTATTTCAGTATTCATCCATATTCGCACAGTCTGAGTTCGAATTTAGAAACACACGCATACTGGTATACAAGAAAAATGGAGAAGGATTTGTGCATGAGAACGTGCCTTATGCGGCAGAAGCTATTATGAAGATGGGTAAACAGCATGGATTTGTCGTTGATACGACTTCCGACCTGTTATTTCGCAAAAGAGTTATACCCGGGTACACGAGTGGTAATGGTGAGTGATTTTTATACCTTGGATACAACCAATGATGTGCGGTTGAAAGCTCATTTAAATCAAAGACAGGAAAAGAATAAAACCGGTTTTTGGGCTCGTTATGTGCCTAGTGCCTGGTATCATGACTTTGATGGTGGAGTGACTTGGTGTACGACCCTGGGACACGATAAAATAGACTACAGTAATCCTGTTTTTCTTGAACATCTTCCGGGCGGAATTGAATATGTAGCAAAGGCTGTTAAAGCACTTGACTTTTCCAGGGCCTACGCAAAAGAAATAGATGACCCGGTTAAATATTAAAAGATTGACAACTATAGTAACAATGTGACATCAATTTTAATTTACGGGTAGTATGATGAGGGTGGTAACTAGTCTGACTAATATCACCCTTTCTGCTGCGAGTTTCTTTTTCAGACATTATGGTAAGTAGTGGGGCTATTACCAAAGGAGATAAGTTTGTGATACAAATTTTATCAATTTAGCACTAACTGGCTGATGTGTACTTCAAAATCATTGCACGGTATACATCCTGTTGAAGACAGGACGGCTTTTTAGGGTAAAATAGTGTAGGTATTGGAGAAAACTGCGCTGGTTTTTGCCAGAGGATTTTTTTATTTTGAAAATGTATTTTTTGTATAGCGCTGCTGATTGCAATAGATCAGCGACAGGCGGAGAAGTCGCTTTGACCTTCCGGAGAAAGAAAACAATGAATAATACAATGAACAGAAAAGAGATAGCAGGCCGGCTGATGTTTTTCGTCTGCGTGCCTGGCTTTGTACTACACTGAAGGCACAGCAAAATGCGGCCGGTTCAATTTTTAGAAAAGGGATGTTTGGGCACAGTACACATTTTAAGAGTTATTTCAATCTTCTGATGTTAGTGTACATCCCGGACCTGCCGGAATGATCGTTCGGGCGGGCGCGGGTGAGGCTGCCGGAACATGGTTGCAGTAAAAGTTTAAACAACTGAGTAATGAATAAAGAAAAGAGGACAGGACTGGTTTCGCAGATACTGAAATGCATACATGGCAGAAAGCCGGGCCGGTTGATGTGCATGCTGCTGTTGGGTGTTTCTACGTATACGGCGGGACAATCTTTAGAGCCATTTAACCTCCATTTTACCACGCAGGGCAAGGGCTCGGAAGCATCGATGATCCTGGGCAACGGGGATATAACGGCCAATGCATGGGTAGACCGGCAGGATCATCATCTTTACTTTTATATAGGAAAGAGTGATACGCATAACGACCAGGACCAGCTATACAAAGTAGGGAAGATCAAGGTGGGCTTTTACCCCAATATACTCGTGGAGGATAAAGACTATGTAGAAACGTTTCGCATTGCGGACGCCACCTACCGGATTAAGACAAAATACGCGACACTTACCCTTAGAGTGGATGCCAATAACCCGGTGATCTTATTGGACGCAAAAACAACGATCCCGGCTAAGATGACGGTAACGGCCCAGCTAATGCGCCCACCCCGGAGCGGCGCACCGGATGAGGCCTGCGATCGCCTGGTAAAGGGGCGCAGTTCAGACCTGCTTTTTTATTACCGTAACCGGTCCACTGCTTTCTTTGATGAAAATATGCGGGTATTGCACCTGGATGGGTTGCAGATCAATAACCCTCAAAAAAATAAAACCTTTGGTGCACTGGCTACCGGCAGCGGGCTCCACGCTTTGCAGGACAGTATGCTGGTTTCTGCGGCTGCCCGCAAAGCCTTTAATCTTAAAATTGCCGTACTGACGGCGCAAACCGCCACAGAGCAGCAGTGGATAGACAGCATGCAACGGATGGCCGGCAAAACAGACCGGATCCCGGGCGGGCAGATGTGGCGCAAACATCAGCAGTATTGGAGCGCCTTCTGGAACCGGTCATTTATCAATGTCAGCAGTACAACTGTGGAAAAGGATACCCTGCAGGCGGTTACCAAAAGCTACCTGTACCAGCGGTATATCCTGGGTATTTGCGGCCGGGGTAACTTTATGATGCAGTTTAACGGCGCCAGCATCGTAAATGATACCTATACACACCCGCTTAAAACCGCCATTAATACCGTTTCGGGCAAAAGTGCAGACTACCGTAACTGGTCGCCGGTATTGCTTTGGCAAAACCAGCGCCTGCCTTATTTACCCTTGCTTGCCAGCGGCGATTGGGAGCTGATACAGCCCATGATCCGCTATTATACGGAGGTGGTATATCCTGTAGATAAGCTGATTACAAAAAGGAACAAACACCAGCCCGGGGTTGCTTTTGAAGAAAGCGCCACTACCTATGGGGCCATATTGATGAATGTTTTTGGCAATGAGCAGGAGCGACGGGAACGGAAACTAACCGATCCGAAAGACTTTAAAATGCCCCACCTCCAGGATCATATTGTATGCGGGCCCGAGCTGGTGAGTTATTTCCTCGATTATTATAGCTATACACAGGACGAAAACTTCCTCCTGGAAAAATTGCTGCCCATAGCCCGGGATGTAGTATTGTATTTTGACAAGGCATTCCCGCGGGACAGTGCCGGAAAGCTGGTGATCAAAGATTTTAAAGTGCTGGAGACCTATCCGCATGCTACCAATCCTATTGTATTGATCGGAGGGTTGAAATATATACTGCCCCGGCTGGCGCAGTTGAAACAAGCGGATCAGGATTTTAAAGATCAATGCACCCGGCTACTGCAGGAGTTGCCCGGATTTTATACCTATCATGAAGGAGGGCTTTCCATTTTGAAGCCGGCACAGCAGATCACCATTCATCAAAATGTGGAATACCCTGAGTTGTATGTGGTCTTTCCGTTCCGGATCTTTGGAATTGGAAAACCCAATATTGATCTGGCCCTTCATACCTTTAATACCCCGTCTTACTTTGGCACAAAAAATATTAGTGGTTATGAGTCCCGCTCGTATATCAGTTTGCCCAATGGTCTCCGGCGAAGAATGATTTCTTCCTGGCATACAACGGGTATCCAGGCATCCTTGCTGGGATTAAAGGAGGAAGCTGCATTTATTGTAAAGCGTAATTTCCTGTTGAATGATAAGGGCGTTCGTTTTCCCTGTTTCTATTCAAAAGTGGCTTTTGACTATCCGCCCGATATACAGCATGGCGCCATTGCAATGACCACTTTGCAAACCATGCTGCTGCAGAGCGAAGACGACAGGATCCTGTTATTTCCCTCGTGGAAAAAGGAATGGAATGTGCATTTTAAATTAAAAGCGGCTAAAAACACCACCATCGAATGCGAGCTGATCAACGGCCGGGTCAAAAAACTAAAGGTCACCCCTGCAAACCGGGCCGCGGATGTGGTGAATTTATTGAAGTAGAAAGGGCAACTTTTAACATTAATCGATCTTTTCAAAAGCTGTAAACCGGTGTTTGGGCTCGTAGTAGTTCCATATAATATTTGCCAGCTTTCGTGTTAGTACCTCGGCTTCATTATTATCGGTCCAGCTCCGGTCTTTATTATTTTTGGTCAAAATGCAAAAAACGAAATCGCCCCCCGGGGCATTGACGAGCACCACTTCTCCCCGGGCATCATCTACCGAGCCGGTTTTGCAAATGGTACTAACAGTTGCCGGCAGCTGCGATAAAGAGCGGCCATTATAAAACTGGTTTTTTAAGTAGCGATACATCTTATCGGAATACCGCGCGTTAATAACTTTGCCCTGCCGGATCAGGGTAAACAGCTGGGCCATTTCTTTGGGCGTGGTTTGTCCCCAGCCATATTGCTTCCATATATCCTGCCGGCCTGCGGTCCGGGAGTTTACTTTTGTATGGGGCAATCCCAATTGGTCCATGATTGTGTTAATTGCAGCGCCACCGCCTGCCAGCTCCTGCAACCAGATAGAGGCCACGTTGTCGCTATAGGTAAGCATCAGGGAGATCATCGTGGAAAGATCTGTACGCGCACTGTCCTTGTAAAACTGCATCAGCCCCGAACCGCCGTATATCCGTTTGGCATCGTATACAAATTCCTGAGACAATTTGAGTTCATTTTTCGCGATCTTATTAAAAACACCCGCCAGGATGGGTATTTTGACAATGCTGGCAGTAGGAAAGACGGTATCCGCATTTACCGCTACAGCCCTGTTTTTTTTTAGATGGTGCACATACACACCAATGTCTCCATGAAAATCACTGACCGCGCTCCGGATCAGGGCCGTTAATTTCCTGTCTTCTTTTTGGGCATGGCCCAACGTGCAAATAAAAAATAAGCTGGCAAGCAAAATGTATTTTGACATGGATAAACCGTTTTTGACAAATATATGAAATGCCCCGGGGATACGTTATGGCCGCACCAAACCGGACCGTTGAATTTGCCAAAGTTTACGGAAAATAAAAAGCCATTCCTGTACAGGCAATGGCGCCGGAAAAACCGGTTGCTGAAAAACAACTATTGAAAAGGGAAATAAAGCAATTATGATTCCCGCTCCGGAGCAACATTCAGATGCTGCACAATAGCGAGGGATTTTATGCGTTGTATTACGGAAAGAAAATCCCGCATCCAGGATGCCGACAAGTAATTGAACAGTTTGATCTCATGCAAAAAATAAAGATCAGCATTGGTAATAGCCGCCACCGTATGGCCGGAGTATACTTTTAAAAGCAGATTTACCAACCCCCGGGTGATGCCATGCTCACTATCGGCTTTAAAAAAGATGCGGCCATCCTGCTTATAAGCCATTACCCATACTTTTCGGCGGCAACCGGTTACCAGGTTCTGGTCATTCCTCTCAACAGGGTCCATTGGCTGAGATTCATTGGATACCTTTTTCAAATGCCTGAAGTAAGAAAACTTGTTAACGGCTGTGGCCAGGTTTTCAAACTCGGCGATTATTTTGTCCTGCATTTTATTAATGTCCATATAAGGTAGTTTAGTAATACTTTGCCCGGGATAAATTATTGAGTTGCTGTAGGCAAACAATGCTCCTTTGGTATCCCTGCTCGGTAGAAATGGATAATATATTTGGCTATATGTAAAACGCTGAAATGCCCCATAATAGTATATATGTGCAAAAAAATCAACAGTTACGGCAAAATCGATTGGATATGAGGGAGTTCTGAATTGCTTACCTTTGTGGATAAATAGATATTATGGATTATAAATGTACGTTAGACAACGCAGACAGCTTTTTGAATCAGCTAAAATTGCACCGGGACCGAAAGGAAAAAGTAGCTGTTTTATCCGATTTGGGAGGCTGGGAGCGGGCAGAAGGAATGATCCGCGAAATTGTACATAAAGCGGGTGCCGATTATCTGGTGCTGGATAATGGCAGTGCTCTTGATATTGCAAAAATCGTTGCTGTAAACGGTGTATTTAAAACCGATTGCTCCTGTTGAACAATGGATACATGAACAAAAGGCATGGTTTTTCAAGAAAAATCAGCAAACGGGAGCGCATTAGATTTTAATTAAAATATTTAATAAGCTGCAGGGTTCTTATTAATTTCGCACCTCATTATTAAAACCAGTTTTTTAGAATGGAAAGAGTCTACAATTTTTCGGCCGGGCCCTGTGCATTACCGGAGCCGGTGTTATTGAAAGCACAAAAAGAGTTATTGAACTATAACAATACCGGAATGTCCGTAATGGAGATGAGTCACCGATCGAAGGATTATATGGCCATTATCGAATCAACGGAGCAATTGTTTCGTGAGCTGATGCAGGTTCCGGACAACTATAAAGTATTGTTTTTACAAGGCGGCGCTTCCAGCCAGTTTGCCATGGTGCCGCTGAACCTGATGAACGGGAATAAAAAAGCCGATTATGTCAATACCGGGGTTTGGTCCGATAAGGCAATCAAGGAAGCATCGCGCTATGGAAGCGTTAATGTGGTGGCCAGCTCGAAGGATAAAACCTTTAATTATATTCCCAGGCTGGATCCGGCTGCTTTTACGCCGGATGCGGATTATTTTCATATTACCACCAACAATACCATTTACGGAACCCGGTTTAATGAATTGCCGGATACCGGGAATGTGCCCTTGGTAGGGGATATGTCCTCCGATATCCTTTCCAAATATTATGATGTTCGGAAGTTTGGATTGATCTATGCCGGTGCGCAAAAAAATATGGGAGCAGCGGGTGTTTGCGTGGTTGTTGTAAGGGAAGATCTGTTGGGAAACGCCATGGATTTTACGCCCTCCATGATGAATTATAAAAATCATGCAGATAACGGATCCATGTTTAACACACCGCCTACCTATGGTATTTATATCTGTAAGCTGGTGTATGAGTGGCTGAAGGAGCAAGGGGGTGTGGAAGCGATCGCCGCAATCAATATTGAAAAAGCAAATCTGCTGTACACGTATATCGACAATTCGGCACTGTTCAGTGGCACTGCAGCCGCGGAAGACCGCTCTATTATGAATGTACCCTTTATCACAAAGGATCATACATTAGATGACCTTTTCTTAAAGGAGGCAGCTGCCAGCGGGTTTGTAAACCTGAAGGGGCACCGTACCACCGGCGGCATGCGGGCCAGCATTTACAACGCTACTTCATTGGAAACCGTTCAGAAGCTGGTCGATTTTATGAAACAGTTTGAAAAGGCACATGCTTAAACATGCCCGTACCCCAATGGTAAGGAGCTGTCTCAAAGTCGCTTTACAGCATAATGTTGTTCTGAAGATGTCATCCCGGGCTTGACCCGGGATCTATTCTTGTTTCAGCATCTATTGACAAAATCATCTTTAGATGCCGAAACAATCCCGATCGCCATCGCATGTGCGTCAAGTTAATTTTTGCCCCGGGAGCTGCAGCGCAGCGCTGATCCTGTTAGTAAACGACCATACGGGTAATAAAGGTGCAGCGCACCGGTAATCATTGCGGTTTGTACAAGCCGTGCACAGGAAATTACCGCCGCGCTGCGGCTACGGGAGGTTTTGGAGGTTCATCGTTATAAGGGTCAACGGCGCGCTGCGCCTGTTTGCTATTAAAAGATGCGATCTTTTTGGCGCGAAAGGCTTACCCGTACTACATTTCATGGCAACATGATCTGTTCTTAACCTGACGCACATGCGATCGCCATCGGGACGGCATGACAAAATAGAGACTTTTGATACAGCCTCTTATTTTTTATCTTTATCGCATGTTGCATCCCTTCATCGCCACGGTATGCAGGTATACCACATTTCCGCATGCGGAGGCTGAATATTTCCCGTCTCTTTTTTCTGAAAGAAAGTATAAACAGCCCCGATAATCGATACCTTATCCCAATGTGTTTACACTGGTTGCCCTTCTCACCGTTTCTCTTTATCCAGAAATTGCTCTATCAGCAATACAAAGGATTTGTAAGGGGTTTGCCCTTTTTGCGGAGCGGTGATTTCGCCCATATATTCGCCGTGCCCGCCGGGAAGGATCGCCAGGCTGCAATGCGGTATTAGCCTCGATATAGCAATAACGTGTTCGGGCGTAGCCACATCAGCATCCCCGTTTACCAGCAATACCGGCGCCTGTACAAACCGGAGCGCATCATCACTCACATCGGTAAGATGCAATACCCGGTCTTTGCATTTTTGAAAAAGTGTCAGCAGCTTTGTGCTGTCCGGCGTTAATTTTAGAAAAGCATCTTTATAAGGTTGGGGCATCTGCTCTAATGTTCCGTTTTTCATAAACTCCCAAAATTGCGGCAGCGTTCCGTTGCGTTTCAGCAACACCGATCCGGCAACGATCCGTTTACAAAGCGCAGGGTGCCGGAGGGCGATCTGCAATGCGGTATTTCCGCCATTGCTAAAGCCAAAAATATCGGCCTTTGATATGTTCAGGTTGCCGAGTAATGCAGCCACATCATCAGCGTCCTGTTCAAAGGAGAGGGCGGTGTTGCGGTCGCCCGTACGCCCATGGGCCTGCAGCTCAACGCAGATGAGTTGCCGGTGTGGCGCCAGCAGCGGGATAATGCGGCCAAAAGAGGTTTGTATCGTAGAGCCCCCGCCGTGGATCAGTACAAGCGGCGCTCCTTTTCCATAGATCTCGTAATACATTTTTATCCCGTTTACTTCGGAGTAACCTGTTTGTATCGGCATCGGATTATTTTTTATATTAACCGGTAAATGTTGTTGAATTTTTTGCTCCTGCGCCCCGGCTGTTAACAACAACAGAGGCAGGAACGTAAATAAGAACGGTTTCATAACAATTGCTTGAGCCGGTTAAACATTAAGATCCAGCTGGGGAGCGCTCCTGTTTTTTGGGCCAGTGCGGCCGGTACCGTTTGCCGGAGCAGGATCCGTGTTTTGTTGCCCAGCGGTTCAAAGGTTACCGTAACCGTTGTCATTACGGGCCAGTCGGGGGCCATACCGGCCGCTTCCGCCGTAATATCCTCCCCGTTTTCATTGGTAACTACCAGGGTAAATACCAGTTGCCGCGGAGCGGTTATTTCCAGGTAATGCCCCTTGCACCAGCAATCTCCGTGAACCGTGCTGTGGATGCAGGAATGAAAAGATCCGCCCTCCCGGACATCGATGGTTTTAAAGCGGATGGAGCATCCATCCGGGGCATACCACTGGACCAGCTGTTCCGGGTTTGTCCAGGCCTCAAAAACCCGCGCTGCTTCTGCATTAAATACATGGGTTATTTCCACTGCTTGCCTCAAAGCGCTATCGTCTTTTGCTGTTTTTTGTTGCATGACTTTTCTTTTGTGGTTTTGTATTTTCTAAATAATTGTCCAATGCTGCAAACCGGCTTTCCCATAGCGTTTTGTATTGGGTTACCCAATCGGATACCTCGCCCAGCGACTCCAAACAGGCCGTGCAATACCGTTCCCGCCCTTTTTGGGCAACCACCAGGAGCCCGCACTCGGCCAGGATTTTTACATGAACCGATACCGCCTGTCTGCTTACTTCAAATGCTGCTGCAATGGCATTCAGGTTCCGTGGTTCAAACGCTACAAGATCGATGATCTGCCGCCGGATGGGGTCTGCAATAGCCTGGAATACATCGCGTCTGATAATCATAATATGCAATTGAATGATTGCAAATATATGCGCAATTAAATGATTGCGCAAATTTTTTTAGTATGGAGGTTACAGAGGTCTGTGTTATCGCCACTGAAACATAGAAGCACAGACTCTTTTGATGCTCTGGCAATAGCCGCTGCTTTTAAGGTAGAAAACCCCCAAGCCTTCAGTGCCTCAGCGCTTCAGTGGCAATATCCTATTTTTGCGCATTCAACAAAACAGTTTCTGAAATGAACCGTTTAAAAATAATGATGCTCTGTCTGCTGGCACTGCCGGCGCTGCTTTTTTCGCAAAATGTAATTAACCCCGGGGCGGTATGGCCCGATGATAAGGGCGAACATATACAGGCCCATGGCGGCGGCATTATTAAATTGGGAAAAAAATACTATTGGTATGGCGAAGCCCGCCGTGCAGATAATGATCCCGACTACCGGTATGTGGGCTGCTATGAGTCTCGGGACCTGGTGCACTGGAAGAACCGTGGGCCCGCGTTAAAACTTTCAGATCCGGAACAGCTGGGACATCGTTGGGTACTGGAACGCCCTAAAGTGTTTTATAACAAAGGGAGCAAAACCTATGTCATGTATTTTCATCTTGATGATGCACGCTATAAATTGGCGCGGGTTGGAGTAGCCATTGCCAAAACACCACAGGGGCCCTTTAAATATCTCAAAAGTTTCAGACCCCTTGGGCTCGAAAGCCGCGACATCGGCCAGTTTATTGATGACGATGGCACAGCGTATCTTATTTTTGAAAGCAGGCCTACCAAAGGTTTTTATATCGCCGCCCTGTCAAACGATTACCTGGATGTAGTAAAGGAAGTTTGCTTTATCCGTTCGCCGCTGGAAGGGGGCGCCGTAGTGCATTATAAAGGGCTCTATTATGCTATTGGCTCCGCACTTACCGGCTGGAATCCCAATCCGAACAAATATGCCACTGCAAAAACACTGGCCGGGCCCTGGTCGGAGTTTAAAGACATGGCACCCCCCGAAACCAATACCTACGGGTCGCAGTCTACAATGATGCTGAAGGTAGCAGGAACAAAATCCACCACCGTTATTTTTATGGCCGATCAGTGGAAGCCCAAAACGCAGTGGGACTCGCGCTACCTCTGGATGCCGCTCCAGATAGGTGACGGACGCCTCTGGCTGCCGGAACCGCAGCCCTGGATACTGAATGTAAAAACCGGTGAATGGAAATCAGCGGTCCGGTAATGCCGGATCACAATAAAATCTATTCTTTTCAGCATCCTCTCCATTCTTTAATTGAAGCAGGTTCCCCATCTTCGCAGGGCGTAATGGCAGCTACTTGTCTATACAGCGATCTGTTGCCGCTGCCCTGATTTTTGAAATATAAAAAGACATATATGAAACCTTATGTTCGGCTTACTTTTGGTCTGCTGCTGTTTTCTCTTGCCCTAAGCGCGCATGCACAGGATAACCGGATCTACCTTTCCGGAGAGTGGCGTTTTGCCATCGATTCGCTGGACCGGGGAATAACCGAAAAGTGGTTCAATCGCCAACTGGCAGACCGGGTTATCCTTCCGGGCTCCATGACTACGAACGGGAAGGGCAATGATGTGAACATACATACTCCCTGGACGGGGGGCATTGCCGACTCTTCCTGGTTTAAAAAAGATCAATACGCCCCTTACCGGGTTCCCGGCAATATTAAAATCCCCTTTTGGCTACAGCCCGTAAAATACTACAAGGGTGCCGCCTGGTACCAGAAAACGGTAACCATTCCGGCATCCTGGTCGGGAAAAGAATTGGTGTTTTTTATTGAACGCGCCCATTGGGAAACCACCGTATGGGTCGATGGGCAGGAAGCAGGTATGCAAAACAGTTTGGGAGCCTCGCATGTGTACACATTACCGGCGCCATTGAAACCCGGCGCCCACCAGCTTACCGTAAGGGTTGATAACCGGGTAAAAACCGTTAATGTAGGAGTGAATGCGCATAGTATTACCGATCATACACAGGGCAACTGGAATGGGATGATTGGCCGCCTTGAGCTGTTGGCACGGCCGAAGGTCTTTATCGAAGATGTGCAGCTCTTCCCGGATATTGATAAAAAGCAGGTAACTATAAAAGCTGTATTGGTAAATGCCGGCAATCAGCCTGCAGCTGCAACATTGGAAGCGCTGGCAGGTGCCGCAACTGCCGGCGCTGAAAAATTAAAACCCCTAATAAAAAAGATTACGGCGGGCCGGGATACCACCCGGGTAGAGCTGGTTTACCCCATGGGGCAGCGGCCCCTGCTGTGGGACGAGTTTGCCCCCAACCTGTACACCATGCGCCTGGCGCTGTATACAGGGTCCGGCAGGGATGAACGCCGCGTTAACTTTGGGATGCGTGCATTTAAAGTAAAGGGAACGCAGTTTGCTATTAACGGCCGCACCCTGTTTTTGCGCGGCACGCTCGAATGTGCTATTTTTCCGCTTACCGGGTACCCGCCTGCAGATAAGGCATCCTGGCTGCGCATTTTAAAGAAAGCCCGTTCTTTTGGCTTGAACCATATCCGTTTTCATTCCTGGACACCGCCGGAAGCAGCATTTGAGGCGGCAGATGAGCTGGGCTTTTATTTGCAGGTAGAATGTTCTTCCTGGGCCAACCAGGGTTCAAGGATCGGCAGTGGCGATCCGCTCGATGCCTGGATTTATGAAGAAAGCAACCGCATGGTTAAAAACTATGGCAACCATCCTTCATTTGTGATGATGCTATATGGCAATGAGCCCGGCGGACGCCACATGCAGCAATACCTGGTTGGGTTTGTAAAATACTGGCAGCAAAAAGATCCCCGGCGCCTGTATACCACAGGGGCCGGCTGGCCGGTGGTACCCCAAAGCGATTTTAACAGTTCTCCCGATCCGCGCATACAGGGCTGGGGCCAGGGATTGCAAAGCATTATCAATGGTCAGCCGCCGCGAACTGATTACGATTGGGTATCCATTATTTCCAGGTGGAAACAACCCACGGTAAGTCATGAGATTGGTCAGTGGTGCGTATACCCCGATTTTAAGGAAATAAAAAAATACACCGGCATTTTAAAGGCAAAAAACTTTGAAATATTCCGGGCGCAACTGGAAAAAAATGGGATGATCCATTTGGCAGATAGTTTCCTGCTGGCATCCGGTAAGCTACAGACACTGTGTTACAAAGCCGATATAGAAGCGGCATTACGCACGCCGGGCTTTGCAGGCTTTCAACTGCTGGACCTGCACGATTTTCCGGGGCAGGGAACAGCGCTTGTAGGTGTGCTGAGCCCCTTTTGGGAAGAGAAAGGATATGTAACCGGGGCGGAATTCAGCCGTTTCTGCAACGCTATAGTACCACTGGCGCGGTTTCCTAAAATGATTTACCAGAACCATGAAACGCTGAAAGTGCCGGTAGAAATGGCGCAATTTAGTTCAGGGACATTGGGGGCAGGCAGCATTCAATGGACGATTGCCGATGATACAGGTCGTATCCTGTTTAAAGGCGATTTTAAAACAGCCGCTATTCCGGCAGGCAGCAAAGTGCAGCTGGGCACCATCACGCAGCCCCTGGCATCGGTTCAACAACCTTCGCGCTTGATTGTAACGGTAAGCGCCGGCCGCTATAAAAACTCCTGGGATATTTTTGTGTATCCCTCTGTATTGCCTGCTGCACCCGCTGATGTGCGCGTAACACAGCAGCTTGATGCGGAAAGCATAGCCCTGCTGCAAAACGGGGGAAAGGTATTATTGAGCTTAAAAAAAGGAACATTGAAAGATGCTGCCGGCGGTGCTATTGCTGTTGGCTTTTCCAGTATTTTCTGGAACACTGCCTGGACAAACAACCAGCCGCCGCATACATTGGGTATTCTCTGTGATCCGCGCCATCCTGCCTTAAAAGAATTTCCAACACAGTATCATAGTAACTGGCAGTGGTGGGATGCGATGAGCCACTCTAATGCCATCATACTGGATTCGATCTCAAAGGGGCTGAAACCCATTGTACGGGTCATTGATGATTGGGTAACGGCAAGGCCGCTGGGTTTGATTGTGGAGTGCGCTGTCGGAAAGGGGAAGCTCATCATCAGCGGGATCGATCTGCTGAGCGATTCCGAAAAACGACCCGAAGCAAGGCAGCTCCTGCACAGCCTCCTGGATTATATGGACAGCAGCCGGTTTAACCCGGTAACGGCAGTAACGGCGGAAAAGATAAAAGCCTTGATAAAAGAGTAACGCGTGGTAAAAGCGATGCGCGGGGAAAAAACCGTTATCCCTGTTCCAGTTTTTTGATGCATTGCAGCATATTGATGCCCTTGCCCAGCACCGGTTTAAAAAGGTCGCCCTGCTGTGCCAGTCGTTTATGTATCGTTTTTATCGTAAACCGGCGCGGATCCAGTCCGGGCTTTACTTCCTTCCAGTTTAGCGGTGTTGATACCGTGGCGCCGGGCCGGGGCCGCACACTGTAGGCGCAGGCAACAGTTTGGCCCCTCCGGTTTTGCAGATGATCGATGTATATTTTTTTATTGCCTCTTTTTTTCAGGCTCCGTTCCAGGGTAGTTGTTTCCGGCAGTGCATGAACAACCTGCAGGGCCACCAGGTGCGCAAAATCTTTCACCTGTTCATAACTGTATTTATTTCCCATTGGAATGTATACATGCAAACCGGTGGCTCCGGAAGTTTTACAAAAAGAAACCGCCCCGCAGTCGTCCAGCACCCGTTTTACGGTTAGGGCAGCTTCTACCACCTGTTCGAAGCTATTCTTCTCCGAAGGGTCTATATCCATGATGAGGTAGGTGGGCGCATCAGGCTTTTGGGTAGTGCTGTTCCAGGGGTTTAGCTCAATGCAGCCCAGGTTGGCGAGGTACAGGAGCGATGCCCGGCTGTTGCATACCACATAGTCGATTTCTTTCTGGTTGCTTTCCGAAAAGACCGGGGTGGTGGGAAACCAGGCTGGTACAATGGAACCGGCATTCTTTTGATAAAAACTTTCCCCCATAATGCCATCGGGAAACCGGTTCAGGCTTTCCGGTCGGTTTTTGAGGTAAGGAAGTATATAGGGCGCTATCCTGTTGTAGTAGTCGGCCAGGTCGCCCTTGGTATAACCTTCTGCCGGCCAGTAAATCTTTTGCGGGTTGGTTAGTTTTACCGTTTTTCCATCTGCTTTTATAATCGTTTCCTCTACCTGCGAAACAATTTTCCGTGGGTTGTTTTTTGTCTCTTTGACGGTTGTGTTGTTAGTCATTGCCGTTTCATTTTCAGGGATCACGACCTCTGTTGCAGGCTTGTCTTCCCGCAGCCCCAGGAAAACGGGATGGCGAAATATATGATCCTTTGTTAATTCGGAGAACTTAATTGTACAAACCAGTCTGGGCCGTATCCAAACGGCGGGCATATTCGTCCTGGGTCGCGTTGCAAAGGGCGACTCCGGTACAATGAGGGGTTGCATTTTTTTAAAGAGGGTATCCAGCAACCGGTCTTCAAAACCTGTGCCGGTATGGCCCGCATAGCGCAGTTGCTGATCTTTGTATCTTCCAAGAATCAGTGCGCCAAATTTTTTACGTGAACCCCGGGGCGCGGTAAAACCGGCAATCACCACTTCTTCCGTATGGTGATGTTTGATCTTAAGCCAGGCTCCGCTTCTGTGCCCTTCTGCGTAATGGCTGTCACCCTTCTTAGCCATCATACCTTCAAGGTCTTTTTCCCGGATCATTTTAAAAAAGGGGATACCATCACCCACTATATGATCACTATACCGGATCCATTTGTTTTCTGTCAGCGCCTGCTGCAATAAATCCTTTCGTTGCAGCAGGGGCAGTTCCTCCGTTCTTTGCCCGTTCAGGTAAAGCAGGTCAAATATGTGGTAAACCACAGGAACCTCCGGCCGCTCTCCAAATTGCTGCAATGCCTGAAAATCGGGAAACCCCGCGTTATTGTAGGCCACTATTTCTCCGTCTATTACCATGTTGTGCTGCTGCTCCTGCAATGCAGCAGCAATGACCGGATACCTGCCGGCAAAGTTGAGCCCGTTACGGGAGTAGAAACGGAAATCTTTACCTGTTTCTGCAATAGCGCGGTAGCCATCCCATTTTATTTCAAATATCCATTCCTGATCTGTAAAAGGCCGGCCGGCAGCAGTGGCCAGCATAGGTTTTATAAATCGGGTATATTTTTTTTCGCTCCCGGTTGCAGCCGGCCGCGGCGGAGCCGGTGCAGGCTTATTTTTTTCAGCGCTTTTTTCGCGGGCTGCGGCGGTTACTTTTGATTTTTTTTTTACGGACTGCTCAGCATCATAAGGCGCATCCATTGCATAGCGGTCCTTATGTTTCAGCAGCAGCCAGGCATTATCTTCCTTTGTGTTCTTCATCCGTACCAGCGCAAATGCACCTTTTAATTTTTTGCCGTGGAGGATGAATTTTACAGAGCCGTTTGTCAACTCCTGCAATAAAACAGTTTCTTCTTTTTTGCCGGGCTGTTTTTCAAGCGCCTCGTAAGTGCCTGCATCCCAGATCTCCACTTCGCCGGCGCCGTAATTGCCTTTTGGGATGGTGCCCTCAAAGTATTGGTAGTCGAAGGGGTGATCCTCTACCTTCATGGCCAGCCGCTTGTCTGCAGCGTTCAGCGAGGGCCCCTTTGGTACCGCCCAGCTTTTGAGCACGCCTTCCATCTCCAGCCGGAAGTCATAATGCAGGCGGGTGGCGGCATGACGCTGAACCACAAAATGCAGGGCCTGCTTTCCAGTGCCTGCGCGCATTCCTTTGGGTTCGGGCGTTTCTTTAAAATCTCTTTTTTTCTGGTATGTTTTAAGTAGGCCCACGGCTTATAAATTTATGATATCTTTTTTGCTTTGGAAGCGGCCAGGCTGGCTTTCAGCTGCTCCATCAGGTCCTTTGATTTATTATAAACCACCTTCATTTTGGGCTGGCTGATCTTTTTTCCTTTTGCCCTGGAGTGGATGATCTTCAGGAGCGCGGCTGTATAATTGTCCTTATAAGCATTGATGTTAAAGGGTTGGGATAATTGGCCGATCAGCGTAGTGGCCATTTTTAATTCGGAAGGTTTAATGGCTCTTTTTGGAGTCTTCAGTTCATCCGTAGCTCTTATTTCCTGTGCATACCGGATACGCTGAAAGAGCAGCAGGTCTTCATAAAACCGCAGCACACCCAGGGCCTCTTTGGTGCGCAGGACAAACGTGCCTACCCCCGCCATCCCTGTTTTTTTCAGTGCCTCTGTTAGCAGGGCATAAGCCGCCTCTCCGCCTTTCTGAGGTTCCAGGTAATAAGGGGCCTCAAAAAGAATGCTATCGATCTCCGCCATTTCTACAAAATGGTCAATCGTTAGCAGTTTTGTTTTTTCCGGCAGGGCTTTCTCGAAATCGGCCTTATCCAGCACCACATACTTTCCTTCATAGTCATAAGCCTTTACGATATTTTCCCAATCTACTTCCTTACCGGTATGCTCATTGATTCTTTTAAAACGGATATTGCTAAGGTCCTTTTTGTCCAGCATATCGAGGTCAAGGCTGCTTTCTTCGGTGGCTGCATACATTTTTACGGGAATATTTACCAGTCCAAAACCAATAGCGCCGGTCCATATTGCTTTCATATTTTATAGGTTTAGTGTCCGGGTATCTTCAGGCAGGTTTCATTATGCATCCGCCTTTTCTGCGGATCAGGCATGCTGTTTTTTTCCCGGGCTGGATTTTTCAGGAACCTTGGCGCCGCTTTCCCGTGCTTCAGACAGGCCAATAGCCACGGCCTGTTTCCGGCTGGTTACTTTTTTGCCGCTGCCGCTTTTCAGTTCACCTTTTTTCATTTCACGCATGGCTTTTTCTACTTTATTGCCGGCTTGTTTTGAATACTTTGCCATAATTGGATCGTTTTTATTAGTAAACCTACAAAAGCCCTGCCAGTTGCTGCCGGGAAAAGGCTTTCGCAGATCATGCAGATGATCCGCGGAGAAGATCAGCATGGAAGATCCGAGCAGATCAGCGGCGAAAAAACATCCCGGGTGCATTCCAGATTGTCGCACTCCCATAAATGTAATGTCACCCAAGATGTCATCCCGGGCCTGACCCGGGATCTATTCTTGTTTCAGGGCCTATTGAACGACAATATGCATAGATGCTGAAATAAATTCAGCATGACAGCTACAATTTGGAATGCACCCCGGCCTTTACGAAAGTTATGTATCTTTATTCCCCCTCTCCATTCAGCACTTGTATTTTGTAAAGATCTGTCTGTTACGCTATTGTCGGGTAGTTTAATGTAAATCTGTTCTGTATGATGTTATCCTTAAATAAAATAAGGCTCGGATATGCGCTTTCTTCCCTGTTGCTCCTTGTATCTTATGTGCTCATCCTTTCAACAAACCGCCGGCTGCAGCAGGAGAAGAACTGGATCGTTAGCAACTATACATTGATCAATAAAATGGCAGAAGTTAAAATGACGATGGGGGAAGCTGAATCAAATGTACGCGGTTATATTATCAATGAGCTGCCACAGTTTCTTGAGGGGTTTTATGCGGCCCGGGATCATCTTGGTGCCTTACATAGCGGGATGAAAGAGCTAACCCCGGCTGATCCTGTGCAGTCCGCTAATGAAGAAGGGCTGAGTTTGATGATCCAACGGCGGCTCTCGGGGCTTTCCGGTGCTATTGCCTTGCATCAGGAAAAAAACATTCCACTGGAACAGTCATCGGTAGGCCCCGAATCGCTGGCGCAGGCCGATAGTATTGATGACCAGATCCGCAGGATGACGGAGATTGAGGAACAATTGATGCGGAAGCGCATGTCGAAATTAAATAATTTCTATACCAGTACGGAAGCCGTTACCTTCCTGTCGTTATTTATGGCATTGCTGGCTGTACTGTACGCCGTTTTTACCTTTAACAGCCAGTACCAGCAAAAAAAGAAAGCAAACAGTATTGCTCATCAATACCGGAAGGAACTGGAAGATAATGTAAAGGAATTAAGCGAGAAGAATGCTGAACTCAGTGAGCTAAAGGGCGTTGAAAAACTGGCTACAATCGGGCGTGTGTCAAGGGTAATGGCTCATGAGGTCCGCAACCCGCTCACCAATATAACGCTGGCTACCGAACAGTTGTCTGATCTTCCGGGAATTGGAAAAGACGCAGAGGGCCAGTTGCTGGTCAATATTGTCCGGCGCAACTCAGCGCGCATCAGCCAAATGGTTTCGGACCTCCTCAATGCTACAAAGTTTATGCAATTGGATATGCAGAAGGAAGATATCAACAAGATCCTGGATGAAAGCCTCTATATGGCAAAAGACCGGCTGCTATTGCGAAAAGTGCAGGTGGTTAAACATTACTCGGCCGATCTTTGCGATATTATGGTAGACAAGGAACGGATAAAACTGGCCTTTTTGAATATTATTGTAAATGCTATAGAGGCTATGGGAGAAGAAAACGGAGTGCTGGAACTGGCTACAAAAAAAGAGGACCGAAAATGTATCGTTGAGATCCGCGACAACGGGAGCGGGATGGATGAAAACACCTTACAGAACCTTTTTGAGCCTTATTTTACATTAAAGAAAAAAGGGAATGGCCTGGGGCTTACCAATACCCAAAACATCATTCTGAACCATAAAGGAAATATTAAGGTAAAAAGCGTAAAACAGCGGGGGACGGTCTTTACAGTTGCATTGCAGCTGGCATAACCCCGGGGCGGGCTTCAGGAAGGGAGCCGGGATAGTGCCTGATCAATAATTGCGAGGATGGATTGCCGGGTAAACGGTTTGCCGATAAAATCATCCGCCCCGTTATTCTTTGCCATTTTCCGGTCATAGCTGGTGTCATAAGCCGTCATCATCACCACTGCTGCATGACCAATTTCCTTGAATTGCCGTATATACTGAAAGCCCGGGCCATCGGGCAGATGATTATCGAGAAAAATTAAAAAGATATCCGGCTGCTGTTTCATTACCTTTAACCCCTCGTGGATGGATCCGGCAAAAACGGCTTCTATATTGCGTTGTTTTAATATATTCCGGATCAGGTAATACATGTCGTCCTCATCGTCAATGATCATTGTTTTTAGCGATGGGGGTGGTAACAGATGTACGGATTGATATGGGAAAAGCCGGCTTTCCACTTTTTATCTGACCGGCAATTATTTTGCCAAAATCAGGCAGCGGGTAATTTTCCCGCATCAGAAAAAAAGTCGGCACGATTTACGCTATAAATAGTGTGTAAAAAAGACCTCAGAATATGCCCGCTAAACTACTCATTATTGATGATGATGCAGATTTGTGTCAATTACTGACGCATTACCTGATAAAAAAAGGGTATGAAGTTGAAACTGCTTTTTCCGGCAACAAGGGAATCGCAAAATATAAAGCTGCGTCTTTTGACGCTGTTATTGCCGATTACCGGTTGGGTGATATGGATGGCGTTCAGCTGGTACAGAGGTTGAAGGAAGTCAATGAAAAAGCCGCAATTCTGGTTATTACCGGGTATTCAGATATCCGGCAGGCCATTGAGGTTACGCGGCTGGGCGTAGTTGACTATATCCCCAAACCCCTGGTGCCGGAAGAAGTGCTGGAATTGCTGAAAAAGATGACAGCTGCGGAGTGTGAAAAAAAAACGGGAGCTTTTTTGGGAAGCCCGGAAATTGTTTTTAATGAAGAATGTTATATAGGCAAGTCCAAACCCACTGCGCTATTGTACCAGCAGGTAAAAATAGTGGCGCCTACTAACTACAGTGTGGTGCTTTATGGAGAAAGCGGCACGGGAAAAGAGGTGATGGCCCGTACCATTCATTACAACAGCAATCGTTCCGGTAAGCCCTTTGTTGCGCTCGACTGCGGTACGCTTTCGCGGGAGTTGGCTGGCAGCGAGCTTTTTGGTCATGTAAAAGGTGCTTTTACCGGCGCCTTGCAGGATAAGGAAGGCCATTTTGAAATGGCCGATGGCGGCACACTTTTTTTGGATGAGATTGCGAACCTCACCATCGACATCCAGGCGGCGCTGCTCCGGATCATCCAGGAACGAAAGTTTAAAAGGGTGGGGGGCATCAAGGAGATGGTAGCGGACGTAAGGATCGTTGTCGCTTCCAATGAGGACCTGAAGGCGGCTTACCAGGCGGGGCGTTTCCGGGAAGACCTCTATCACCGGCTCAACGAATTCGCCATTCATTTGCCGGCATTGCGCAACCGTAAAGAAGATATTAGCCCCCTTGCAGCATTTTTTTTAAAAAGATGCTGTGATGAAAGTGATAAGCAGGTTACCGGCTTTTCGGAAAAGGTGATGGCCGCTTTTCAGCGCTACGACTGGCCCGGCAACATCAGGGAACTGCGCAATACCGTGCGCCGCGCCGTGCTGCTGACGACCGGTGATACCATTGAAGAAGATGTATTGCTGCCCGAGATCCTCAACTGCGCCCATGCCGTACCAGACATGCCCGATACCGATCCGGGGGCCGCACAGCAACAGGACCTGTTAAAGGAGGTAGCCGGCCGCGCCGAGTATCAGGCTATCATGACCGTGCTGCAACAGGTAAATTTCAATAAGAAGAAAGCCGCTGAGCTCCTGAATATAGACCGGAAAACCCTTTATAATAAATTGAAACTTTTTCAGGATCTATGACCTCCGGTGGGAGTTGATGACGCTGCATATATCTGCGGCTCATCTAAACATGCTGTATATCCCTTAATACTTTTATTTCATCATGTGCGGCCAACAAGGATGCTTTTTGGGATGAAAGGAGGGTGAAGAGTTCAGCGGGCAGCCCGGGCTCATTGAGCGCGTCTGCGTAGGCCTGCTGTACGGCATCTTCAATCTGCTCGCAATGCATGAGAATGGTTGTCCGGTCGGAGGTGACCATAAATACGGCTTTTACATCCAGCCATATCCGGTACAATTTGCCCGCTCCGGTACTGCCGGTTGCAGGGGTTCCTCCAAGAAAGCCTACCATTTTCGACAGGTCGGTATTAAAGTCCCGGCTGTTTGTAATCATTTTGCTGAAGAGAAGCGCAAGGTCGCTGTCATGGCCTTCCCTTAACTCGCTGCTCAGCTTTTCATAACCCGCGATACGATCGTTGTTGATACGGATCAGGTCATTTAATAACATCGTATAATCCTGGTAATTCATAATATCTGGTTTTTACGTTATTTGTAAATTGTGTTTAGGAACCTGTTTTAAAAGCTATCTTATCAGGCCCCAACTATTGCGCCAGATACCTTTGAGGGTTGATGCGTTGCCTGAATAATAGAAGGTGACGGAAAAGTGTAGACAAAAGATCCGGACCGTGTATTTTTATACCCATTGAGCCGGGTTGTTTTTTTTGGGGGGGGCGCTTTCCCGTTATTTAGGTTATTAAAATTACAGAATATCAGAAACTTTTTAAAAACGAATCCGGTATGCACCCTGCTTGAAATTGGTATGTATGCTTATATCTATAATTTTATAACTTCACCCCCAACTCAAATTTTATATATGAAAAAGAATGCTTGCCTGCTGGTTGTATCAGCGCTGCTTTCCTTTACTGCCGTTACCGCGCAAACAAAACCGGCGATTGTGCCCGAGCCCGTATCCATTGTGGAAGGCAAAGGCGCCTTTATAGTGAACGATCATACGGCCCTGATCATTCCCCGGAGCGCCGGCCTCGATGGCTATATACGGGAATGGATCGGGGATATAGCCGGTCTTAACCTGCAGGTAAAAACAGCCGTCGCCAGTGGTGAGCAGGCTATCCGCCTGGTATTGGACCCGGCGCTGCCGGAACCAGTTCATGACGAAGGATACCGCCTGTCTGTTACGGCGCAGGAAATAAACGTAAAAGCGCGCAAAACAGCCGGCCTGTTCTACGGACTGCAAACCCTCCGGCAGCTATTGCTGCTTTCACCGGAGCAGGAGCATCAATACCGGGTACCGGCCATGGAAGTGGTCGACTACCCCCGGTTCAAATGGCGGGGACTGATGCTGGATGTGAGCCGTCATTTTTTTCCGAAGGAATTTGTAAAAAAATATATTGATGATATGGCACGGTATAAATTCAATGTTTTTCACTGGCATTTGACAGATGACCAGGGCTGGCGCATTGAAATAAAAGCATTGCCCCGTTTAACAGAGGTGGGCGCCTGGCGGGTGCCCCGTACGGGCCAGTGGTGGTCTTTTGATCCGCCCGGGGCTAACGAAAAGCCATCCTATGGCGGGTATTATAGTCAGCAGGATATAAAGGACATCATTGCCTATGCAGCCGAAAGAAACATTACGATTGTGCCCGAAATTGATGTTCCGGGCCATTCGCTGGCTGCCATAGCGGCTTACCCCTACCTGTCGGCAACCGGCTATATTTACCCGGTAAACCCCGGCAGTAAATTTTATAATATTGACGACAATACGCTCAACCCGGCGGATGAACGGGTATATAGTTTCCTCGACAAGGTTTTTACCGAAGTGGCGGCTTTGTTTCCCGGCGCCTATATACATATTGGGGGCGATGAGTGTACCAAACTATTTTGGCAGCGCTCAGCCATGGTACAGGATTTTATGAAGCAGCAGGGCATAAAAACGGAGCACGGATTACAGAGCTATTTTATAAAGCGCGTGGAAAAAATCCTGAAGAAAAAGGGAAAGAAATTGATTGGCTGGGATGAGATCCTGGAAGGCGGACTGGCCCCGGAAGCCACCGTAATGAGCTGGCGCGGTACACAGGGCGGGATTGAGGCGGCCAAACAGGGGCACCAGGTGATCCTTACGCCCAATAATAATGTATACCTGGACCTCTACCAGGGCGATCCGTTACTGGAGTCGGATACCTACAGTATGCTTCGCCTGAAGACGAGCTATCAGTGGAGCCCGGTACCACAAGGGGTTGATGAAGCTTTAGTATTAGGAGGCCAGGGCAATTTGTGGACAGAATCAGTGCCAGGCGGAAGACATGCGGAATATATGACCTGGCCGCGCTCACTGGCCCTGGCCGAAGTTTTCTGGTCGCCACAAAACAAGCAGAACTGGACCCGGTTCCAGCAAAAACTGGAGCCCCAGTTTAATGTGCTGGATGCCGCGGGGATCCGTTACTCCCGCGCGGCTTTTGATGTACTGGCAACGGCAAAGCATGATGGTGAAAAGCAATTGCTGGTATCGCTGGGTACCGACATTGATAGCCTGGATATTTATTATACGCTGGATAATACCAACCCCGACACTGCTGCTGCCCGTTATAACGGTACGCCTATCATCATTCCCAAAAGCTGTTTCCAGCTAAGGGCGCAATCGTTTCAAAAGGGTAGGGCCATCGGACAACTATTGATTGCCCCACGCGAAACGCTGGAAAAAAGAGCGCCTTGATAGCAACAAAAAAGGGGAGCGAACGGCTCCCCTTTTGCTGACAAAAAAATGTTTATTTTACATTGGCACTAACGATCTTGGCCAGGTCAAACATAGATACCTGGGATTTGCCGCCGAACAATGTTTTTAATTTATCATCCGCATTTATCATCCTTTTATTGGTCGTATCCTGCAGCCCCTGTTTTTTAATATAGGCCCATATTTTTTTGATAATATCCGGGCGGGATGCTGCTTTATTACCAATAACAGCCGCCAGTGCCGGACTGGGGGTAAGTGGTTTTAATAAGGCGGGATTGATCTTTCTTTTTTTCTTTGGAGCTGCTTTCTTTGGAGCTACCTTTTTAACGGCAGCCTTTTTAGGAGCGGCTTTTTTTGCTGCTGCTTTTTTTACAGGAGCTTTTGTTGCTTTTTTGGGCGCGGCTTTTTTAGCGGCGGCTTTTTTGGGTGCGGCCTTTTTTGCTGCAGGTTTTTTCGCTGTTGCCATGATAATGGGTTATGTTGTAAAATTTAAATAACGTAATAAAGTTAGCAAAAACATTGGTTAAAAATAAGATATCTCCTGAAACAATTTCATCGCCAGCCCAATCCCGGTGCCACGTGTTCCAATATGGACGAAAGCACATGCACGTTATAGTCTACACCCAGGGTATTGGGGATCGTAAGCAGCAGGGTGTCCGCCTCCCGTATCGCTTCATCGGCCGCCAGTTCCTTCATCAACTGGTCTGGTTCTGCGGCATAGCTCCGGCCAAAAATAGCGCGTTTGTCTGCTTCCAGGATCCCCACTTTGTCGGTCCTGTCTGCCTCCTGACCAAAATAGTAACGGTCCTGGTCGTTTACCAGCGCAAAGATCGACCGGCTTACGGAAACCCTGGGCTCATGCGGATGTCCCGCTTCTTTCCATGCCTGTTTAAACAACCGGATCTGTTCGGCCTGCTGTATATGAAAGGGCTTGCCGCTTTCATCAAATTTGAGCGTGGAACTTTGCAGGTTCATACCCACCTTGCCGGCCCAGGTTGCCGTAGCATCGGAAGCGGATCCCCACCAAATGCGTTGACGCAGGCCCGGGGAAAAGGGCTCCACGCGCAGCAGTCCGGGAGGGTTCGGAAACATAGGATTGGGGCTGGGTTGGGCAAAACCAATTCCCTTCAGCTGCTCAAAGAATTCTAATCCTTTCCGGCGGCCCATCTCAACATCGGTTTCCCCCGCTGCGGGCGTATATCCAAAGTGACGCCATCCGTCAATAACCTGTTCGGGCGATCCCCGGCTGATGCCCAGTTGAAGGCGCCCACCGGAAATTAAATCGGCGGCGCCGGCTTCCTCTGCCATATACAGTGGGTTCTCATACCGCATATCAATAACACCGGTGCCTATTTCAATTTTGCTGGTTCGGGCGCCAATGGCCGCCAGCAAAGGAAAAGGGGATGCCAGCTGCCTGGCAAAGTGATGCACCCTGAAATAGGCGCCATCAATGCCGATGGCTTCTGCTGCTACTGCTAAATCAATCGACTGCAGCAAGGTGTCACCCGCAGTTTTAGTGTTGTAAGCCGGATGATTTGCCCAGTGCCCAAACGATAAAAATCCTATTTTTTTCATCTGTTTATTTGTTTTTTCAGCAGGAGCGAAAGAGTTCATCATCGCTCATTTACTGAGATCATTACATCGTTTCCCGAATTTAGCAAATAACAACGTCTTTGCAACAATTGTTTATTTGATATATTTGACGAAAAAGTAAAACAAATACAGCAGCTGTACGATGGTTTCGTAGTGCTGGATGCTATGCATCTTAACGGTAAGCTGACATCAGGAGAAAATATTGCGCACTTTGGCGGGCTGGCCATTGCCTACGATGCTTTTAAAATGACCCAACAAGGGCAAAGCGCATCAAAAACGGATGGCTTTACATCGGACCAGCGTTTTTTCCCGGCGTTTGCCCAATTATGGAGAAGTAAATATACAGATGCCATTATGCGGATGCTGGTCAATACGGATACGCATTCTACGCCGGCCTGGCGCGTAATTGGCCCTTTGATGAACTTCGAACCGTTTTATAAAGCCTTCAATGTACAGCCGGGCAGCAAAATGTACCTCCAGGCAAAGGATATCATAAAGATCTGGTAACCTTTATTTCGGGTTATTGTATATGCGTCAGCTTCTCAAAAGCGGTCATATCCTGTAGCCCGCAAAATAAAACCGGTAATAGGAGTGGGGTCCTTCAAGCTGTGCGGGTGATGATTTACCCCGGGTTTATGGATTACCATAATGCTGCCGCCTGCGGCTGTGATTTTTTGCTCAAAAGGCGCGGTGTTTTCTGCCACAGGTACCACATCATCTGCATCGCCCACTACGTGGAGCATTGGGAACCCCAGTTTTGCAATTTTGGTTGCATGATCCAGCGGGTTGTTTTTAAACCGGAGCGCCTGTGCTTCGGTAAGATGATAATCTTTTTTAAAGTTGGCCCAGGGCTCCTCAGCGCCGGCGTTCCGTTTGTTACCGGGCCAGCTTACCAGGTTCAGCACGGGTGCGTCCGCATAAATGCAGGCCACTCTTCCGGGATTGGCAAGCGCCCAGTTGTATACATAGATGCCCCCGCGGCTCATGCCTTCCAGTACCGCTTTTTTACTGAGGCCGCATTGCTGCATCAATGCATAAAATTGATTCCAGCTATTCACCGCTTCTTTATTGCCAAAGAGTTCCGCTACATCACAGTACGCGACATGAAACCCCCGCTCAAGCAACGAAATATCGGTTTGCGGCTCATGCCCCCAAAACCGGGCACGCCATACCCAGGGATGCCCTTTGGCTGCCGCCCGGGGTTTTACCAGTTTGCAATTGCGGCCGGCATACTTAAAATCAATGCAATCAAAACCATAAAAGGAGCTGATTTTTTTTTCTTTCTTTATCAGAGAAAAGCTATTATAGTTTTTGTCGGTAGTTGCTTTTACCAGTTCATACAGGCGTTTTGCAATAATGGCAGCGCCCTGGCTGGTGGGATGAATCTGGTCAGGGAACAGGTCGGGCCGCTCTGCAAAATAAGGATAGAAGTTGATGGTCTCCAGTTTGGTTTCATAAGCCGCCTGCTGTATCATCGGGGCAATTTGTTTCACAATAACATCGTTCCATATCTGGCTGGTATCCGTCATAAAAGAAGCCACAGGCTGTAGCAAAACAATGCGTGGTTTTGTCGCTCCGTTTTGAAAGGAAGCGATCAGCGCTTTGTATTCGGTTACAAATCGATTGTAATGTGGACGGTTAACGGCTTTGCTGTCGTTGGTGCCCAGTTTTATAAAAACAATATCCGGATTAAAAGCCAGCGCCTCTTTATATTCTTTACAATCCCAATAAGGGTTGGCGCCCCCTTTTAACAGGGTAGCGCCGTTATGACCAAAGTTTTTTACATCGTAACCATCGCCCAGCATATTTTGCAGTTGGGCGGGGTAGCTGTTGTGCTCCCTGTCGGCAATGCCTGCACCATACGTAATGCTATTGCCCACACAGGCTATTTTTATTTTTTTTTGCGCAAAAAGAGGTGTAACGGCAAAAGCCAGGATAATGATAAGTGTAGTTTTTATGCCCCGTTTCATAATCGAATATCGCATTTATCTGTTTCATCCATATTCAAAAGTATGTATATTTATTCAATGAAGGTATTGCAGTTTACCATTCCGGTGGTACACGATAAGTCGGTAATTGTACAGGAAGAAAAGCTCCCTTATTTCTACCCCTACCTGCATCGCCACACCGAGGTGCAGATTACCGCTGTTGTAAAAGGAACGGGCACCCTGGTGGCGGGCACCAATATGTGCTCTTTTGCTCCGGGAGATGTGTTTTATATTGGCGCCAATCATCCGCATGTATTTAAAAACAGTGCGGAGTATTTTGAAGCAGGTTCAGATAAGGAGATCCGGGCGATTACGCTGTTTTTTGATCCGGGCAAGAAGCTGGAAGCCTTGTTCGGGCTTCCCGAAATGCGGCTTGTAAAAGATTTTCTGGAGGCACACCCTTCGGGCTTTAAAGTATCGGACCCGCATACGGAATCCATTACCAGACGGTTATATACACTGTTGGGCAAAAGACATGTATCCCGTATTACGGGTTTTCTTGAATTGCTGACGGCCCTGCACAATGTGCGGAAATTTGTAGAGCCCTTTGCCCCGGCTGTGCTGGGCGATGTGAGCGAAAGCGAAGGAATAAAGGTCGGCAGCATTTATAACTATATTCTGCAGCACTTTGATAAGGATATTTCTCTTGAACAGATATCGGCTGTTGCGCACATGACCCCGCCCTCATTTTGCCGTTATTTTAAAAAGCAAACAGGAAATACATTTGTTGGATTCCTGAATGAACTTCGCATAAACGAAGCCTGTAAAAAGCTGATCACACCGGGTGAAGAAAATATATCGGGTATTGCCTATACCTGCGGGTTCAACAGTATTACCAATTTTAACCGGGTATTTAAATCTATTATAGGGGTAACACCCGTGGAATACCTGAAAAATTATAAAAGCAGGCTATAAGCGGTGTTTTATATTTCGTTATGTCTAAAATAGAATGCCCTGTTGAGGGGATGGGGTAAAATCTGCCTGCAATCGGTTAAATAAATGCATCGCCAATGTTTTAAGGCCCTGTAATTTCATACCTCTAAAAATATATATAACATGCAATTTCAGTGGAAAGGTGTAATGCCTGCAATAACTACAAAATTTTCCGGTAATGATGAGCTGGATCTGCCGTTATTTCAAAAGAATCTCGAAGCGCAGCTTCAGGCCGGCGTCACTGGCATTATCCTGGGGGGCACACTTGGCGAGGCAAGTGTTTTAACAACCAATGAAAAAGAACGCCTCGTAAAATTTGCTATTGAAAAAATAGAAGGCCGGGTGCCGGTGATCCTGAACATAGCTGAGGGCAGTACCCGCGCGGCAATGGAACAGGTAGCACTGGGAGCAGCCTGGGGCGCGGATGGCCTGATGTTATTGCCTCCCATGCGCTATGTGCCTGACCACCGGGAACTGGTAGCCTATTTTAACACCATTGCGCAGGGTACCGGTTTGCCGATCATGCTGTACAACAATCCGAACGATTATAAAACACTCATCACGCTGGATGCATTGGAAGAACTGGCTGTCAATGAAAATATTGCTGCGGTAAAGGAAAGCACCCGCGATGTATCGAACGTAACCAGAATGCGCAACCGGTTTGGCAACCGGTATTCGATCCTTTGTGGGGTAGATACCCTTACATTTGAGGCACTGGCGGCGGGAGCCGATGGCCTGGTGGCCGGGCTGGTTTGTGCTTTCCCTGCGGAGACGGTAGCGGTTTACGAATTGGTAAAGGCAGGAAGATTTGCCGAAGCGCTGGAGATTTACCGCTGGTTTATGCCCCTGCTGGAACTGGATATACATGTAAAGCTGGTACAATACATCAAGCTGGCCGAGCAGCAAACCGGAATTGGCAGCGAGCAGGTGCGTGCACCCCGGCTAACGCTTGCAGGCGAGGAGCGGGAGCGGATCCTTGGTATTATTAACAAAGGCATCGCCACAAGGCCCGATGTATCGCATATTATCGGCACAAAACAAAGGATTAGCGGGTAAGACACAGGATGGGAAGCCATGGTGTCAAAGGGGCGTCATTCGCTGCGAAATAACGCGTCACCTTTCCCTGCCTAAAAATATTTTTATGAACCAATCGAAATCATTATTAGACGAACATGCAAGCCGTGCAAAAGAGGCCTGCCGGTTTTTAAGATCAACTACGGTAAAAGACCGCGCGGCCTTTATGCATGCGGTGGCTAATAAAATTGAAGCCCTGGGCCAGGAGTTATTGGATACTGCCCATGCCGAAACGGCCTTGCCCTTTCCAAGGCTGACCGGCGAAAAAACCCGTACAGTGGGACAATGGAGAACTTATGCCGATGCGGTGGCAAAAGGCCTGTATACGGATGCACGTATTGATACCGCTGATGCAGCCAAGGCAAAAAATGATATTCGAAAATACAATGTGGGAATAGGGCCGGTACTGGTTTTTGGCGCCGGCAATTTTCCCTTTGCGTTTTCCACCGCAGGCGGAGACACAGCAAGCGCTTTGGGCGCCGGCTGCCCGGTTATTGTAAAAGCGCATCCCGCGCACCCGGCAACATCGCAGCTGATGGCAAATGCTATTGAAGCGGTCGTAAAAGAAGTGGGTTGGCCTGCGGGCGTTTTTGCCCATGTGGCCGGCGATTACCTGGAAGGCAGCAATGAAAGAACAGGTACGTACCTTACCGCACACCCGTTTATAAAAGCCGTTGGCTTTACGGGTTCTTACGGAGGCGGTAAGGCCCTGTTTGATGTGGCTAACCAGCGCCCGGAGCCGATTCCCGTATTTGCAGAAATGGGCAGTGTAAACCCGGTCTTTGCTTTTTCAAACGCATTGGAGCAGCGGGCGGAGGTGCTGGCAATGGAATATGCCGCATCGCTCACCCTGGGCGTTGGCCAGTTTTGCACCAACCCCGGAATTTTTATTGCCGTAAAAGGAGTGGGGCTCGATCGCTTCAAAGCAGCCCTGAAAAATGCAATTGGATCGGCGCTGCCCGCTGCCATGCTTAATGAGGGCATCCATGCGCATTTTGAAAAAAACAAATCTCTGCTCAGTAGCCAGGATGGCGTAGCGGTACTGGCAGAGGCGGCCACTGAGGCATCGGATGGCCAGGGCCGTCCAAAAGTGATTGAAGTTAGCGCGCAAAAATTTATCAGCAATCCCCTGTTGAGCGAAGAAGTGTTTGGCCCCTTTGGCGTGGTGGTAACAGCGGATCATGATGGCGAGGTAGGGATGATTGCGGAGCAACTAAGGGGGCAGCTAACGGCAACCCTTGCTGCTACTACGGAAGACCTGGCTGCACATAATGACATTATTGCGTGTATTGAAGAAAAAGCCGGCCGGTTATTGTTTAATGGGATGCCTACCGGGGTGGAAGTAGTGTATGGTATGCAGCATGGCGGTCCCTTTCCCGCCAGTACCGATGCGCGCTTTACATCGGTAGGACCCGATGCTGTAAAACGGTTTGTACGTCCGCTGGCCTTTCAGAACTGGCCGGAGCAGCATTTGCCTGACGAATTGAAAAATAATAATTCTTTGAATATTTTTCGGATGGTGAATGGAAAGTTGACAGCGGATAATGTGTAGCGAATAGCCACGGAGCAACAACGGCACAAAAGTGCGATGATAAATTGTAAGATAATAGCAATGAACGAAAGAGCCTTAGTGCCTCCGTGTCTTAGTTGCAAAAAAACATAGCAATGAAAAAAACTTTTTTTTGTATTGATGCACATACCTGCGGATGCCCGGTACGCCTGGTAGCCGGCGGCGGCCCCCTGCTGAACGGCCATAACATGATGGAGAAACGGCTGCATTTTATGGCAGAATATGACTGGATACGCCTGGGTCTGATGTTTGAACCGCGCGGGCATGATATGATGAGCGGAAGCATTTTGTATCCCCCGGCTGATCCGGCAAATGATACGGGGGTGCTTTATATCGAAACCAGCGGCTGCCTGCCCATGTGCGGGCATGGCACTATTGGTACGGTAACAATTGCTGTAGAAGAAGGATTGGTAATTCCGAAAGTTCCGGGTAAGCTGAGGCTGGAGACTCCGGCCGGCCTCGTGTTGATAGATTACACACAAGACGGCAAGAAGGTAAAAACAGTAAAACTCACCAACGTAAAATCATTTTTATACAAAGAAGGGCTTACCGTAACCTGCCCGGGGTTGGGCGAGATGGTGGCAGATGTGTCCTACGGCGGAAACTTTTATGCCATTGTAGACCCGCAAAAAAACTTTGCCGACATTAGTCATTTTTCGGCAGCACAGCTCATTCATTATGGCAAACTCATTCGCAAATTGCTGAATGAAAAATATGAATTTGTACATCCCGAAAATGCCCATATTCATGGGCTTTCACACATTCAATGGACGGGCAAGCCGATGCGCAAAAACTCCACAGGAAGAAACGCTGTGCTGGTAGGCGAAAACGCATTAGACCGCAGCCCTTGCGGCACGGGCACTTCGGCGCGGATGGCACAGTGGTATGCTAAAGGGAAACTTAAACGTGGCGATGAGTTTATTCACGAAAGTTATATAGGTTCTCAATTTACCGGACGCATTGAAGATGAAACTTTCGTGCAGGACAAGGCCGCTATTGTGCCTTCTATTGAAGGCTGGGCAAGGATTTACGGATACAACACGATCAGTATTGATACCGAAGACGATCCCTATGCGCAGGGGTTCCAGGTTTTGTAGTGTATTGTGATGCGAAGCGAAGATGCTTTGCATAGTATCAATGCAGAAAATCCAAAATGAGCCTTTGGATTTGATGTAATGGCGCCATTTGCACTGCAGATGAACCGAGCGTGGCAAATGCGCTGCTATGTGCACTGCCGCCGGGTTAATAAAAAATAAAAAAATGAAAGCGATTATTATAGGTGCAGGCATTGCAGGGTTATCGGCGGCCTATTATTTAAACAAAGCCGGATGGGACGTGCAGGTACTGGAAAAAGGCGATGGGCTCAACAATTGTTCATACGGTAACGCCGGTATGATTGTGCCCAGTCATTTTACACCATTGGCGGCGCCGGGTATCGTAGCCCGGGGTATTAAGTGGATGCTGAGCAGCAAAAGCCCTTTTTATGTGCGGCCGTCATTGAATATTTCGCTGTTGGATTGGGGTATGAAATTCTTAAAGCATGCCAATGAAAAAAATGTCGATCGCAATGCGGAAGCCATCAGGGATCTGAACCTGTTTAGCAGTAAGCTTTATGATGAATGGGCCGCGGCCGCGGGGTTTGATTTTGAACTGCGGCAGAACGGCATTATGATGCTCTATAAAACCCGCGATACGGCGCATGAAGAAGCCGTGCTTGCCGAAAAAGCACAACGATTGGGTTTAAACGCGGTGGTGTATGATAAAAACGGGATCCGGGAGCTGGAGCCGCATTTAAAAATGGATGTTGAAGGGGGCGTATTGTACAAGTGTGATGGTATCCTGTACCCGCCGCAGCTGATAAAGCAGCTCACGCAGCACCTGCTGTCAGGCGGGGTGCAAATCCACTACCAAACGGGTGTAAAAGGCTTTAAATCGGCTGGCAATGCATTAACGGAAGTAGTTACTGAAAAAGGAAATTTTAAAGCAGATGAGATAGTGATTGCTACGGGGCATGAGCTTCCTAAACTGGCCTCCCTGCTGCAACTGAGGCTGCCCCTGATGCCCGGCAAGGGCTATTCTTTTATGTACCGCCCATCGCCGGCCACATCCATGATACATGCCGCGTTGTTGCTGGAAGCGCGCGTGGCCGTAACACCCATGAACGGGCAGATCCGTTTTAGCGGCACCATGGAACTGGGGCCTGCCAGCAATAAAATTCATCTCAACCGGGTAAAGGGGATTGTGGAAGCAATACCCAAATATTTTCCGGATTGGCAGCCCGGTTTTCCGGCCAATACCTGGTACGGTTACCGGCCCTGCGCGCCTGATGGGCTGCCCTACCTGGGCCGTGTTAAAAAAATAAGCAATTTAAGTGTTGCCGGCGGCGGCGGCATGATGGGGCTTAGTTTGGGCCCGGCTTATGGTAAAACGATCGCGGATATTTTATCAGGGAAAAGTACAGAAACAAGTATTGAAACCTTTAGCCCCGATAGGTTTTAAGGGAATAGTGGGATCAATGCCAGGTTCTGAGAAGCCGTTTAAAAATAGAAGGATTAAAAACCAGTAAGGCATTAAGAATAGTTTAGTAGCCGCAGCTCTCAATGAATCTTAACTTAATGGTTTTTGAGGTTTTTAATGTCTGTTATACGGAATCTTAATAGTGAAAATTTAAACAGCTTCTTCGATATTCAAACGAGTTTTTTTAAAAAAGAAAATAAATATGTCGCTGATTCAATTTGCAAACTACCCGGTCAGGACCCGCAAAAGCGTTCTTTGTTTTTTATGGATCCTACTTGCCGTTGTGGCGTGTAATCCCCTGTGGGCGCAGGCAGGTAAGAAAAAAGCCTATATCCCCGACAGCCTTTCCACGGTGCCCCCCGGCAACGATTTTGCAAACAACCAAAGTGAATACAGTAATAAAAGAAGGCTGGAGTCGGATAATTTTATTATGTTTTGGGCAAAAGAATATGGCGATGACCCTTCCCGAAATCCAGACAGTACAAAACGCTTTGATGCCCGCCTTGCCTTAAACGAATGCGAACGGTTTTATGATTACTATGTAAACCGGTTAAAGATTATACAAAAGGGAACATCTGTTACAGATAGGTACAAGGCCATTCTCCTGGTTACCGGCGGTAACAATAAAACGGCCTATGGCTGGGGTAAGGATAGTGTGGGAGTACTTTGGACGCCTGCGGTGCGCATCCACAGTTATCCTTACGGAGTGCTGGCGCACGAGCTGGGGCATGCGTTTCAGTACCTGGCCGACTGTGATTATGGCAGCCATTTTAACGGGCCCTTCAACGAGATGGCCGCACAATATATGTTGTGGCAGGTGTACCCGCAATGGATGACTTTTGAGCATTTTCACTTAACGGCATACTTAAAAAATACCTATTACGCTTTTCTGCATCCGGAAAATCAATACCATTCGCCCTATGTACTGGAATACTGGGCCAATAAGCGGGGTGAAACATTTTACGGCCAGTTGCTGCATGCGGTAAAAAAAGGCGAGGATGCCGTAACCACTTATAAACGCATTACGCATACAAGCCAGGAGCGCTTTAATGATGAAATGTTCGATGCCGCCCGCCGCTTTGTAACCTGGGATCTGAAAAGGGTAAAAGAAGTGGCAAAACCTTATGCCAATATGCACTATACAAAAACCGATGCTATAGGCAAGGGATGGCACCGTATCGCTAACGAAAATTGTCCGCAAAACTATGGATATAATGCCATCCGGTTACAGGTGCCTGCCAGCAAACGTAAAATTGGGTTGCATTTCAGGGGGCTGTCGGATGAGGCGGCTGCCGGCTGGCGTTATGGATTTGTAGCCGTTAATAAAACAGGGGAGGTGGTTTATGGAAAAATGAATCGGAAGGCGAAGGGCGCCGGTCATTTCAAAGTTCCCGATCATACGGCCTTTTTATGGCTGGTGGTAAGCGGCGCGCCTGCAGCACATGCCGCTGTTGGCAGGAAAGATGAAGACAACCCGCGCTGGCCTTATCAGTTTAAGCTGGATGGAACGGATGTCTACCGGAAATGAGATGCCGGGTTTGAAATACCGACCGCCACAAAGACACCATGGCAAAAAAACGCACGAAGCATTAAATGAAACTGCCGCGTCTTGCTCCGTTGCGTCATTGCCTGAAATAAATATAACACAATCGCGGACTACCTGCACGCTAATGGTTGGAAGTAACTGTGCGCAGCCTTAACTTTACATATAATGAAAATAAAGACCCTGTTCTGGATATTTTGGACGTTATGCCTGGCGCCGTGCCTGCAGACCTTTGCGCAGCAGAAGCCGCCCAATATTTTGTTCTGTATTGCCGATGATGCTTCATACCCCTTTATGAGCGCTTATGGGTGCAGCTGGGTAAAAACGCCGGCTTTTGATAAAGTAGCCAGAAATGGTATTCTTTTTAATAATGCTTATACGCCCAATGCCAAATGCGCACCATCACGCTCCTGTATTGTTACGGGTCGTAACCCCTGGCAGCTGGAAGCCGCAGGAAACCATTGGTCATATTTTCCTCAAAAATTTAAAACCTATGTGGAAGCGCTGGGCGAAAGGGGATACTTTACGGGCTTTACCGGCAAAGGCTGTGCCCCGGTGGTGGCAAAAACGGCGGATGGTAAGCCAAGATCCTTAACCGGCAGGAATTATAACCGGTATAAAACAACGCCGCCATCTCGCCAGATTTCGACCGATGACTATGCAAAGAATTTTGAGGCATTTATAAAAGAAAAACCAAAAGATCAGCCCTTTTGTTTCTGGTATGGCGGATGGGAGCCCCACCGTGGTTATGAATATGCCTCCGGTATAAAAAAGGGAGGAATGAAAACGACTGATATTACAGCCGTGCCGCCCTTTTGGCCCGATACCGATTCGGTGCGTACTGATATGCTGGACTATGCTTTTGAACTGCAGTATTTTGATCAGCAGCTGATGAAAATACTGGATTTGCTGGAAGCCAGCGGAGAATTAGATAATACCATTGTCATTGTTACATCGGATAACGGGATGCCCTTTCCCCGGGTAAAAGGGCAGGAGTATGAATACTCCAATCATCTGCCCCTGGCCGTTATGTGGAAACAGGGGATTAAAAACCCGGGCAGGATGGTTGATGACCTGGTAAGCTTTATCGACTTTGCGCCTACCTTTTTAGAACTGGCCGGTATAAAGACCAACGCAGCGGGAATGCAGCCCGTACAGGGCAAAAGCCTTACCGATATTTTTTATTCCTCAAAAACAGGGATCGTTAATCCGCAGCGCAGCTATGTATTGATTGGCAAGGAACGTCACGATGTAGGCCGGCCGGGCGATGTGGGTTATCCCATACGCGGTATGGTTACCAGGGAATATATTTACCTGCACAATTTTGAAACCGGGCGCTGGCCGGCGGGCAACCCCCAAACCGGCTATACAAACGTAGATGGCAGTCCCACAAAAACGGCCTGCATTGAGGCCGGCAAAAAGAATGAAACCCTTCGTTACTGGCAATGGAGCTTTGGCCGGCGCGGCGCAGAAGAGCTGTACCGCCTGCAACCCGACAGGGAATGCCTGAACAACCTGGCCGCCAACCCGGAGTACGCAGGGATCGCTTCGGGGCTGAAAGAAAAGCTGTTTTCTGAATTAAGAACGCAGCAAGACCCCCGCATATTGGGCAATGGAGCCCTGTTTGATAATTATCCGTATGCCGATAAAACGGGGATTCATTTTTACGAAAGATATATGCAACACGACAGCACATTAAGATGGGGCTGGATCAATGATTCCGATTTTGATGATGGCCATTAAGAGCCATATAATCTTTTATCAACTGCGATGAAATATCTTGTTTTTATTTTTGATAAGTGTATGCAAATGAACAAAAGACTGGCGCTGTTTGCGATCCTTATAATGGGCGCATTGACGGGTAATGCGCAACCCGGTAAAAAAGCTGCGCTGCGGGGTTCCCGGCCCAATATTATTTTTATACTGGCGGATGACATGGGATATAACGACCTGGGCACTTACAATAACCCCTGGTTTAAAACACCCCATATAGACGCCCTGGCGGCCGGTGGCTGGAAGTTTACCAAAGCGTATGTAAATGCACCCAATTGCGCACCATCAAGAGCCTGCCTGGTAACCGGCCGCTTTACGCCGGTGCATACAATATACACGGTAGGCAGCTCAGAAAGAGGCCGGGCAACGGACCGTAAGCTGGTTCCAGTAAAAAACAACACGGTACTCGATACTTCTTTTTATACCCTTGCCGAAATGCTGCGTGATGCGGGGTATGAATGCAATCTGATTGGCAAGTGGCACCTGGGTGAAGGGGCTTTTGATCCCGCCGGCCAGGGCTTTGAATACAATGCCGGCGGCAACAACAGAGGTAGCGTACATTCTCATTTTAATTATAAAAAAGAAATCCCGGGTTTTGAAGATCTGCCCGATTCTGTTTTCCTGGCCGATGCCATTACGGAAAAGGCCATCGCCAAAATTAAACAGCACCGCAATCATCCTTATTTCTTGTACCTGCCTTATTACTCGGTACATTCGCCCGTGCAGGCACCGGATAAAAAGCTTATAGAGCGGTACAAAAAAACAATTCCTGCCGGCGCTCCCTATTCGCCGGTCTATGCGGCAATGATGCAAAACCTGGATGACAATGTGGGTAAGATAATAGCCGCCGTAAAAGAAAAGAATGAGCTGGAAAACACGCTGATTATTTTCTTTTCAGACAACGGGCCGGTGCTCAATTATACACAGGTGGATTTGCGGGGCGAAAAAGGTTCCCTGTATGAGGGAGGCATTAAAGAACCGCTCATCATGAGCTGGAAAGGCCATTTGCAACCGGGGAAAATCATCGATGACCCCGTATCAGCGGTAGATTTTTATCCCAGTTTTGCGGCGCTTGCCGGAACAAAAAAACAGTTACCGCAACTGGATGGAAAATCGTTGCTGCCCCTTTTTGAGAACAAGCCGGTGCAGCAAAAAACAATGATATGGCATTTTCCGGCCTATCTTGAGGCCAACCGGAAAACAACGATGACCTGGCGCGAAACGCCCGCAAGCGCTATCAGGGAGGGAAAGTGGAAGCTGGTGGTGCATTACGAAACGGGCAGCCAGGAACTGTTTGACCTGAACGCCGACCCCAAAGAAACGCATAACCTTTATCAACAACACAGCGCACAGGCCGCGCTGCTGAAAAAAAAATTAAGTAATTACCTGGAACAAACCGGCGCCTTTGTTCCCTCCGTGTTGAATCCTAAATATAGATCTTTCTGATATGAAGCATAGCATGGCTGTTCCCCGCCCGTTTACCCGGCATCTTTTGTACCTGCCACGCATCACGCTGGGATTGTTTTTTCTTCTTTTGTCGCAGATCTCCGGTGCATCAAACGATACAAGCTATTATCATCTTGCATCAATGGGTATCAAACCCAACACAGGTCTGGATGTTACTGCGGAGTTGAGTCAGCTCATCGTCAAAATAAAAACCGAACGAAGGCCGGCCCGGCCCGTGGCTGTTATTTTTGAGTCTGGCCGACTTCCGGTTCGGCAATCCTGCTCTGCGGCAATGGCCGCTTTTTAACCAGCTGTTTACAATTTTTAACCTTTTGACAGGATCCTGAAAAATAGGTAGTAATTTGACGGATGAATTTAAAAAACCAGCTGTGTTGCCTCCTTGCAGCAGTTTCTTTTCCGGCAGCAATTTTTGCCCAGAATATCGCTATTACAACGGATCATGTAGCGCTTGTTTACCAGGTAGATACCAACAAACAGTTACAGCAGGTTTACCTCGGCAAAAAATTAAGCAGTGCATCGGTTTACCGGGATGTTAATCCCGGCTACCGGAACGAGAATGCCACGCTCAATACCGCCTATGCAACCGGCGGCGCTACCTATTTAAACGAGCCGGCTATAGCGGTGCAGCATGCCGATGGCAACAGGTCGCTGGTCCTGGATTATATTTCATCTCAAACAAAGAACATCGCGCCGGATGTTGTACAAACCGATATCCAGCTTAAGGACCCCGCATACCCGTTTTTTGTAACCCTGCATTACAAAGCATTTCAGCAAGAAGATATTATTGAAACCTGGACCACTATCTGGCAGGAGGAAAAGGGGGCGGTTACTTTAGACCGCTATGCATCGGCCTTTATTAATATTGCCTGGCCTCAAAACTATCTGACCCATTTTTATGGTGAGTATGAAAAGGAAATGGAACCTTATCAATCCCTGTTACAACCGGGTATTTTTAGTATACAGTCCAAGCTGGGAGTGCGTACGGCCGCCAATTATAATCCATCGTTCCTGCTATCGCCTGCCAGCGATGTATCGGAGACCTCCGGCGAGGTATTGGCCGGCACATTGGCCTACAGCGGCAATTTCAATATCCAGTTTGAAAACCTGAAACTGAATATTGACATGGGTAATAATCTTAAAATTATTCCCGGCATTAATGCTTATGCTTCGGCTTATGAGCTGCGTCCCGGCGAAAAATTTGAAACGCCCCGTTTTATATTTACATATTCAAATACCGGAAGGGGACAGGTTAGCCGGAACTTTCATCACTGGGCGATTGACCATGGTATCTGGAACGGTCATCAGAAACGGCTAACCCTGTTAAATAACTGGGAGGCCACTTATTTTTCCTTTAACCAGGATACCATTGCCGGACTTTTTGACGGCGCTAAACAATTGGGGCTCGACTTGTTTTTGCTGGATGACGGCTGGTTTGGTAATAAATACCCGCGTAACAATTCGCGTGCAGGCCTGGGCGACTGGCAGGCCAATAAAAGGAAACTGCCCGGCGGGGTGGGTTACCTCGTAAAGGAAGCTACCGCCAGGGGCTTAAAATTTGGTATCTGGATAGAACCGGAAATGGTGAACCCCGCAAGTGAATTGTATGAAAAACATAAAGACTGGCTGATGATAGCGCCAAACCGGCCCGAACATCTTTACCGCACGCAGCTGGTGCTGGATTTGATCAATCCCAAAGTACAGGATTTTGTATTTGGTGTAATTGATAGCCTGATGCAGCAGGCGCCCGGTATTGCATATATGAAATGGGATTGCAATCGCTCTATGGATAATGCCTATAGCCCCTGCCTGGGAAAGAAGCAGAACGCGTTATATGTGCGGTATACCCAGGCTTATTATAAGGTACTCGGGCGCATCCGGGCCAAATACCCCGATCTTGATATGATGCTTTGCGCCAGCGGCGGCGGACGTGTGGAGTATGGCGCCATGAAGTACTTTAATGAGTTTTGGCCCAGCGATAATACCTACCCCAAAGACCGGGTCCGCCTGCAATGGACCACTTCTTATTTTTACCCGGCGCTTACCATGTGCGCGCATGTGACCGCAGCCGGGAGGGAATCGTTGAAATACAAAATGGATGTGGCCATGAGCGGTAAGCTGGGTTTTGATATCGTGGTTAAAAAACTGACGGAGGGAGAACTTTCGCTGGCCCGCACCACGGTTGATAACTATCACCGCCTGCAGCAGGTGATCAGTTATGGAGACCTGTATCGCCTCATATCTCCCTATGCTACAAATTTTGCCTCCCTTATGTATGTGAACGGTTCAAAAACCAGGGCCCTGGTTTTTGCATATAGCCAGGAAACCATGCAGCAGGACACCTGGCCCGAATGGAAGCTGCAGGGGCTCGATCCGAAGAAACATTATCGCATTAAGGAGATCAATTTATTAAACGATACCAGGCCGCAGTTCCCCGAAAGCGGTCAGGTATTTAGTGGTGAAACACTGATGGCGCAAGGGCTTAAATGGTATTTAAAGAAATCCGAAACCAGCTCCGTGCTGGAGCTGGAAGCGATGTAGCAGATGGCAGGTACACCCCACAAAAATAATTTTGCCGCCAGGGTCTTATTAAGCCTTTTAATAAAATAAGAATCCAGGCAGAAGAAGCTACAACAGGTACTGATGCCAATGCTGACGTAAAGCTGCGTTGGGTCATTTTGCCGGCCGATGTGAACACGAATGTTGATTTTGTCAACATCCGGATACTCACAGAGGCGTTATACAACAAGGGGGTAACCAACGGCTCCAAACCTAAATACGCAACAGGAATGAGTGAAAGAAGCCCGGTTTATACCGAGCGTTTTGCAAGACAGGGCGATATTACTGCCGCTCAATCGGTTTCCATTTTTAATGAATTAAAGAATAGAGGCTTTATTGATGATAATAATTATTTTGGTGGATATTCCGATGTCTTTTTAAACAGAAGAAAAACAGCGTGTTGATGTATTTTTTGAAGAATGCAGATGCTATAAATGGTTTCGTATATTTTTGAGTTGTGCGTCAGCATTTCCGACCATCCGCCCAGGCATTTACTGGCGAAAAATTACATTTTTGAGACTTTTGATAAAAAGCATTTGTTTCCCAATTGGGAAATTAATATCTTTGAAAAAATTCGAATGAAAACAAACTTCGACATAGAATTGTTGCCAGAAGCAATTGAGTTTTTAGATAATCTTGATGACAAAACGAGCGGAAAAGAAACTTTGGTTGTGGCAACACACGGAATTTTGAAGAAAACCCAGAAAACGCCACCAAAAGAAATAAAGAAAGCAGAAGAAATAAGAAAACAATATTTAAACAACAAGACAAATAAATAATATGGCAACAAATAAATTTAAAACCGTTTCGCTTGACACAATGATAGACAAACACATTGGCAAACGTGGAACTGAAAAGCGGGAAGCATTTGAAAACGAATTGAGAATTGACTTGTTAGGACAAGCCATTAAACAGGCTCGACAAGAGCGCAATTTGACACAAGAAGAATTGGGAGAACTTGTTGGTGTACAAAAAGCGCAAATTTCCAAAATTGAAAACAGCGTAAAAAATGCTCGGTTTGAAACAATTTTAAAAGTCTTTGAAGCATTGGGGGCAAAAGTTAATTTCAATGTTGAACTCAATAAAAGAAAAGCTGCATACTGACACAATATGCCGAGCGCACAACAAGCGGTTTTGCGTTAATGTGGCTGACGAACAAAGGGCTCAACTTGAATAATTCTATTTAACTTTGGGTGTAAAACACAAAAAGTTGAAGTTTCTCAAATTGCTTTTGAAGCTGATGCGTGTTTGGGGACATGCCCGATTTTTACAATGACAATAGTTGGTGACGGGACTGCACATTATAATGCAAAAATGTATAATGACAAGCAAGGAACATTTCATACTATAATTAAACGCTCACAACTAGACAGTTTAAATCAACTTATCGACAAGTCTGATTTTCCCAGTTTAAAAAATGAATATGCTAGTGATTGGACAGATCAACCTACGTATACCATAACCATAAAGTTTAATAACGGACAGACCAAAACGATTAACGATTACGGACCAAACGGACCAGAGAAGCTAAAAAATTTATAACATCTGATATTTTCATTATGACAAACGCAGGATTGGAAATAAAACAGTACACAACAGGTGCATTTGTGTTATGTCGGCGGATGGCTTTTGTTAATTCAAAAAGTATTTGTTCAGCGAAGTTTTTAGCCCCGCAGCGAGATTGAGTTTTATGATTTTGCTGCCATATTTTACGCTGCAGCTTCCACCTTTCTTTGAATAGATAGTTCCTGCGGTCAGTAGTCCGTTGCGCCATTGCAGATCCGCTACAAAACCACCGCGTGCCACCAAACCCTTTATACTTCCGTTTTTCCAGGCATCGGGTAAAGCGGGTAGCAGTTCTATATAGTCTTCATGACTTTGTAAAAATAGTTCGGCCATTCCGGCGATGACGCCAAAGTTGCCGTCTATCTGGAAGGGCGGGCCGGCATCAAACAAATTGTAATAGGTGCCGCCACCGTCATTGTAGCGGGTATCCACTGCCGTGGTTGGCCTTAACTGGTTGTTTAAGATACTCAGGGCCCGGTTGCCATCATGCAGGCGCGCCCAAAGGGCAATTTTCCAGGCAAAGGTCCAGCCCACACCACCATCGCCCCGGGCCTCTAAAGATTTTTTTACGGCGGCTGCTAATTCAGGTGTTTTATGTAGGGTTATCTGGTTGCCCGGGTAAAATGCAAACAAATGCGACAGGTGCCGGTGTGTGGGCTCTGTTTCTGCAAAAGGGTGGGCCCATTCCATCAAACGCCCATCGGTGCCTATCTGTAGGGGCGCCAGGTTGGCCTTTGCGTTGTTAATATCGTTGATAAACACGGGATCTTTTATGCTTAAGATCCGGGCTGTTTTTATGGTGTGGTCAAACAGGTTGAAAATCACCTGCTGGTCGTGCGAAGGGCCCATGCTTATTTGTGCCGTAGAACCATCCGGCGCTTTAAAACTATTTTCCGGTGATGGCGATGGCCCCGAAACCAGCTTGCCGGTTTGCGGATCTTTTACCAGCCAGTCTAAGTAAAACAGGCAGGCGTCTTTTAACAGGGGATAGGCTTTGGCAAGAAAAGCTTTATCCTGGCTAAATGCATAATGTTCCCATAGATGCTGCATTAGCCATGCGCCGCCGCCAATGTGCATACCCCAGCTGGCCGCCTCACCGGGGGAGGTATAGCCCCACACATTGGTAATAGGGTGCAATGCCCAGCCCCGCAAATGGTATTGGATACGGGCGGTCTTTTTTCCGGGTGCTGAAAGTGAAGCAATCAGATCCATAAGGGGAATATGGCTTTCTGATAAATTGACCACCTCCGCAGGCCAGTAGTTCATTTGCACATTGATATCGGTATGGTAATCGCCGTTCCAGGGTGTTTGAATTTTGTTGGCCCAGATGCCCTGCAGGTTGGCAGGCAGTCCGCCCTGGCGGGATGAGGACAGCAACAGGTAACGCCCAAACTGGAAATATAGGGGATAGAGCGCCTGTTCGTTTTTGGTTTCAAAATTCTTTTGTACCAGTTCATCGGTTGGTAATGCACTGCCGGTATTGTCTAATTCAAAACTTACCCGTTTCATAAAACCGCTGAAGTCCTTTGTATGCGCCTGTTTGAGCGCTGTGTAGGTTTTGGCCGTTGCCCTTTTTGTTGCGGCTTCCAGCTCCGCCTCAAAATTGCCATTGACAAAATCCGGGTAATGCTGGCGGTAATTGGTTTGAGCGGTAACAATAAGGGTTACCGCGCTGGCATTTTTTATTTGCAGGCTGTTGCCGGTTGCTTCAAGTCTTCCACCGGTAAGCACAGGGGTTACATAGGTCTTGTAGCGCATACCATCGGCTCCCCGGCCATTGTTGAGTACGCCCTGCATAACGAGGCGCTTATTGCTTACGGCAGTATTGAATTTTTCGGGCCGGTTGATGGTTAGGTCAAAACTGATAGCGCCGGGCTTGCTGGCCGTAAGCCGTATCACCAGCGCTTTGTCCGGATGGCTGGCAAATACCTCGCGGGTGTAGACTACCCCGTTTTGGGTAAAACGCGTGGCGGCAATACCGTTTATTAAATCCAGTTCGCGATGGTAATTGGTATATGATGCGTTGCTGTTGAAGCTGAGCCACAGATCACCCAGGGTTTGAAAACAGCCGAAGGGTACATTGGCGCCGTTGCCATTTCCCGATCCTTTTTTGGAAGTGATTTGGGTTTTATTGGTGAGCGCAGTGGCTTCTTTATACTTCCCCTGAAAAAGCAACGCTCTTATCTGCGGTAGGTATTTTGCGGCTTCGGGGTTATCGCCCTCATCCATACTGCCGCTCCACAAGGTTATTTCGTTAAGCTGGATGCGCTCTTTATTGACATCGCCGAAAACCATTGCGCCGATATGTCCGTTGCCTACGGGCAAAGCCTTCAGCCATTCGGGATCACTTACCCAGCCATTGGGATTGTCCTTTACCGATGCATTGGCGGGGCCGGTGTACCAGGTTTTTGCAGCGTTGTGTATTGTCTGTGCCTGACTATTGGTTGCCAGTAATATAAAAAATAGCAGGATGAATATTCTGTACATATAATGGTTTTGAAAAAACAGGAGTCTCAAATTTAGGGTTTATTTTTATGCATCCGTTTTGGCGGATCCACTTTTACATTGGATATTTATTATTTTCCATTTCCCGTTGCCGGGAAGCGTTTAAGGTTTACGTTGGATCCGTTTTTTAACGGATGCTGATCGCTCCACCTAAACAACGGCCTTGCCAGGGCAGGGAAAATGTTTTTACAAATGTGAAGCATTTGATGGCTTCAATGACGCCTTCTTTGATGCCGAGCTCTGAATCTTTAATACCTCCGAAGGGAGAACTTCCGATACGATAGCCCGGCACTTCATTGATGTTGACCGTGCCCACTTTCAGTTCCCGTACAAAACGGAGTGCATACTCCATGTTGTTGGTCACGATACCACCGATGCGTTTGAATTTGTTTATGCACTCAATGGCCCCATCAGCTACCATCTCGAAAAAACGGTGTTTAAATTAAGCACCGGCGATTCTTTATACTTTGATGGCAATATTCCGCATGTGCCGGTAAAAGAGTTAGGAAAGAAAGTACTGTTACTGGTCGTTTATTTTTTGTTTCAGCATAACTACAAGCGGGCGCTGATCCTTTTGTTCATACCATCCACCGTTAAGGTGATTTCAACCTTTCCGTTTACAAAATCATTCCCTGCATTTTCCTTTAAAGATATTGCTGGTGTTTTGCTGCCGCTGTAAGGATACAGGATGGTAATAAAGGTCTGCGTTCGTGCATCTGTCTTTGGCTTTTCAAAAGCAAACAGGGGGCGGGGTAGTTCTTTCTGATAGAAATAAGACAGTTTGCCCTGCTCTTTTTTTAATGATACCTTATCGGAATTGAGGTTTTGAATCAGTAGGTTATTGCCATCGGCATAACTGGTGTAGACTTTATTGGCATCCTTATCATACACCGGTTTGCTGTCTTCCTTCAATACAAAATGGGCATCCAGTGTACCGGTGGCTTTGCCAATGGCTTTGTCAATGATCAGGAAATATTTTCCATCAATAAACAGCACGCTGCGCTGATGATCCAGGTCTTTGTAGCTGGGGTTGGTATAGGTTAAAAGCTCACCCCGGCCCTCTCCCATGGGAGAGGGAGATGGTTGCCATTTATCAAGGTGAGCTTTGGTAATGATCATATTTTCATCATTAAGTGTAAGTGTGCTATGGATACGGGTTTGGCGGTACCAGTTGCGTTGTTTCGTTATCTCCGCATCGCCGCTGTAAACGAATACACCGGCATCGGGCGTAAAGTTGCGGCCGTTTACCCAAAGTTCAAAGGTGCCGTTATCGGGCTGCGCATGAAATTCGCCCGGCGGGCTGGCTTTCAGTACCATGATCGTTGAACTGCTGTCCCAGCCATTGCGGAACGTGTAAAACCCTGCTGTAGTAAGTCCTTTAGTCAGCCAGCTGGGCTGCGGCGCGTTACCATCGTTAGCAAAATACTGTATGGCTTTATTATCGGGGAACAGTTTCTGCCAGGATTGAAACTGCCGGAGTTTTCCATCCTTTCCGCCAATCCAGGAGTCGCCAAACATGGGTTGGTTATAATCCGGAAATGTAATATTGATATAAGCCATTATCATGTTTTCAACAGTTTTTTTATAGCTGTCGGGAAATTCTTTTTCCAGCCCGGCTTTTTGCGCGGTACGGTAGGCCTTTAAAAAGATATCGATAGCAGCCGCATGGTACACCGGCGATAGCTCAAACTGTATACCATCAGGGTATACCTGCTTTTTAATTTCAGTGTTCAGCACATCAATACCGGTGCTTCTCCACCGTGGGGCATTTTTAAATTCGGGAAAAGAGGCCCCGGCAAATAAAGTGCGTTGGGCTTCAAACAAGCGGTGGTTGCCTTCTTCTGCAAAATTTTTTGAAAGATAATCCGCCTGGGCCTGGTAGTTCGTTAAAAAATTCATTAAGAAAGCCGGGGTAAAACTTTTTGCATTTATAAAAATACTAAAAGTAGGCGCCAGGCTTTGTACCCTGTCTGATACTTCGAGGGGGCGCCAGGCGAAGCGGTCATTGTCTTTTGAAAGGCCCTGCCGGTTTTTCTTTGCCCAGTCGGAAAACTGCAGCATCCACTCACGTGCGTATTGCTCATTATGCGTGGTGTTGTACACCAGTGCCATCGACTGCCACCACCTTACGCGATGCAGTTGCCAGCGCACTTCATTGTCCTTTACCGGCCAATATTGCCAGTTGATATCTTTGCCATAGTCAAAAAAGCCATAGCCCTTCTGCGGCTGAAATTTATGCAGCAGGGCACTGTCTGCCGCAGCCTGTGTAGCTTTGCTTATTTTCTGGTTAATATCCACATTGCTTTCGGCATTGCTGAAATCGGGCTCTTTGCCGTTGTATTTTTTCCGGTAATATTGTAAAAGCAGGGTGGCGGCTTCATCGTATCGATGGCCGTTAACAGCGGTTTTTACTTTTTGTAATCCCGGGTAGTTCAGGTTGATGATGTCAAAACTTTCTTTGGGGATGGATTGTTGCGCGTGCGTGGCGCCTGCCATCAGCCATGTAAGTACGATCATTATTGTTTTGTTCATACGATTTTGTTTTTTGCCACTGAAGCACAGAAACACCGAATTTTTTCTTTATGCATTAAGAATGAAAGCTCAACGATCTGTATTTTCCTTAACAATATCCTTAATTCAATTTATAGATCCTTATATCATCGTGATAAATAACCCGGGTAAGCCCTTCCTGCAAACCGTACAGGCCCCATTTAATATAGCCAATATTTCCAATGGCAGGGTCGCCGGCAAATGTGCCATAATTGGTTCTTTCATCCACCAGCGTATACCGGGTTTGTCCGGGCAGCTTCATATAGGTTTTAATGTAGCCGGTAAGATCGGTTCGGGCCGTCCACCTGGCGTCTATTCTAAAATGGATCCATTGATTGTAATAAGGCCGCACATCCGGTAAAAAGTTGTACACCCGCTCGTTGTCTACGTACCGCAGTCGTAATGCATTCCTGGCTACACGCAGCTGCAACGGCACGCCCGAATTGGTTTCCGTATTGCCGGATACTTTTAACTGGAAGATATTCGTTTCCTGGATGGGGTCCGTAACCCAGGGAGTCCAGTCTTTCAGGTATACGGTAAACTCATATCGCTGTTCGTCCCCGGGAGCAAAACGGCCATTGGGCTTATAGGCCGCTGTGGCGCTTTCGCTGCGCCAGGAGCCATCAGAGTAATAGCCGCTGTCGCCGTATACGATCTTGTGGGCGATGGCATAGTTGCCGGTTGCGCCGGGCGACACTAAGTATGCTGCATCGGTTGCAGTGGCATTTGTCACTCCTATGTCGGGTATTCCGCCGTTTAGCGTACCATCCTCATAATTCATGTTCATCAATAGCCGGGAGGAAGTAGCATTTTGCAGGGTGACAATATAGTTATAGCTTCTACCTTTTTCAAAGGTTGTGCCAGCCGGGAAGGCCCAGGTATATGTGCTGCCCGATGGCAGGGTAAACTGTACTTTTTTTCCCGCCGCATCGGCAAGGGGCAGGAGGATGGCGGTTACTGTTTGCGCGGCACCGCTGATGGTTACCCTGGCCGGGATATCGGCCACTGCCGTACCTGCGGAAAACGAGCCGCTGGAAAGGTTAAAATCTGCCTGGGTATTCAGGCCCTGGAAAATGGCATCAAGGCCATCAAGCAGGGCGCCGTTACCCGAACTTACCGTAAGCGTAACCCTAACCAGCTGGTGCTCAAAATTTAGATTGGGGCTGGTAGTGCTGGTCTTGCTAAAGTTAGTGGCGTTACCGGCATACATCAGGTCGATGGCCTGCGGGTTGTTTTGGTTAGCCAGGTTTATTTTGTAAATACTGCCGGTTAAACCGGGTTGGTATGGGTAATAGGCGCTGAAATTTACGCTGCTGCCATCTTCGGGATAGCCAAGAATATGGTCTCCATGGGCGGTAAAATTGCCATCGCCTGTTGTGGTGTATTTTTTATTGGCTGCCAGGTTGGTTCCACCCGGGGCGGCGTTCATAAATACGCCAATGCTGTCGTTTGCGTTCCAGGTATTGCCACTGGCCCTGGTAACGGCATGTTCATCTACAGCGGATGTGAACCGGATTGCAACGCCCGGGCCAGGTATACCAGCCGGGGCGCCTTTTTTTTGGCAGGCAACCAGGACTAACGCGGCATAAAGCAATATTGTTCCCGGGCTTGTTAACCGTTTATTCATTTGCAAGTAGTTATATCGTATAAAAATAGCGCCGTGTAATTAACGAGCGTTTCAAAAATCAGCAAAATAGTTTCAATTTTGTTGAAAACATAAAAATGTAACCACAGAAATTCTGTGTAGTTGCCACTGAAGCACTAAAACACAGAATGCTTTAAGTTGCTCTCTCAGATGGCGCCAATTTCTACGCAGATAACTGTTCCCTTTTTTGTGTTTCAGAATCTCCTGTGGTAAAAAAACGTCAAAATAGCTTATCCACACCCGCCGCGCTATACCAGCCCAAAGTATAGTAAAAAGGATGCGCCCATTCGTTGGCGGCTATTGGGATATAGCAGGAAAGCCCCGAAAAGGCATGAATGGGCTTGCCTAAAAAATTGGGGGTATTTACTTTATATAAAACTACTTTGCTCATAGCAGCCTGTATATCCGTTAAAGCGGCCGCATCAAAATTTTTATTCAAAAAATCCATAAAATCAAACCCGGCGGTAGGGGAATTGGGATCAAAATCCAGTCGCTGAATCTCGCTTCTTCTAAAACCCGGGTTGGCAAAAGGATGACTGTAAAACAGATTTTTGGCGGCCTTTGCCAGCCCATCGAGCTCACTGGTTTTTATTAACGAGTAAGTGGCGGATTGCAGGTTGCCGCTTTGAGACCTATAATAATTATAGTAAGCGCCTGCCACCTGGCGCAGCCCCTGCTCCGGCGCGGCATCAAAAAGATATTTTTCTACCAGGTTATAAGGCAGGCCCACGCTCAGCACCTCGGTGGGCGAGGCCAGGATATAGGTGGCTTTGTCTTTCAGCTCATACATGACTTCTACCGATGCCATGGAACAGGCATCAAAAACAAGGTATTCGAGGTTATCAGGCAGTGCGGTCTTCAGACTTTGCACATCCATTTTGCTGCCGCCGTCATCGCTGAAAGAACGCAGTGCCACGGTTGCTGTTTTGGGCAGCCAGTTGGTGGCGTGGCTCCAGAGTATGGCGCCGTAAGACCTGGCAGGGTACAAAGATTCCATATCATTGAACACCATTTTCATAATGGCAGGGTTGGAGGCATCATGGTCATTATATATTTTTATCTTGCGGCTGGTGATCTCGGGGCCCGTATCATGCGAAATTTCGTAGAGGCAGGGTTGCTGGCCAAAGATTTTGGCGTAGACGATCAGCTTGCCATTGATGCTGGTAAAGCCTTCCTCCATTTGGTTAATATTGGTAAAGGCATTGGACGCCAGGCTGTTGTTGGCCGACATGTAGATCATTACCACTTTGGAAGCCAGTGGCTTTACATCATTTTTGCTACAGGAAAAAAGGAGCACTAACGGCACCCACAAAAAAAATAAAAAAGATTTTAAGTTCATTTATGGGTAAATGGATTTTTGAAGTGGCTTTACAATCTTTGCGCTTAAACGCTTTTTATTAACCGCAAAGGGCTCAGCGATTTTCGCAAAGTTCGATGTGTTTCATTACTAAACTTTTCAGCAACTTTCCGTATAAGACGGCAAAACAGCAACGGCCGTCTGCTGGGACAGCCGTTGCTAAATATTTTTTTACCAGGCAACTATTTGGTGCCCTCCAGTTTCATATCATCTATCCGGAAAAAGGTTCCGTTGGTGCCGGCTGCAGCGCCTTTATGCCCGGTGATTTCGAGAACGCCGGTAGCACTTGCGGCTGCGGTGCTCAGGTCTATTTGAACGTCTGCCGGAGTGTTGGTACCGGAAAAAACCGTGCTGGGGAACGTATAGTTTACATTATTATAGTTTACGGTAATGATGGTGTCCATATCAATATTGTTGGACGCGGATGCTGTATTGGATGGCCCTATTTTAAAGGAGAGTTTTAAATTGCTGAATCCGGTTGTGTTAATCCCTTCTATTTTTAAATTTTGATCGGGGCTGCCGCTAAAGCGTGCCGTATTACCGGGTGTGGGCATGCCATTACCTGTTGTTCTTACCTGGCCGCTTCCGCTAAAAATTAATCCTGTACCATTGTCATAGCCGGTGTAATTGACAAAGCTCGGGTTAGCGCTGGCATCCGCCGTTCCAAAGCTTTCGGTAAAAACGGTTTGTAAAACAGGCGTGGGTGTAATAACATCAGGATTCAGCGTGGTGCTGCCGCCGGGCACGTCTACCCAATTGGTAATGGTGACGGCGCCTAATAATACCACGGTGGTGGTGGGTGCTGTGCCATTAAGGGCAATGGTATAACTGTATTTTTTACCGGCTTCAGCCTTGGCTCCGGCAGGAAGGGTCCAGGTATAGCTGACGCCATTCAGGCTAAAGATTATTTTTTTGCCCGCTGCATCGGTCAGGGGTAGTAAAATAGCCGTGGCTACAGGGTCGGTGCCGCCGGTTTCCATTTTTGCGCTAATGGTGGCAGGGCTGGCGCCGGTACCCAGTGTGCCTGTTGCCAGGTCAAAGCTGGCGGTGGTATGCTGATCGTGCAGTTGGGCCGTTACTCCGGCCACGCTGGCCAGATTGGTACCGGGTTTGATCGTTATTTCTAATTTTGATAGCTGGTGGGTAAATGCCAGGTTGGGCTTTGTACTGCTGCTTTTGTTAAAGTCCGCTGTTTGAGGCGCATACATCAGATCGATTGCGGCGGGGTTGGATTGTGTAGCCACATTTACTGCGTAGCTGGTGCCGCCTAAGTCTGCGCTGTAGGGGTAGTAAGCCGTAAAGCTCACATTACTGCCATCGGATGGGTAGTTGGTGGGGTCGCCTGCCTCGGTAAAATTGCCATCGCCCGTGGTGGTGAACTGCCTGTTGGCGGCCAAACCGGCGCCACCCGCAGCAGCATTCATAAATACGCCAATAGCATCATTAGCCTCCCAGGCGTTGCCTGTTGCTTTTGTGCCGATAGCGGTTTCAATGGATGAAGTGAATTGCAGTTTGCCGTCTGCTGTTGCGGGGCTGTTGCCATCGTCTACATTGCTTTTTTTGCAGGATGCGGTGGCTACCATCATCAGCGCAACAGCAGTCAATGGTAAAATTTGTGTCTTTTTGTACATCGTTTTAGTTTTTAGTTATTCAAATGGAAGACGTTCATCGTTTTATCTTCTTTATTGCGGCATATTTTTTCAGCGCTTCCAGGTAGTAATAGTCGGCGTAATTAATGGGAGTGTCTATTTCCGAATTGAACAGGAAGGCGCCTACGCTGTGTTTCAATATGAAAAAATGGTTCTCGCCGGGCCCGGCCAGGTATTTATCGGATGACAGGGATCTTAATATATCTTCGGCATAGTCAACGTACTTTTTACCATCCGCTACTTCGGTGCTCAGGTCCAGCAGGCCGCAGGCTATTACTGCGGCGGCAGAAGCATCGCGGGGCGCCCGTCCATCTTCGTCCACATCGTAAGCGTTGTGCACATCAAAATCCCAAACCGGTACTTTATCCTTGGGCATATTGGGATGGTTCATAATAAAAGCCGCAATATGTTTGGCCTGGTTCAAAAAAGCAGAATTTTTGGTGTTGGCATAGCACATGGCATAGCCGTATAGCCCCCAGGCCTGGCCGCGTGCCCAGGCGCTTTCGTTGGTAACGCCCTGATGGGTGCCCTTGCCCAGCACTTTGCCGGTGGCGGGGTCGTAATCTACCACGTGGTAACTGCTATAGTCTTTCCGGAAGTGGTTTTTCATAGTCGTAAGTGCATGCGTGCTGGCTATTTTGGTATAACCAGGTTGTTTAAACTGGCCGGCTGCCCAGTACAGGTATTCCAGGTTCATCATATTATCTATAATAACCGGGTACTTCCATTTGCCAAAATCCCAGCTGCGGATAACGCCTGTTTTGGGGCTGAAACGGGCGGCCAGGTGTTTGGCCCCGTCCTGCAAAACCGGCAGGTAGGTATTGTCTTTGGTAATACGCCAGGCATTGCCGTAGGAGCAATAGAGCATAAAGCCCAGGTCGTGGGTATCGGTAACATACCGTATGGAGTCCAGCGCCAGGGTAAAACGTTTGGCGGCTGATGCCAGGGCCTTATTGCCCGTTAGTTCATACCCATACCAAAGGCTGCCGGGGAAGAAGCCGGTGGTCCAGTCGCGGCAATTGGCCAGGCGCACCGTGCCACAGGTTACAGAGCGGGGGTTTTGACCGGGGATATACACTTCAGCGGCTTTAGACAGCTGCGCATCAATGGTGCGGGTTGCGTTGGTAAACCAGGCCGGTGCCTCCCGATGGCTATCATCGGGATGAGAAAAAGAGGTTGCGGTAAAGGCGATGCCGGCAACAAAGGCCGCTAATCGTTTGTACATATAATGATAATTAAAAGTGATTCCCTATAATAGTTGAACGGTAATAAAAGTAGCGTACGTTAAAAGCGATGACTTCCTGAAATGTTTTTTTTTGTTTAAATTTTGATGAAAAAAGGGGCTGCCTTTTTTTGACAACCCCCCTTTTTATTGGATTACGTTTTTATTTAGCTCCCAATAGTTTTACATCATCCAAACGGAAGAAGGCATTTGATTTTGGAGCGCTGCTCGTATAGCCCTTGTTCCCGATGATCTCCAATGTGCCTGTGGCGCTGGCCGGCAGCGCGCCCAGGTCAATTTCGAAGGTATAGATACCTGCCGCGTTGCTGCTATAGCTTATGGTGCTGGGGATCTGGCCTTCGAGCCCGGTAACGCCATTATAACTTATAGAAACCAGCTCCTTAAGATCTACCGGAACGGTAGCGCTTGCATTGGTGGAGCCAATTCTGAACTGCAATTTTAAATCTGAATAGCCGTCTGTGTTGATATTTTCGATCTTCAGATTTTGCTCGGTATTGGCAAACCGGGCATTGTTGCTTGTAAAGCCATTGCCGGAAGATCTTACCTGGCCGTTGCCCGTAATGGTTAACCCGGCGCCGTTATCATAACCGGTATAATTATTGAAACTTGGATTGGCGCTTACGCTTGCCGTACCAAAGCCTTCTGCAAAAATCAGCCGTTCAACGGGGTCGCCTACAACGGCATTTGCAGTAACGGTTTTCCCTTTTGCAATGGCTGTGCCCGCCGGGAACGCCCATTCCAGCACCCTGCCGGAATTGAGTTTCACCTCTACTAATTTGCCTTCTATTCTTTCGGGGATCACTAAAAAAGCAACGGTGTAGCTGGTGTCGGGCTGGCCGGCATCCGTGGTTTTATAAACGGGAGTTATGGCCGGTTTGAAGTCGGCATTGACAATATTATCAAAGTTTCCTGTTTTGAGATTAAAATCGGCCGCAGTGGCAATATTTTTAATGGTTATTTCGAGGTCCTTAAAACTGGCCCGCTGGCGCGGCGACCGGGCTATGTTCAACACTACTTTGGCCAATTGATGTTCAAATTTTAAATGCGGAACGGTATGACTCTCCACGTTAAAATTGGTAACGGTTGCAGCATAAATAAGGTCCAGGGCATTGAGATCTTCCTGGCTATTGAGGTCCACTTTATATACGGAATCCGCACCGGCCTGGAATGGGTAATAGGCTACAAAATTGACCAGGGTACCATTTGCGGGATAGCTGATCAGTTCGCCGGGTTGGGACGTTAAGCTGCCATCGGCGGCCGGACTATATTTTTTATTACCCGCTACCACGGCACTATCACTCAATTTAAGCATGGTAATACCCACATTGTTGCCCGGCAGCCAGCCAGCGGTATCTACCCGGCTAATGGCCGTTTTGGCAAATACCGAGGTAAACAATTCCGCTTTTCCGGTTGGCGTTACAGGGGTAGCCGGTTCCCATTTTGTTGGGTCGTCTTTTTTACAGGAAGATGCCAGCGCCATCCACAGGAACAGTACCGGCAATAAAATTTTGGCTTTGAAACTCATTTTTAAAATTTTTGGATCAGTGGCAATAATAGATCGTTACAAACAGCAGCCCATTAGAAAATGCTGCCTCCTGACCCGGTAAAATTAACCCACAGGGGAGGAGCAACCTTTCAATTTTTGATAATTCCCGTTCAATTTTGTTGAAACAAGGTGTTCGGAAGCGGCAATATCCCTTGTTTTTCCTTTTCCCCCCCGAAAGGGCGGCCGCCGCTTACCAGCCGGTACGGCGGATCATTCAGGCGCAGCCACCCCTGACCGGCCCTGACAAAGTCCGGGCTGATTTTCGGTAAAACCGCGCATTTTCATCAAAATTTGAAGCTTTTTAGACGATATTGGAAGTTATTGTTCAGGTTGCCCTATAAATTTGTTACAGATGTTTGCATAAATGAAAACAAACGACTGTCGTGTGAATGAAGGCGATGATTGCGTTATTCCATAATTTATTCTGAAACAATTAAAACCTGGAAATGAGACTATTTCTAACTTTATTGATGTTTTTGGGCGGGCTTGTTCCTGTTTTTGGACAGGGCGCTAAAACGATAAGCGGCAAAGTAACCAATACCGCGGGAGAACCGGTTATTGGCGTAACCGTGTTGCAGGGGAACAAAACCACCCTCACCAAAAATGACGGTACCTATAAAATCAGTGCCGACCCCAGCGGTGAGCTTCATTTTTCCCATGTGGCCTACGAACCCCAAATTGAAAAAATTAATAACCGCAGCCGGGTAGATATCACCCTGATAGATGCCAATAAAAGCCTCGATGATGTGGTGGTTATTGGTTATGGAACGGCTAAGCGCCGCGATCTTACAGGAGCTGTTTCCTCCATTAACGGGGATGAACTGGCCAAGGTGCCGGTGCAAAACATAGCACAGACCTTACAGGGACGCCTGGCGGGGGTACAGGTGAGCATGCCCGATGGAACGCCCGGGGCCGACCCCTCAGTTACCCTGCGCGGGGGGACCTCCATCAGCCAGAGCAATGAGCCCTTGTATGTGGTGGACGGGGTGCCCCAGCCCGATGGGGTTGGATTTTTGGATCCCACCGATATCGAAACCATCGATGTGTTGAAGGATGGCGCCGCTAATATCTACGGCTCCCGGGGGGCAAACGGCGTAATCAATATTACCACAAAGAAAATAAAAGCGGGAAAACTAAAGCTCACCTATGATAATTATGTAGGATTTAAAAAAATTACCCGCACCATACCGATGCTGGATGCTTACCAGTACACCCTGCTGGAGTATGAGAAGGGCTTAGGCGATGCCGTGGATGAAGCGGCATTTGCAAAAAGATATGGCAGTTTTGATTCGCTCGAATACCGGTATGGAGGCAAGGGGGTGAGCTGGCAGGATGTCATTTTTGGCGACCCGGTAATGAGCCAGTACCACAAGGTGGGCCTCAACGGCGGCAGTGACGAAACCCGGTTCAACTTCTTCTTTTCCCGCAACAATGACGAAGGAGTGATGAAGAACAGCGGCTCGGTAAAAAACGTGGCCAAGCTGGGTCTTAACCATAATGCGGGTAAAAAAGTAAAAGTAGCCGCCACGATCAATTATTCCGATCAAACCGTTACCGGCCTGGGTACCCAGGGGCTTACGGGCTCAAACGGCCAGTATAACGGTCTGCAGAATATCTTTCGTTACCGGCCTACACTGGGGCTCCTGAACAACGATGATGATTTTATAAATATGGATGAGGATCCCGAACTGGCGGGAACCGCTCAGGGTAATATTTATCAAAACCCTGTTACCGCTGCCGAAAGCCAGTTAAGGGAACGGCGCAGCAAATTATTCAACGCCAACGCTACCCTCGATTATAATATTATAGAACATCTGAGCTACCGGGGGGTAGTGGCGTATAAAGACGGGAATACCAAAAATAAACGGTTTGAGGGCTCTAAATCGGCCTATGCAAGGCGTGATGGCGGCCCCAGTGGCTCCATTAGTCAGAGCAATGTATCCGGCTGGAACTATAATAATGCACTCACCTATAGCAACCGGTTTCAGACAAAACATAAGCTGGATGTTACCCTGGGGCAGGAACAGCAATATGATTACTCAGAAAATTTTGGAGTAACTGCCCGGCAATTCCCATTTTTAAACCTGGGCTGGGATGCGCTGGATATGGCCAGTTTGTCTGATATCCCTACTTCCTATGTTGAAGACAATATGATGATTTCCTTTTTTGGCAGGGCCAATTACGGGTATGACGACCGCTACCTGCTTACCGCCATTATGCGGGCCGATGGTTCGTCTAAGTTTGCACCCAAAAATAAATGGGGTTATTTTCCCACCTTCCTGGCTTCCTGGAAGATCATCAATGAAAAATTCCTGAAGGGCAATCATACGCTGTCGGATCTCAGGTTAAGAGCCAGCTGGGGCAATAGCGGCAACAACCGCGTACCTAATTACCTGTCGTCCCAGGTATTTGTAAATGGAAATTACCCGCTCAACGATAATAATACCGGTACCGTGTATCAAAACACGCTGCCCAATCCCGATCTGAAATGGGAAACCAATGTAAAAGCCAACGTAGGGCTGGATGTAGGCCTGTTTCGTCAGCGTGTGACGCTTACGGCTGAGTATTACGATAACCGCTCCAAGGATCTGTTGTACAATACGGCCATATCCGGTACATCGGGCTACACCAACCAGCTAAGAAATATTGGAGCTACATCCAGCAAAGGTTTTGAGCTTACGGTGGTTTCCAGCAATATCAAAAACAAAGATTTTACCTGGAACACCAATTTTAATATCACCTTTCCAAAAACCAAAGTGGTTAGCCTAAACGATGGCGTACGTTCCATTTATGCCCGGAGTTTTGCCAGCTCCAACGATTACCTGTTGCAGGTAGGCTTGCCCCTTGGTAATATGTATGGCTGGGTTTATGACGGGTTATACACCGTAGATGATTTTAACTATAACCCCAATACCACCAACGCCAATGCAAGGTATACCCTGAAAAACGGCGTACCGGTAGATGCGAATTTTAGCGTACAGCCCGGGTATTTAAAATTAAAGGATATCAGCGGACCCAATGGTACTCCCGATGGCATTATTAATGATCTGGACAGAACCATCATCGGAAATGCCCAGCCTAAGTTTTTTGGCGGTCTCAACAATACCTTTTCCTACCATGGCTTCGACCTTACTGTTTTTATCAACTGGGTATATGGCAACGATATCTACAATGCCAACAAGCTCTTCATGTCGTCTATTGGGGATGATTATAATAATGCCTTTGCTTACCAGGCCAACAGGTGGACAACGATTAATGCTGCCGGCGAGCGGGTTACTGATCCCGCAGAGCTGACGGCGCTCAACAAAGGCAAAACGATCCCGGTATATAATGGCAGCGGCGCCGGTACCGGCCGTGCAAGGCTTTATGATAAAATGATCGAAGACGGATCTTTCCTCCGTCTTAACAATATCAGCCTGGGCTATAGTTTGCCCAAACAGCTGGTAAAGCGGGCAAAGCTGAGCAATGCGCGCATCTATGTAACAGCCTACAACCTTTATGTAGCCAGCAAATATACCGGATACGATCCCGAAGTGAGTGTGGTAAACAATGGAGGGCTTACACCCGGGGTGGATTTTGGGGCCTACCCCAGAGGGAAATCGTTTTTGGCAGGGGTAAACCTGGCGTTTTAAATAAAATTAAACAGACTACAAAAAGTAAATATATGCAAGCGCAAAATATTGAAATAAAAAAAATCCCACTCCTGGCAAAAGCAACCTGTTGCGGATTGTTTTTGGTACTGATGCTATTTATATCCTGTAAAAAGCAACTGGAAGAGAACAGCTATTCTGTTTTTAGCGGTGAAGCCGTTTTTTCAGATGTAGATGGGGCCAGGGCCGCCACGCTGGGCGTGTACGAAGCAATGACAATCCGTAGTGGTGGGTATGGGCATTATCTTTCCATTATGTCCGATATTGATAATGATATATCAAAAATGGAGGGAGCCGGCTTCTCGGGCGATCAGCGCACCCTGGCACATTACAATTTTGATGCGCAGCACAGTATGGTTACGGGTATGTGGAACGCCCTTTGGAATGGTATTGACCGGGCCAATATTGTGATCAGCCGTATTCCCAAAATGGATTTATTTGCCGGTGGAACGGCCGCTCAAAAAACAGAGCTGAACCGGCTGCTGGGCGAAGCCAAATTTTTACGCGGGTTTTATTATTCAGAACTGGTACGGCTTTGGGGCGATGTGCCCTTGCGGCTGGAACCCTCTACTGCTAAAAACCTGAATGTAACCAGAACGCCGGCAGCCCAGGTATATGATCAGGTTTTTAAAGATATGACCGAGGCGGCTGAATTGCTGCCCACGGCAATGCCCGTTGATGAGCGGGTAAACAAATGGGCGGTCAAGGCCATGCTGGCAAGGGTATATGTTTTTGCCGGCGGCTACGCACTGCGTATGGATGGCACCATTAACCGTCCCGCTAATTACCTCGATTACTATACTAAAGCTAAACAGCTGATCGATGAAGTGATGACGGCAAATGTATATAAGCTGAACCCGGATTATGCCCAGGTGTTTAAAAATCAGTGCCAGCACGTACTGGAGCCTACCGAAAATATCTTCCAGGTGGCTTTGTATGGCACATCCGCGGGCAATTCTGAAATCGGCAACTACAATGCCCCGCTTACCGTAACCGGAAAATATTTCAAAGGGAATACCTTTATTTATACTACGCCGCTGTTTTACCAGTCTTTTGATAGTTTGGACCTGCGGCAGGATTTTGCAGTAGCCACCTACAGGATTGATTCTGCCGGCGAGCGGCAGCCTATATCTGTAACCGGGTCAACCAACCAGCAGATCTATCCCGGAAAATGGAGCCGGGAATGGCAAACCAATGCCGCGAATGAACGGGGCCTGACCGGCATCAACTTCGTTATCATGCGCTACTCCGACCTGTTGCTGCTACGCGCCGAAGTGGAAAATGAACTGAACGGCGGGCCCAATGCCATTGCACTGGATGCCATCAACCAGGTACGCCGGCGGGCTTATGGCCTTGGCCTGGATATTAAAAACAGGGTAAGGGTGTACTTAACCGGCGGCGGTTCAGGCTATACCTCCGGTGCAGCCACCTGGCCGGCTATTGAGATCAGCGGCGGCAGCGGCTCCGGCGCCAAAGCAGCAGTGACCACGGTAGCTACGTCAGGAGGTGTTACCCGTTTGAGCGGCATTCAATCTACCTATACCGGCAGTGGCTATACAACCGAACCTACGGTTACCATCGCTGCGCCCTGGGATACTACAACCGTGCCCCAATGGCAGGCCAATACTAACTATGTGGCCGATGCTTTAGTAGCTTATGGAAATAATCTTTATAAAGTAAAAATAGCAGGTACTTCCACAGCTGTGCCGCCTACCAATATCGCCGGCGACTCTCCAGCTGGCACCGGTGCTATCTTTACTTTTTCAAAAGCAAGAGCTACCGCCATTGCGGTGCTGTTGCCGCAGAAAACAACGGACCAGATCGATATTCATGGCGGCATGAACAAGGATATATTCCTGGACGCCATCAAGCAGGAACGTGCCTGGGAGCTTTGTTTTGAGGGCCTGCGCAAAGCCGATTTAATACGCTGGGGCAACCCGGCCAACGGAACATCGGTAAAGCAGGTGCTGTTAGATACAGAAACCGCACTAAAAGCCATGCGCAGTAATTTTCCCTATATCGCCGGTACCACTTTTATCACGTTTAAGCATGAGCTGTATCCCATTCCCCAAAGCGAAGTGGATGCCAGCGGGATGGCGAAGAATCCGAATTGGTAAGCAGGGGAGTAGTCAATAGTGAATAGTCAATAGTGAATAGTCAATAGTGAATAGTCAATAGTGAATAGTCAATAGTGAATAGTTAATAGTGAATAGTTAATGGTGAATAGTTAATGGTGAATCAATACCGTTTCCTTAAAGCCATCGATGCACAGATTTGGGGGGTATTTAATAGTGACAAAAATAGCTCAGAGACAATGCCGCAGGCGTTATCAGTGGCAACCATAAAAGTGATAACACAAGGACTCAAAATCTCAGTGTTTCAGCGCTTCTGTGGCAAACACCGGACATGAAGGTTTAAAGTAATGGTACGTTATCTATTGTTTTGGTGTAAAAAAATGTATCGATAAAATGATCAACAGGATGAAACGATTTTTTTTATTGTTCTTGTTTGCGGCTGTTACAGCTACCGGCTTTGCACAGGTAAAGGGTGAGGTACACGATATGTCTGCCGGCTATCAATACCCCGCTGAGCCATTGGTGCGTCAAAAGCTGGATCAATGGCAGGATCTGAAAATAGGCGTGTTCCTGCACTGGGGTATTTACAGTGTAGAAGGCATACAGGAAAGCTGGCTACTGTGCAACCGGCCCAACCGTCCGCGGGACACCACCAAAACCTACGATGACTTTAAAAAATGGTACTGGGGCTTGGCTTCTAAATTCAACCCCGTAAAATTCAACCCCGAACGCTGGGCCGAAATATCAAAAAACGCGGGCATGAAATACATCGTATTTACAACCAAACATCACGATGGGTTTAATATGTTTGATACAAAATACAGTGATTATAAAATCACCAACGGACCTTTTAAGAACAATCCCAGGGCCGATGTTACAAAATATATTTTTGATGCTTACCGTAAACAGGGCATGGCGATTGGCGCTTATTTTTCCAAACCCGACTGGCATAACGAAGACTTCTGGTGGCCGGTATATGGCACAACCGACCGGAACATGAACTATGATCCGGTGAAGTATGCCGGCAAATGGAAAAGGTTCCAGGAGTTTACGTTTAACCAGTTGAGCGAGCTGATGCACAACTACGGGAAAATAGATGTGCTTTGGTTTGATGGGGGCTGGGTGCGGCCACTGGAAACACCAAGAAAGCCGGAGGAAGGCTTAATACTTTATCCGAAATTCAGCCAGGATGTAAATATGCCGCGTATTGCTCAAATGGCTCGTAAGGCACAGCCGGATGTGCTGATAGCCGACCGCACCGTGCACGGCCCCTATGAAAATTTCCGCACGCCGGAACAGGCCATTCCAAAAATACAATTAAAGGAACCCTGGGAAACCTGCATTACCCTTACTAAAAGCTGGAGCTACCGTAAGCCGGAAGAAGAAAAAGTAAAGTCTTCCGCATGGGTCATTCACACACTGGCCGAAGTAGTAGCCAAGGGCGGTAACATGTTGCTGGGCTTTGGCCCTACACCCGAAGGCGAATTTCCAAAGGAAGTAACACAGCCGCTGGCAGAATTGGGCGCCTGGCTGAAGGTGAACGGCGAAGCCATTTATGGAACGCGCATTACCGAAAATTATAATGATGGCAGCACCTGGTTTACCCAATCGAAGGATGGAAAAAAGAAATACGCCATTGTATGTATAAAAGAAGGGGAGATGGTACCGGCCATCCTGCAGTGGAAGGGCAATATCCCGGTAAAAAACGGGGTTGTAAGATTATTGGCTACCGGCAAGCCCGTACCCTGGAAATCCGAAGGGGATGCCGTAATGATTACGGTGCCCAAAATGCTGGCCGGTAAAAAAATACCCGCACTGGTATTGGCGTTTTAGCGTGAAGCTAAGTTTAATTCTTTTTTAATCATAAAATCACAAAATGAAAAAAACGATTGTATTATCAGTAGCCTTTTTGCTGACAGCTGCCGGCGTATTTGCACAAGGCAAACCCAAAAAAGGCACGGAACTGCGTGATTCGATATTTACGGTAATGAAATTGAACGATGCAGCCCGTAAAAACATGCACGATCTGATAGCAGAAAGCGGCAAAGGCCAAAATGCCATCAGGAAAGACGCCTCCTTAACCGATGAAGAAAAGGAAACAAAGCTGAAAGCCTACCGCGGCGAAATGAAGAAAAAAGAAAATGCCATTTTAACCCCGGAACAGCAAAAAATGTGGAAAGCGATCAATGCGGAGTTAAAAAAAAGAAAAGAGGCTGAAAATAAGTAAAAAACAAAAGGTCAGATGATACGAGTATTTACTGCAATAGTCGCGTTACTGGGTACGGCGTTTCTTTTTAATGCCTGCCAGTCATCAAAAAAGGAAGCTTCCAAACGCCCCAATATTTTAATTGTGATGTCCGATAACCAGTCGGCAGAACATGTGGGTAGCTATGGCGATAAAACCGTTCGTACACCCAATATGGATAAAGTAGCGGCTGGTGGCGTTCGGTTTACCAATGCCTTTTGCAGTGCTCCTTCCTGTACGCCATCAAGGGCCGGTTTTTTGAGCGGTCAGGATATCTGGCGGTTAAAGGAGGGCGCCGATCTTTGGAGCATCCTGCCTGCTGAGTATGCTTTGTATCCCGATCTGCTGGAAGCATCCGGCTACCAGGTAGGCATGCAGGGCAAAGGGTGGGGACCGGGTAGTTTTGAAGCCAATGGCCGCAAGCGCAACCCCGGCGGCAATATGTTTAACAGCTTTAAAGAGTTCCTGGAAACTAAAAAGAAGGATGTGCCCTGGACCTACTGGATCAGCAGTCACGAGCCGCACCGCCCCTACGTAGAAGGCTCTGGTACCCGCGCGGGTATTGATTCCAATAAAGTAAAAGTACCGGGTTATTTGCCGGATGTACCTGCTGTGCGCGGTGATATTGCCGATTATTATGCCGCAGTAGAACATTTTGACCGTGAGCTGGGGCAGGCACTGGAGGAGCTGAAGCAAAGCGGTGAGCTGGACAATACCATTATTGTGGTATGCAGTGATAACGGCTGGCAGATGCCCCGCGGGCTGGCCAACCTGTACGATTTTGGTACCCATGTGCCCCTTATAATTTCATGGCCGGGAAAGTTTAAAAAAGGAACCGTAACGGATCAGCTGGTAACGCTGAACGACCTGGCGCCTACCTTCCTCGAGCTGGCCGGTTTGCCCATACCTGCGGATATGACGGGTAAAAGCCTGTTACCGGTGGTGGATGAAAAACCCGATGCCGCCGGGCCCAACAGGGATTTTGTAGTACTGGGCCGCGAGCGTCATGCCTTTGTACGCCGGCATGGCATGGGCTACCCGGGCAGGGCCATACGCACCAGGGATTACCTGCTGATACGAAACAATGAACCTGGCCGCTGGCCCGCTGGCGACCCGCCGTTTTATGGCGATATTGACCCCTTTATGCTCAACTGGCCTGGCGAAACAAAGTATTATATCATGGAGCACAAAGACGATCCGCGGGTGAAGCCTTTTTTTGATATGGCCATGGGTATGCGTCCGGCCATTGAATTGTTCGATATAAAAAATGATCCGGATGAACTGCATAACCTGGCCAATGATCCCCAATATGCAGCGGTAAAAGCCGGGCTGATCGGCAAAATGGACGCCTACCTGGTAAAGACAAAAGATCCCCGTGCCATTGGCGGCGATACAAAGATATGGGACACGGCGCCCTATTTTAGCGAGCCGGACAAAACACCGCGTCCCAGCAAAGAAATGCAGCATCGCTTTAAACTGGATTCTGCCTACGATTATTTAAAATGACGTTGATGAGGGATTGTAATGTGGAGAGGCTGAAAAATTTCTATTTTGTCATGCCGTCCCGATGGCGGTCGGGATTGTTTCTGCATCTAAAGATGATGGTTCGTCAATAGATGTTGAAACGAGAATAGATCCCGGGTCAAGCCCGGGATGACATTTTCGGCCCCCGGGATGACATCTTCGGAACGATATCATGCTGTAAAGCGACTTTTGAGACAGCCCCTTGTCGTGTGCCAGCCTCCCGGACTGCGTAAACAAGTTTAATAATGAAAATTTAAGCTGCTTCTATGTGTTTAACAAAAAACGAACTACAATGTCATCAACCTACGCCATAGGAATAGATGTAGGGGGCTCCTCCCTCAAATGCGGTTTGGTAAAACATACCGGGGAAGTAGTGAATAGCTTTTTAAAACCGCTTGATGGAGCCTATACGGAACAAGCCGTTATCAGCCTTATTGCCGAAGTCATACAACAATGTGCCGCTGCAGCCGGTAGCCAGGCGGTAACCGGTGTGGGTATTGGGTTCCCGGGTATTGTAGAAGATCATATAGTAATTGGCGGGGCCGATAACCTGCCCGGTTTTGAAAACCTGCCCCTGGGCGAAATATTGAAACAGCAAACAGGCTTCGATATTGTTATCGATAATGATGCCAATATGATGAGCCTGGGCGAGCTGGCTTTTGGCTCGGGCAAAGGCTGTACGGATATCGTGTTCCTGACCGTAGGCACCGGCATTGGCGGTGCGGTGGTTATTAACGGAAAATTATATGGAGGCTATAGAAACAGAGGCGGTGAACTGGGGCATATCATTTTACAACATAATGGCGAATCCTGCAGCTGTGGAGCCAGCGGTTGTTTTGAGGCTTACGCTTCTGTAACGGCGTTAATCCGTCAGTATAAAAAACTGGATAGTGATTTATCAGGACCCGTAAATGGGAAATTGATAACCGAAAAGTATTTGCAACAGGAAGCGAATGCGGTGCTGGCTATGCACCATCATTTTGACTATATGGCTGCGGGCATTGCCGGATTGGTCAATATTTTTAGTCCGCAAAAAGTAGTGATCGGCGGCGGCATCAGCGAAGCAGGTTCTTTTTATATTGATGAAATTGAGACAAGGGTAAGGAATACCGCCATGCCGGCTGCTTTTGCGCATACAACCATTACAGCCGCAAGCCTGGGCAACCAGGCCGGTTTGCTGGGATGCGCGGCAAAAGTATTTAATGAAGTATCATAGCTTGTAATCAATCCGGGATATAAAAAGACACTAAAAAGTAAATCAATAAATAGTTACGAATGAAAAAAAAGTTATGCCTATTTGCAGTAGTGGTTATTGCTTTTGCAACAGGGGCTTACTCCCAGTCCAAAACGGATGTAGTTTGGAAGAATACAGATGGAGTGTCGATGCCGGTACCGCCGAAGGTACATCCGCGCTTATACATTCGTGAACAACAGGTTCCTGATCTGAAAAACAGGATGAACGATCCGGAACTGAAAAAAGTTTGGGCCGATATGGTTAAGATGCAGGAAGACTGGAAACCGGAGGATACTCCCGAAGTTAAGGACTTCCGATATTATTTTAACCAGAAAGGACTTACCGTAAGAGTTGAGTTAATGGCATTGAAGTACCTGATGACCAAAGACCCAAAAATAGGCCGGGAAGCCATAACTGCCATTATAGACACTCTGGGGACTGCTACTTTTAAGGAGGCCGGAGATATTTCCAGGGGTATTGGTTTGTTTATGGTAACAGGCGCCATTGTGTACGATTGGTGCTACGACCAGTTGAAGCCCGAAGAGAAAACACGTTTTGTAAAAGCGTTTGTGAGGCTGGCCAAAATGCTGGAATGTGGTTATCCGCCGGTAAAGGATAAATCAATTGTAGGGCATGCTTCGGAATGGATGATTATGCGCGACCTGCTTTCTACAGGGATTGCTATTTATGATGAGTTCCCGGAAATGTATAACCTGGCCGCAGGCCGTTTTTTTAAAGAGCACCTGGTTGCCCGCAACTGGTTTTACCCATCGCATAATTATCATCAGGGTATGTCGTACCTGAACGTAAGGTTTACCAATGATCTTTTTGCGCTGTGGATATTAGACCGGATGGGCGCGGGTAACGTATTTCATCCCGGGCAGCAGTTTGTACTTTATGATATGATTTATAAGCGCCGTCCGGACGGACAAATTCTGGCCGGTGGCGATGTGGATTATTCCCGTAAAAAGCCCAAATATTATTCGCTGCCAGCTTTTCTTGCCGGTAGCTATTACAAAGATGAATACCTGAACTACGAATTTTTGAAAGATCCACGCGTTGAGCCACACTGCAAATTGTTTGAATTTTTATGGCGCGATACTAAGCTCGGGAGCCGTAAACCCGATGACCTGCCCCTATCCAGGTACTCAGGCGCTCCATTCGGTTGGATGATTGCCCGTACAGGTTGGGGCCCGGAAAGCGTGATTGCGGAAATGAAGGTTAACGAATATACTTTCCTGAACCACCAGCACCATGATGCGGGGGCCTTTCAGATTTATTATAAAGGCCCGCTGGCCATCGATGCCGGCTCCTACACCGGTTCTTCGGGTGGTTATAATAGTCCGCATAATAAAAACTTTTTTAAACGTACCATTGCCCACAACAGTTTGCTCATCTATGATCCTAACGAAGTTTTTAATATCTCGGGATATGGCGGGCAGGACCAGACAAACTTTGCTGCCAATGATGGCGGACAACGTTTGCCTGGTAAAGGCTGGACCGCCCCGCGCGATCTTAAAGAAATGTTGGCAGGGGATTTCAAAACCGGGGAAATCCTTGCCCAGGGTTTTGGCCCGGATAGCCAGGCTCCGGAGTATACTTATCTGAAAGGGGATATTACGCAAGCCTACTCGTCTAAGGTAAAAGAAGTAAAACGTTCTTTTATGTTCCTGAACCTTAAAGATACAAAAATACCTGCCGCGATGGTTGTTTTTGATAAGATGGTATCGGCCAACCCCGGTTTTAAGAAATTCTGGTTGCTGCATAGCATTGAACAGCCTGAAATAAAAGGCAACCAGGTTACTATAAAGCGTACCAAAAACGGAGACAGCGGTATGCTGGTGAATACAGCTTTGCTACCGGATGCAGCAAATGCCGATATCCGGCCTGTTGGGGGCAAAGGAAAAGATTTTTGGGTGTTTGGTACCAATTATACCAACGATCCCAAACCCGGAACAGATGAGGCCCTGGAACGCGGAGAATGGCGGGTGGAAATCAGCCCTAAAAAAGCAGCTTCAGAAGATTACTATCTGAATGTGATGCAAATTGCCGACAATACCCGGCAACAACTACACGAGGTGAAACGCATTGATGGCGATAAGATCGTTGGCGTGCAACTTGCGGACCGGATCGTTACCTTCAGCAAAACATCGGATATCATAGACCGCCCTTTTAACTTTTCGGTTTCAGGAAAGGGAGCATTCCGGTTTGTAATTACAGATCTTCTGCCAGGTACCTGGCAAATTCTTAAAGATGGAAAAATATTTAAACCGGCCATTGTAGCGGGCGGGGATGATCAGAGCCTGCATTTTACCGGAACAGAAGGGAGTTACCGTTTACTGAGATGATTTTTGTTGTTATAAAGACCGCAGAAATCATCATTAATGATCTTTGGGTTTTGTTTTTCTATCAATTTTAAAGTATCCTGTAAAACTAAAGCACAATGCAAAATCGTAGTAATTTTTTAGTAGGCATAATACTGCTGATATGGTTTGTGATTTCCTTTGTTACGAATATACTGGGCCCCCTGATGCCCATTATTATTGATACGTACAAGCTCAGTCTTACGATGGCCGGTTTTCTGCCGTTCTCATTTTTTTTAGCCTACGGCATAATGTCCATTCCGGCAGGTATCATGATTGAGCGGCTGGGTGAAAAAAAATCAATGCTGATTGCGTTTTCGCTCAACCTGGCGGGTGCATTGCTGTTTGCGTTTAACCCGCAATACGGCATGGCGCTGGCCTCTTTATTTATTATAGGAATTGGCATGGCCATGTTGCAGGTAATTATAAACCCGCTGATGCGTACCGCCGGCGGTGAGGAACATTTTGCCTTTTTTTCCGTAATGGGTCAGCTGGTTTTTGGTCTTGCATCTTTTGTAAGTCCCTTTATGTATGCGTACCTGATGAGGGAACTGGCATTGCCCGTAAGCAACCCCCTGGTAAATGCCCTGGGCGGGCTGGTACGTGGGGGACTGCACTGGACGGCGCTCTATTGGCTCTTTGGTTTTATTTTTATAGGAATGCTTTTGTTGCTGGGATTTTTGAAAATGCCAAGGGTGGAGTTGAAGGAGGATGAAAAGGCCGGTGCCGCCGCCGTGTACCGGCAGCTGCTGCAGAAGCGCGAAGTATGGCTGTTCTTTTTAGGCATTGTTGCGTATGTAGGCACGGAGCAATCCCTGGCCAACTGGATGTCGGAATTTTTAAAACGCTATCACGAAGTAGATCCCAATAAAGGGGGTGCAGGAGCGGTTGCCGCTTTTTGGGGACTGATGACCATTGGCTGCCTGCTGGGACTGGTTGTGTTGAAGCTATGGGATTCGCGGGTGGTGTTAAAGATGGCGGCAATACTGTCGGTTATAGCTGTAAGTCTTGCATTGTTTGGCAGCAGGGACCTGGCGCTATGGGCTTTTCCGGCGGCGGGGTTTACCATTGCGGTGATGTTCTCCATCGTTTTTTCGCTGGCATTAAACTCTGTAAGCATGCACCACGGCTCATTTTCAGGCATCCTTTGCTCCGGCATATTTGGCGGGGCATTAATTCCCTTTGTTGTAGGAGCACTGGGCGATTTGATCGGGCTGCGTTACGCCCTGATGGTTTTATATGTCACACTGGGGTATATTTTTTTTATTGCGGCTTATGCAAAACCGCTGGTGGATAATAAGACCATAACCTTAAAGGAACTTTTTGCGTCCAAACAACAACAACATTAAACTATGAAGAAAATCAGCAATCTAAGGAGTGTGCCTTTTAAAATTATAAGATAGTATGACCATTTTATCCTTCGCCTTTTTGTTTTTGGGTCATGCGGGCCCGGTTACCGATACGCTTCCGGGCGCCGTGATTGAGGAGTTTCGCCAATCGCCATTCCCCAACAATACATCCATAAAAAATAATGCACCTGCGTTGTTGTGGACATCGGAGAAAAAGCGCAATGGTTCCGATGTGTTGTACAAAGTGTACCTCAGCAGGAACCCGGCGTTCCCGGCAGGGCAAACCATCGAAAGTGCGCGTCAACGCTTTTGCTTTTTCAATCCCCATCAAAGCCTGAAGGAGGGAAAATGGTATTGGAAATATGACGTCATCAGCAACAACAAAACAACAACCCGCGGCGCTTATTCTTTTACAATAGAACCCGGCGCTGCCGGCCTTGCCAGTCCCGGTTTTAAAACCCTGTTGAGCCGCATACCTGCTATGCACCCGCGCGTAATGAATATGGGGCGCAGCCTGGAGCAGATACAAAAAGAGGCGCCCGGTCATCCGTTGTATAAAAGAATGATTCAAGCCGGTGAAAAAGCGTTGACGGAACCCATATACCGCGGCCCGGTAGCGGGTAAAACGCCGGCCGAAGAAAGAGCGCTGAACATAAAAGGCAATAAAGAAATTGATATCTATTATCGTCTGCTGGAGGCTTATGTGCTATCGGGCAACCGCCATTTTAAAAATGAACTGCTCAGTCGCACCGATGTGCTGCTTACCTGGCCCACCAACGATCTGCTGGGGTCGCAGGTACTGATGGCTTTGTCAAGAGGTTACGATGTACTGTACGCGGAGCTTTCGGCCGATGCCAAAAAAAATATACTGACCGTTATCGACCGGCAGATAAAGCAGGGGCTAAAACAATGGCCCGGCCTTGCCGAGGCACGGCATGTAGACAACCATTTTTGGCAGATGGAACTACCGGGCAATTTCCTGGCGGCCCTGGCTACGGTAAACGACCTGCCATCGAGCAACGAAATGCTGGAATACACTTACGAATTGTTTATGGCGCGCTTTCCCAACCTGGCTACGCAGGAAGGCGGGTGGGCAGAAGGGATCGGGTATTTTGGTGTAAACAAATCGGCCATTGTGGATATGGCACTGATGCTCAAAAAATCATGTGGCGTGGATGTTTTTCAAATGGGATGGTATAAAAGCCTGGCGGATTATTTTCTGTATTTCGCCCCGGTGGACGGACGTATTTCGGGCTTTGGCGATATGCACGAGCGGGTGAATCTTGGCAATGTGGGCCATCCCATGGTATTGGTGGAAGGTGAAGAAAATAACGATAGCAAAGCGCTGTATCGTTTGTCGGCCTTGCTCAATGCTAAAAATCAAAAAGAAACCGGTTATCAGCAGCAAATGGCAAAGATTGAGCCCTGGTACCAGGTGGTCAACAACATACAGTTTGATCCTGGTAAATACGCAGCTCCCAAAAACATGGAACCTTCCAACCTCTTTAAAGGCGTGGGTTTGACGGCTTTTCATACGGATGTGTTGAATAGCGGTAAAGATATGGCGCTCTATTTCCGGTCATCGCCCTTTGGCGCCAAGGGGCACATGCATGCCAATCAAAACTGTTTTAATATTTCCCGCAGGGGCGAGCCCGTGTTTTATTCTACCGGCTACTATACATCATTTGCCGACCCGCACTCCCTTAGCTCTTACCGCCATACCCGGGCGCACAATGGTATATTGGTAAATGGCAACGGCCAGGCTTTTGGTCATGAAGGTTATGGGTGGATAAAACGGTTCATCAATAACGAAAGCATCGGCTATGTATGCGGCGATGCCACGATGGCTTACCGGCCCACAACGGACAAACAGTTTTTGGAGCTTTGTGCCGAAAATAATATCAAACAGACTCCGGAATTTGGCTTTGGAGATGCGAAGCTGAAGTTATTTGAACGGCATATAGCCTTCGTGAATCCCAATACAGTGATTATCTATGATGTACTGGAATCGGCGCAGCCCTCGGAATGGACGTTTTTACTGCATACCATGGAACAGCCGGAACTGGATGATAATAACCAGTTAGCGGTAAAGACCAGGCAAAACTATGCGCAGGCATTTGTAACCGGGTCCGGCCCGCTAAAGGCAGCGCTTACTGACCAGTTTTTTTCGCCGCCGGTTGATTTTAAGAAGAAATATGGCGCTACCCCCAACCAATACCATGCTTCTTTTACATCGGCCCGGCGATCGAACGGAATGCGGTTTTTGGCCGTGCTTCAGCTAAACGATGATCAAAGCGGCATACAGGCTGTAAAGCAGGCGGCACCCGGTGTGTATAAGGTGGGCAATATCGAAATAAAAGCCGAAATGGATGCTCAAAAGCCGGCCTTGCTGTTGGTGCGGGCCGGTGGCGCTGAGCTTAATGTAAGCAGCAGCGAAACCACTTTAAAAGATAAAAAAGGGAAAATGACCAGCAGTGTCAATATGCCCATACCGGCGGTGGTAGAGTAAGGCTGCTAAAATCCCGGAAAATTTGTTGTACTGGTTCATGAAAAGAGCAACGTAGAAAATACCGGAGGGATCAGAAGAGATCAGAAGAGATCAGAAGAGATCAGAAGAACAAACCTGTGCCTGAATACTTCAACTTTGTGAAAGAAAACGGGTCAAATTAATGATTACTATGATAAGATTATTTCAGTGGGTTGTATGGATGTTTTGTTGCTGCGCCGCCCTGGCACAAAATACGGGGCGCCCCAATATCCTCCTCATCATTACCGATCAGCAAACGGCCGATGCCATGAGCGCCGCTGGCAATGAAGACCTGCGGACCCCAGCCATGGATCAGCTGGCCGCCAACGGTGTGCGCTTTACCAGGGCCTATTGCGCACAGCCGCTTTGTACGCCTTCGCGTACCGCAATTTTTAGTGGTAAAATGCCTTTTGAAACCGGCTTTGTGGGCAATGCTCCTGAAAAAGATGGTCTTTGGCCGGATAGTTTACTGATGATGGGTAAAATTATGGCAGACGGGGGCTATAAAACCGGTTACGTAGGTAAGTGGCATTTACCCGTACCTGCCTCCAAAATCAGCCAGCACGGATTCCGGTATATCCAAAACACCAGTTTCCAGGATTTTAACGATGGCGCCACACCTTCCTTCTGCGCCCGGTTTATAAAAGAAAATGCCCAACAGCCCTTTTTGCTGGTGGCTTCCTTTTTAAACCCTCATGATATCTGCGAGTGGGCAAGGGGTGAGGCACTGAAGATGGACGTTTTGGATAACGCGCCACCCCCGGAGCAATGTCCCGCCCTGCCTGCCAACTGGAAGATTCCGGCAAACGAACCGGAAATGATAAGGAAGCAGCAGCTATCCAATGCACGCACATATCCAAGTATCAACTGGACCGCCAGCCAGTGGCGTCAATACCGCTGGGCCTATAACCGGCTGGTAGAAAAAGTGGATGCGCATATAGCGCAGCTGCTATACGCCCTGAAAAAGTATGGGGTCGAAAAAAATACCATTATTATTTTTACGGCGGATCATGGCGATGGTTATGCCGGCCATAGCTGGAACCAGAAGCAGGTACTGTACGAGGAGGCTGCTAAGGTGCCGTTTATCATTTCAGGACCGGGCCGGTGGAAAGCCCGTACCGATGATATGCTCCTCTGCAACGGTACCGATATCATCCCCACCATCTGTGGCTTTGGCGGTGTAAAAGCTCCGGCTTATTTAAAAGGAGTGGATCTTAGCAAAAGGATCGCCGGCCCCGGCAAATTGTTGCGGGATACACTGGTAATTGAGACCGATTTTGCTGACAACGAAGAACTGCTGGGCATCAGCGGCAGGGCCGTTATCACAAAACAGTTCAAATATATTGTATATAGCAAGGGCAGGATAAAAGAACAGCTCTTTGACCTTACAAAAGATCCCGGCGAAATCATTAACCTGGCGGTGCAGTCCCGCTACAAAAAAGAACTGCAGCGGATGCGCCGGTATTTGAAGGCCTGGTGCCAGGTGAACGGGGACCCGTTTGCAAACGCTGCATTATAGACCAGCAAAAAAATAGCCGCAGAGGCACAGAAACACAGAGATCATGAAGCGCCGCGAAGGCTCAGTGAACCTCAGTGCTTCAGTGGCAACTGGTTCTAAAGTACTCATTCATCAATTTTAAAACTCTTTTCATCAAAACAGAAAGCAAAAACAGGTAATTGGGGTTTAATTCGTTCATGAAACAGATTGTCTTACTTGCCGTCCTGCTTTTTTCAAATTTTTTGCCGCTCATTGCACAGGAGCCGGGATTGAACGACCAGCGAATTGCCCGTATTTTTTCATTGGAAAAAAAATATTTGCAAAATGCCTGGGACCATGTAAAAACTACCGGTGAAATGCCCCGTTCTACCCAAAAAGGTTTTCAGCCCATTGAAGATTGGACATCGGGGTTTTATGCCGGCAACCTCTGGCTTACCTATGAATTTACCGGCGACAAAAAGATCCTTAAAAAAGCAAGGCAGGCCACCGCCCTGCTGGAAGCTGATAAAGACCTTACGCTTAACCACGACATCGGTTTTATCATGTACTGCAGTTATGGCAATGGCTACCGCCTCACCCATGACAAAGTATATAAAGATATTTTAATGCATGCATCCCGCACGGCCCTTACCCGCTACAACCCCCAGGTGCAATCCATCATGTCCTGGGATCCGCAGCCCGAAAGGGACTGGAAGTTCCCGGTGATCATTGACAACCTGATGAATCTCGAAATGCTGTTAAAAACCACGGCCTTAAGCAATGATTCCAGCTTTTACAAAGTAGCCCTGGCCCATGCCAATACCACGCTCAAAAACCAGTACCGGGCCGATTACAGCTGCAGCCACGTGGTAGATTACGATCCCGGTACCGGCGCCTTCCGCAAGCGGGACTGGAACAATGGCAACAGTGACCCCGCCACTGCTGCCTGGAGCAGGGGGCAGGCCTGGGGACTCTATGGCTTTGGCTTCCTGTACCGCGATACCCGCCATAAAAAATACCTGGAACAGGCTGATCATATTGCCGGCTACATCCTCCATCATCCCAATATGCCCAATGACATGGTACCTTACTGGGACTACAGTGCTCCTCAAATATCGACCATGCGTGATGCTTCGGCCGCAGCCATTACTGCATCGGCATTGTTACAGTTAGCACCACTATCGGTACACGGAAAAGAATATTTTGCCGCCGCCGCAAAGATATTAACCAGCCTTGCTTCGCCTGAATATTTGAATGAAACAGGACAGGGGATTTTTTTATTAAAGCATGCCACCGGCAACTACCTTCGGAAATCGGAACTGGATGCCGGCCTTGTTTATGCAGATTACTATTTTTTAGAGGCGCTGTTGCGGTATCGGGCATTAAAGAAAAAAATGGGCAGGCGATAGGATCCAGCTACAGAACATCTGGCAGCTTTGTTACCACAGAGTTGTCGGAGCTTATCGCAGGAGTAAACGGAGGGTTGTTATTGTAATGCTGCTACTTCTTTGAAAGTTCCGGCGCTATCTGTACAGAGTATTCAATAAATATCCCGATAACAAATAAACCATTTAAGTACTACAAAGTCTTAATACATTAAAATAAAAAATGAAAAAACAACTTTTATTTATATTGACAGGGCTTTGCATAGCCGCTTTTAGCCATGCCCAGGAAACAATCTTTGCCGGCTATTTTGATATTGCCGCTGGCAGCCCCAAAGGCACCGGGGTTATGGGCAAAATACATCTTCAACGCAACAAAGATGTGCTTACCCGCTCCATCCCCAAAAGCTATCATTTTGAAATTGTAAATCAAAGAGACAATTTGTTTGAAGTGAAAACAGTTTTTGACCCGGCGGGCCGTATTACGGGCGTACTACAGGTTGCGCAAGAAATAAAAACCACTGGCAAATATCCGCTCACCATGCAGTTAAAAGATGGCGCCAAAACCATCAATGAGTTTCCCATCACCATCAAAGTGGTGAATAAAACCTTGTGGCAAACCCTTTTTGACCGGTACAAGGACGTAACCATTTCCAGCCAAAGAATGTATGGTCGTAAAAAATTAAAAGATGCGGCGGTTGCCGGAATGATGGATGAACTGCGGGCAAATAACAACGAATTTAAAGAATATCCCTTTTATCATGTAAGCCCCCTGAGCTACAAACCCGTGGGTAAAAGCATTGAGTACGATTGGGAAGCAGTGGCCAACAATATTGGCGGGCTGGGCTATGCCTATGCCACCTCAAAAAAATACGGGCCGGGCGGCGATGCTGCTGCACGCGAGCGCCTGAAACGTGCGTTATACAGCGCCCTTATTGCTTATACCGAGGCCGTTCCTGTAGAAGGCAACGATGTAATGATCAATGGTAAACCGATAGGCGACTGTACCGGCGATGGATTTAGCAATCTTAAACTTTATAATAAGGTGGAAGAACAGGTAGTTACCCACCAATGGGTTATTTCGGATGGCCTGTTAACGCCTTTGGTGCAGCTGATGCCCGATATGCTGGCCGACATTAAAAAAGGCGATGAACAGGCGCTGCGGGTATATAATGATGTGGTACGTTTTTACCAAACGGCAATGGCGGTGGCGCCCGGCCGCCGCGCTATAAATGATCCCGCTAATCGCTGGGGCAATATTTCCGATACCCTGCGCTCATCGGGCGCCTGGGGCGATGCCAACCTGGGCCACCGCAGCCGTATGATGCTGGCTCTGCCCATTTTGTGGGCCGACTATAACCGTCCCATGACCTATGTACAATACTGGTATGCCGATTACTATAAAGACAAACCTTTTAAGGGATTTAGTTTTTCGCCGGGCTGGAGCCCGCACGGTGTGGTGTTTGATGTGGCGCGGTGGATGACCAGGTACGATCTGCCGGCCAGGGAGTATGCCCAGTCGGGCTTTCAGCCGGATGGAACCATATCGCACCACGTAGGCGAGGGTACCGATGCGGCCATGGTGGCTTATGGCTTTGAATGGCTTACTGATGGTATTACAGGTTTCAATCAGTTTAAAAATACCGATTTTAAACTGGGCGATAAAGTGTATCAATTTCCGGCAGACCGCCTGTTGCACGTGTACCCCAAAATTATTTATAAAGGAAGATTTGATTTCCTGGTATCGGGCCGTACTTTTTTATCTGACCTGAAAAAATTTGTGTCAAACGATTATTTAACTGCCGTTGAAGATTTAAAAGAAGCACGTAGCGCCGGCACAAGAATTAATAATTTTGAGGAGCTGGAAAGAACTGCAGATGCCATCAAAAAAAATAAATACGAATACTCCGGTACCGATGCTTATTGGATAAACCTGTTTTTGGTGCACAGGCGAGGGGAAAATGAAAAACCCTATTACGCTTCTGTAAAACTAAAATCGAACCTCAATATTGGCGCCGAAGATTTTAGCAAACCCCGTAAATCCTGGTACGCAGGTTATGGCATACTTCCGCTAAAAGTGCGTGGCGATGAATATTCAGAAAACGTGCTTAGCAATATGGATTGGCATGCCCTGCCGGGTCTTACCGAAGAGTGGCGTACCGATGCCCAGCCCCTTGGCCACTCGGCAGCCTCATTGGCCGGAGCCAACGATGCGGCGGGCGTTACAGCCGATGGTACACAGGGCATGGCCACTTACCATCACTTGCCGCAAGAAAAATACAGCGCTGCCACGGCATATAAAACGTATCATTTTACCGATGATAAAATTGTAGCCCTGGGCAGCCATATACGGCGTCATGGACCAGGGCAGGGCAAGGAAATTGTTACCACCATCGATCAGTCGGCGCTATCGGGTGCGCTTACTGTTTTTCATGATGGCAAGGCCGAAACCATCGAGCCTTCCCAATCGGTAAACATCAGTTTTGAAACCGACCAGGCGGTGTGGGCGCATATTGGCCAAAAGGGCTATATTGTTTTTCCACAGGGCAAACAGAAAATGGTTATCAAAACCGGAAAAGAAATTAATATAACCGATACAAGTATTGCCAGCGATGCACCCAATTATATTATTGCCATCGACCATGGCGCCAATCCTGCCAGTGCGGGCTATGCCTATGCATTGGTGCCCAATGTTACGGCCGCCCAAATGCCCGCCACTACTGAACGTTATGCCAAAGAAGTCTTGTACAAAAAAGAAGAAAACGCACATGCTTTTTATGATAGTGCAACAAAAACCTGGCAGGCCGCATTTTTTAAGGCCGGGGAAGTAAACATTGGCGAAATGACTATAAAAGCCGAACAGCCGGCCCAGCTGATGCTGCGCCATACCGGCAATGGCTGGAAGCTGACGGTAAGCAACCCCGTTCCAAATATCAATACACGGCAGTTGATATTTCATATATCTACCCCGTTAAAAGCCGGTAAATACGATTATATGCTGGGCGGTATTTATCCGCGCAAGGGCGAGTATGTAACCATTAGATCCGAAGGCAAGGGGGCTAAAATGGTGGCCGAACTGGCCGATAAAAGAGATGACGCTTTTTATAATTATCAGACAGTGTTGTATAATGCAGCGCCGGTGGGTGTGGAGATACCTGCTCAATAAACAGTCCTGGTTCGCATGCCCTGGTTCGTGTCCTCACGAACCAGCAAGAGATCCTGGTTTGTATTTCCTCAACTTGATTAGTGAGGACACGAACCAGTAATAGGCAGGCTGATAACAGCACTGCAGATGAACGGAGCGTCGCAAGGAAGATGATATATATTCATTTGCTGACATCATAATAAAAATAAAAGAATGAAAAAAATATGGATGCTATTGGTTGTTCTGTTTTCGGCAGCAGCTTTTGCCCAGCAGCCGGGCGTAATAAAACTGACTGCTGAAAAATTACATGCCCGCGTGCGCGAGTGGCCCTATCCTGTAAACGGTATTAGCGTGCCCACCAATGCCCCGGCGCTGATGTGGCCCGCCACCAATGGCAGTGCCAACGTATTTCCTATGGAAAGCGGCAGCGCGGTGCCGGAAGATCCCAATATTGGTAATGTGCGCTACCAGGTGCTGCTGGCTACTGATAAAAATTTTACCAAAAATGTTATCAAAAGCGATGTGCAGGCCTGGGCCGTGTACCCGCTGCATCAGGCGTTGCAGGCCGGGCATTGGTACTGGAAATACGGGTATGTGCTAAAGGGAACCAATCGATGGGCCTGGAGCCCCGCTTACGATTTTGTGGTGGATGCAAAATATGCCGGCAATAAAGTATCGCCGCCGGTTAGCGAAGTGCTGAAACGCAATGAGGGGCCTCATCCGCACCTGTGGAATTTGCACCAGGGAAAGGACGATTTTTATAAAAATAACCTGGACAATCCCGAAGCCAAAAAGTTCATTGCCTATGCAGAAAAATTGATGAAAGAGCCATTGCCGGATGAAAGCCCTGTGCGCCAGATTGATACTTCGGGCAAAACAGGCAAGGTACTGGCGGGCCTGATGGACCGGATGTACCACGGCTTTGGGGATAAGGTAGGCAACCCCGTTCGCAATCTTTGCATTGCTTATTATTTAACCCGCGATAAACGTTTTATCGAAGATGCAAGACGCAGGGCCATTAACCTGGCGCAGATGGATCCCGATAAAAACTGGGCTACCAGGAGCGATTTCAATAATGGCGCGGTACTGGAAGCGCTGGGCTGGTTTTATGATTTAGGATACCATACGATCAGCCCGGAAGAAAAAAGCCTTTTTCAAAAGGTAATGGTAAAGCGGGCAAAGGAAATTTATGACCACCTGCCCAACCGGTTTGAACTGCATGTAAGCGATAACCATGTATGGCAAATTACACTGCGCCAGCTGGCCATTGCCACGGTAGCGCTTATGGGCGATATACCGGAGGCGAGGGAATGGCTTACCTATATGTACGAAGTATGGAGCGCCCGGTTTCCGGTGTTGGGTACCACGGACGGGGGGTGGCATGAGGGCAACGGGTATTTTGTGGTAAATTTCCGTTCAACGATTTACCTGTCGCAGTTATTCAGCGATTTTTCCGGCGTCAACTATTTTGAGCTGCCCTGGATGCAAAACCTGGCGTATTATCTGCTGTATTCTTATCCGCCCACAGGTACCTCCACTGCCTATGGTGATCAATGGGAAAATTTACGGGGAGGCATCAATGCCGGGTATGCCCTGTTTGCCGATGCGCTAACGTTTAAAATAGATAATCCTTATCTGAATTGGTATGTGCAGCAAATAAGAACGGACCATCCCGATTTTTTCAAAGGTACCGATGACTATCTGTTTTTCCGCCTGCTCAATTATGATCCTAATCGCAACCTGAAAAAGGCATCGCCGGAAAACCTGCCCCATTCCAGGACCTTTGCCGATATTGGCCTGGTTGCCATGACGGATAACCTGGCAAGGGCCGGGGAAAACCGGTGCAGCTACCTCATCAGCAACCCGTTTGGTTCATCAGGCCACGGACATGCCGGGCAAAATGCGTTTACCATTAACTATAAAGGCAGGACCCTGTTTGGCGCCACGGGTTACTACAGCAATTTCAGCGACCGGCATAATTTGCTCGACTATCGCAATACCCGCGCCTACAATACCATATTAGCCGATAGCCTGAGCCAAAGGATCGGGGAGGAAGGATATGGATGGGTGCCGCGTTCCATCAGCGGCGCACGCATACAATATGCCCTGGGTGATGCCAGCAATGCTTATGGGAGCATTAAAAGCGAATTCTGGCTGGACCGGTTTAAACAGATGGGCGTAAAGCCTGATGCATCCAATGGTTTTGGCGATCCCGGAGTAACGCTTTACCGCAGGCATATACTGCAGCTGGAGGGCGGTTACATTGTATTATATGACGAACTGGAAGCAAAAAGACCCATAAAATGGACCACGCAGTTTCACACACCTTTTTACAAAATGATTGCGGATAAAACAGATAAAAATACGCGGCAGAATTTTGAAGTAGCCACTGATTCAGGGAACGTGAGTGCCGCCGTTTTTGCCAATGCACCGCTGCAGATGACGATCCATGATCAATTTGCCGAGCCTGCAGTAAATTGGATGAAACTGACCGATGGGGACAAGCTGCGCGAATATACCAGCCAGTGGCACGCCGGCATCACATCGCCTGCTGCCCAAAAGTTTCGGTTTCTGACCATCATTCAAATAAAAGAAGGCCGGCCCGAACTGCTTAAGACCATTGGTAACAATGACGGCCTGCTGCAGCTGCATGCAGGCGGCTGGAACATTACCGCACAACTGGATGGCGGTAAGACGGCTTTGCTACAGGTTGCCGACAGCAGTTCCTTGTTTGATTACGGAAGCAGCAACCTCAGTTTATCCGGTGAAAAATACCGGCGCCAGCAAGCCGGAAGTTCCCTCCTGCTGGAGCTGCAGAACGGCCGGCTTAGCCGGCAGGAAGTCATCGACCAGCTTCCGGAAGTGGCCCGGTATGATCGTCAGAAATGATCCGATGGCTCTTGCTTTTGAGTAAATATTCGGCCCAATAGTGCTAAATTTGGTCCTCTCAAGAGCTTATGAACGTGGGTAAAAAAAAATATGTCTGTTGTCTTGAATTATTACTGCTGCTGTTTTTATGCAGAACGGGCAACGCGCAAAATAGTTTCCGGCATTTTTCAACCATATCGGTAGAAAAAGGGTTATCGCAAAGCACTGTCTGGACCGTGACCCAGGACCATCTTGGGTTTATATGGCTGGGTACCCGGGATGGACTCAACCGGTATGACGGTCGCAGCTTTACCGTATACCGGCCTGCAAAGGATCGTAAAAAGCAAGTCAGTTCCTATTACGTCCGGTACCTGTTTACCGATAAAGGAGGTACCGTATGGATAGGGGGTAACGGTGGTGTTAATAGTTATAATTACCTCACGAATACGTTTGAAAGTTTTAACATTATACCCGGGCCGGGTGAGTGGTTTATTTCTTCGATTATACAGGATCCGGAAGGGGGAATATGGGCAGCCAGCAATGCCGGGGAACTTTACAGGCTGGATGCTTCAGGAAAAAAGTTTGTACAAAAAGTAACCGGGACTTTATCGGGCATTAAAGAAATATACAGCCTTTCATTTTGGGGTGGCGATATACTATTAGGCTCCGACAGGGGCTTATCCCTTTATAGCCCCAGTTCTAATAAAATAACCCCGGTGCTGGCTGCAGCAGTTACTACCCGGGTCAACTGTCTTTTTAAGGATGGCAGCTATATTTGGGCGGGAACCGAGGGTGATGGACTGATACAGCTGAACACAGCATCGGGCTCGTTTATAAAATATATGCACCAGGCCGGCAATCCCTCCAGCATCGCCAACAACAATGTAAGAGGCATTGCAAAAGATGAGGAGGGCGTTTTATGGGTGGGTACGTTCACCGGTTTAGCCATTATGAAAGTTCCGGGACTTTTTCAGAATTACTATCACGATCCCAAAAATGAATTTTCCATTGGACAAAATTCGGTGAGGTCTATTTACCGCGACCGGCAAAACGGTATGTGGCTGGGGACCTATTATGGCGGGGTTAGCTATTTTCATAGCCAGGGGGTTACCTTTAATAGCCTGAACCAAAATTCGGAACAGGCCGCATTAAACGATAATGTAGTCAATGTTATCCGGCAGGATGGCGATGGCAATTTTTGGATTGGCACAGAAGGCGGTGGGCTCAATTATTGGGTGCCTGGTGAAAACAAAATACGTTACTTTATCAGCCGGGAAAACGCCCCCGGTCTTAGTTCTAATAATATAAAATCGATTGAGTTTGCCGGGGATGGCACACTGCTGGTAGGTACCCATAATAAAGGACTGAATATTTTTAACCCGGTTACCGGTGCTAACAAAAACTTCCGGTACAATGCGGCCGACCCCAAAGGGATTGCGGGCGACATGGTATACGCGTTGTTAAAAGATCATGCGGGACGCCTCTTCATAGGCACACGTACCGGCCTGAACCTGTTTGACAGAACAGCGGAAACGTTTGCCCTGGTGGAAAAAGACAGCAGGGGAAAAAACATTAGCTCCACCGGGATTACCTACCTGATGGAAGATCGTAAAAACAGGGTTTGGATCGGTACCATCAATGGCATCAATATTTTGGACGCCGGCAAAATGGTTTTTGAGCAGCTGGACAACCGGTCGCTAAGCAATGCCATTATCAATTTTATTTATGAAGATAGCCGGGGCAGGGTATGGGTGGGCACCCGGGATGGATTGAACCTGTATGATGAAAACAAAAAATCTTTTGTCAGCTATAAAGAAAAAGAAGGGCTGTTAAGAGGCAATATCAATAGTATTCTTTCAGACAATGAAGGTAATTTGTGGATTACGACCAATACCAGTATTGTAAAATACAATCCCGATAAAAATCAATCGGCTCAATTTGATTCGAAAGATGGCTTGCAGAATAACCAGTTTAATATATATGCTTCCTGCAAGGCGTATGACGGGCAATTGTTCTTTGGAGGGCTTAATGGCATTACTTATTTTTCCCCGCAGATGTTCAATCAAAAACCCCTGTCTTTACAAATTGCGTTTACGGGGCTCGAAGTGTTTGGCCAGCTGGTAACGCCTAACGACAGTACGGGTATTTTAAAAAAATATATTAATGATGCGGAATCATTAAGGTTTGCTAATGAGTACCGGCAGTTTACCATTCTTTTCAACACCTTTAATTATATTTCCGATAGCCGCACCCGCTACCTGTACAAGCTGGACGGGTTTGATAAAGACTGGCAGCAGGCAGAGGGGCTGCCCCGGGCATCCTATACCAATCTGCAGCCCGGTTCTTACACCTTTCATGTAAAGGCCCTTGGGCCCCAGGGAGAGGAAAGCCCGGAACGAACGCTTTCAATAACCGTAAAACCTGTTTGGTATAAAAGTAGCTTGTTTTATGCCCTGATTTTGGTACTTACCGTTGGTGTCGTCATTTTTTTATACCGTATACTTACGGAAAGAATGCGAGCCCTTCATCAGTTGAAGCTGGAGCGCGTAAACAGAGAAAAAATAAATTATATCAATAAGGTAAAACTGGATTTCTTTACCAACGTATCGCATGAGCTCAGAACGCCGCTCACGCTGATCATGGCGCCCCTGGAGGAAATTCTGAAACAGCCCGATACCGATAAAAAACGGCATCAGCGGCATGAGCTGATGATGCGCAATACCCGCCGGCTCTACAATATCGTGAACCAGCTGTTTGAGTTCAGGAAAACGGAAATGGGAACCCGGAGGCTTCGGGTGGCAAGAAATGATATGCCCCGCTTTTTGCAGGATATTTATCAGTCCTTTAAACCGCTTGCGGAAAAAAACCATATCGACTATCAAAACCGGTCAGCAATGGGGTCGCTGCCGTTTTTATTTGATAAAGATGCGGTGGAAAATATGGTATTCAACCTCCTCTCCAATGCATTTAAGTACACACCGGATGGCGGAACGATTGTGCTGAGTCTTGATGCGGATGCAACGCATGCCATCATCGTGGTATCGGATACCGGCAAAGGGATCGAAAAAGAGCACCTGCATAAAGTATTTGACCGGTTTTACCAGGTAAACGGGGAGGAGATGAACCTGGGCTCGGGGATCGGCCTGGCCTTTACCCGCCGGCTGGCAGAACTGCACCATGGGGATATTGATGTTAAAAGCGAGCCGGGAAAGGGAAGCTGGTTTACCATTCGCCTGCCGTTAAGTGATGCCGCTTACCAGCTGGATATGCGGGTTGATGATATTGACACATCTGCCGGCAGCAAATTGGAAACGGAAACCGAAGCGCCGCCGCAGCAAAGACCTGGTGAAGCATTGCCTGAAGCAGCCCCGGCAAATGAGGAATTGATTTTGATCGTGGATGATAACCGTGAAATTGTGGATTACATCCGGGAATATTTTATAAACGACTATGCGGTAGCGGTTGCCTATAACGGCAGGGAAGCATTGGGAAAAATAGAAGAACAGCAGCCGGACATCATCATCAGCGATGTAATGATGCCGGAAATGGACGGTCTTAATTTTTGTAAAAGAGTAAAACAGAATATTCAGACAAGTCATATACCGCTACTGCTGGTAACGGCCAAAACGGAAACGGCCCATCAGCTAAAGGGGCTGGGTATTGGGGCCGATGACTATATTACCAAACCCTTTTCCATATCCCTGCTGGCAGCCAAAGTACAGGCCATCCTGCGTTTGAGAAAGCGGTTAAGGGCCTATTATGCAGCGGCAAAAGAAGTAGAACCGGAGAAGCTTACATTTAATCAGATTGACCAGGAGTTTTTAGAAAAAGCCATATCCGTTATTGAAACCAACCTCGATGAGTATGATTTTTCTGTAGAAAAGCTCAGCCGGGAATTGGGTATGAGCCGCTCGAACCTGTACCTGAAAGTGAAAGCCATTACCGGCGAATCGGCCACCGCGCTCATCAAGCGCATCCGCCTTCAGAAAGCGGCCGAATTGATCCGGCAGCAAAAATATGCGGTGTCCGAAATTGCCTATATGTGCGGGTTCAATACACCATCCTATTTTTCCACGGCCTTTAAACAGTTTTATGGCTGTATGCCCACGGAGTATCTTGAAAGGTCCGATCCGGATGGATAAATGCACCCAAATGAGCCTGAAGTAATCAGGAAATGCTGAAAAACAGGTCGCAACATAGGATCAATTTCCCCAAACTGTCTATTGTATCCCATATAGCCAGTTTGGCCTTTGCGCAGCTTTCTGTCGTATGTTTTCGCATGTACTATTGGCATAGGCCTGGTGAAAGAGCAGTCCCTCCCGGGCCAGGCGTTCCATATTGGGCTTTTTGTTTCCTGGCCCAGCAACCCGGCAGGCTTCCCCGCAATACAAAGGAGGGTGATAAAAATTTTGACATAAAAAATTAACAAACCTGACGTTCATAAGACGGACAACAATGTCATAAAATTTTAAAAAGATCGTATCCGGACTCCCTGAATTCGGGTACATTCCAAATTGTTGCATTCCCATGGTGGAATCCTGTATATTTGAAGTTGTTTGCTTAAATGCTATTATGAGTGATCATCGTAATTTTCTCAGAACCGTTTCCGCAACCCGCAACGGGGTCAATAACCCTGCATTGCTGCCCCTTTTTGAAAACAAACCGGCGCCTTTGTTCCCTCAGTGTCGAATCCTAAATATAGATCTTTCTGATATGAAGCATAGTATGGCTGTTCCCCGCCCGTTTACCCCGCATCATTTGTACCTGCTACGCATCACGCTGGGGTTGTTTTTTGTTCTTTTGTCGCAGGTCTCCGGTGCATCAAACGATACAAGCTATTACCATCTTGCATCAATGGGTATCAAACCCAACACAGGTCTGGATGTTACTGCTGCCTTGAACCGGCTCATAGTCAAAATTAAGACCGAACGCCGACCCGGCCGGCCCGTGGCGATTATTTTTGAACCGGGGCGGTATGATTTCTTTCCTGAAAAAGCGATCCGGAAGCCGCTGTATATTTCAAACCACGATCAGACCAATCCGAAAACCATTGGCCTGTTGTTCGAAAATATGGATCATCTGCTGATAAACGGAAATGGAGCCGATTGGATGTTTCACGGCCGGATGTTACCCCTGGCCGTTGAAAACTGCAGACGCTTCTCCGTTAAAAATGTACATATCGATTTTGATAAACCACAGATCTGTCAGGTAGAAATTATCAGCAATGATACGATCAATAAAGCGATAACTTTTAAAACAGCGCCCTGGGTGCAGTATGAAATACGCGACAGTGTTTTTTACAACAAAGGAGAAGATTGGGAGCTTAATCCCACCTCCGGCATAGCTTTTGAAAAAAACACCCGTCATATTGTTTACAATACCGGCGATCTTCGTGTTCCTTTGCGGAATGTAGCCGAAATTTCACCCGGAGTTGTTAAGGCAGGGGGATGGGATAACAAAAAGCTGCTTCCGGGAGTGATCCTTGCGATGCGTTCCTGGCAGCGGCCTGCGCCCGGTATCTTCCTGGATCAGTGCAAGGATGTGGCATTTGAAAATGTAGCGGTGCACTACGCGGAGGGTATGGGCTTACTGGCACAGGTATCGGAAAATATCACATTGGATCATTTCAATGTGGCCTTAAGAGGAACTGAGGATCTGCGCTATTTTACAACCCAGGCAGATGCCACCCATTTTTCAGGATGCAAGGGGGAAATAAAATCGGTCGGCGGATTGTACGAAGGCATGATGGATGACGCCATCAATATACACGGCACCTACCTGAAAGTTATTGGCCGTAAGGGTCCCAATACGCTTATTGCGCAATATATGCATTCCCAGTCCTATGGTTTTAAATGGGGCGATCCCGGCGACCAGGTGCAGTTCATTGCCAGCAAAACGATGGAGGTTACGGGGGAAAAGAATAGCATCCGTTCGATTGCTGCCGTTGATAAGCCGGGCTTTTTTGGTGCGAAGCAATTCGAAATTGTGTTTACCCAACAACTGGATGCAGCGGTGCTGAACGAAGAACAGCTGGGGATCGAGAATCTTACCTGGACGCCCGAAGTGTATTTTGCTCATAACACGATCCGGAATAACAGGGCCAGGGGGGCACTGTTCAGTACACCGAAGAAGACGGTGATCGAACATAATTTTTTTGACCATACTTCCGGTTCGGCAATCCTGCTCTGCGGCGATTGTAATGGCTGGTTTGAAACCGGGGCCTGCCGTTCCGTGCTCATCCGGAATAACCGTTTTGTTAATTCGCTAACGAATATGTTCCAGTTTACCAATGCCATTATTTCCATTTATCCCGAGATACCGGAACTAAGCCGGCAGCGAAAATATTTTCATTCCGGTATCAGGATAGAAAATAATGTGTTTGAAACCTTTGACAAACCATTGGTATATGCAAAATCGGTAGATGGATTGGTCTTTCGTAACAATAAAATCAAAACCAACAGGGAGTATCCCGGTTTTCATTGGAATCGTTATCCGTTCCTGTTTGAACGGGTGATTAATTACAAGTTTTTACGAAACCATTTTGATGGTTCTTTTGACCGGGAAAAAGACGTGAAGGTGAAAAATCTCTGACAACAACAGGAGCGAACGCTGACCATTGACCGCTTTTTAACCCGGGAAGAACAGGGAGACACCTGGCCCGAATTTTTCAATGTGCCCGCATAACGGCATGGGTTTTATACTGCGCCGCAGGTACACCCCACAAAAAAATTTTGACGCCGGGGTTTTATTAAACTTTTTAGTAAAATAAGAATCCAAAGGTGAAAAGCGGAATATGAAAAATAGAACACCCTTCTTTTTCATTCTTGTTATGGCCTTGACTACGATATTGTCCTGCAGCAAGAATGATTCCCCGGCGCCCCCCGCCGGTTCAGAAGACAGTTTTACGGTTATTGTAAATAATGGGTATGGCAGCGGCTCCTACAAAATCGGTGACACGGTGCACCTGTTTTCCAATCATTATGCTGATAACCAGCTTTTTGATAAATGGACCGGTGATGTAGCCTTATTAAAGGCTCCAGATGAATGGCATACCTGGTTTATAATGCCCAACAGGAAGGTGTCGGTAACCGGCAGTGTCAAAAACAGCGTTGCCTATACTTTACAGTATGAGCAAATAATGGGGCGGGATCGGTTAAAGCCGGTATACTATTATTTTCCCGCGGGCCATAAGGGTGTTGTGTATTTACTGCACGGCACCAATGGCAGTGCGGCCTCCGTTGTTGGCGGATATGAATTTCAGCTTTTGATAAGGGATTTGATAAATGATAATTTTGGCGTGGTGATAACCGAAGCAGAAGAAGCTACAACAGGTATTGATGCCAATGGTGACGGAAAGCTGCGTTGGGCCATTTTGCCGGCCGATATAAACACAAATGTTGATTTTGCCAACATCCGGATACTCACAGAGTCGTTATACAACAAGGGGGTAACCAACAGTTCCAAGCCTAAATACGCAATAGGAATGAGTGACGGAGGCTTTTTTTCTTCGGCCCTTTCCTTCATGTATCATTATAGAGCCGGCGTAAATTACTGCTCCCAGGGAAGCCCTGTTGTTATAGCAACCACTTTGGTTCCTACGCTGTTTTGTATGGAAAGAAATGATGATAACCCCTCTGTGGGTCAGGCTGGGAATGCAGCGGCCTTGTCCAATTCAAATTCCTTAAATGCGCGGGGAGTTTGCAGTAATTACTTCGTAAATGAAAGGAGCCCCGTTTATACCGCGCGTTTTGCAAGACAAGGTGATATTACCGTAGCTCAATCGGTTTCCATTTTCAATGAATTAAAGAATAAAGGCTTTATTGATGATAATAATTATTTTGTTGGATATTCCGATGCCTTTTTAAATGCCTATCAAAATAGCCCGGGAAGTTTTCCGGTAATCAATGGGTTGTCCTTCTCTCAAAAAACAACGGTACTGGGAGAAATTAATTTATCCGTGGCCGACCACCACATGTACAGCGATTTTAACAGGAAAACGTTACGGTTTTTAAATACCCTTTGCCAATAGTTTTAGTAATCACAACTTCATCAGGTGATGGACTTAAGATAAAGCGATATTTAAAACCAATTTCCGCCCACATTGTTGCGGGGACAAACTTATTTAGCGACTTTTTAGGCGGTCTAACTGACGTATTCGGAGGGCGTTCACAGAGTTATCAAAAACAATTGACTTCACTTTTGATTTCAACCGAAGCATGGAGTTGCTAAAGAGCGGCAATTTCCAAGCCCAGAAACGAGGTGTTCGTGTTGTTACATATGACAAGCCATTTTATAAAAAACAAGACATGCAAGATTTGCAGAACATAAGGGAGTACATTCAGGAAACTTTTGTTGAACGTGGTACACGGACGACAAAAAAACAATTATTGTCTTCTAAGGAGAAAGAAGTTTGGACTTGTGAGTGTGGCAAGACTAATGACATTGGGGTTTATTGCAGCGGTTGCGGACAAGACATTTATGGTTTCAAACAGAACGAAATGAAACCAGCGGATGTTGACAATTACGTGGGGCAAAAAATCGGTTTAATTTCCGAGTACGTAGAATAACGAACGCTCAACGAGCCGGGTTTACACGGTAGCTGCCACAACTTTCACTACAAGCGCAAAGGTCAACCCGTGGCAACCTTCACTCAACCTAGTGTTTGCTAAATGCCAGCTCCCTTGTGTATTGCTCCCGTGCCAGGATGAAAAAAGCCATATCTTTATAGCCGACAAAAACTTAAACAAACACAAAACAAAATAAACGGGCTTTTTTCATTTGCCACTTCGCAAACACCCGGCTCGTAAGCGGTCATGCCACAAGACCAACATTCCTCTAAAGTTGAATTTCCGGGGTTAGAAAAACATTCAATTTTATTTTGGCAGAGTTCACTATTTAGCTAACTTTGTTTTGTGGAACAAAAATTTATGCGACACGTCTTTTACTACAAAAGCTATTTTCTGGAATTTTATAGAGAGCAGACAAAGGACGTTCAGAAAAAGTTCAACTGGACTTTGGAGCTCATTTCGGTTATTGATAAAGTCCCCAAAAAATATTTTGACCACATGACAGGAACCGATGGAATTTGGGAAATTAGAGTTGAAGTGGGAAGTAATATTTTTAGGGCTTTTTCTTTTTTTGACGAAGGAAGATTAATTGTGATTGCTAACGCTTTCCAGAAAAAATCTCAAAAGACACCGAAAAATGAACTTGAATTAGCCAAGAAAATTAAAAATGAATATTTTGATGAAAAAGGAAACAAATAAAAATCTGACATCGTTTGCTGACCATCTTGACCGGGAATATGGCAAGCGTGGGACAAAAAAAAGAGAAGCTTACGAACGAGAGTTTGAAGCTTTCAAAATCGGCGTTTTAATTCAGGAAATGCGGGAAAAACAAAACATGACGCAAGAACAACTTGCCGACAAAGTTGGCACCACAAAATCCTACATTTCACGAATCGAAAACAATGCAAGTGACATAAGACTCTCAACATTAATGCGTATCATTCAAGACGGACTTGGTGGACATCTAAAATTATCTTTAACAGCATAACGAAACGGCACGAACCGCTTACATCGGTTTTACACAAGCGGGGCCGAAGGAATAAACATCGGCTTTTGTACTACTATCATCAGCAGTTCCGGCTGACGGAATTCTATCAGCAAACGAATAAATAATCAGCTTTTTCATCTATATTCGGCTGAAGGTTCGAGCAGAAGGAATTCTATTTCCTGCCATCGCAAAGCCGCCGGCTTGTTATGCGGCAGCTTAAAGGACGACACAACAACAGAAAGTAATGGGACATAAAAAAGTTTGTTTAGAATGTAGATTGACACTTAACAGACCATTTGACAGTGGTTCTGAACAAACATATCCTTGCCCTGAATGTGGAAAATCAATGACACTTTTGCCTCACCGATTTAAACCACCTAAAAAGACAGAAGACAAAAAATGGGAAACAGTTAAGTTTCTAATTGAGAATGGATTTTATTATCAGCACATATACGAAATAGTTGAAACCAAAAATGGAGTGACGAACTATCAGAATTATGCAAAATATCCAGACAACCTTCGTGACGCTAAGAAATTTGTTGAACATTATAGAGATCGAGCTCTAAAATGACTGACAATCAACTAAATAAAGACGAAAAACAGGCAGAGCTTCAAAAGTACCGAGACTTAGTTTTGGGGACACTTGATTATTATATAGACTATACGGAACTGCATATCAAAACCCCTGACTATGACTCAATAGAGCATTATAAAGGACTTAAAACACAGACTGAGGAACACTACCGAAAAGGACGATTAACAAGACTGAAACAATGGTTTCGCGACTTAACAGAAATGCAGGTAGAAACTGGTGATTTGAAATTCAACAAGTATCTGCAAGACAAAACCAAGTATGACATTGACATTTTTAAATCCTATTTCCAACGTGCTGACCAGATAATTGGAAAAGGAAAAATCACGACAGATAATCAATTTTACGAGATCAACATAATGGTGAACCAACTTTGCCAAACCGTACCTGTTGACAATAATAAAATAAAAACATTAAACAGACTTTTAAGCGAATACGAGCAACGAAAATCACGGCAGACAAGAAAGCCGACCGCATAACAAGCTGTTTTGCAATAGTGCGGCTTGAAGTTATAGGCTCAACTTTAGGATTTCTATTTAACTTTACTACAAAACTCAACTGACAGTTCGCTATTGCCGCACCATCGCAAAGCCATCGGACGTTAGCTGCGATATTACGAAACCTTCAGCATTGTCTCAAACACCTGACAACTTCGAGTTAACACAAACAAAAACTTGCCAATAAGCTTTTGAATAATTAAGACGCAACAAAAGAAAATTATTTTTAAGAATTTCCGACCGTTTTGAATCGTTCATTCGTCAAAATGATACAAACAAGAAAATTGTATTAAAATGACAAATTTAAAAAACAAAGTTGCCGTAGTATTTGCGGCTTCGGGAGAAATTGCAGGAGCAGTTGCCCGCTCATTTTCAGAACACGGAACAAAGCTTTACCTCACAGCACGAAACTTTGATGCCGTAAAATTATTGGCAAAGGAACTTAACGAAAGCGGTGGTAATGTAGCAGCTGCCCAGGTTGATGCCTTGAACGAAACGGAGATTGACGATTTCCTAAGAAAGGTAATTGCTGACAATGGAAAATTAGACATTGTATTCAATGGTATTGGTGCAAACTATGAGGAAATGGGCGGACGTCCACCAACAACTATTGCTACTTTTGAGCAGTTTATGGCGCCGATAGAAAAAATTTGCGGTTCACAATTTCTTACTTCAAGAATTGCAGCAAGGTATATGATAGAAACAAAATCTGAAGGAGCTATTTTATTACTTACGGCTCAATTATCCAAATGCAAATTTCCAAATGTCGCAGGTATCACGGCGGCAAGTGCCGCCATTGAAGGGTTGACAAGAGTTATGGCCGCAGAATGGGGCGTAAACGGAATAAAAGTAACTTGTATTTGTGCCGGTGCTTTAATGGAAACGGAGAGAATATCGGGATTTATTTCAGACACAGCCAAAAAATATGGCATACCTGAGGAGCAGATTATTGCCCAATACAAATCATTTGATATAATAAAAACTGATTTGACATTAAAGCAGGTTGGCGAAACCGCAGCGTTTCTTGCTTCAGAAAATGGAATTGTATTCAATAGTCATATTGTTGATGTGGATTGCGGCAAGATGAATGTTTTGTAGAAGAATATTGTTGTACATTAGTGGTTGCAGTCTTTAAATCATCAAGACTGCAACATTTGTCTGTATTTACTAATAACTAACAAATGGAAAAAGAGGAAATAATTCAGTCGGCAATAAATGGCGATATAAACGCTTTCCAGAATTTGTTTGCTGAATTTCAAAGCCAATTGAAATCATATTTGTATCGCCTGTTAACAGATCGGGACGATGTTGAAGATTTAACTCATGACACATTCATTAGAGCATTCACTAAGATTTCAACTTTTAATCAGGATGCCAGTCTGAAAACCTGGGTTTTTAAAATAGCTACAAATCTTGCGTACGACCATTTAAGAAAGAAAAAAAGATGGCTTCCTGACGCTCAGGACAAAGCCGCAGACCTGGCTATCAGTTCGGAAGAAATCAGGCAGGTTTTTTGGATGGTTCATGACACATCCCCGACTGGCGCTTACGAAATGCGTGAGCATATTGATTATTGTTTTACCTGCATTTCAAAAACATTGCCCATTGAAAATCAAATTGCGCTGATATTAAAAAATATGTATGATTTTAAAGTAAAAGAAATTGCTGATATTCTTGAAAAAGCCGAAGGTGTTGTAAAGAATTTACTCAATGATGCAAGAAATACGATGACAGATATTTTTGAACACAGATGTGCATTAATTAACCAGGAAGGAATTTGTTATCAGTGCAGTCATATAAACGAAATATTCAACCCAAAACAAAATCAACAGGAAGAATTGATGAAATTGGAATTAGTAAAAGCATCAAAAAAATACAACAGGGAACAACTTTTTGAATTAAGAGAGCTTTTGGTAAAATCTATTGACCCTTTGCACGCATCAGGAACAGATTTTCACGAGGAAATAATGCGATGCCTTAGAACAGCAATAGGGGAAATTGACGATTTCTTTGACAGGGACAAACTGTTAACATAGAAGTATGACAGCGAAAGACATTCAGACTGATTTCATAAAGACGTATTTAAAACCGACATTGAAGGAGCATGGTTATAAAACGAGCGGACAAACCTGGCGGAAAAGTATGGGTGACTTTTTTATTGTTATCAACCTTCAAAATTCGCGATGGAATAGTAAAGAAGAACTTAGTTTTTGTTTAAACATTGGTGTAGCATGCGGACTGAAAATAAATTGACAAAAATGCCTGCCTATAACGGGCAGGTTGGCATAAATTGTTATTGATTTTCTGCGTGGTTGTCAAAGACCAAAGGTAATCCGAAAATTGAAAGCAATTCACAACAGTTAAAGCGCCTTTAATTCGTTCTTTAAAGTTGTCATGTCCTAACCATCAATAAACCCGACTGATTTTTCAATGCCGGATGGGTGGGGTTTGTTTGAAGGCAATCATGACTTTCTGCGGGGCAAGAGCAAACTAAAACAGGAGCCCATTCTATTTTTTGTATACACTTTTAGTAAAGTATGATGATATGATTTTTAAAAAAATATGGCCTATTATAGTAGGTCTTTTTAGTTTTTTATTATATTTGTATTAGAGTATTAGTTTTGCGATTACTTCATAATAATATTTGAAGCATTCGCTTTGAGTCTCGCTTTTGAAACCTGAGAAATTTCTGTGGCAACGAGATGAAGAGTAGAATGAGGCTGTCAAAAGTCTTCTATTTGTAATGCCAAACTTGTTTCGGCATTCAAAGAAGATTAATGATTGATAGATTCTGAAACAAGTTCAGAATAAAGTAGGTAGTTAAGGACTTTTGAGACAGCCACCTCTTATTCGTTGCCAGACTTTCCGGGGCCTCAAAACCGGCAAATTGCGTGTCACGTTCTCTTATTGCTTGTGACGTAAAAGAGCTTGCCGGGAGACTCATCCAACCCAAAACGGATGAGCGCTAAAACATTATATGAAACCTTTGTTCCCAATGCCGTAGCATTTATGGTATTATTTGCTTGTAAACCCAAAATTCCCGTCTAAAGTACTGCCGAACGATGGGCTGCTTTTCTCATGTGCAACGGCTCCGGCATTCCCGGGGTGCAAACACCTGTTAAGCTATACCCAACATTTTTCCAAAAATTATTGCTTCATTTTTAATACTTAAGTATGAAAAGATTTACGCTGGCATGCGTGCTGGCTGGCCTATGCCTGTACACAGCAGCCCAGGAAAACACTGTACCACAGCCGGCAACCCGGTTATATATTGGTGATCAACTGTCCAATATTACCATTATAGATATGCTCAACTACCCACCGGGCAGGGCCTCCATTAACCAACTGCAGGCAGGCAATACCAAAGTGCTGCTATTGGATTTTTGGTTTACCACCTGTGGCGCCTGTGTACAGCAAATACCAAAGCTGCTGGCCTTGCAGCACCGGTTTAAAGCACAGCTGCAAATTGTAATGGTAACTTTTGAGCCGGATAGTATTGTGCGGCCATTTATAGCCCGGTGGGAGCAAAAGAATCATAAAAAATTAAGCTTGCCCATAGCCACGGCAGATACACTGCTGCAGCACTATTTTGACCAGGGCCCGCGGCCCAATTACGCCATACTGGGGCCTAACCGGGTATATATGGCGCATGGATCCCCGGCGCTGGTAACCCCGGCTATAATAGAAAGCATGCTGAGCACCGTGGCTGCAACGCGCCCCCCGCATAGGAAACGCTAACCTTTTTTATCACATAAAAACAAAGCTTATGAACAGGAAATTTTTTACGTGCCTGTGTTGCTTGCTGTTTTTTAACGCAGCCGTAACCGCACAGGACCAGCCAACCATTAGTGGTTACATAATCAATGCGGCTACTAAGGAGCCACTGCAGGCCGCTACTATTAAAAGTATGAACACTGCCCGTGTCGCGCTATCGGTAAAAAACGGCAATTACCGGCTGCAGCTGCCGGCGCTGCCGGATACCCTGCTGGTAACCCACACGGGCTATGTGCCGCAAAAGGTTGTTGTTAATAAACCCGGGCTGTACAATGTGCTATTGGAGCCCGAAGGAACTGCGCTGGCAGAAGTTACCATTAATACCGGCTACCAGCGGCTAAGCCCAAACGAGGTAAACGGCTCATTTACCGTAATTGATAACAAAACCCTGAACGAGCAAACGGGAACCAATATACTGGAGCGGTTGCAGGGCGTAACTAACGGGCTGCTGTTTAATACAGGGAAAATGAACCCGGGAAGTGAAATTTCTATAAGAGGCCTAAGCACCATTAACGGGCCGCTGGCGCCTTTAATTGTACTGGACAATTTTCCGTATGAAGGAAGTATAGCGGATATTAACCCCAACGATGTGGAAAGTATAACCATTTTAAAGGATGCCGCGGCTGCCAGCATTTGGGGCGCCAGGGCTGCCAATGGGGTTATTGTAATTACAACAAAAAAGGGGCGGTTTAACCAAAAACTAAAGGTGGCCGTCAATGCCAGTACACTGTTTTTACAACCGGCAAACCTGTTTTCCTTGCCGCAAATGTCCGTTGCCGATTATGTTGATATAGAAACGGAACTGTTTAAAAAAGGGCAGTTTAATGCGGACATAAACAATACCCGAGCGCGCCTTCCGTTAACCCCGCTGGTGGAAATATTGCTACAACGCAGGGGCGGCCTTATCTCTGCTGAGGACTCCGCAATGCTGATTAGTCGGCTAAAAAAGCAGGATGGCAGAACACGGTATGCCAACTATTTTCAACGCCAGGGCATAACGCAGCAATATGCCGTAAATATAACGGGTGGCAATCAGCAAATTTCATGGACTTTTGGTGGCGATTATAACCGGATGCTGGCTACTAACCGGGCAACTTCAGAAAAAATAAACATTCATCTGGACAATAGTTTCCGGCTTCTCCAAAACTTTACCATCAACCTGGGCGGCTATTATGCGGCCACGGCTGCCAAAAGCGGCATGCCGGACTTTGCAGCTATTACAAGGGTAGGCAACCGGTATGTACCATATCTTGAATTTGTAGATGAAGTTGGAAATGCCTTGCCAGCTGATAAATACAGGAGGGGGTATATTGATACGCTTGGGCAGGGGCGCCTGCTGGACTGGCATTATTACCCGTACACAGATTACCGGCATGATGTTACTTCTTCAAAAAACCAGAACCTGCTGGCCCGGGTAAACCTTAGCTATACCCTCTTTAAAGGCCTGGAGTTAACAGCCAATTATCAATATCAAAATTCATGGGGAACAGTTTCCCGCTTTGCAGATATCAACAGCTTTTATCTGCGGGATCTGATCAACCGGTTTACCCAATTGAATTATTCAAATGCCCCGGATGTATTTCCCGTTCCAAAAGGAGATATGCTGAGCCAGTCCGGCAGCGGGCTTATTACTCATAATTTTAGGGGCCTGGCCTCATTTAAACAGCAGTGGAAGGGCCATGCGGTAAATGTTATTGCCGGGGCTGATGTCCGCGATTCAAAAACAAGCCTTGGCACCGGCTCCTTTACCCTGTACGGCTACCAGGAGGATCCGCTGTCAAAAGCAACGGTAGATCATTACAACCGATATCGCAATATAATTAGCGGCTATTTTGAAAACATTCCCGGTGCCCCGGGCATTGAGGCTTACAAAAACCTCCGCTATGTAAGTGTTTACTCCAATGCCTCATATACGTATCAGCATCGGTACAGTATTAGCGGAAGCTTTCGTAAGGATGCATCCAACGTATTTGGAGCCACTACCAACGATCGATGGAACCCTCTGTGGTCTGCCGGTGGCAGCTGGCAGGTTTCAGATGAACCTTTTTACCATTGGGCTGTTTTCCGGCGCTTAAAATTGCGTGCAAGCTTCGGTTTTAGTGGTAATGTGGACCCCGGTAAAACGCCTTTGCCCATAAGCGGGGTATATACTAACCCTGTTACTAACTTTCCTGTGCAGATCATTAGCAACCTGAATAATCCTTCGTTGAAATGGGAGATATCCAGGCAAATAAATATGGGAGTTGAATTTACAGGCAAAAACGATGTTTTTTCCGGCACTGTGGAGTTCTACAGCAAAAAAGGAACGGATCTTTATGGTGAAACGCCTTACGATTACACAGCCTGGGGCATGTATGATGTTATTACGAATAATGTGGCCAATATGACGGGGCACGGGTGGGATATAAATATTACTACCAACAATATAAACCGGACGGTTAAATGGCAAACAAACCTGATCTCTAATTATAACGTAAGCAAAACCTCTAAATATTTTACAGATGCATCCAAAGATATGTATGGCCCCAATAATGGTACTTACATAACGCCCGTTGTGGGCAAGCCTTTGTATGCAATATCTGCATTTAAATGGGAGGGGTTAAATGCAGAAGGAGATCCGCAGGGTAGTTTGGAAGGGGAGAAGAGTACGGATTATCAAAGCATTATCAATAAGATACAGGAGGAGGGCTCAAAGAGCAACAGCCTGGTATTTGCAGGCCCATCGGTACCGGTGCATTTTGGCTCGCTCATTAATTATGTTAGCTGGAAGGGGCTTAGTCTTTCCATCAATATTATGTATAAAATGGGTTACTATTTTAGAAAAACTTCTTTTACGTCAAGCGGGGTAATTGATAACGGGTACGGGCATGGCGATTATTATCTCCGATGGCAGCAGCCAGGGGATGAATATAAAACCCAGGTGCCAAAATTTGTTTACTCTGATTATAAACTGTATGCCTACAGAGATTTTTTTTACCAGAACGCATCAGTAAATATTTTGAAGGCGGACCATGTACGGCTGCATTATGTAAATCTTTCTTACACTTTTTTGCTTAACCAGCACACTACAACTCCCGTAAGCTTGCAGGTATATAGCAATGCGGCTAACCTGGGTATTTTATGGCGGGCAAATAAACAGCGGCTTGATCCTGACTACCCCAATACATATGCCCCACCAAAACAATATACCATTGGGCTGCGGGCAAATTTTTAATACCTAAAAATTAAAGAATCATGTTTGAAAAGACTTATAGTACAATAAGCCTGTATATACTGTGTATTTGTATGGCAGGCTTCTTTTCCTGCAATAAATTTTTGGATAAGAAAATAACAAATGGCATTACTTCTCCACAAAAGCTGGAGGACCTGCAGGCCCTGCTGGATAATGCCTCCGGTTTAAATGACAATATTACCCCGGTTTTTGGAGAGGCTTCCTCTGATGATTACTTTTTAAACCCCGATTACAGAAAAGTAATTGATCGCACGCCGCTTTTAAAAATGGTGTACATCCGGCAGCCGTATGAATATTCTTTTGAGAACGACTGGTCAAAAGGATACCTGCCGGTTTATAATGCTAATTATTGTTTGGAAATGCTCCGCAAAATTGATGCAGAAACTTCAAACGCTGATAAATGGAATAACGTTTATGGCAGTGCCCTGTTTTTAAGAGCCTACCACTTTTTAATGCTTACCTGGAACTATGCAAAAGCATACGATCCGGAAACCGCCGATAAAGATTTGGGTATTGTTTTGCGCCTGACATCCGATTTTAACGTACCCTCAAAGAGAGCGTCTGTAAGGGAAAGTTATGAGCAGATATTGGCGGATGCAAAAGAGAGCGTCCGGTACCTTCCGGATCTGCCCCTGCACGTTTACCGCCCCTCCCGGTGGGCGGCCTATGGCTTGTTGGCCCGTGCATACCTTTCTATGCGCCGGTATGACAGTGCTTACAGGTATGCGGATCTGTGCCTGCAGATAAAAAGTGACTTAATGGACTACAATGGGGATGATGATATTGCAGATTGGGAGAATATTTATCCATTTAAACAATTTAATAAAGAAACAATTTATTACACTGCAAGTAATCCCTGGCAGGTTACTATACTTTGCTCATTTCCCTATGCGTTGATCGATTCTGTACTAACCGGGTACTATGAAGAAAATGACCTTCGGCTAAAAGGATACTTTTTCAACATTAAAGGACACTATGGCTTTACGGGAAGCTATTCACAAACCCCAAACAATTTTACCGGTATAGCAACTGATGAGGTTTATTTAATTCGTGCAGAGTGTGCAGCAAGACTGAACAGTACGGCTATAGGGTTAAAAGAAGCCGTTATGGATTTAAATGCACTATTAGCAAAGAGATATGAAGCCGAAACATTTGTACCGCTGAGCAACTCGGAACAGGATCCATTACTAGACAGGATTCTTTTGGAGCGGAGAAAGGAACTGGTTTGCCGGGGGCTTAGGTGGATGGATATTAAAAGGCTCAATAAGGAGGGCCGGAATATTGTATTAAAGAGGGAGTTGGATAATGTAGCCTACACGGTGCTGCCCAATGCCAATTACTATGCACTGCCACTGCCTTCAGATATCATCAAAATTGCGGGGTTGGAACAAAATGATCAATAGTTAGTAAAAAGAGGCTGTAAATATTACAGCCTCTTTTTATTGTCCAATCAGGGTTTAGGCTGATTATTGATGGCGGAGGAAATGTTCTGAGGGGTGGCCAGGGTGCTATCAACCAGATTGGTTACATACGCGTCAGAAGACGAGCCCGCTGTTTGAATAGAAACCCGGGTGCTTGGGTTACTGCCACTTAAGTAGGTACTTTCATCAGCTTCCGGAACGGTGATAGAGAAAGAACAGGCATCCTGGTTAATATTTCCCAGGCATTTCTGGCTTGGACTTACTTCAGTCCAATTTGACCGGTCCATAACTGCTGCAGGAGAATAGTCCCCTGACGGTGCTGTATATTTAAAATGCAGGGTTGTATTGGCCAGCTTCGATGTTGTGGGGAAGGGCTTGGCCTTAAAGGCAAAAACAGTAATTGCCAGGCAAACGAGTGCCACCATTGGTACCACCAGTTTTATATTTCTTTTCATTTTTTGTAATTTTAGAATTGTATTAATATATGTTTTTACTTTGGGGGTATGCCGTTAACGCAATAAGAGCATACCCTTTCTTCGTAAGCGGCCCGCAAGGCCGGTATGGTCCTTATGGCGGCCTTGTGGGCAATAAACGCTATTTGCATATATATACTGCATATACTTTTATAGTTAAAGGCAAACGGGGCTTGTTTGATCCTATTTAGTTTGGAGCTTTTTGGTTCTGATCCCTTATGGTTTGCTTTAGTACAAAGTTGTGGTTTAAAAAAGGCGAAGTCAAGGGGGAAAACCCTACGTTTTGCGGGCTATTGAAAATATAGGGTTTTCCCTATGGCCCGGAAGTAGCTGTTTCTCAGGAGTGCTAAAACCCATGCTCAGCTCAATAGCATTAAGCGAATGCAGATTCTCTGTGATAGGTGGGTGCTGTCCAAAGGTTTTTAAAAGCAGGTTGGTAATCGCTGTGCCAGAGCCCGTCAATAGTAATTTTTGCCGTGTAATACCGCTTCAATGCCGTCCATTACGGGCATTGAAGATCCATAATGATTATGGGGCAGGGCAGGGGCGGACCTGAAATTTTTCGATGGAACACGAGTTCATCACCGACCTTGAAAGTTTTTCCAGGAAATCGAGGGCTGCTTCATCCATTGCCGCCCTTGAATCTACCAACTGTATGGTAATTATCTGTACCGATCTGGTAACGGCTCCCGCAATCGCTGAATTTTTCAGGGTGGTAGTGGAAAATGTGGCCGCGTACCAAAGCATTGCTATCGCTTTCGCCGGAAAAACAATGGCCGCAGATCATGAGCAACGTAATTGCGGCCAGTGTGCAGCATCACTGCAAACTGGTGTTTTTCGACAACGTGTACAGCTATGTCCCAACGGAAATTCCTTTTATAAATTTTGTTCTGTCATCCTGGTTACTGGCACAGGGTGGACTGTTCTCCCGTACTATAAATGAATTTAGGAAAATGCAATACCAGAACCGCCAGGATTATTATTTTGACAGTTCAAAATTTCTGAAACTAAAAGGCCATGACGCTGGCAAAGGCCTCCTGTGTACTGGCGCCTCCGTGTACTAGCGGCAACTTTGAGGCTACTTACTTTTTGGCAGTTTTTTTTGCAGCTGCTTTCTTTTTGGCGGGAGCTTTTTTTGCAGCAGTTTTCTTTGCCGGTTTACTGAAGGCTCCGGGAAGTTCCGCCTCAATCATTTTTTTTACGGTTTCTACTTCCAGTTCTGCTACTTCTTCCGGTGTATATTTTGAGCCGTCTTCCTTTCTTCCCAGCTTTACCATTTTTTTTCCAAAACGGATAAAAGCCCCCCAGCGCCCGTTTTCAAGGGCAATCTTCTCTTCGGGCCATTGCCGGATATAGCGGTTGGATTCCTTTTCTACCTTGGCGCTGATCAGCTCATTTATATCGCTTTGCGAGAGGTTGTCAAAATTGTAACGGCGGGGAACATTAATGAACAAATCGTTCCACTTAATATAGGGACCAAAGCGGCCCTTGCCTTTTGTCACAGGCTTTTCTTCAAAATGGGCAATAGGAGCATCCGCCGCCTGCTTTTCGGTAATAAGCGCAACGGCACGTTCCATATCCACCGATAAAGGGTCTTCCGTGCGCGGAATGGAAATAAAATCTTCACCCCATTTAACATAGGGGCCAAAACGTCCTACATTTACGGATACTTCTTTGTCCCCGTAGGTTCCCAGGGTTACCGGCAGCTTAAAGAGGTCCATCGCTTCATCGAAGGTGATCGTTTCGATGCTTTGCCCCTTGCGCAGTGTTGCAAACCGGGGTTTTTCCTCATCATCGGCATTCCCGATCTGGATCATAGGGCCAAAGCGGCCCATACGCGCCATTACCGGCTTGCCGGTACCGGGCTCGGCCCCCAGTTCCCGCTCTCCTTTAATACGCTCGGCCTTTTCAATCGTATTGTCTACATCCTCTTTAAACGGGTGGTAAAAATTGTCGATGAGCTGGTTCCAGGGAAGCTTCCCATTGGCGATCTCATCAAACTCTTCTTCAATTTTGGCGGTAAAGCCATAGTCCATAATATCCTCGAAGTGCTGCTTCAGAAAATCGGTTACCACCAGTCCCAGATCGGTGGGGAAGAGCTTTGATTTCTCAGCCCCGGTGATCTCTGTATTTTCTTTTTTTGTAAGCTGGTTGTCTTTTAACGTTATGGTACGGAATTTACGCTCAATGCCCTCTTTGTCGCGCTTTTCCACATATTCCCGTTTGAGAATGGTTGAAATGGTAGGCGCATAGGTAGAGGGGCGCCCGATGCCCAGTTCCTCCAGCTTTTTTACCAGGGATGCCTCCGTATACCGCGGGGAGGGGCGGGTAAACCGTTCGGTGCCCGTCATTTCCACCAGGGGCAGGTTTTGCCCCGTAGTTAACGGGGGCAGCATGCCTTCCTGTACCTCATCTTCCTGCATATCTTCATCATCACGGTCTTCACGATACAGTTTCAAAAATCCATCAAACTTTACCACTTCACCGGTGGCGGTCAATGATTCCTTATTGGTTGATATTTCAATTTTGGCGGTTGTTTTCTCCAGCTGCGCATCGGCCATCTGGCAAGCCATGGTACGCTTCCATATCAGGTCATATAACCGTTTCCAATCGGCATTTTCAACAGTGGTATTGCTCATATAGGTTGGGCGGATGGCTTCGTGCGCTTCCTGTGCACTCTCGTTCCTGTTCTTAAAACGGCGAAACTGGTGATAGGGCTCGCCGTACATATTTTTTATGGTATTGGTAAGATCGCCCAGTGCCGTATTGCTAAGGTTTACACTGTCTGTACGCATATAAGTAATATGCCCGTTCTCATAAAGCTGCTGGGCTATCTGCATGGTACGGCTTACGCTGTATCCAAATTTGCGGCTGGCCTCCTGCTGCAGGGTAGAGGTGGTAAAGGGCGGGGCCGGGCTGCGTTTGCCCGGTTTTACCTGTATATCGCTAACGGTGTAATTGGCGTTGAGACAGGATTGCAGAAATTTTTCCGCATCTGTAGCGGTATTAAATTTTGCGCCCTCCGCCTTAAACGATATTTTTTTACCATTGCTATCCGTAGCGGTAAAAACGGCTACAATTTTAAAGCTGCTTTGTGTTTCAAAAGCATTGATTTCCCGTTCTCTTTCTGCAATCAGGCGCACGGCAACACTCTGAACCCTGCCGGCGCTCAGGTTATTTTTTGTGCTTATTTTTCTCCAGAGAACCGGGCTTAACTCAAATCCTACAATACGGTCCAGTATCCTCCGGGCCTGCTGGGCATCAACCAGGTGCATATCTACATGGCGGGGCGCTGCCACGGCCTGTTGGATGGCCGGTTTGGTAATTTCATTAAAAACGATGCGCTTAGTGGTTCTGGGATCCAGGCCCAACACCTCGCATAAATGCCAGCTGATGGCTTCGCCCTCGCGGTCCTCATCCGTTGCCAGCCACACTTCTTCACTTTTTGAGGCCAGGTTTTTAAGGTCGCGCACCACTTTTTCTTTCCCCTCCGACACCACATAACGGGGATGAAACTGCTTATCGATATCGATCCCCATTCCTGCTTTTTCAAGATCACGAATGTGGCCAAAACTGCTTTTTACCTGAAAGTCCTTGCCTAAAAATTTCTCAATAGTTTTTGCTTTTGCAGGGCTCTCAACGATCAATAAATTCTTCGCCATAATCTTATCTGAACAACGCTTTTATTACTAAATTTTGAACAAGATTAGAATTTTTTTTTTAAATCACGCTGATTTTTACCTCACGGCGACTATCATTTTACAGATTTAAAGAAAATCGATTACCTTCTTTAAAACAGTTGCGTCCCGGTAAATTTTACTATGCCCGAGCCCTTTGGTAAAAATAAACCGGATATTTGGCGGAGCCAGCTCCTGTATTTCCAGGGCTTCTTTTACAGGAGTGATGGGGTCCTCCTGGTCATGGATCCACAGAATTTCACTCTTAAGGGCCGGCAAACATCTTTTGATGGTAAACCAGCTCAGTTCTTTCCCCGAAAGCCGGATCACATTATTATAAAAGTGCCGCTGTATTTCCCGATCACCAATAGCCATTTGTTTAAAAAAAACAGTGGCCAGGCCGCCGGTGTCGGCGGCCGGGGCAAACAATACCATTTTAACAGCTGCGGGTTGCGGCAGTTCAGAAACGGCCAGGGCCACGGCCAAACCACCAAATGAATGGCCGATATAGGCGCTGAAGGGGCCATATTCGCGGGTAAGTACCGCTACTAATTGCGTATAATCTACCGCGTTGATCTGTTTGCCGCTGCTATGCCCGTGGGCCGGGGCATCAAAAGCTACCACCTCATATCCTTTTTCAATCAGGCCGGGCACCAGGTGCTCGAACCGTTGGGTATGCGAGCGAAAGCCATGGGCAATCAGGAGCTTTTGTTTTGCCCCCTCGTTCCAGCAATAGCCCTTTAAACGATATTGCCCAAACTGCAGGGTCAATTGTACGGCCGATTGTAAAAGGGGGCTAAGCGCGTAATTTCCTTTGCCAATCGGGGTACAAAAGATCCGGAAAGCCGCATCGCCCGCCCGCTTTTTGGAAACGAGCGCCAGCAACCTGATCCGGGCTTTGTAAAGTTCCTTTATAAAATTTTGTAATTTCATCCGTAATTTTTCTAAAGGTATCTATATTATGAATATTGTTATACTTGGATCGGGGAATGTGGCGGCGGTATTAGGGCGGAAACTGCGCAATGCGGGTCATGAGATCCTGCAGGTTTACGGACGCAATGCCAGCGCGGCATCTGAGCTGGCTTATGAGTTGGATACAGAGTCTGCAAATTATACAAGCCTTATATCCGGGGCGGGGGATGTATACCTGGTAGCGGTAAGTGATACGGCTATTGCGCCGCTGGCGGCCGACCTGCGGTTGAAGGGGAAAATAGTTGTGCATACGGCTGCTGCGGTGCCCATGGAGGTTTTAAGGGGGGTTACTGATAATTATGGGGTCTTTTACCCACTGCAAAGTATGCGGAAACAGCAGGAAAAGATTCCTGAGCTAACGATATATACGGAGGCTTCCAATGACAAAACAAAAAAAGTGCTGGATCAGCTGGCGGGCTCCATTACCGCCAATCCGGTACATACCGCCAACCTGGACAAGCGCTCAAAGCTTCATGTAGCCGCGGTTTTTGTTAATAATTTTACGAACTATTTATTTGACCTGGCGGAATCATTTTGCAACCGGGAAGGGGTTGCTTTTAAGGAATTGCTGCCCCTGCTGCAAAATACCGTAGAGCGGTTAAAGGACGAATCGCCCTCCCGGATGCAGACCGGGCCGGCCGCCCGAGGAGATCAGGATACCATCAGGCGGCACCAGGAAATTTTAAAAGACTATCCGGAGCAACTTTCCGTTTATAATTTCCTGACGGAGGCACTGATGAAGCATTGCTGAAGGCGTGTTTGTTTCAAGTTTAAGGTTTAAAGTTTCACGTTAACGCTTTTGCACTGGTAGAAATGTCTCAATTCTCAACGCCAACGCCTGAATACTAAAATACAGGTACTAAATACTGAATGCTCAAATCTGAATATTTCCGGTTTCAGCGAACGGGTTGAATCCTATACATTTGCATCAGCTTTAATAAAATTACAATAGCATGAATCTGTTGCAGCGGTTCCAGAAAATAAGAACGTTTATTTTTGATGTGGATGGAGTGCTTACCGATGGCGACCTGCTGGTGTTGGAAAGCGGCGAAATGGCCCGCGTTATGAATGTGAAAGACGGATATGCACTACAACTGCTGATTAAACTGAATTATGAGGTTATTATTGTTTCGGGATCGGCGCCGTCTGCCGTGCAACAGCGCCTTGGCAAACTGGGCATCCGTGAAATGTATTTTGAAGTAAAGGATAAGAAAATCTTTATCCAGGGGCTTATGGAGCAAAAAAAATGGGCGCCGGAGGCCATTTTGTTTATGGGAGATGATCTGCCGGACCTGCCTGTTTTTGATATTGTAGGCTTGCCGGCCTGCCCGGCGGATGCGGTGGGAGAGATCCAGCAAAAAGCGCGGTTTATTTCCGGCTTTAACGGCGGACGCGGCTGTGTGCGCGAAGTGATTGAAAAAGTATTGCGCAGCAATGGCCAGTGGGGAAACGAACCGCTGGTTGCTTCTACTTAAATTTAAAAAGACCCGGATGAAAATAGCGGCATTTTTCAGATTGGTGCGTTACCCAAACCTGATCTTTATTGCTTTAACTCAGGTAATGTTCCAGTATTGCATTTACGCTCCAATTTACGGGGAGGGAAAAGAGCCCCCTTCCCGGTTTATAATGCTGGTGCTGGCTTCCGTGTTTATTGCAGCTGCCGGAAATATCATCAACGATTATTTTGATATGAACATTGACCGGATCAACAAACCGCAGAAAATGATCATTGGCAAATATATCAATCGCAGGTGGGCCCTGGTATGGCACCTGGTGTTAAGTATACTGGGTATTTTGCTTACGGCGGCGGCAGTATCCCGCTGGTACCTGGTGGCGGCCAATATGTTGTGTGTATTGCTCTTGTGGTTCTATTCGGCAAAATTCAAAAAAGAAATCCTGATCGGAAATATTGTTATTTCGTTGCTGACGGCCTGGACGATCATGATCATTTTTCTTTCCAAATTCTCTTTTTCAGACGCCTTTGGCAACGGGCAGGAAAACCAGCTCAAGCTTTTTCGTTTTGCCGTACTTTATGCCGGATTTGCCTTTATGATTTCACTGGTGCGGGAGGCTATAAAAGATATGGAGGACATCGCAGGCGACCGGAAATATGGTTGCAACACCATGCCGATTGCATGGGGGGTAAACGCTACTAAAGTATATATTGCCGTATGGCTTACGCTGCTGATGGCGCTGCTGCTGGTGGTTCAGTTTTACATTCTTCAGCTGGGCTGGTGGCCCGGGGTGGTTTATTGTGTACTGCTGGTCATTATCCCGGCGGCCTGGCTGCTCCGGAAACTGCTGCCCGCAAATACCCCGCAGGCATATCATTACCTGAGCATGGTTACCAAGGGTATTATGCTGACGGGCATTTTGTCGATGGGCATTTTTTATTTTTATCTCTGATTTTATGAGCAACAACCGGATCGTTCTTGCATCTTCCTCCCCGCGCCGCAAACAGATACTGGAATGGGCCGATGTTCCGTTCGATATCCTTACCCGGGAAATTGACGAACGTTTTGATCCGGCCCGGGATCTGTGTGCTGCCATTGCCGATGTAGCACTGAAAAAAGCACAGGCCGTAATGGGTGAGGTAGAAAGCGGGAGAATCATTCTTGCTGCGGATACCGTGGTGGCGCTGAACGACTGGGTGATTGGCAAACCCAAAAGCAGGGAAGAAGCTATTGATATGCTTACCCGGCTGCAGGATGCCACCCACCAGGTTATTACCGGGGTGGCCCTGGTAAAAGATCAGCAGGAAATCCTCTTTTCCGATGTAACAGAGGTAACGTTCTATCCGCTAACGAACCGGCAGATTGTTTACTACATCGACCGGTATCAACCTTTTGATAAGGCCGGATCCTATGCCATACAGGAATGGATCGGGGTTACGGGTATCAAAAAAATTAACGGGGATTTTTATAATGTAATGGGACTGCCGGTGAGCCGGGTTTTGCAGGAAATTCGTAAATTGCAGTATCAGCCCGCAGGAAGTGACTGATTTTTTGCTTAACCTGAAAAATAAAAACCTATGAACGAACAGCTTCTCCAATACATTTGGCAGTTTCAGTATTTTAATGCCCGGTCATTGGCAACAACCGATGGCATACCCGTGCAGGTAGTGAATACAGGAATGCTGAACCGCAACCAGGGGCCCGATTTTGAGCATGCCCGCATCCGCATCGGTAACACGTTGTGGGCGGGATCTGTGGAGCTGCATCTTAAAACCTCAGACTGGAACCGGCATTTGCATCAATACGACCGTAATTACCAGAAAGTGATTCTTCATGTGGTCTATGAGGATGACCGTAAAGATGAGGAAACGCTACCGGTTGTGGAGCTCAAAACCCTGATTTCCCGAAGCCTGTTAAGCCGGTATGAGGAGTTTTGCAATGCCCGGTCTTTTATACCCTGTGAGCAACTGATTGCTGCTGTTCCGGAGATAACGCTTAGTGTTTGGAAAAGTCGCCTTGTGGCGGAGCGCCTGATTCGTAAAGGCGGATTGGTGGAAGACTATCTTGAAGCCAATCACCGGCATTGGGAAGAAAGCTTTTGGTGGCTGCTGGCCAGGAATTTTGGTTTGCCCGTTAATGGAGATGCGTTTGAAGCGATCGCAAAAAGTATCCCGCTCCGGTTGCTGGCAAAACATAAACAACAGGTGCAACAGCTGGAGGCATTATTGCTGGGGCAGGGAGGATTGTTAAATGGCCGCTTCGATGATCCTTACCCACAGATGCTGCAGCGGGAATACCGGTTTCTTAAAAAGAAATACAGCCTGCAGCCGGTGCCCCATCCGGTTCACTTTTTACGTATGCGCCCGGGCAATTTTCCTACCGTGCGGCTGGCGCAGCTTGCAGCGGTTATCGCATCTTCAACTCACTTGTTTTCGAAAATCATGCAGGAAGCATCGCTGAGCCAGGTGCGGCAGTGGTTTAAAGCAGATGCTAATGATTTTTGGCATTATCACTATACGCTATCCGTACAAAGCGCTCTCCGGATAAAATCGGTAGGCGCTTCAATGGTGGATAATATTGTGATCAACACCATCACGCCGCTGCTTTTTGCCTACGGAAATATATACGGGCGCTACGACCTGAAGGAAAAAGCCATCCGTTGGCTGGAAGAAACAAAGCCCGAGAAAAATACGATTACAAAAGGGTTCGAATGTCTGGGGCTCAGGAGCCGGTCGGCATTGGATTCGCAGGCTTTTATCGAATTAAAGACCCGGTATTGCGATAAACGTAAATGCCTGTCCTGCTCCGCGGGGAATTACCTGCTGAAACGCGAAAAATAAGAGAAGTTGTCTCCGTATCAACGCAAAACCCGCCCGTATCGGATTGGGCGGGCGCCAAATAAAGCATGTAAAACGAAAAAGAAGCATTCGTTTAGCAAAAGTGGCCTGTCGGTTTTGACCGGGCCACTTTTGCATCTGCCTGAATGACCGGGCAGGCGGGTTTTATATTGGGTATTTGTTTTTTTACATTTCCTGAAGCCTTTTTGAAGGAACGGTCTTTTATAACGAATCGATTCACTTTTTTTATTCCCTGACCGGTTTAATGACGTCCGCGGTCGTTACGATCCCGTGCATAATCGCGATTGCGGTGGTCATCCCTGTAGCCGTTTTTATCCCGCTGGTTGTTGCTGTTACGATAAGCGTAGTCTCTTATCGAAACCTGGCTGTGATCATTCCGGTAGCGGTTATAACGGTTTTGATGCATGGCATTGTAGCGCCATGGGTTGCGGTCATTGATCACCACTTTATACGTGTTATAAAGATTGACGTTTCTATATTGCAGGGGCAGGGTACGGGTTGTAACCCAACTTCTGCGGTTCTGGTAAATATAGGTTCCATTACGCACATCATAGTAGGCATTGATCTCCGGAAGGTAATAATAGCGGGCCCGTTCATAACTATAACCATGAGGACCCCATTGCGGCTGATTGCCGATATTTACATTGATGTGCACCTGTGCACTGGTAGATTGAGTGGCGGCCACTGCGCCTGCCAGCATCATTAAAATAAATAACTTTTTCATACTGACCTCCTTTGTTTTTTGATGAATGTTGTTCTATTATATAGACGAGGCTCTTAAGAAAAGGCCAACAATGAAGGCGTTAATAAATTACTAAGGTTTTAGTTTGAAGTGGATGGCTGATGGTCAATAGTCAATGGTTAATGGTCGATAGGCTTCGGGCGTGAAAATGGGGTCCCGGGTGGAGCTATAAGCGGGTGGGAGAAGGGCCGCTATTAACAGGGAAACCACCAGCTACACCCGTGATGGATAACAAAAATACAAATAGAAGGAAGAGCCGGTTAGGGTGCATAACATTCTTTCAAACTTCTTTTAGAGTCAGGTTTTAACCGCAAAGTGCGCCAGGAATTCGCGAGGTTCGCAAGGATATTTAATAGTAACCGCCGTTGCGGGCACGCGTATTCGCTGCGTCCTTTGCCCGCCCGTACCGGAATTAAAAAAGAATCCCCAAAAATATTATGCACCCTCCGGTTAGTACCAAACATCAATCCCAATTACCCTGTTCCCAGGTTTCGAGTACGTCTACAATAGAGGCATAAGCAAGCTGCTTATGAATGGACACCTGGGGGGGCGGCATCCATCCGATTTCGGTAATGTCTTCTTCCGTTTGCGGTACCAGCGCTTCCCTAAAACTTCCTTTCATCAGGAACCAGTGTGATTCTTTAAGGATATGGTGGGTGCCCTGCTCATAAGTGTGATAGGTGATCTGCAGTGGCTTTTGCAGCTCAATTTGCGATAGCCCGGTTTCCTCTCTTACTTCTCTCAGGGCACATGCTTCAATCGTTTCGCCTTCGTCCAGTTTTCCCTTTGGCAGATCCCAAAAGCCCCTGCGATGAATCATCAGCACATCGACCCGCTCATTTATAACAAGGCCTCCGCCGGCCTGTATAACCTCAAATTTTTTGAAGAATGTATTTTTAAGCAGGTCGAAATCGGGGTGCATAAAAATCCCTGTTTTAATTTCGGGGAGCGTTAACTCCCGCAGCATGGCCTTTATAGAATGCGTGTCCAGCTCATCGATCAGCACCGTTTCGGGATGATGCAGCAACTCCTTTAGCCGGTCATCAGGCTGATCGCAGAGATAGAGGGTTTTATTATTGATGTGTATTTTAATTTGCATATAATTTCAGATTTATAAAAAGATGCGCTTAATTTCGCAGCCTAAATTTAGGGAGCTATTATGAACGATGCAAAAGTAGTTGCAGAAAAATTACTGCAGGTTAATGCAGTTAAATTGAGGCCGGAAGCGCCTTTTACCTGGGCCAGCGGCTGGAAGAGCCCGATTTATTGCGATAACCGGAGCATTTTGTCGTTTCCGTTTGTACGTGATTTTATCAAAAGTGAAATGTGCAACCTGCTGTTTGAAGAATTTGGTGAAGCCGACTGTATAGCCGGGGTGGCCACCGGGGCCATTGCCTGGGGGGCTCTTGCTGCCGATCAGCTGAAATTGCCGTTTATTTATGTGCGCCCCAAACCCAAGGAGCACGGACTGGGCAACCAGGTAGAGGGATTGTTTGAAAAAGGGCAGAAGATTGCTGTGGTGGAGGACCTGGTAAGTACCGGCAAAAGCAGTCTGCAGGCTGTTGATGCCCTGGAGGCCGCGGGGTTAAATGTGGTGGGAATGGTGTCTATTTTTACCTATGATTTCCCTGTGGCACAAGCTGCTTTTGCCGCGCGCAATATAAAATACCGCCCGCTGACCAGCTACCCGGTACTGCTGGAGCTGGCGCTTGAAAAAGGGATTATTAAAGAAGATGAAGCCGCATTGTTGCTGCAATGGCGCGAGGACCCGGCCAACTGGCAGGGCATTTAAAATTTAAACTGGCTTAACAAATCATTAGATGCTTTTTTCCCGTTGTACCGCAACGGGAAATTTTTTATAAGCGAGCCCTTGCTTAACCGGGCATTGCCGTCCAGTTTGATCGATACCGAATCCCGGGTGATCAGGTTGAGCGAGTTACTCAACAGGTCCTTCAGGTTTACTTTTAATCGTACGGGAACCGAAAAATCGCTCCGGGCTGGGATCTTTACGCTCTCATTCAGCAGGAAGTCCCCAATATAAATATCCTGGATCCAGGCCTTGCCACCGGCACTATTGAGCAGGGCGCCCAGTTTATTGGGGTTGTTGAACACGAGGTTCATTTCCATGGTGGTTTCGTTCATGCCAATTTTGCCCATTTTTACATTTTCCACTCCTACAAATTTTATGTCCTGGTACCGCATACAGGAAGAGAATAGAAGTAGCGCAGCGGCTATAATAAAAACTTGTTTCATTCAGATATGGTATTTGACGGCAAATTAACGGCTTTTCAAAAAGCAATGAAAAATTCATTGTTAAAAACCCCAAAAAGATGCAGAAGCGATGCGTTATTTTTTAGTATTTCTCTGTAAAGACGGGTCAAAAATTAAACTAAGTTTATGAGTTGTTTTAAATTTTCATTACTTATTGATTATGAATAAGTAATATTATTTTATATTTAAAAAAAGTAAAAGCAAAATAAACCATTTTAAGAGGGGCGAAATGTAGAATTCATGAATGTTTGAATCTGTTTTTTCAATTGCTCTAAAATATTGATAAAAATAATATTATGAATTAGATATGAAATTTAAATTTATTTGTATATCAAATAGTTAAAAACTTCAATTTATTAACCCCATGCGTACTGTAAACACCAGGGGACATCTGCTATTAAATGGGTAACTGAATGGTTCCCTGTAAAAATCTGAGGAAGGGTTGGCGGGAAAAATATAAAGGGCTGCGGTTACCATAGCCGCCGGAGCAACTTACCGGTATTGCGGTCGTTATTAAACGATGGTTCTACCAGGGTCTTTCTGAACCGGATTTCGTCTTCATCAAAAGGTTTATAATAAAGCTGGGAGATGATGGAGGCAATGGCGCTGGAATTGTTGCCGATATGGCATGCCGCTTCCAGCCCCGTTCCGGATACCATTGCGGGTGTTGTTACACAATGTCTGCCAGAAAATAATGAATGTAAAAGCTTTAGTCTTATTCCTGTAATATTTTTATTGAAGTTGGGCAGCACATTAATATGCGCTTTTTGCACCAGGTCATTGATCTCGGAATCGCTGGGGTTACGGATCAGGCAGGTATGCTGACAAAGGGAGGCCGCTTTTTGTAAGGGGCGGCCGGGATCTTTTCCTGCAATGATAAATGGCACTCTTACCTTATTAAAAACCTTGTTTAGCAGCCATAATGCCGCTTCCTCGTTTTCGGCTACCGAGAGATTGCCATGAAAAAGACAATGGGTGCCCATACCTTCAAGACTGTTTACCTCCTGCCAGGAGGGATAAGTGGGCAGCAGGAAAGCGTTGGTAAATCCCTGCGCCTCAAAAAAACGGATATCGGCGTCCGAAACACAGGCCAGCATCAGGTCTTTGGGCAGCGTGGGCAGGTACTTTCTTATTAAGCGGCTTTCTGTGGTATAATAGATCTTTTTAAAAAGATCAGAACTGGCGCGGGCCAGTTCCTTATAATAGATTTCTTCGTTGTTGTGCATGCGCACACAAATCTTTCGGTCCTTATGCTTCAAAAAGGGCAGGATACCGGTGCAATGCAATCCTTCCAGCAACAAAGGATGATTGTCCTTGTTGAGCTGCTCCGTCAGCTCCCTGTTTATCCGTGAAGAAACAATATAGGGAAGCGAGAGGCTCAGGCATTCGGTTTTTTTTCTGCGTTTATAAACGTTTACCGATTCGCAAAAAATATGGAGTTCTTTTGGAATGCCCCGGTCATTATAGCTGAAATAATGAAGGTGTACTTTTACACCCTGGCGGTTAAGCGCCCGGATGCGGTTCATCATATCAATAACACCACCGTAATCGGCCGGCCACGGCACGTCCAAACAAACAATATGTAAATGATTGCTCAAGTTCTATACCAACGAGTTATAAAAATCCAATACTTTATGCTGCTCCTGCTCCCAATTTAGGTCTTTTTTTGCTGACCTGCAATTGCGTTGCAGTGTTTGATATAGAACAACATCTTCCATTAAAAGGTTGAGTTGGTCTGAAATGATGCCTGCAGACAGTTCGTCAATCAGTACGGCAATATGGTATTGATCATTGATCTTTTTTATTTCGGGGTAACTCATGGTTAGCTGGGGAATTTCTGCCTGTATGTAATCAAAGAGTTTGTTGGGGAGTGCCCAGTATTGGTTCATGCCTGTGGCTTCAATAAGCCCCACAGCCACTTTGGCCCGGCGGATGGCATTCCATAATTCACCGGGCGGCGTCATCCCTTTGAGGAGCACTTTTTTTTCAAGGTTATTATCTTTTATCAGTTGTACCAGCTGCACCATAAAGTTTCCGTCTCCGTAAATATGCAGGGGATAAGGAACCTGCTTCATGGCCGGAATGAGGGCTTCAAATCCGCGACCTTCATTGACGGCCCCGGCATAAATGATATATTCCTGCTGCTGAACAGGGCTTTCCAAAGGCTGGGCTACGGCTATGTTGCGTATGGTTGGGTAGGTTACCCCGTAGCGCCTTTCAAATTCAAGCGCAATGCTGTCGCATACAGTATACCCATATTTAAATTCCGGTACCGCAAATCTTTCGATTGCCGTCCATATTTTAAATGAAAGGGGATTTGTTTTTACTTCCTTTAGCTCGGTAAAGAATTCGTGCGCGTCATAAACCCGCTTACTCCCCTGTAGTTTGGAGGCAAAGAAGCAGGGGAGGATGGTATCCAGATCAATGGCGCAAATAACAGGAGCTTTATGAAACAGCAGCCAAAAAAATAAGCGGATATTATATTCCGCATAGAAGCCTTTCCCTTTTGAAAAAAAACAGCGCAATCTTTTTTGCCCGAAGATTTTAGGCTCCAGCGGCCGGGAGTTCTTTAGCCTCCGGCCGATGAGCGTAACCTGCCAGCCGTTTGCAGCCAGTGTTGAACAGATACGGTTCATCCGCTGGTCGAACGACAGATCATTTGTTACAGTAAAAAAAACTTGCCTTTGCTTCAATTTTTCCGCGGGTTATTGAACGTTGCCAGTACAGGAAGTATGGATAGGCGCGAATATCCTAATTTTTGCGGGAAATTAGAGAATGTGTGAATGTGGAAATATGGAAATGTGAGAATTTCTAATGTCTGAACATTGAGTAAAAGAACAGCACCCAACGTTAAATCTCAAACCTGGAACTTCAAACCTTCCTACTGTCCGCCCATGCCCTGCATGCCGCCCTGTATGCTTTCCTGCTCCCCTTTCATATTCTTGCGTTTGAACAGGGATGCGTCAAATTTCCCAAAGCGGTAGGCAAAGTTTAAGCGGAAAAACTGCTGGTCGCGGGTGCGTACCTGGTGCTGATTAAAGAAAGTGGAGGCGGTATAAATATCGCTTTTTCTCGTTTTAAAGATATCGTTTACACTCAGGGTTACGGAAGCGGCTTTTGCTTTGAGAAACTCGTATTTGAGTGCCGCATCAACGCCATAATGGGGCATGGTATACCCCTGTGCATTACCACTTACCGTACCGCCCATAAATCCGCGTCCGCCGCCGGAGTTGTTGCTGCTGCTGCCTCCGGGGGCCAGTACCGTTTTAGAATTATAATCGCCGGACAATTGCAGGGTAAAGTTGGCCGGCAGCTTAAAATCATTATTGATTTTTCCAAACCAGCTGTAGATCTGGTTGGCAGTAGGGATGGCAGGATCATCGATGTTGATCTTCGAAGTATAGATATTCAGGTTGCTGGTAAGATCCCACCAGGGGGTGAGTTTATTTTTCCCAACGGCTTCAAACCCTCCCACAAAGCTGGAGTTGGCGTTGATGTATGTATTTACCAGCACCGGCCGGCCGTTAATGGGATTTACATCGGGAGATTGGTAACGGGTTATAAGACCCAACGTGTGTTTATAATATACCGAAAGGATGAGGTTATTGTTCTTGTTAAAGTTATTGGAATAGGACAGCTCAAAGGAGTTGGTAAACTCAGGCTTCAGGTCGGGGTTACCGCGGCTCAGGTTAAGGGAATCCGAATAATCCGTAAAAGGAAACAGCTGGAAGAAGCCGGGGCGGTTGATCCGGCGGCTATAGTTAAGCTGCAGATCCTGTTGGTCGTTTAATTTCTGGCTCAGGAACACGCTTGGAAACAGGCTTACGGGGTACTTGATGTTAAAATGATTGCTGGATGATTCGTAATTGCCTGTATTGTTCCTGGTACTTGTATAAACCGTACCGTCATAGTTGGAGCTTTCCAGTCTTACCCCAACCTGGTAACCGAATTTTTCGCCTATTTTACTGGAGAAGTTTCCATAAGCGGCCAGCACCTGGTCCTTATAATCGAACCGTGAAGATAAAGGCGGCTGCAGCTGAAGGGCGCCGTTGGAAAGTACGTAGTACATATTGTTCTCACTGGAAACGCTGGTCTGGTTCATGCGCACACCGGCTTCCAGCTTGGAATTATCGGACAGGGGATTGGTATAATCCGCCTGGGCGGTAATGCGTTCTGTAGTTCCATTACCTTTCTGCAGCTGATTAAAGCTCCGGGTTTGGGGGCCGGCAGCATTATCGAAAATGCTGTTGCTCACAGCTGTCTGATTGTTATTTTTACTTTTATTATAGTTGGCATCTGCAGTAAGCTGGTGCCCGTTCTTTGGAAAATTATGAACATATCCGAGGCTGCCGCCCAGGTTACGGAAACTGAACGTACCATCGGATTCCCGGATGGTTTTTGAATGCGCCGCATAGGCTCCGGCTCCGGCGAGGGTATCTACAAAAAGATCGCTTTCTGTATTGTTATTGAATTTGCCCTTAACTCCAATACCGGAAAGCGTAAGGGTGTTCCGGTTGTCCAGGAAATAATCAAAGCCGGCTCTCCCAAACATGAAAGTTCCTTCACCGGTGTTATGGTCGGTTTGCAACAGGGTGGTTGTGGTATCATTTAAAGTGGTTGTTCGCTCCGTTGTTCCGTTTGAAACCGATTTGCGCTGGCCATAGTTGGCATTGGCAAAGATGTTGAACTTGCCCTGGCGTATGTTAACATTGCCTCCGGCGTTGAACTTGCCCCGCTGGTCGATCCCCGCTCTCACATTGCCGCTGTAGCCTACCCGTTTTGTTTTTTTCAGTACAATATTGAGGATACCGGCTGTTCCGCCGGATGCATCATACTTAGCCGATGGGTTCGTAATCACTTCAATGGTCTCGATCTGATCCGATGGAATCTGATCAAGAGTAAGGGTAGTGGGCCTTCCATCTACAAATATCTGCGGACTGCTGTTGCGGATGCTGATATTACCATCGATATCCACGTTTACCGAAGGGATATTTTTTAAAAGATCGGTTGCGGTACCTCCGGCGGCCATGAGGTTGTTGGCTACATTATATACTTTGCGGTCAATGCCCAGGCTTACGGAAGGCCTGGTACCGGAAACTGTCACATTGGAAAGGGTTTGGTTATCGATACCCAGCCGGATATTGCCCAGGTCCTTATCCAGGTTGCCCAGCAGCGATGCCATATCCCGGCTGCCCTGTTTCAACTTTGACAGGTCAATAAAAGAGAAGGGTTTCTGATAGGCTTTGTAGCCGATACCCGTAATTTCCAGCTGGTACCGTCCTATTGCGGGTACACCCTCCAGCCGGAATTCACCGTTTGCCCTGGTGAGCATCCCGGTAACAACAGTTGTTTTGTTTTGCCCCGAAGCACTATCCTTTTTTATCTGCACCAATTGTATGGAGGCGGCATCGATCCCTTTGCCGGTGGCGGAGTCGATCACCCTTCCGTAGAGCGACCCTGTGGGCATCTGGCCATTTTGTGCATACATAGCGGCCGATAATAGTAGGGTCAACCCCAGGAATAACAGTTTTTTCATCAAAAAATTATTTTAGTGCGTTAGACGCTTAATTAATGGAGTTCTTGTTACAGGCCTTCAAAAAATTCTGAAACCGGGTGCTCTAAAGAATAAAATAAAGCAATACCAGGTTTACCAGTCCAATAATGAATCCGTAGAGAAGTCCTGCATTCCGGTATTTTCGGAGTTTTGCCGCTATATCATCTTTTACCAGAGATGACAGGGGCGTTTGGGTAAGTTGCCGGATCACGATCTGCTCCGGATTCAATTCATTTTTAAGCTGGCCGGCAAGCTGCAGCATCACCTGCGGAAACAGAACCTTTAGCTGGTTGATAAAAACCTCCCGGATCTTATCGGTGGTTTTATTACCAATGAACATACCCAGCATCGGGATCTCTTCTTTCAACTTGACGTTCAAAAAATCATCAATATGTTTTTCGATGGAGGGCATTGCTTTTTCGATCAATGCGGGATCACTGATCTTTTCTTCCATATTGAAGGTCTGTTCCATCAGCCGGCCGGTCAGTTGTCCTGCTTTTGCCGCAAGCGGCGCGTCCTGCCGGGGAAGATACCGGTTCAGAAAATAATTGCCGGCGATCCAGTGAATCAACCAGCCGGTAAGGGCCGAAGCAGGAAGAATAAGAAACAACCAGCAGCACATGAAAACTTTTTTTAGCTATAAATACCTACAAAAAAACCCCGAATCGCAATTCGGGGTTGAATCAGGGTGGCTAACCGGGTTCGAACCGGCGACCCTCAGAACCACAATCTGATGCTCTAACCAACTGAGCTATAGCCACCATTTACAGGGCTGCAAATGTATATAAAAAAACGAAATAAACCATAGGAAAATATATATTTCGACATCAAATATTTTTATTGGTGTAATTTTAGGACGGAATTTTATCAATTTATTGTCTTAAAAAAGATCCTGAAATACGTAAAGCATCGTTTTAAACAGTATTTTTGGTAAATGCGTGGTTTGTTAAAGTATATATTGAACATGAAAAGATTACCTTTTATATTACTGATTGTTTTATTGGTTGGCTCGTTCTTCGCATTTAAGTCTTCGGTAGCCCGTACTCCTCCGGGTAAATATGAACAGATTATGGGCCTTGTGGGGCAGTTGCTCGTTCAGGGGCATTTTAGTCCGCAGAATATTGATGACGGCTTCTCTAAAAAGGTTTTTGATAAATTCATGGATGATCTTGATTTTGAAAAAAATGTCTTTTTGAAATCGGATTATGATTCACTGGCGGCACTTTATGCCACACGTATCGATGATGAGATGAAGGGAGCGCCCGTCCAGAGTTTTCTGGCGATCTCCACAGTTTTTGACAGAAGGATCCGGGAAACGGATGGCTGGAGCAAGGCGATCCTGGCAAAGCCCTTCAACTTTGAAGAGAAGGAGTCTATTGCCCTGGATTTTGATAAATTACAGTATCCGGGCAGCGCAGCGGAACGCAGGGATCGCTGGAGAAAGAAATTAAAGTACCTGGCGCTGGAGAAATATGTAGACCTGCTGGATGAAAAAAAAGCCAATAAGAACCAGAAAGGCTACGTCATCAAAAGCGACAAAGAACTGGAGCAGCAGGCACGCAGCAGAACGGATACGGTTATCGGGCGTTTGTTTGAACGGTATAAGGCAAAGTATACGGCAGACGATAAGTTTGATATGTTTATGAATGCCATTGCCAATACCATGGATCCGCATACAAGTTTTATGGCGCCGGTAGACAAACGGTATTTTGATGAAGAGATGAGCGGTACGTTCTTTGGCATCGGCGCTGCGCTGCAGCAGGTGGATGGTAAAATCAAAATATCGTCCCTGAATGTGGGAAGCCCCGCCGAAAAATCGGGGCAGCTGCAAAACGGCGATATCATTACAAAGGTAGCCCAGGGCGATGGCCCGGCAGAAGACCTGATGGGGTACAACGTTCAGGATGCCGTAAAACTGATCAGGGGTAAGGAAGGTACCATCGTTAAACTGACCATAAGAAAAACGGACGGAACGGTAAAAGTGGTGGCATTGAAGCGGGAAAAGGTGGAGACCGATTTTGATACTTATGCCCGGAGCGCTGTGATCAATGACCCGGTAAAGCACACAAAATTAGGAATCATTTGCCTGCCGGAATTCTATGCGGCATTTGACGATCCTAACGGCCGCCGGAGTTATCTTGATGTAGCAAAAGAAGTACAGAAATTAAAAGATGCTCAGGTTAATGGTATTATTATTGACCTCCGGTACAATGGCGGCGGATCTTTGTATGATGTGGTGCAGATGGTAGGGCTTTTTGTAGGCAAGGGGCCCGTGGTTCAGGTAAAAGACCGGATCAACCGGGCCAATGTGCTGGATGTAAAAGACTCATCGGTACTTTATAGCGGTCCGCTGGCAGTGATGGTCAACGAATTCAGCGCATCAGCTTCTGAAATATTTGCTGCAGCCATACAGGATTATGGAAGAGGGGTAATTATTGGAAGTACCTCAACTTTTGGAAAGGGTACCGTACAACGCAACTTTGGACTGGATGCCAAGAACGGCATTACCTACGGAGAGTCTGACCTTGGAACGGTTAAGCTGACCCTGCAAAAGTTTTACCGGGTGAGCGGAGGCTCTACCCAGCTCAAAGGTGTGGAGTCTGATATTGTGCTGCCCAGCTATATGGACGTGCTTAAATTAAAGGAAAAGGATAATAAAGATGCATTGCCGTATGATGAAATTGCAAAAGCATCCTACAGCCCCTGGAAGAATAGCTGGAACCTGGGCGAAATAAAAAGCCTGAGCGACCAGCGTTTGAAAACAGACAGTGCTTTTAAGGTAATTAAAGCCAACAGCCAATGGCTGGTGCGGGAAAATAATGAAAGCTCACTGAACATTGATACCTATCGCGAAGAACGGAAAGCGGTAAAAGCAAAATCGGACCAGTTGAATGCGGCGCAGAAGCTGAAATCTAAAATGGATGTAACCATGCTGCCTTCAGAGGCTAATAAATTTGCAGACGATAAGAACAAAGCAGAGCGGGTGAAGCAGTGGTTGAAGGGGATGAGCGAAGATATTTATCTCAACCAGGCGGCCAACGTTGTGGACGATATGGTAGACATTGACCGGCTGGCGAAGAATGCTACGCCGGCGGTGACGCAATAGAATTGGGTGTCCGGCACGGGGCGGCAAAGCGGGAAAGGTGAAACGATAGGTTTCATCTTTCCCGCTCTTGTTTTACAAACAGAAGAGCCATTCGTATATCGAAATAGGGTTTGCTGTTTAAGTAAGACCGGCACCCTGATTTTTTTCCACTTTTGCCCCGATCAATCGCATGCGCGTGAAGTTAATTTTTGCCCTGGGAGCTGCAGCGCTGCGCTGATCCTGTTAGTAAACGACAATACAGGTAATAAAGGTGCAGCGCTACATTTCATGGCAACATGATCTGTTCTTAACTTGACGCGCGCCATCGCTGGGCGTGCGACCGTTTAACAGCGGATATCATTGAAGTAGTATGAAGTTGAAGGAGCTATAATATCCCCCGCTGCCGGGGGAACAGAAAACAATAACAAGAGACCGCCGTTATCTGAAGGGGGTGGACAAAAATCCTTTGCTTATTATCCACCCCCTTGCGTTAGTGGCTAATTGTTGAAATAACAGTTCTTCCCCCGCCAGCGGGGGATATGTTACAGGCTACCCATCGTAATCTTTATTCGTGATAACCGTTCAATCTCCAGAAATGTGTCCACACGATAGGATGGCGATCGGGATTTTTGGGCAAACAAAAAGACTACAAGGAAATTAACTGCAACGATTTTGCTGGGTTGGCTGCATTTTGCTTGCACCACCTTCGCTCCTCAACAACCAGAACTTATTGTCTTACCGTCTAATTTGCCTGAATACCGGTTAAACAGCAGGCCCGGAATAGATGCATGGCAATTCAGGATTCCCTATGAATGACAAAACCTGAGGGCCGGGCTGCCTGGATAAAAAAAACCGGCTGTTATGCCGGTTTGTTGAGATATGGTGATTGGTTTACGTTAAAAGACAAGCTTATTTAAATAAGCAGCCCCTTCTTTTACACATTCGATTGGCGATTTTTCATACGCTTCCTGCTCCAGTATGTAGTGTTGCATTCCTTCCCTGCGCGCCTCGGCAAGAATCGTTTTAAAATCAATAGAGCCCGTACCCACAATAACGCTCAGGTTGGGTTCATCAGGTTTGGGAGCAGCGCCCTTTTTCCGATCTTTAACATGGCAAAGGCGAAAGCGCCCATTGTATTTTTTTAACCAGGCAATGGGATCCTGTCCGGCTGTTACCACCCAATAAATATCCATCTCAAAATCCACCAGGGATTTATCTGCATGCTGCATAAAAATATCCTGCGGATATTGTCCGTCCTGCAGCCTGAAACTATAGTCATGATTGTGGTAGGCAAAACGGATCCCATTCTTTTTGCAGATTTCTCCGGCCGTATTAAAAGTGCCCGCCAGTCGCTTATAATCATCCAGCGTTTTTTGTTTACCCAGGTAAGGGCATATCAGGTAGCTCATCCCGATTTCGGCGGCTTCGGCAGCCTTGCGTTCAAAATCATTGGTATAATCACAGTGGCTGCTTACAATTTTCATACCCAGCTCATCCATGTATTGTTTAAAGCCTTTATGGCCCATGCCCCAGAACATGCCCTGCGCCCCTTCATAACTTTCTATTTCTTTATAACCAAAAGCCGCCACCTGTTTCAGAATGCCTTTGGGATCCCCGGGAAGATCATCCCGGAGGCTGTAGAGTTGAAGGCCTACTGCGGAAATGCTGCCGGTAGCTTTTGAGCGGGAAGAAGCGCTGCACCCCGCGTAAAGCGATGGACCCAGCATCAGGCCCAGCGCCGCACCACCGGATCGTTTTAAAAAATCTTTTCTATTATACATAATCTGTTGTTTTATGATTTGTTAAACATCGCAAACTTTTATCGCATCTTCCAATGCCTTTAATTTGTCTTCAGGTTTTTTTCCGGTGGGAATAAATTCCTGTGCCACATGTCCCTTAAAGCCGGTTGCCACAATAGCATTCATAATTGCGGGGTAATAAAGTTCCTGCTGCTCATTGAGCTCATGTCTACCCGGAACGCCGGCCGTATGATAGTGCGCGATGTAGGGGTGATGTTGCCGGATGTTGGCAATCACGTTGCCCTCATCTACCTGCATGTGATAAATATCATAGAGAAGTTTAAAATGATCAGACCCCAGCCTTTTGCAGAGTTCAACGCCCCATGCGGTATGGTCGCACATATAGTCATGGTGATCTACCTTACTATTGAGCAATTCCATTACGAGGGTTACGTTGTTTTTTTCGGCAAGCGGAAGGATCTTTTTGAGGCCTTCCACACAATTCTTTAAACCCGTTTCATCATCCATTCCCCGGCGATTACCGCTGAAGCAGATCAGGTTTTTATAACCGGCCTTTGCCACAAGGGGAATGCCCTCCTCATAATCCCTGATAAGGGAGGCATGAAACGTACTGCCTGCAAACCCGTCAGTAAGGCTAACCTTCCCCGGAATATAACACATGGAGCAGGTGATGCCGTGTTTTTGTATTACCGGCCAGTCTTTTGGCCCCAGCAGGTCGATGGCGGTAAGCCCCATTTTCTTTACGCTGATGCACAACTCCTCCAGGGGCATTCCGCCAAATGTCCACTGACAAACGCTGTGGTTAATATTTCCTTTTAATGTCATTTTTGTGTTGTTGTCTGTTAATAGTGGCGCCCAGCCGGAGGGGGTTCCCGCTATGGCGGCTGTCACGGCTATTGTTTTAATCGCTTCTCTCCGGCTGGTTTTTTTCATGGACATTATTTTGAAAGGTCTGCTGATTTTGATTGATCACGGAAGAGCAGTGCAAACAAGACCATTACCACTGCTGCAATACCTGCGGGTATCAGCCATACCATTTTCCAGTCGGGTGTTCCTGCGGCTGTTTTATATTGCTCGGAGATAAAGCCGGCAATCCAAAAACCAATCAGCATGCCCACACCATAGGTGGCCAGGGTGATGAGGCCCTGCGCGGAACTTTTATATTTTTCTCCCGCCTTGGCATCGGTATAGATTTGTCCCGAAACAAAGAAAAAATCGTAACAAACGCCGTGCAGCACTATTCCGGTAATAAGCATAAATGCCAACGCTCCTGCATTTCCGTATGCAAACAATATATAGCGGATTACCCAGGCCAGCATGCCCACAAGGATGGTCTTTTTAAACCCAAAGCGCTTAAAGAATACGGGAAGCAGCAGGATGAACAGCGCCTCCGAAACCTGGCCCAGGGCCATTTTTGCCGTTGCGTTTTCCAGTCCGATGCCGGTAAGAAAAGGGTTGGCATTCTGGTAATAGAAGGCCAGGGGAATGCAGATGGCAACGGAAGCAATAAAGAAGAGCAAAAAGTTAGGATCCTTTAACAGCTTTAAAGCGTCCAGTCCCAGGATCTGCGAAATGCTGGCGTTCTGTTCTGTTTTTTGCGGTGGTGTTTTGGGGAGCGTAAAGCTGAAGATTCCCAAAACGGCTGCGGCTATGGAAGCCATCAGGAAGGTATTTCTTAAAGTACCGTCGGCCGCATTGTTTTGCACGTTATCCCATTTGAGCCAGCTGATCAGCAAACCCGCCACAATCCATCCAACAGTGCCAAATACCCGGATATTGGAAAACTGCTTTTCCGGGTTGCTCATCTGGCGAAACGAAACTGAATTGACCAATGCCAATGTGGGCATATAGGCAATCATGTAGCCAAACGTATAAGGATAAAAAGCACTTACATTTTCGGCTTTATACATCATGTACATCAGGATGGCGCCTGCAATATGCAGCAAGCCCAGGATCCGCTCTGCATTAAAAAAACGATCGGCAATTAACCCGATAATAAAGGGTGCAATGATAGCCCCGTAAGACTGGGTAGAGAATACCTTGGCTCTTTCAAAACCATCGGCTCCCAAATTTGTTTCGAGGTAAGTGCCCAGCGTCACAAACCAGGCTCCCCACAAAAAAAATTCCAGAAACATCATTGTGGACAACTGGATTTTGATAGACGATTTCATTTTACAACTTCGGTTTATTGAACAATCGGGTGGAGGAACAGATGCCCGCCTGATTAAACAGCGGGAACTCCTTTGTTTTTATTGCGCATATAGATGTTCAGACCAATAAAAGCAACGATCAGTATGGCCGGAATGATGAGGGTGGTATTGATGATCTCGGGGCCGGCTGCCTTATTGGCTTCAGCAAGGGCCGTTTTCATTTCAACCGTGGCTTCTGCCGCGCTGTATGCTTTCAGGTTGGCGCCTGCCGGTAATTTTTCTGCAATCAGCCGGTCGTATACGCCACCCATCGCCATCATATAAACAGATACCGCAAACATGCCGGCGCCGCCCATAAGGTTGAGCCCGATAGCTCCGGTTTTGGGCAGGTACTCCGATACAAAGCCCAGCATGGTTGGCCAGAAATAACAAACACCGGCGCCAAAGATCAGCGCGCCGGCAAAGATCATATTGCCGGAGGTATTGCCCAGCAGGTAAAGCCCGATAGTAGCCACAATGGCCGACATCAGCAATACGCCCTGCGGCGCCAGACGTTCCACAATGGGCCCTGCCAGCGCACGGCCAATCACCATTACCCCCGTAGATACCGTTAATACCAGCAAGGCATTGTCGGTAATATTCCGCAGCAGCACATCAATCCACTGACCGGTAAACAGCTCTGTAATGGCTGTTCCAAACATGCAAACGAGCATAAAGATGAACAGGGGATTGGCAAGGGAACGGTACATTTCGCCGGTAGAAACGCCACTTGCTACCCGTTCTGTAACCGGGAACTTAAGTTTGGAAAAGAGATAACCGTAAATCAGTGTCGGGATCAGCATAATACCTACCTGTATCTGCCAGCTCAGCGCCACCTTGTCGAAGAAATAAACAATCAGGGTGCCCAATACGATACCCCCGGGAAACCATAAATGAAAATGATTCAACTTGGTGGTTTTATTTTCAGGAAACAATGCTGTAACCAGCGGATTGCAGGCGGCTTCTACCGTGCCGTTGGCAATGCCTATAAATAAGGTAGAGAAGAATAAGGCCCAGAAGGGGCTTCCGAACTTACCGGCAAAAATAGTTAAGATGATTCCCAAAAGATGGAATACGAAAGCAAACACAAGGAGCCGCTTCATACCAATAATGTCTACCACAAAACCGCCGATAACCACTGCCAGGGGAAATCCCCAGAAAGCGGTGGCAGCAATAGTACCCAGTTCGGCCTTGTCGAGGCCAAAGTCTACGCCCAGCTTATTTAATATGCCGGCCCTGATTCCAAAGGACAGCGAGGTTACCAGTAATGCCAAACAGCTTGCCACAAATAAAGGGGATCTTTGAATTGATTTCATATCAATGCTTTCGTTAGTGATTTACTTAAAAAATATTTAAAGGCTAAATGTACTATTTTTTCGTTCCTGAAAAGAATAAAGGTCTTTTTTTTTACTCCTGAAATTACCGGTTGCTTCCCCTGCGATTTTTATAAAGCAACCGCCGCTGCAACTGAAACCAGGAAAAGCGTCTGCCAGACACGAAAATCCGGAGGATTCGTTGAAAGTTTTGTACATTTAGCCGGTATATTGCTTTGATATAATGATAAAAAATAACGATAAATAATATGACAACGCTGAAAGGCCCTGGTATTTTTCTGGCACAGTTTGCCGGTGACAAAGCTCCGTTCAATACATTAGAGTCCATCTGCACCTGGGCCGCATCATTGGGGTTTAAAGGAGTGCAGATCCCAACCAACAATAACCAATTCATCGATCTTCAGAAAGCTGCTGAAAGCAAGACCTATGCCGATGAAGTTAAAGGGATCGTAAATGCGTCCGGTATGGAGATCACTGAACTTTCCACGCATTTGCAGGGGCAGCTGGTGGCGGTGCACCCGGCCTATGATCTCCTGTTCGATTCTTTTGCACCGAAGCAGGTGCATAACAATCCGAAGGCCCGCACGGAATGGGCCATACAACAAATGAAATATGCCGCAAAAGCATCGCAAAATCTTGGACTGAATGCGCATGCTACTTTTAGCGGTTCTCTGATGTGGCATGTTTTTCATCCCTGGCCGCAGCGGCCGGCCGGATTGGTAGAGGAAGGATTTTCGGAACTGGCCCGGCGGTGGACGCCCATATTAAACGCATTTGATGAAAGCGGGGTAGATGTGTGTTACGAGATTCACCCGGGAGAAGACCTGTTTGACGGGGATACCTACGAAATGTTCCTGGAAAAAGTCAACAACCACCCCAGGGCCTGCCTGTTGTATGACCCTTCGCATTTTGTATTACAGTGCCTTGATTATATTGAATACATTGATATTTTTCATGAACGCATCAGGGCTTTCCACGTAAAGGACTCTGAATTTAATCCTACCGGAAGAAAGGGCGCCTTTGGCGGATACCAGCCCTGGCTGAAACGGGCGGGCCGTTACAGGAGCCCGGGCGATGGACAGGTAGATTTTAAAACCATCTTCTCAAAACTGGCAGAGTATGACTTTAAAGGCTGGGCGGTGATGGAATGGGAATGTTGTCTTAAGCATCCGGAAGACGGTGCAAGGGAGGGTGCGCAATTTATAAAAGACCATATTATCCGTGTTACGGATAAAGCCTTTGATGATTTTGCTGCAACGGTGAAAGATGATGCATTAAATAAAAAAGTTTTAGGAACCAATTAATATCTTTATAAAAAATTTCAAACAAACAGAGCATGAAGAAGATTATTTTATCTGCGGTAATACTGGCAACAGTTGCGGCTGCATGTGGCGGCGGAGAAGAAAAAAAGGCGGAAGGAACAGGATCTGAAACTACCACCACCGAAAAGAAAACCGATGCCTCCTCCAACCCCGATTACCAGGCAGGTTTGGCTTTAGTGGGCCAGTACCAGTGTATAACCTGTCATAAAATTGATGAAAAGCTGACGGGTCCGGCTTATAGAGATGTGGCCAACAAATATGCGGGAGCCGATGATGCAACAATTACCAAGCTGGCGCAAAAAGTGATTTCGGGCGGAAGCGGTGTTTGGGGAGAAGTGCCGATGACCCCGCATCCGAATGTGTCTGAAGCCGATGCAAAAACCATGGTAAAATATGTGCTGGCGTTAAAAAAATAATCCTGTTAAACTTTCAATATGACAAAAACCCTTTTAATTGCAGCAGCTCTGGGCCTTACAGCCTATTCCTGTTCGGGCCAGAAACATGGCCAAGCCAACAATACTCCCGAAAACACGTTGAGCAAAAAAGAAAAAGCGGCGGGGTGGAAACTGCTGTTTGATGGTAAAACGACTGCCGGGTGGCATACTTATGGTACCACGGCTCCGGGAACTGCCTGGCAGGCCGCAGACGGCACTTTGCACCTGGATGGAAATGCGCGGGAGGGCAGGGGCGACCTGATCAGTGACGAGGAGTATGGCAATTTTGAATTGCAGCTCGACTGGAAAATTTCGGAAAAAGGGAACAGCGGTATTTGTCTGTATGTGATCGACAATAAAGACAAGTACAAATACATGTGGTACACCGGGCTTGAAATGCAGATCCTTGACAATGACGGCCATCCCGATGGTAAGATTACCAAACACCGGGCGGGCGATCTGTATGATCTTATAAAAAGCAGCAGTGAGCCCGTAAAGGCTGTAGGAGAATGGAACCATGTAGCCATCAAAAGCCTGAATGGTAAATTGGATTTCTATCTGAATGGCGTTCATATTGTTGATACCCATCTGTGGGATGACAACTGGCGTAACCTGGTGGCTGGAAGCAAATTTAAAGGCCTTCCGGACTTTACCGCTTTCAAATCGGGTCATATCGGCTTGCAGGACCATGGTAATACCGTTTGGTTCCGCAATATCAAAGTAAGAAAATTATAATTCAACACATACCGGGTTCATGTACACTCTCAGAAGTTTCAGCCGTGTACTGATTCTTGTGTTCTGCCTTTTGTTTTTACGGGAGAAGACTTCGGCACAGGATGCAGTTGCAACATTTGCTATTGGCGATACCAGTTTTTTACTCAACAATAAGCCTTTTGTTGTCCGATGTGGGGAGATGCATTATACCCGTATGCCCCGGGAGGACTGGAGGCACCGGCTGAAGATGGCAAAGGCCATGGGCCTGAACACGGTGTGTGCGTATCTTTTTTGGAATTTTACGGAACGAAAACCAGGTTCTTTCAACTGGAGCGGTCAGGCTGATGCAGCGGAATTTTGTCGTATGGCGCAGCAGGAAGGTCTTTTTGTAATCCTGCGACCAGGCCCTTATTCCTGTGCAGAATGGGAGTTTGGAGGGTTTCCCTGGTGGTTGCTTAAAGATAAAAGCATGCGGGTGCGCACGCAAAATGCGCACTATCTCGAAGCCTGCAAACGCTACCTGACGGAAGTAGGAAAACAACTGGCACCCCTTCAGATTGACAAAGGGGGAAACATCCTGATGGTGCAGGTGGAGAATGAATATGGTAGTTTTGGCACCGACAGGGAATATATCGGCAAGATACGGGACTTCCTGAAAGAGGCCGGTTTTACGGTTCCTTTCTTTACCTGTGACGGACCCGTACAGTTAAAAAATGATGTACGCCCGGATATTTTTGCGGCCGTTAATTTTGGCAGTAATCCCGAGGCAGGTTTTAAAGCATTACGGTCTGTGCAGGCGCATGGGCCGTTAATGTGCGCGGAGTATTACCCGGGCTGGTTCGACAGCTGGGGACGTCCGCACCATACGGGCTCCAGCCAGCGGGTGATTGACGAGCTCAAATGGATGCTGGATCATAACGCATCCTTTAGCATTTATATGGCACATGGCGGCACTACTTTTAGCACTTTTTCGGGTGCAAACGCGCCGCCCTACCTGCCACAGACCAGCAGCTATGATTATGATGCCCCCATTAACGAAGCGGGCAACGCCACCCCCAAGTTTTATGCTATACGGGAACTGCTGGGCAAGTACCTGCAGCCCGGCGAGACGCTGCCGGATGTACCCGTGGCTGCGGAAGCCCAGATGTTAAATAACATCCGTTTTACGGCTTCTGCTTCTTTATGGAACAATCTTCCGCGGGCCGTTGTGGCAGATACCGCAATGCTGATGGAGGATCTTGACCAGGGATATGGCGCTGTGTTGTATGAAACAACGCTTGCCGCCGGGGGGGCAGCTACCATCCGGTTTGAAGATGTGCATGACTATGCCATCGTGTATCTTGATAAAAAGCAGGTGGGGACGATTGACCGGCGCAAGGGAAATTTTTTGCTTAATATTCCTGCGCGCGCAAAATCAACTACATTGCAAATTCTTGTGGAAGCCACCGGTCGGGTCAATTACGGCTCCCTGATGCATGACCGTAAGGGCATTCACGGAGCAGTGGTTCTTGACGATGGCAAAAGCAAAAAAGAATTGAAACAATGGAAGAATTATTCCATTGACCTCGGCGATAAGACGATCCCCGTACATTATGGTCCAATTTCAAAAACACCCTCAGGCGCTGCTTTTTACAAAGGCAGCTTCCAGGTTAGTGAGTTGAAGGATACCTACCTTGATCTTCGTAAATGGAATAAAGGACTGGTATGGGTAAATGGGATCTGCCTGGGCCGGTACTGGAATATCGGCCCTACCCAAACCATGTACCTGCCGGGGTGTTGGTTAAAGAAAGGGGCCAATGAAGTGATCGTTTTTGATCTGCTGGGGAACCATCGCCCGGAATTAAGCGGGCTTGCTAAACCCATCCTGGATTCGGTAACCGAAAAGCGCGCTCAGGCGCACAAAAAAGTATCACAAAATTGGACCCTTCCCTCTTCGAAAGCCTGGTACAGCGGCAGCTTTGAGAATAGTAAAGAGTGGCAAACGGCTTCTTTTAAACCGGCAACTGCCAGATATTTCTGCCTGGAGGCTTTGAGTGAATTTAAGAACCAGCCTTATACTTCGGCAGCCGAAATCCAGTTGCTGGATGCCGGGGGAAACGAGATCCCGCGCAGCGCCTGGAAGGTTTTGTATGCCGACAGCGAGGAGCTGAGCGGCGATGATGGAAATGCGGCGAATCTTTTTGACCTGCAGTTTACCAGTATCTGGCATACCGAGTGGCAGGACCGGAGCCCCAAACTTCCGCACCAGGTGGTGATTGATTTAGGGAAGACCTATAAGATCAGCGGACTGAAACTGCTGCCCCGCCAGGATAATCCCAACGGCCGTATTAAAGATTACCGGTTGTATTTTTCAGCTACGCCTTTCAAAGGTTTGTGAATTGATACTGCCACAGATGCACTGAGACTCTGAAACACAAAAGCTTTCAGTGCTTCAGTGGCAAACATAAGAGACTTTTTGTGTCTGGCAGCCCTGGTTACACGAAACAACGCAAAGAAACAGAGAGGCAAGGAATATAACAAAGATGGCCAGGTCAGTGTTTCAACGGCATTACTCCCTCAAGGATTGTAGGCAATACAATACTACTTCTGTGTTTCTGAGCCTCTGTGGCATTTCCTCATTTTTTCTTTAGCACTTTCAACGCCCGGCTGCGTACGCCCGGTGATGCATAGGGCAATATAAATTCCACTGCAGCTTTCAGTTCTGGTAATATTTCCGGATAATGGCCGGTCATGCGGGAAAGAATGCCAATGGCAAAGGCCCGCGCCGCAATCGTCTCATCCGGGTCTTCAAGAATACGAAAACAGCTGTCCATGACCGGGCCATGAAACTTTTCAGGCAACTCCGGCCCCTGATCCATTAAACGGAGGATATTTCTTTTTACGGCAGCCGGGGGTGCAGGGTCGTTCAACAGCTGGATGATCTTTCCATAGTGTGCGGTGATCAGCCCCGGGTAGCGGATTGCACAATAGCTCAGGGGCCAGGCCGCCCGTTGTGCCACTCCTGGTTCGCTTTTGACAAAAAGACTGAAGAGGCAGTCAAACCGCTCCTGATTGGCCCCGATCCATTGAACGATGGCCCCCACATCTTCCTTACGTATAGTTTTCGATAACAACACAGGGAGGTTCATGGTCAATTGCTTAAATAAAAAAAACCGGGAGTACCGGCCTTTTAAAAAATGATTTTGTTATGATTAATTTCTTCTTCCAAACAAACGCAGCAGCATCAGGAAGAGGTTAATAAAGTCGAGGTAAAGGCTCAATGCACCCATGATGGCCAGCTTCTTTACATCACCAGCAATAACATTCCCTTCCTGGTCAATACCTTCACCGATCCTTTTCAGCTTTTGTACATCGTAGGCGGTTAAACCGGTAAATACGATCACGCCAATAAAGCTGATAATATAGCTCATAGAATCACTATTCAGGAAAAAATTCACAATAGAAGCAATGATGATGCCGATAAGCCCCATCATCATAATACGACCCATAGACGTCAGATCCTGCTTTGTAGTGTAGCCCATAACCGCCATAATGCCAAACATCAGGGCTGCGGTAAGAAAACAGCCAAATACCGAAGTGCCGGTATACCCCAGTAAAATAAAACTAAAACTGATGCCGTTTATAGCAGCATAAACCAGTAGCAATGCCATTAAAACAGCTGCGGAAAGCCGGTTGAAAGCAAAGGACATCAATAACACAAAGCCCAGGGGGGCAAAAATGATTGCGTATAACAATAATTTATTGGACATGATGGGGATAAGCAGCGCATCCTTATTTTCTGCAAAAAGATAGGCCACAACCGCTGTAATGCCCAACGCTACAAACATATAGGTAAATACATTGGCCAGGAAGGAGCGTGATCCTGAACCTACGGCTTCCTTCTGTGAAAAAATGCGTTCCGGTGTACTTCTCGAATAATTGTCTTCCATAATTTAATATCAATTTAAAGATGAAAGTAGTTCAAAAAATTAAGTTTACAAAGCAATAGTTTTGGGGCTGCCTGGTAGTGGTTTAATGTTTAAACTCATTTGTTGAATGTTGTTGAAGATAGTTTATAATAAACCGGAGTCAATTTTACTAAAACGTGTAATCGAAAGTGGTTTGTGAGGACACAAACCATGGCTGGCCTCGGTCAGTGTCCTCACTGACCGAAAATAGAAATAATTTTGATGTCGGTTCGTTATTAAAGTCTGAACCGTTTCATACCCGAAGGTTCACTTCAATACCGTTCTTTTAGGTCTGAGTTCAGGCCGGAAAAACATAAATCCGGAAAGGGGGTTAAGTTAAGCACATCGGGGTTGTATCAAAAGTCGCTTACAGCCTGGTGTTGTTCTGAAGATGTCATCCCGGGCTTGACCCGGTTTCTATTCTTGTTTCAGGGTCTGTTGAACGACAATATGCAGCGATGCTGAAATAAATTCAGCATGACAGCGAAAACTTGAATTGCACCCCGCCATTTTCAAATTTCCACATTCTCAAATTATCCAACGGAAGATTTGAACAGTTTCTGAATCCTGTTCAGCAAAGGCCCCGTCATCAGCGTGGTAGAAAGGGCCATGATCACCAGTACGGTAAAAATCTCCCTTGAAATAACGCCAAGATCGTATCCAATGTTGAGCACTACCAGCTCGGTGAGTCCGCGGGTATTCATCAGCGCTCCCAGCTGAAGACTTTCGCTCCAGGACTGACCGGAGAAGCGGGCGGCCACTGCGCTGGCGCCAAATTTTGCGATGACTGCAATGATAAAAATTGTAATGCAAACACCCCAGAGCGCCGCATTGTTCAGCAGGGCGATTTCTGTTTTTAAACCCGTTGAAACAAAAAATAAAGGCAATAAAAGGAGTAGGGCAACACTGTCGATTTTATCGATCAGCTGTTCGCGAAATTTCATGTCTGCAGGCATAATCATCCCCGCCACAAAAGCGCCAAATAAGGCATGGATACCGATGGCATCTGTAAGATAGGACGAAGCGATCAAAATGATCATACAAACGGCAATAAAGGGTGTTGTCAGTTTTCCGCCATTGCTTTTTTTATAATATTTTTCCATCAGGGGGCGCAGCACTTTCAGCATTAAGAGGATATAAGCAACCGCCAGCAGGATGGTATATAAAGCACTCCAGGCCGACCCGGCTTTTACCACCGCAATCACCAGCGCCAGGATGCACCAGGCGGTTACATCATCGGCTGCTGCACAGGTAATAGCCAGCACGCCCAGGTTGGTTTTTGAAAGATTTCGCTCCTGTATGATCCGCGCGAGCACCGGAAAGGCCGTAATACTTAAGGAGATACCAATAAACAAAGCATAGGAGATGAACTGTACTCCGGCCGGCGCAAACTGCTGGTACGTAAAATAAGCAGTAGCTACCCCCAGTGTAAAGGGCACCACAATGCTGGTATGACTGATCATTACGGCGGCATTGGTCTTTCCCCGCAGCATCGACAGGTCCAGCTCCAGGCCTACGATAAACATAAAAAGTACCAGGCCAATCTGGCTTAACAGGTTGAGGTTATCCAATGACTGCGGGGGAAATACAAAGGCCGACACATCAGGAAAATAGTAGCCCAGAAAGGAGGCTCCTAATAAAATACCCGCAGCCATTTCGCCGATCACGCGGGGCTGCCGGATCTTCCCAAACAGAAAGCCCATTAAAGAACCCGCTAACAGGATCACAAAGATCTGCAGCAGCAATATTGCAAGTGGCTCGCGGATATTGTGCCGTAGTATGGCGGTAAATGGAATACCAAGCGCCGGTTTGCTTTCAATGATGGATTTGATGTTTTTTTGCGACTGCAACTGGTCTCCCATCGTAATGATCCACCAGATGATCGCAATAGCAGCGGCTACCGTTAACACATAAAAAAGAAGATTCCTGTATCGTTGCATGCCGGTATATTTCCCCCGCAAGATATTCTGTTTATCTTTAATGGACCGATTATTTTTATGTTAGGATAGGGGTATAGCCACTGAGATTCTGAATGGCATATTCTACATCCAATGTGAAATCCGCCGTATGCTCAATATTTAAGTAAACCATTAAGAATTAAGATTCATTAAGAGCTGCGGCTACTAAACGATTCTTAATTCTTAATGGTTTTTTTAAAATCTGCTGTAAAACTTACAGGACGGGCTCAATTTTAAAGCCGGCGTTCTTAACGGTGTTGATCACATCTTCGGGTGTAGCCCCCGCCGTTTTAACAGTAAGGATCTTGTCTTTACCGGCAGTATCTACCTGCCATTCTGCAATGCCGGTGTTGCCATCCAACGCCGGTTTTACAGACGCCACGCATCCACCGCAATTAATATTGGTTTTGAAGCTCAGAATAGTGTCTTCCTGCTGATCGTTCTCCGTTGCAATGCCTGCCACGGTATAACCGGCCTTTTCAATGGCTGCGGTAACGGCAGACTGCTGTTGTGCATCGTTCAGGGCTACAGTGGCCTGGCCGGCCTGGACGTCATTTACCAGAATGCCTTCCACGTTATTGAGTGCGTTTTGAACGCGTGCCTGGCAGTGAGCGCTCTGCATATCAGGAATAGAAATGTGAATTGTTTTCATGTGTATTCTTTTAAAATGTTTTTACAAATTTCGCTTTTACTGTTGGGGAGATCGTTACAGGATTCCCCTTAAGTCTTACATTTTTTACCGTTTCCATTTCAGCCGCAAACTGTTGGTTACAACGCTTACGCTGCTTAACGCCATAGCGGCCCCGGCGATCATTGGGTTGAGCAGGAACCCGTTTACGGGGTATAGAATGCCTGCGGCCACCGGGATGCCGATCACATTATAGATAAAGGCCCAGAACAGGTTCTGACGGATGGTGGCCACCGTTTGGCGGGATAATTGAATGGCTTCGGGGATCTTGTTCAGATCCGACGAAATAATGGTCATCTTGGCCACGTCCATGGCGATATCACTGCCTTTACCCATTGCAATGCTCACATCTGCCTGCGCCAGTGCAGTACTGTCGTTGATACCGTCACCAACCATTGCAACGGTCTTTCCCTGCTGCTGCAACTGCTTTACAAACTCCGCTTTCTGTTCGGGCAATACCTCTGCCTGGTAGGCCGTGATGCCTGTTTGGCGGGCAATGGCGGCTGCTGTGGCTTCATTATCTCCAGTGAGCATATATACCTCTATACCGGCCTGCTTTAAGGTTTGTATGGCCTCCAGGGACGTGCCTTTGATCTGGTCGGCAATGGCAAATACGGCCAGGGCCTGCTGTTCATCTGCAAACCAGATCACCGTTTTGGAGGCATCGCTCCATTGCCGGGCTTTTTCCAAAAAGCCCCCCCCGATCCGGACCCCCTTTTCATCCAGTAACCTGCGGTTGCCGGCATAATAGATCGTTGCTCCGGCCCGGGCACTTGCGCCACGCCCTGTTAAACTTTCGAATGCGGTGACAGTGGTAGCGGATATGTCGCCAAAATGTTTGACCACTGCTTCGGCCAGGGGATGTTCTGACTGTTTTTCGATACTGAAAAAGATCTGTTTTAAATGAAGATCTTCATTTTCCCAGTAACTGTCGGTTACAACGGGTTTCCCTTCGGTGATCGTACCGGTTTTGTCCAGCACTACGGCATTTACTTTTTTGGCCAGTTCAAGGCTTACTGCATCCTTGATCAGGATACCTTTTTCTGCGCCTTTACCGATCCCTACCATAATAGCGGTAGGTGTGGCCAGACCCAGCGCACAGGGACAGGCGATGACCAGTACAGTTGCAAAAGCGATTAATCCCTGAGTAAAACCGTTATCGCCGCCCAGCAGGATCCAGCTGGCAAAGGCCAGGATGGCAATGACAATAACCACCGGCACAAAGATTCCGGCAATTTTGTCTACCAGTTTTTGTACGGGGGCCTTACTGCCCTGCGCCTCCTGTACCATGCGGATGATTTGTGCCAGCATGGTTTCCGATCCAACTTTCTCTGCCCTGAACCGGAAACTACCCTTTTGGTTTATAGTACCGGCAAATACGGCCTCATTTTCCTTTTTAAGAACCGGCACCGGCTCACCGCTCAGCATACTTTCATCTACATAGGAGCTGCCAGTTGTTACCATGCCGTCCACAGCGATCTTTTCACCGGGTTTTACAAGAATGATATCATTTTTATTGACATTTTCAATAGACAGCACCTCCTCACCGCCATCCGCTGTAATAACAGTAACGGTTTGCGGTTGCAGTCCCATCAGCTTTTTAATAGCTGATGATGTATTGCCCTTGGCCTTTTCTTCCAGTAATTTCCCCAAAAGAATAAAGGTGACGATCACGGCTGCTGCTTCAAAGTATACATGTCCGTGCAGCCCGCGGCTATGCCAGAAGGAGGGAAACAGAGTATTGAATACGCTGAACAAATAAGCCGTTCCCGAGCCCAGGGCTACCAGCGTATCCATATTGGCGGAGGGGTGGCGTGCCTGTTTCCAGGCATTGATAAAGAAATCCTTTCCAAAATAAAGTACGACCGGTGTGGATAATACCCACATAATTTCATTTGCGTATGGCATATCCATAAAGAACATCCCGATGATCACCAGCGGAACCGTGATAAGGGCAGCCCAAAGGGTTTTCTTTTTCAGAGCGCTGAATTTCTGCTGATGGATGGCTTCCAGTGTTTCGGCTTCCTTTTCCGCGCTTTCGATCAGCAGGTCGTACCCGATGGATTGTACTGCCTTTTGCATTCCGGCAGTGTCAATAATATTGGGTAAATATTCCACTACCACAGATGTGGTCGCAAAATTAACCGCGGCCGCTACGACCCCCGGCTGGCTTTTGAGCATACTTTCCACACTGATGGCACAGGAGGCACAGGTCATATCCAGCACCGGTATGTTCTTTTTTACCGTGGGTACATCGTAGCCGAGGTCGCGGATGGCCGATACGGCATTGGACACTACCTGGTTTTCATCAGTGGTGATCAGCGCGCGCCGATTGTTCAGTTCCACTTTATGTGAAGCAATGCCAGCTATCTTTCCCAGACCTTTGTCTACGATGAGCGCACAATGTTCGCTTTCTACACCCTCCAGCGGTATGGCTATTTCATTGAATGATTCTGTTGTCATAAATAGATCGTTTGATAATTCCATACAAAGTTCGCTCAGGCGCCTGGTAAGACTATTACACAATTATGGGTTTGGTTTATATAATTGCCGGTGTTTCGCGCAGCGATGCGGAGGAGCTGCGGGCGCCGCGTTTATTTATTACCGGAATTTCCAGATCTCACCGACATCTCACCAAAAACATTTTACTACAAACCCTCACTTAAGATATCTCCGGATAAACGTCTCACTAAAACATCTCACTAATAACATTTCACTAAAACATTTCACTAATAACATCTCACTAACAACATTTCACTAAAAATCCCCGCCTTAACCTGGATTAACCCTGGAACAAAATAAATGGTGTAGCTTGCCGTATATATAAAATGCATATGAAATATAAATTTGAAAAGCCCGTAGACGCCGCGATCGGCATCGATAAATACCAATGTACTATTAGCTGGCGCAATGGCAGTTTTGTTGCTGATGAGCCGGCAAGCCAGGGTGGAAAGGACAGCGGACCGGATCCTTATACCTTATTGCTTTCCTCGCTGGCATCCTGCACCCTTATTACCCTCCGGATGTACATCGATCGCAAGGGATGGGAGGTTCCGGAGATCCGGGTGAACACCAATTTATACAGTGAGATTAAGGAAGGGAAGATCGTGACGGTTATTGACCGGGATATTTATTTTCCGCAACCGGTGCCGGATGAGCAGCAACTGCGCCTGCAGGATAGTGCTAAAGCCTGCCCAATATCAAAAATCCTCGAAAACCAGGTAACCGTACGTACGTTTATGCAACGGGATCCGGAGACGGCCAAAAAAATCGTGTATCAGAATGAAAAGATAGCCGTCATATGGAAGCCTGAATTGTGTCAGCATGCCACCCGCTGCTGGAAGGAGTTGCCCCAGGTGTTCCGGCCCAGGGAAAAAAAGTGGGTGGATGTGGAGGGCGCTCCGGCTGTACAAATTATTGAGCAGGTGCATCGCTGCCCCAGCGGTGCGCTGTCCGTTGAGTTCATTATGAAGGAGGATAGAGAGGCGAAAACGGAGGGATAACTCCCTGCGCTTTTGTTGGAGCGGTACCGTGTTAACCGCTAAATGCGCTAAGAAATCCGCGGTTATTAAACAACTGGCGTCCCTTGCGGATCCATGGCGTTCTTTGCGTTTAAGTCAGAACACCCTATTGCTGTTATAAAATATTTAAAATGAAAAGTATTTTTCAGGAAAACAACCGGAAGAATTAATTTTACGCCCTTATGAAGGGGGATCGCGTATGGATATGGATTTACATCCTGTTTTTTGCCGGGGGATTTTTACTATTGAATCCAACGCAAAAAGCGGCAGCACCCGCTGCTTCCTCTTTGATACAAAAAACAACCAGCTACACCGCAACAGCGGACCTGCCTGTTTTCCCGGGGGATCTTTATTGGGACCGTTTGGATGATACGGAAGAAGACTTTGCGCCGGCCATATATGAAAACTCCTTTGCTCTTTTTCCTCACTGGGTGTTTAATGATGTCGTTAACCGGCATAACGGACACCTGGATACAGCATTACCTTATTACCCGCCTTATCTTAACGGTACATCCCGGGAAAAATATATTTTTTTCCGCTCCATACGCATATAAACAACCGGTGCGTTGAAACCCGTTAATAAAAAACGGCTTCCGTATTTTACAACAACATAAATCAAAATTACCAGCCCAGCTGCCCCAGAGCTTCCGGGAAGGATTTCATTTATGGATGCGGGCTTAATACTGCCGCTCCTGTAATGATTTACCCAATGCAGCAGCCCCGGCTGCTACTTTAAAATTTCCATTTCAACAATGAACAAAATCACATTGCTGATCAGCTTTTGCATGATCGCATACGGGGTTACCGGCTGTAAGCCAGACAGGAAAGAAAAAGCGGTGATCGAATCTTTTTCCGTAACCAGCCCGTTAAAAACAGATACCACCTATATAAAAGAATACGTGTCGCAACTGCAATCCCTTCGCAATGTAGAAATACGTGCACAGGAAAAAGGATATCTTGAGAAGAGCTATGTAGATGAAGGCCAGTATGTAAAAGCAGGCCAGCTATTGTTTCGCATCATGCCTAGGATATACGAGGCCGAGTATCAGAAAACAAAAGCAGAAGCACATTCTGCCGAACTGGAAATGCAAAACACAAAGCTGCTGGCCGATAAAGAGATTGTTTCTCAAAATGAACTGGCACTATCCAAAGCCAAGTACGATGTGGCAAAGGCAGAGATGACGCTGGCCGGCACACACCTCTCATTTACAGATATTCGCGCTCCTTTTAGCGGCGTCATCGACCGCATCCGCTTCAAACAGGGAAGCCTGATCGATGAGGGTACACTCCTTACTACTTTATCCGACAACAGCGATATTTATGCTTATTTCAATGTATCCGAAAGTGAATACCTGAATTTTAAGACCGACACCAGCGGCAGCACAAAGATCCCGCTCGCCCTCACGCTGGCCAATGCCGACCGTTATAAATATCCCGGCAGGATAGAAACCATTGAGGGTGAGTTTGACAATACAACAGGCAATATTGCTTTCAGGGCAAAATTTCCTAACCCGGACGGGCTTCTAAAGCATGGCGAAACCGGAAAAGTACTCATGCAGATACCGCTAAAGAATGCGCTGGTGATTCCTCAGAAAGCTACCTATGAACTTCAGGACAAGATTTATGTGTATGTAGTGGATAAAGACCATAAAGCCCGGTCCAGGAATATTACGGTAAAATACGAGCTGCCCAATCTTTATGTGATCGACAGCGGTCTTTCAGAAAATGATCACATCCTCCTGGAAGGATTACAGACCATTAAAGAAGATCAAAAGATAAAACCGGTATATACTGATCCCCGCGAAGTGGGCCGTAAACTGCAATTACTGAACCCATAAAATGATCGTATCCCAAAACAGTTTTTATGTTTCATAAATTTATTAACAGGCCCATCCTGTCGATTGTAATATCCCTTATTATTCTTTTCCTGGGAGTACTGGCGCTTACCCAATTGCCGGTAACCCAGTTTCCATCGGTATCTCCGCCCAAGGTAAATGTAACGGCCGATTACCCGGGCGCCAATAGTGAATTGATGATCAAAGCCGTGGTTATTCCCCTGGAACAAGCCATTAATGGCATCCCGGGTATGAAATACATGGCTTCTGATGCCGGCAATGATGGTGAAGCCAGTATCCAGGTGGTTTTTGACCTGGGCACCGATCCTAACCTGGCTTCTGTAAATGTACAGAACAGGGTAGCCGCGGTGGTTAACAAGCTACCGCCGCTTGTGGTGCGCGAGGGTGTAAAAATCACCCGGGAAGAGTCGAACATGCTCATGTATGTAAATCTTTACAGTGATGACCCCAAAACGGATGGCAGCTTTATTTACAACTTTGCTGATCTGAACGTGCTGGCAGAATTGAAGCGTGTGAACGGAGTAGGATTTGCAGATATCCTTGGCGACAAGGAGTATTCTATGCGCGTATGGCTGAAGCCGGACCGGATGCTGGCTTATAAGATCACCGCCAATGAAGTGATGGAGGCGCTGAGCGATCAAAGCCTGGAAGCCTCCCCGGGGCGCCTGGGCGAAAGCTCCGGTAAAAAATCACAGGCTTTCGAATATGTATTAAAATATACCGGCCGGTACAATAAAAAGGAGGATTATGAAAACATTGTGCTCAAAGCTGGGCCCGATGGACAACTCCTCCACCTGAAAGACATTGCAGATGTGGAGCTGGGAAGCGCTTTTTATGATATCTATTCAAAACTGAATGGACGAACTTCGGCGGCTATCGTGATCAAACAATCCTACGGCAGCAATGCCAGCGAGGTGATCAGAAATATAAAAGAAAAGCTCAAAGAGATTGAAGCGTCTTCTTTCCCCAAAGGCATGCATTATGAACTGAGTTATGATGTGTCGCGGTTTTTGGATGCTTCTATGGAAAAAGTGGTGCATACACTGGTAGAAGCGTTTATCCTGGTGGGTTTTGTGGTGTTCCTGTTCCTGGGTGATGCACGGTCTACACTGATCCCCATTCTTGCAGTGCCCATTTCGCTGATCGGCACCTTCTTTTTTATGCAGTTCCTGGGCATTACCTTAAACCTGATTACATTATTTGCCCTGGTGCTGGCCATCGGTATCGTAGTAGATGACGCCATTGTGGTGGTGGAGGCTGTGCATGCAAAAATGGAAAACGGGTTGAGGCCCAAAGCGGCAACCATCGCCGCTATGAAGGAGATAGGCGGGGCCATTATTGCCATCACACTCATTATGGCCGCGGTGTTTATTCCCATCGCCTTTATGTCGGGCCCCGTAGGTGTATTTTACCGCCAGTTTTCTGTTACGATGGCAACGGCCATTATTCTTTCTGGCATAGTAGCGCTTACGTTTACACCGGCTATGTGCGCTATGATCTTAAAAAATACACATGGTAAAAAGAAGCAAACTGTTGTAAACCGTGCCATCAGCGGGTTTAATGCCGGGTTTAATAATTTACAGGGCTGGTATAAAAAACTGGTGATGATGATCGTAAACCGGAGGGTATTTACCTTCCTGGTGCTGGCGGTCTTTATTGCCGGTACCTGGGGGCTCAGCACATCGGTACCTTCGGGCTTTATTCCCGGTGAGGACCAGGGCATGTTTTATGCCATTATTGTTACCCCTCCGGGTGCAACGCTGGAACGTACGGATGCCGTGGCGGCCCAGCTGCAGCAGATCGCTTCGGGTATGGAGGATATCCAGTCCGTATCTTCCACGGCTGGCTACGAGGTTTTGTCGGAGGGCACGGGTTCCAACTCCGGAACTGTTTTGGTGAATCTGAAAGACTGGAGTGAGCGCAAACATTCCATGCAGGAGATCATGGATGAGCTGGAGGAAAAAGCAAAGGGCATCAAGGGCGCCACTTTAGAATTCTTTCCGCCACCCGCGGTACCGGGTTATGGAGCTGCCGGTGGATTTGAGTTACGGCTTTTGGATAAGGCCGGCACCGGCGATTACAAGCTGATGGAAACCGTGAGTCGTAACTTTGTAAAAGAGCTGAACAAACGGCCTGAGCTGCGTTCCGTATTTAGCTTCTATAGCGCCAGCTTTCCGCAATACCAGCTGGCAGTGGATAACGACAAAGCAAAACAAAAAGGCGTTTCTGTAGAAAACGCACTGGACAATCTTTCCACACTGGTGGGCAGCAATTATGAAACCGGATTTATTAAATTTGACCGGCCATATAAAGTAATGGTGCAGGCCCTGCCGCAATACCGCCAGCTGCCGGACGATGTTTTCGGCTACTATGTAAAAAATGATCATGATGACATGGTGCCGTATTCCGCCTTTATGACCATGAAGAAGACTTATGGCCTGTCCGAGATCACGCGGCACAATATGTACAACGCATCAGAAATAAGCGGGGAATCGGCGCCGGGTATCAGTAGCGGCACCGCAATTGACGTCATCAACCAGGTAGCCAAAGAAAAATTACCAAAAGGCTTTGGCATCGATTGGGCGGGCATCTCCAAAGACCAGACCCGCCGGGGCAACCAGGCCATTTACATCTTCCTGATCTCGCTGGTATTTGTATACCTGGTTTTATCCGCTCAATACGAAAGTTTTGTATTGCCGCTACCCATTCTGCTTTCATTACCCATCGGCATCTTTGGCGCCTTTTGTTTTTTAAAAATCTTTGGACTGGAAAACAATATTTATGCGCAGATCGCAATGGTCATGCTCATCGGCATCCTGGGCAAGAATGCGGTCCTGATTGTGGAATATGCTGTACAACGGCACCGCGATGGACATTCACCGGCACAAGCCGCTATAGAAGGCGCTGCGGCACGTTTGCGGCCCATCCTGATGACTTCCTTTGCTTTTATTGCCGGCGTTATTCCGCTGATGGTAGCCACCGGTCCCGGGGCAATCGCCAACCATACCATCGGGTCTGCGGCCGTAGGAGGAATGCTTTTTGGCACGGTCTTCGGCGTGCTCATCATTCCCGGGCTGTATTACATTTTTGCCCGGATATCGGAACGGCATATCCTCGTGGAAGATGAAGAAGAAAATCCATTAACAGAAGAAATTGATCAGGATGAACAACATTAAGATATACCTGGCGGGTATTACCGCCCTTATTTTTAGCGTTATTGAAGGCTGTAAAGTGCCGGCTATCGTAAACCATGAGGTAAACACGCGGCCGCCTGCCGCTTTTGAAGCTGCGATGGCGGATACACAGAGCAGTGCTGTTATAAAATGGCAGGATTTTTTTGAAGATCCTTTCCTGTTGAAGCTGGTGGATACAGCACTCCGCAATAACCGGGAGCTGCTGAGCACCCTTCAGGAGATCGAGATCGCCCGGAATGATATCCGGGTAAAAAAAGGAGCGCTGTTGCCCGGCGTGATGGCAAAGGTTGGGAGCGGGATCGAAAAAGTAGGAAGGTATACCAGCCAGGGCGCGGGCGATGCTTCTACGGATATAGCTCCGGGAAAAGAAGTGCCGGATATTTTGGCCGATCATGAACTGGGGCTTTATGCCAGCTGGGAGGCTGATATCTGGAAAAAGCTGCGCAATGACAAACAGGCTGCTGTAGACCGGTACCTGGCTACAGTGGAGGGAAAGAATTTTGTGGTAACCAATCTTATAGCGGAGATCGCAGATACCTATTATGAACTGCTGGGGCTGGACAACCAGCTGGCCATTGTAAAGGAAAGTATCCGGCTGCAAAAAAACGGATTGGAGATTGTAAAAGTGCAAAAGGAAGCGGCAAGGGCAACGGAGCTTGCGGTTAAAAAGTTTGAAGCGGAAGTGCTCAATTCCCAGGCCCGGGAGTATGAGATTTTCCAGCAAATAAAGGAAGGGGAAAACAAAATCAACTTCCTGCTGGGGCGCAATCCCCAACCAATAGAACGATCCTCGGGGGAATTTCTGACGGCATTGCCGCGACAGGTAAGTTCCGGTATCCCATCGCAATTGCTGGCCAACCGCCCGGATATCCGACAGGCAGAGCTGGTACTGGCTGCGGCAAAGCTGGATGTAAAAGTAGCCCGGGCTGCTTTTTACCCAACCCTGGATATTTCTGCTTCACTGGGACTACAGGCTTTTAAACCTTCATACCTTGCCAAATTGCCGGAGTCCGTTTTGTTTTCCCTGGCCGGCGAGCTGGCAGGGCCTCTGATCAATAAGAATGCGATCAAAGCGGAATTTGCCAGCGCAGATGCCCGCCAGCAACAGGCCCTTTATGAATACGAGAAAACCATTTTAAATGCGGTAAGAGAAGTATCCAATGAATTATCCAATATCAGTAACCTGGAGCAAAAATACCAGCTCAAAAACAATGAGGTAAATGCATTGGCCCGGTCCATTACGGTATCCAATGAGCTGTATAAGGCAGCCAGGGCCGATTACCTGGAGGTATTGATGACCCAGCGGGATGCACTGGAATCGCAACTGGAACTGGTAGAAACCCGCGAGCAACAATTCAGCGCAGTTACTCATATTTACCGGGCCCTGGGCGGGGGGTGGAAGTAGAAAAAAGCAAACTGTTGCGTAGTTGACGTTTATTACGTATACATAATAAACTCCGGTGTATGCAAACAAAAAAAATCAAAACGGTAAAACTGCTTCTTTGTCTCATTTTATTGCCGGGTATGGCGGCACATTCTCAGACAAGGCTGGGAATCCGGGCCGAATTGAATGCTGCCTATGTGCATGTAGCAAATGAGGCATCGTCCGGGAGGGGAAGCATTTGTAGGCCGGGGATCGGGTTGGTTGCCGATATTCCGCTTGCTTCAAAGATTTACTTACAACCCGTGCTGGCCTACTCCGGTAAAGGATTCAGCCAGGATGATAGTTGGTTTGCTCACATGGGCAATCATTTAAAAGTGTCCGCCTCCTATATTGAAATGCCCGTTTCTTTGGTTTATAAGCAAGAGTTGGGTGCCGGAAAGCTGCTGGTAGGTGCGGGACCCTATATTGCTTATGGAACGGGAGGGAGATGGAAAACGAAATATGATATAACAAGCGATGATATTGTGCTGAGTGAAAACCATGGAAGCGTTATCTTTAAAAAAGACATTACGGACGGAGGCTTTAATAATTATTTGTATGGCCAGCCCTGGGACTACGGAGCATCTTTTTTGCTGGGATATGAATTTTTAAAGCGCTTTACGCTTCAGGCAGGTTTCCGGCTGGGTGCTGCTGATCTTAAACGGATGTACTTCGGCAAAGAGCGTGATGGAACACTGCAAAACCGGGGGGTGGGCATTGGTGCCGGCATTTACTTTTAATCTGGTGTTGCATCCAGGTACCGCCAAAGGTGCAAACAGGCATAAGTGCGGTAAGGCTTCCAGTTTTCTGTAATGGAAAGGATGCGGGCCTCAAATTCTTTTTTATTGGTTTTGGTAATCTGGTAAAGCTCACTAACGGCTTTTTGCAGTCCCAGGTCGCCCAGCGAAAATATATCTTCACGCCCCAGTGTGAACATCAGCAGCATTTCCGCAGTCCATTGCCCAACTCCTTTTATTTGGGTGATGAGGCTAATGAATGCCGCATCGGTCAAACGATGGATCCGCGCATCCGTTAGTTTGTGCTCCAGGAAAAAAGTGCATACATTTTTGATATAAATGGCTTTTGCATTGGAGAGGCCAATAGCACGCAGGGTGTCATGAGGTAGCTCAAGGATTCGCTGCGCCGTTGGTTTTTTACCATCAAACAGATCCATAAACCGGTTGCGTAAAACCGCTGCAACTTTGGTGCTCAGTTGCTGCCCCATAATGGAACCACATAAACGGAGCAATACGTTTTGCTGCAATTGCAGGGTGTACAGGCCCTGTTCTTTGATCAGTTTCTTCAGGACCTTGTCTTTTGACAGATGTTTATGATAAGCCATGGTATAAAATTAGTCAAATGTGAGAATTTGAGAATGTGAAAATGTGAAAAGGTTGCATTCCAAATTGTCGTACTCCTGTAAACGTAATGTCACCCTGAAGATGTCATCCCGGGCTTGACCTGGGATCTATTCTTGTTTAGGGCCTATTGAACGTATGCATAGATGCTGAAATAAATTCAGCATGACAGCGACAATTTAGAATGCACCCGATAGTTGAGACACACTTTTGGAGCATTTTGAAAATTTGAAGATGTGGAAATCCCGCAGAGCGGGACAGGTTGTGAGAATGAGGTTCCATTATGTGTTCCTGTTTCTCCTTCTCAGCACCTGGTATTATTGTTGCCGGTCATTGTGCGCAAAGGGTGGTGCTCTTTCTGATTAAATGGAAACCTATTTGTGATGTCGGATCATTTAAAACGGCCGGCCCCGCAAACTGATCGTCATCATCTATTTTAATGACGATTTTTCTTTTCTCTTTAAGGAGGAATCAATAGCTTCGCGAAAAATTTCTTCCTTGTTTAAAAAGATCATGGCCTTGTTTTTCCTGGTGGCGTTTGCAATGCAAACGTTCAGTCAAACCATCATGATGATCGATTACAGGGTAAACCGGCAGGCCTACGCAAAGAATTGTGTTAATAAATTCCGGCCTAAAATGCATTGTAACGGGCATTGCCAGTTGATGAAGAAACTACAGGAGGAGGAAAAGAAGAACCAGCAGAACCCGGAGCGGAAACCGGAGTTTAAAAACGACATCACGCTGTCTTCCAAATCTTTTTTCCCCGAACTTACTTTTATTATACTAACGCTACAACCTGGGTACCATAGCAACGCTATTGGTGTGGAGATCAAAATGCCACGGTCGGTCTTTCATCCTCCTGCTGCTTTCCTTAATAGTATTGCCTGATACGGAAAGTGATTACCGCCTCTTCTATGATAACTGTCGCATATCCTTATGCGCGATAGCAGGATGTGCCGGTGTTTGTGACGCAGGTGTTTCAAGGCAATTTTCTTGATAAAATCCCGTTCTGTTTATTCCGCTTAAAGATGTCGCTGCAATGCATTAAGGTGCGTTGCAGGGCTATCCCCGGCGATTATTTAACCCCTGCCGGAGATGCATTTTCAATGCATGGAGCGCCTGTTAATGCTGCGGCAATATCAGCATAACAAGCACTGAATGGCTTTGCAGATGCGGTCTTCAGGCATACCATTATCTTTTTCAAAATGAAATTTTTATACGCTTTTTTTAATGCAATCCTGTTTATAGTAATCCTGTTGCTGGCTTCCTGCTCCAAAGATCCCGTAGAGCCCGGTTACAATCAAAATGAGCTGGCACCGTTGTCTATAGAGTTTGATAATATCGTAGGCGGACAAAAACTGGTGCTGAATACCGGCACCTATACCAATGCCCTGGGCCAGTCCTACAACATACAGTTACTGGAGTATTTTATCAGCAATATCCAGGTAAAGAAGGCAGATGGAACCGTCTATACGGTAAACCCCGATAGCAGCTATTTTCTCATCCGCCAGGATGCTCCCGAAACAAAGTATGCCCGCGTAAAAGTGCCGGAAGGCAACTACACCTCGCTCACCTTCACCCTGGGTGTTGACAGTCTGCGAAGCACCATGGATATTAGCAAACGCACAGGCGTACTGGACCCCGGTGCCGGCAGTCATGATGGAATGTATTGGGGATGGAACAGCGGGTATATCTTCTTTAAAATGGAAGGGATCGCGGCCGATGCACCTTCAGACCCTACCGGTCAGCATAAATTCCGCTATCATATCGGGGGCTTTGGGGGATACAGCGCACCAACGATCAATAACATCAAAGTTATTACGATCGACCTCACGGCCAGGGGCATTGTCCAGGTACGTAAAGACCGCTCGGCCAATATTCATCTGATGGCCGACCTATCAAAAGTATTGAGTGGAACAACAAATGTGAGCTTTGCAGCCAACCCCCAGGTTATGTTCAGCGATTACAGCGTCAACATCGCCAACAATTACGCAAAGATGTTTGTACACGATCACACCGAAAATTAAGCGCATGAACCGGAAACATATTGCAGTGATCGTAACATTGATGGCGCTCGTATTTGCCTGTTCACGCGGGCTTCCGGATGAAGGCAGGGGAAAGGAGCTGTTTGCGGGGTTTCAGCAGCCCGCCAATTTTCCTGCTCCGGTATACCATTTTGAAACCAACCCGGTAACAAAGGATGGTTTTGAGCTGGGCAGGAAACTGTTTTATGAGCCGCGTCTTTCGCGTAATAACACCATCAGTTGCGGAAGCTGCCACATCCAATCATCCGCCTTCACCCAGCACGGGCACGATGTAAGTCATGGCATTGATGACCGGCTGGGAAAACGGAATGCCCCCCCCATCATGAACCTGGCATGGGCTCCGCTATTAATGTGGGACGGGGGGATCTTTGATCTGGACCTGCAGCCGATAGCACCCATAACCACCCATGAGGAAATGGATGAAACGATAGCCAATGTAGTGGTAAAACTACAGGCGGTTCCTGAATACCGGGGGCTCTTTAAAAAAGCGTTTGGAACCGAACAGGTCAGTACCGGTAATTTAATGAAGGCGCTTTCCCAGTTTATGCTGCTTTGTATCAGCAGCCGTTCAAAATACGACAGTGTTATGCGGCATGAAGGATCCGCCGTCTTTACGGGAGAGGAAGCTGCCGGGCGCACGCTGGTGATTCAGAAATGCGGCGGCTGTCACAAAGAGCCTCTTTTTACAGATGGAAGCTTCCGCAACAATGGCATCGGTGCCGGTGCCAACGATGATCAGGGAAGGTTTGCAGTAACCCTGCGTCCGGAGGATCAGTATAAATTTAAAGTGCCGGGACTGCGGAACCTGTCCTATACCGCACCCTATATGCATGATGGCCGCTTTTATACATTAGATGCCGTGCTGGATCATTATACAACCGGGATGAAACCGGGGCCCGGATTGGATCCGCTGCTTTCGGAAAACGGGCAGCCGGGGATTCCCCTCAAACCGGCACAACGGAAACAGATCCTTGCGTTCCTGGCCACATTGAACGACCGGGCATTTATTACAGACCGCTCCCTGGCAGAACGGTAACAGGAGCGGTCGTTTTCCTTTAACAGCAAAAACAGCAACAATGCAAAAATTATGTATAAAAGTCGTATTGTCTTTTTTAATTTCAGGATTGATCCCGCGGTCTTCAATGGCCTGCGATATCTGTGGTTGTGGTGTGGGCAATGACTATATCGGTATCCTGCCGGATTTTCACAAACATATATTCGGCATCCGCTACCGGCATAATGCACTTTGGAGCCACCTGGGCGTGGGCGGACAAAAAACTTACCTGACCAGTTCGGAGTACTATAATACCGCCGAAGCCTGGGGTGGCTGGAATATTACCCAAAAGTTTCGTGTAATGGCTGCCGTACCCTACAGTATGAACCGGCGCAGCAATGAGGACGGAACCCGCACCAAAAGCGGTATGGGGGACGTGAGCCTTTCTGCATTTTATCAGGTGATCAATAAACGGCAGCCGGCGGGCAATAAACTACTGGTACAAAGCCTCTGGCTGGGCGGTGGTGTAAAGCTGGCTACAGGAGCCTATAATCCGTCGGACAGAAATACAGCGGGCGAAAGCGCCAACCTTTTTCAGCTGGGCTCCGGGAGCACCGATTTTTCATTAAACGGCATGTATGACCTGCGGGTACAGGACGCCGGCATCAACCTTGGCGCTTATTACAAAATAAATACCGCCAACCGGTATCAATACCGCTATGGGGATAAGCTGAACCTGAACGCACAGGCTTATTATAAATTCCGGATCGCCGGTCAGCTGATGCTGGCCCCCAATGCCGGTGTGCAGTACGAATATGCAAAGACGGATATTGATAATGATGTACTGGTAACCGTATCTGGCGGAAACCTGCTGATGGGAACAGCGGGAGTTGAAACAGCTTATAAGAAAATAGCGATCGGCGCTAACTTTCAAACGCCGTTCTCTCAAAACCTGGCTAATGGTATTGTAAGGGCCAACGACCGGGTAATGCTGCACCTGTCGGTGGCGCTTTAGGAGCGCGGGTAAAATACCCACGGCTCATAATATAATCCGTTGCCTTGATTCGTGTCCTCACGAATCAAAATGTATCCCCATTGATCTGTTGATCATCATTCTGCCCAGCTCATAATATATTCCCGATTTTCCATTTCCAGCGCCTGTTGGGTAATCATCAGCGGATGAAAGGTATCTACCATTACTGCCAATTCCTTTGTTTCCCGGGCGCCGATGCTTTTTTCCACGGCGCCGGGATGCGGCCCATGGGGTATGCCAGCCGGGTGCAGGGTGATCATCCCCCGGGTAACATTTTTACGGCTCATAAAATCCCCGTCTACATAATAGATCACTTCGTCACTATCGATATTGCTATGGTTATAGGGTGCGGGAATCGCCTGCGGGTGATAATCGAACAACCGGGGTACAAAAGAACAAACCACAAAGGCATTGGTCTCAAAGGTCTGATGTACGGGTGGTGGCTGATGCACCCTCCCGGTGATGGGCTCAAAATCGTGGATCGAAAAGATAAAGGGATAACAGCAGCCGTCCCAGCCGATCACATCAAAAGGATGTGTGCCATAGTGAAGGCCGTAAAGCATTCCTTTCTTTTTGGCCCGGATCAGGTAATCGCCTTTTTCATCGATCGTTTCCAGCCTGCCGGGGGGGCGTATATCCCGGTCGCAGTACGGCGCATGTTCCATCAGCTGGCCATACTGGCTCAGGTAGCGCCCGGGGAACCGGAGGGGGGTAAAAGACTCAACGATGAACAACCGGTTATGCGCATCATTAAAGTGGATCTGGTAAATGGTACCCCGGGGCAGCACAATATAATCGCCATAACCAAAAGCAAGCTCGCCGTATTGTGTTTTTACCACCCCCGAACCTTCGTGTACAAAAAGCAGCTCATCGCCATCCGTATTCTTATAAAAATAACCGGTCATGCTTTGCTGCGGTGCGGCCAGCACAAGATGACAGTCGTTATTAACCAGCACCGGGATACGGCTTTCGAGGAAATCGGCAGCCGGCCTTATCTGAAAACCCTCAAAACACCGGTGTTGCAGCATTTTTTCTTCGGCTATAAGCGGACTCACATCCCGCTGCGGCTCTGTTTTAATGATCTGGGTAGGAGGATGGCAGTGATACAACAGCGCGTAGTCATTACTAAAACCTTCGGTAGAAAAAAGCTGTTCGCTATAAAGCCCTCCATTGGGTTTACGAAACTGGGTGTGACGCTTATGGGGAATGGTTCCCAATGTATGATAGTGTGGCATTGAAATTTAAAGTTTAGAACAATGAATATTGAAGGAGAAATGGCAAAATACCAGCTGCAGAATATAGGGCATCAGTCTTGCGTCGCAATCACTTTATCAATAGTGCAGGGCTGGTCGTTGCCGGTGGTATATCATGATCCGTTACGCTCGCATGGCAAGCGCAACCAGCAGGAAATAAAATTTCCATCGACGTTTATCGATCGGGTATATGAAATTCCTGAAATAAGGCATGTGAAAATTTCTGATGCAAAGTTACCGCATTCAATAAAATAACGTACATTTGTTATTATTAAAAAGTGCGACCAGATTATCCATATAAAATTTTTTCAGACAAACGCATCAACTATGTGTTGCTGATTGAAGCGCTGGCCACTGACCGAAGCTAACAAGGTTTCCTGATCCATTCTGTTTCCCGGTTACGGGATCATTTTTACGTTAAAATTATTATTATGTCTGATACAAATATTATTGCATCAGCGGCCGCTACGGTAGCCGCGGTTACCGATTTTTTGCCATTGGAAGGCACGGATTATGTTGAATTTTATGTAGGGAATGCCAAACAGGCGGCCCATTTTTATAAAACGGCATTCGGGTTCCAATCCCTGGCTTATGCCGGACCAGAAACGGGTGTAAAGGAAAAAGCCAGCTATGTGCTGCGGCAAAACGAACTCACTTTTGTATTTACCACGCCCATAAAAAATTGTCCGGAAATTGAAGCCCATCTTGCCCTGCATGGAGATGGTGTACGGATGCTGGCCCTCCGGGTACAGGATGCTGCCGATGCCTGGGAGCAAACTACCAGGCGCGGTGGCAAAAGCTATATGAAGCCGTTGAAAATGGAAGATGCGCAGGGTGCAGTGATCATGAGCGGCATCCACACTTATGGCGATACCATTCATCTCTTTATTGAACGGAAAAATTACAGCGGCGTCTTTTTACCGGGATATCAGAAATGGGAAAGTGCCTATAATCCTCTGCCTGCGGGCTTGTTATATGTAGATCATTGCGTAGGCAACGTAGGCTGGAACCAGATGAACAAATGGGTGCGGTTTTATGAAGGGGTAATGGGCTTCCGGAATATTTTATCCTTTGATGATACCGATATCTCTACTGAATATTCGGCACTCATGAGTAAGGTAATGAGCAATGGAAATGGCTTTGTAAAATTCCCAATCAATGAACCGGCGGAAGGAAAAAAGAAATCGCAGGTGGAAGAATACCTGGAGTTTTATAAAGGCGAAGGCGTACAGCATGTGGCGCTGGCCACCCACAATATCATTGAGACGGTGAGCATCCTCCGAAGCCGGGGTGTGGAGTTTTTAAAGATACCAGCCAGCTATTATGATTCCGTTCTGGAGCGGGTAGGCGCAATTGATGAAGACCTGCTGCCGTTGAAAGAGCTGGGGATCCTCATCGATCGTGATGAAGAGGGATATTTACTACAGATATTTTCAAAGCCCGTGGAGGACCGCCCTACATTGTTCTTTGAGATCATCCAACGCAAAGGCGCCAAAAGTTTTGGAAAAGGAAATTTTAAAGCCTTGTTTGAAGCGTTGGAACGCGAGCAGGAGGCAAGGGGCAATTTGTAGTCAATTGTGAACGGTCAATAGTCATAGGATCCGTCTTGTTTTACATTTTATATTCATCATTTAATATATTACATTTCTAATGAAGCTCTCTCAATTAGCGGAATCCATACCGGGGTCGGCCATACTGGCTTTCGGAAATGCTGTTAAAGAACGCATCCGGCAGGGCCAAAAGATCTATAACCTTACCATTGGTGATTTTGATCCATCGGTATTTCCAATCCCTGAGTTACTGGAAGAAGCCATTATCGATGCTTACCGGAACAGGCAAACGAATTACCCGCTGGCCGAGGGAAATATCGATTTGAGGGAAGCGCTTTCGTCATTTATAAAGGAGGGGCAGGGGCTGTATTACCCGCCGGCCGATATACTGGTGGCAGCCGGGGGGCGGCCGCTGATTTATGCCGCCTACCAGGTGATAGTAGATCCCGGCGATAAAGTGATTTACCCCGTGCCCTCCTGGAATAACAATTACTATGTGCAGCTTACAAAGGGAAATCATTGCCGGATCGAAACCCGGCCGGAGGATCATTTTATGCCGGTAGCGGAAGCCATAGCTCCGCATATAAAGGATGCGGTATTATTAGCCCTTTGCTCTCCACAGAATCCAACGGGCACCTGCTACACCGCCGGCCAGCTACAAGAAGTCTGCCGGCTGGTGGTGGACGAAAATGAGCGGCGTGCGCCCATGCAAAAAAAATTATACATCCTGTATGACCAGATCTATCACCTGCTCACTCATGAGGGTTCGGTACACGCGGATCCGGTTTCGGTTTGCCCGGAAGTACGGCCCTATTGTATTTATGCAGATGCGGTGAGCAAGGCTTTTGCTGCTACCGGGGTACGTGTGGGATGGGGATATGGGCCTGCACCTGTTATAGCAAAAATGAAAGCTGTTTTAAGCCATGTAGGAGCCTGGGCGCCGATGGCGGAACAAAAAGCCGTGACCCGTTTTCTGCAAAACCCCGAAGCGGTAAAAACATTTCTTATTGGGTTTAAAAGCGAAATTTATCAGCGCCTGCAACAGGTTTACAATGCCATCCGTGATTTTAAGCAGGAGGGATTTCCGGTAGATGCCATTCCGCCGCAGGCATCTATTTACTTAAGCATAAAAATTGATATCCCGGGCGATGTTGCGGCGTTATTACTCGATGAAGCGGGTATTGCAATCCTCCCATTTTCGGTATTTGGCGCGGCGCAATGCGAAAAATGGTACCGGTTGAGTGTAGGCACCTGCCGGAAGGAGTTGATTGGGCTCATGCTCCGGGCGCTTAAAAACGTATTACAAAGCCACCGCAAACCGGAACATGCATAAAAAAACCGCCCCGATTGAATCGGGGCGGCGGTTAATAACCTTTTGCTAAAGTATAACTAAATTATTTTTTAGTTGTATCTGCAGCAGGAGCTTTAGCAGCTGTATCTTGACCGGCAGGAGCTACTGTAGTATCAGGAGCAGGAGTCGGAGCAGGAGCTACATTCAGAGAAGTATCAGCACCTGGAGTTTCTTCAGTTTTTGTTTCAGAACTGTTACAAGCTGCGAAAGAAACTGCGATCAGAGCAATTGCAAATAATTTTTTCATTGTTTGTTTTTTTAATTTAAAATTATAATTTGATATTAATACCGGTTTTGAAAAAAGGTAACCGGTTTTAATAAAAAAATATTTTTAAAATAAAATACTGTTTTTCATTTGTTTATAAGTTATTTTAAAATAAATATATAAAACAGGGTTACAAAACCGGGTTCTGACGCACCAGTCCATTGAATTTTACAGAGGATTCTTCCTCTTTCCCGATCAAATCACTTAGGGTGATCTGCACCAGTAATTTGTCGATGGTCAGTTGCAGTATTTGCCATAAGGAGCGGGCAGAACAATCGACCGAATTGGTACAAAACCGCATATTGCCCTTATGTGCACCGCAAAAACTGGTATCAAATAATACGCCTCCCAGCGCCTCCAGTACATCTTTTATAACGATTTCGCCCGCGGGGCGGGCAAGAATATAGCCCCCCTTATTACCCGGAGTGCTGCGTATAAAATTGGCCATACGCAGGGTGCGGGCCAATTTTGCCGCGTAATGCGTGGTGAGCCCCTCGGCTTCACTGAGCTGGGGAATGCTCAATCCTTCTTCATCTTTGCAGGACGCCAGCCGGATGAGGATCCTTAAGCCATATTCTTCCTGTGCGGTAATTTTCATCGTGATAATTTTTCGTGGATTCCCTGTTTCTTTCTTGTGTTGTTTTATAAGAAGCCTAATTCCAATTGGGCAATTTCGCTCATCATACTTTTATTCCATGCCGGATCCCAGGTGATGGTTACCTCTACATCGCTTACCCCCTCTATGGCCCTTACCTTTTGATCTACCTCTACCGGGAGCGACTGCGCCGCGGGGCAGGAGGGGGCCGTAAGTGTCATGAGTATTTTTATATAATTATGATCCAGAACCTCTATCTTGTAAATAAGGCCCAGTTCATAAATATTTACCGGTAATTCCGGATCAAATATGGTTTGCAACTCCTTGATGACCTTTTCTTCCATTGTATCCTGTTCCATATTTTTTTAGTTTGATGTTTATTGTTTAAGGTTTGACGTTTGACGTTGAACCTTAAACTTTAAACCTTGAACTTTTAAATGCCAGTGCGTAATGCTTCATTTGTTTTACCATGGCCCGCAACCCGTTAGAGCGGGTCTGCGCCAGGTGACTCGTCATGCCGATCTTATTGATAAAATCCATATCGGTACTTAAGATTTCATCGGGCGTATGGTTGGAAAGTACCCGGATGAGCATACTGATCAATCCTTTTACGATAATGGCATCGCTTTCTGCTTTATAAAGTACCTTACCATCCTGATAGTCGGCTACCAGCCATACGGTAGACTGACAGCCCTTTACCTTATTCTCTTCTTTTTTAAATACATCTTCCAGCGGGGGCAATTTCTTGCCCAGGTCGATGATGTATTCATATTTATCATCCCAGGAGTCGAAGAGAGAGAAATCCTCTACAATCTCCTGTTCTATTTCGGGTATGCTTTTACTGTTTGCCATCTTTAAATTTATTTACAGGCCGGGTTTATAAGCCATTTACCCTTCATCATACTTTAATACGGTTACCGTGGCATTTTATCTCAATACCTTAATAGCTTTTTTTAAGCCCTCCGCCAGTTTATCAACTTCCTCCAGTGTATTATAAACTGCAAAAGATGCCCGAATGGTTCCGGGTATGCAAAAGCGGTTCATCAGCGGTTCGGCACAATGATGGCCGGTGCGTACTGCAATTCCTTTATTATCCAACAAAATACCTATATCCTGCGGATGTACGCCATCGATCACAAAGGAAAGTACGCTGGCCTTCTCATCTGCTTCTCCAATGATTTTTAAGCCATCAATTTCTTTTACCCTTTCTGTAGCATAGGAGAGGAGCGCATCTTCATGCCTGCGGATGCTTTCCTTCCCCAGTGTATTTATATATTCAATGGCTGGTTTAAACGCCACAAAATCGGCAATATTGGGCGTGCCGGCTTCAAATTTATAGGGAAGTTCATTATAGGTCGTTTTTTCAAACCTAACCTCTTTAATCATTTCCCCTCCGCCATTGAATACGGGCATGGCTTCAAGAATATGCTTTTTACCATATAAAGCACCGGAACCCGTGGGGCCGAACATCTTGTGAGCAGATAACGCAAAAAAATCACAATCCAGTGCCTGCACATCAATATCGAGGTGCATGGAGGATTGGGCGCCGTCTACCAGCACCAGGGCGCCGTTGCGGTGTGCTGCGTCAATGATCGTTTTAATGGGGTTGATAGTGCCCAGGGCATTGGATATATGCACGATGGCAACAAGCTTTGTTTTTTCTGAAATCAGGGCTTCAAAAGCTTCCATATCCAACTCGCCCTTATCCGTAACTGGTATTACTTTAAGCAGGGCTTTCTTTTCTTCACACACAATCTGCCAGGGAACAATATTGGAATGATGCTCCATACCGGATATGATGATTTCATCACCTTCCTGCAGGTTTTGCCGGCCCCAGGTATAGGCTACCAGGTTAATGCCTTCCGTGGTCCCTTTGGTATAGATGATCTCTTCCCGGTGTGCGGCATTGATAAAGCCACGGATAGCATCGCGGGTGGCTTCAAAATCCGCAGTGGCTTCTTCCGCAAGGGTATGAATGCCGCGGTGTACATTGGCGTTTAAGTGTGTATAATAATGTACCAGTGCATCAATAACGGCGGCCGGCTTTTGGGAAGTGGCCGCGTTATCGAAATAGACCAGCGGATGTCCTTTAACCATCCGGTTGAGGATGGGGAAATCATTCCTTATTTTTTCGATATCCAACACCTTATTTTTTCCGGCTGCTATCATAGTTTCATTACTCATCACCTGTATTTTTAGTGTAATTGGATCTTTAATAACTCTTATTCCGCAATCTGTTTGCAACTGTCTTAGTCCAGTTGCAGATTGGAGGTTACCAGTGCATTTACATAGGCCCGTACATCTTCTGAGCCGATCTTTTCCAGCACATCCAGTGCAAACCCGTGCAGGAGCAAAGCGCGTGCAGTGGCATCAGAAATACCACGGGTTTTCAGATAAAACAGGGCCTCATCATCCAGCCGGCCCACCGTACAACCATGCGAACATTTTACATCATCCGCAAAGATCTCCAGCTGTGGTTTGGTATTTACCGTGGCATCGCCGGAGAGTAAAATGTTTTTATTGGTTTGGTAGGCATTTGTTTTCTGGGCTATCTGGCGCACAAATATCTTTCCGTTAAACACGCCGGTGGAGTGGCCATTCATAATGCCTTTGTACAGTTCATTGCTAAGGCAGTTGGGTTGGCGGTTATCCACCACGGTATGATTGTCTACATGGGTATACCCGTTTTGCAGGTACAACCCGGAGAGGTTGGCTTCGCAGTAGGGGGCCGACATGACCATGTTGAGGTTATTGCGTACCAGTCCTCCGCTTAAAGAGATGGTTACCACATTGGCAACGCTTTTGCCTACCTGGTGCACATGCGTGGTGCTTACAATAGTAGAATTGGGCGCATCATTCTGGATCTTGCATAAATTCAGCACCGCGTTTTCTTCTACCGCAATTTCAAAAACCTGGTTGGTAAAACTTTCATCCAAGCCGATGGTTGCAAAAGTTTCCAGGATCTCTACCTGTGCGTTTTCCGCCAGGTGCACCAGCGCCCTTGGCTGCGCAAAAATATTGCCTGCACGGGCATCGGTCACATTATAAATATAAACGGGATGGTTAACCGTTTTGCCTTTTTGTATATGAATAAAAACGCCCTCCTGTATAAATGCCGTGTTCAATGCATTTACTCCATCATTGTGGTAATCCGCGCTATGCCCCAGATGTTTTTCCACCACGGGTGCATACTGGTTATGGGCGGCCGCTTCCAGTGATATTACTTCCAGTTCCTCCGAACGGAGGACCGAGTGTTCGGCATGATAATGTCCATTTATAAAAACGATGCTGTTGGCGTTCTCATGCCCCGGTAATAAAAAAGGCTGCAGTTCCTGAGCACGAAACTGCTGTTCCTTCAGGTCTGTTGTAAAATGATAATCCTTGTTAAAGAAATCATTGATCCTCGTGTATTTCCACTCTTCGTGTTTTACCGTAGGAATACCCGTTTGTTCAAATGCGCTAAAAGCATCATCGCGCAGGGACTTCAGGCGGGAATCCAGCTGTTGTTCCTGCAGCTTTTCAAAACGATCTTTAAAATATGTTATTGTATCCATTGTTTAATTTAAGAAAATGTGTAAGTATGATAATGTGAAAATTAGTATCCCGGTTTTGAAATGTGTTTACGGTGTTACAAGCCTACGGCATTTCCCCATTCTCATATTTTCATATTCTCACATTGTTTTAATAAAATCATATCCTCTTTCTTCCAGTTCGTAAGCCAGCTCTTTGGTACCGGATTTTACGATGCGGCCATTATACAATACATGCACAAAGTCGGGGATGATATAATCCAGCAGACGCTGATAGTGGGTAATAACAAGGATGCCGTTTTCTGCGGTGCGCAGTTTGTTAACGCCGTTGGCCACGATGCGGATGGCATCAATATCCAGACCGGAATCGGTTTCATCCAGGATGGCCAGTTTGGGTTCCAGCATAGCCATCTGAAAGATTTCATTGCGCTTTTTTTCACCGCCGGAAAACCCTTCGTTCAGTGAGCGGCTCAGCATGGACTGGTCAATTTCCACCAGCGCCATTTTCTCTTTCATTTTCTTTAAAAATGAAACAGCGTCCAGCTCTTCCTGTCCCCGGTATTTGCGGATCTCGTTCACCGCTGTTTTCATAAAGTTGGTGGTGCTTAGCCCGGGTATTTCAACCGGATACTGAAAACTCAGGAAAATACCTTCCCCGGCTCTTTCTTCAGGAGCCAGCTCCAGCAGGTCCTTTCCTTCAAAGGTTACAGAGCCACCGGTAACTTCATAATCCTGTTTGCCGGCTAATACAGAGGCCAGGGTGCTTTTCCCCGAACCGTTGGGCCCCATTATGGCATGTACTTCCCCGGCCTTAATGTCCAGGTTAATTCCCTTTAAAATTTCCCGTTCTTCAATACCTGCACGGAGGTCTTTAATGCTTAACATTTCTTATTTGTGATTTTTCGTTTTTTATTTCAAGTTTCGAGCTACAAAGTTTAAGTTCCAGGTCTCAGGTCTGAAGTTTCAGGTTAAATCCCGGACTTGAATTTGTTGCCCTGGAAGTTGCTTTTATTCAAGTAGGTAATAAAATTCTTGATCTTACCACTTAATTGTTCCAGTTCATTTTTAATATTCAGGAATCGCAATTCATCAATATAACCACAATCAAGAATGCGGTGTAGTTGCGATCTTGTTTCTCCGGCAGAACCTTTCGCAATAGAAAGAAACTGCCGAAATTCTGTATTGCCATCTCTTTCAAACCCTTCAGCAATATTGTCCATAATTGAACCCGAAGATCCTTTGATTTGTCCCAACAATTTGAAATCGTTCCTTAGATTGGTTTCAATTGATATAATATGGATCTTTTTGCAAATTGCTCTTGCATCTTTCCAGATATCCAGGTCTTCAAAACGTTTTATGGTCATAGGTGTAGCATTTACTTTGGATGCGATTACTTCCGGCGCTGTATTATGCAACTTTCAGGAAGTCATGTTTCGGCAGAACTTGAAACATGAAACTTTAAACCTGGAACTTACCCCACAGATCCCTCTAAACTAATCGCCAGCAGCTTTTGCGCTTCTACTGCAAACTCCATGGGTAACTGGTTCATTACTTCTTTGGCGAACCCGTTGATGATAAGGGCTACCGCTTTTTCGGTATCAATCCCGCGCTGGTTGCAATAAAAGATCTGGTCTTCGCCGATCTTGGAGGTAGTGGCTTCATGCTCTACCACCCCCGTATTATTCCTTACTTCGATATAGGGAAACGTATGCGCTCCGCATTTATCTCCCAAGAGTAGTGAATCGCATTGCGAAAAGTTCCGGGCGTTGGCGGCGTTTTTACCCACGCGCACCAGCCCACGATAACTGTTCTGGCTTTGTCCGGCGGAGATGCCTTTGGACACAATGCGGCTGCGGGTGTTTTTGCCAATATGCAGCATCTTGGTGCCTGTATCGGCCTGCTGAAAATTATTGGTTACAGCTACGGAATAAAATTCACCGGTAGAGTAGTCGCCCTGTAGAATCACACTGGGGTATTTCCAGGTAATTGCCGAACCCGTTTCTACCTGCGTCCAGGAAATTTTTGAATGCGCACCTTTACAGATGCCGCGTTTGGTAACAAAATTATAAATACCGCCCCTGCCTTCTTTATCGCCGGGATACCAGTTCTGAACGGTAGAGTATTTTACTTCCGCATTGTCCATGGCAACAATTTCCACAATGGCTGCGTGCAGCTGGTTCTCGTCCCGCATGGGGGCGGTGCAGCCCTCAAGATAGCTTACATAAGACCCGGCTTCAGCTACAATGAGCGTACGCTCAAACTGACCGGTATTTTCTGCATTGATCCGGAAATAGGTCGAAAGCTCCATGGGGCAGCGTACACCTTTGGGAATATAGCAAAAAGAACCATCGCTGAATACAGCGGAGTTGAGTGCCGCGTAAAAATTATCGGTAACCGGCACCACCGATGCCAGGTACTTACGCACCAGCTCGGGGTGCTCCTGTATGGCTTCGCTGATGGAGCAGAAGATAATGCCCAGTTCTCCCAGCTGTTCTTTAAACGAGGTGCCAATTGATACGCTGTCAATCACAGCGTCTACCGCAACACCTGTAAGCCGTTTTTGCTCATCCAGCGAGATCCCCAGTTTTTCAAAAGTTTTAATAAGCTCCGGGTCTACCTCATCCAGGTTCCTGGGCTTTACCTTTTGTTTGGGTGCTGCATAATAAATAATATCCTGGAAGTCGATGGTGGGGTAGGTTAAATTAGCCCAATGAGGCGGTTTCATTTTTTGCCATTGCTCAAAGGCTTTTAAGCGCCACTCCAGCATCCACTCGGGTTCATTTTTCTTAGCGGAAATAAACCGAATGGTATGCTCATCCAGCCCCTTGGGCGCAGATTCCATCTCAATGTCTGTAACAAAACCATACTTATATTCGCTATTTACATGATTTTCAATAATATCTGATTCTTCGGATACACTGCTCTGCAATAATTGATCGGTTTCCATACTCATGCTGCAAAGGTAGGTTTTTATCTGTACAAAAAAGTATAAATGACGGTAAATATCTGTTTTGCAAGGACTGCAGTGGTCAAAATTGCTTAATAAAAGAGGCCACCCGGTATGGGCAGCCTCCTTCAGTATAGCTAAATAATGACGTTATTAAAAGGTATACCGTGCAGATATCCCCGCATTGGGATAAAAGCTGTTGTAGTAGTCATACGCTTCAACCACATTGATGGTTGGGCGTACATCGGCGGAAACAGCCAGGGGTATATTTTTAAATTTATAATCAGCCCCGGCCGTAGGATACACTCCAAGGTTAAATCCTTTACGATCATCATAGTTTGAAAAGGAGTTGGATGCTACCAGACCACCGCCGATAAACCATTTCAAACCTTCTACGGGCTTAATGTCGAAATGATACTGGTAGGTAGCTGCGGCTGATGCATTAAACCACTTGTAGCCTGCAACACCGTAGGGACGAAACCCAACGTTTATTTCCAGTGCAGAAGCATCATTAAAAAAGGTTTTGTAAGCCGCAGAAGCTACATCATAGTACCCGCTGCCCAATCGCAGGCCAATAGATTGTTTGTAGTTGCTTTGCGCAAATAAGGCTGTGGCCGCCAAAGCAAATGCCACACAAAAGGTCATTTTCAATTTCATAACGTTAAAAATTTTAGCAAAAGTAAGGGACTGTTCTGTAAGAAAAATACCCGCTTTCAGGTAGTTTTTAAAACAAAAACCTACATTATGGGAAAAGAAGCTACTTTCTGTTATATTTGTTAGAGATAGTTTACTGCTGGAGACAACATTTAAAAAACGCTGTATCTAATCTATTTAGAATATGAATGCATTTTTTGAGGGCATGCCCTCATTACTTCAGGGATTTTGGTGGGTGGCCATTATTGCCAGTATTATTTTTTTAATTCAAACGGTGCTGACCTTTGCCGGAGGACATGGTGCTGATGGAATCAATGCCGACTTTGATGGAGACCTTACCGGGGCTGATGCACCCTTCCAGATGTTTTCATTGCGCAATATGGTCAACTTTCTGATGGGATTTGGATGGACGGGGATTGCATTTTTCCATTCCATGGAAAATAAAGCGCTCCTGGTGGCGCTGGCGGTTGTGGTTGGAATCTTTTTTGTGCTGCTTTTTTTTGTAGTGATCCGGCAAATTATGAAGCTCACCGAAGACAATACTTTTAATGCTGAAAAGCTGGTTGGAAAATCGGGAGAAGTTTACTTAACCATCCCCGAAAAAAGAAGCGGCCTGGGAAAGATCCAGATCAGCTATAACAACACCAGTCATGAACTGGCTGCTGTTACAGAAGGAGAGCGCCTGCTTTCCGGAACCCCGGTAAAAGTGCTGGGCATCGAAGACCGGATATTAATTGTAACTAAAATCTGATAAAAACAAACCACTCATGAATTTTGACGGACCCTTTATCCTGATCATTGTTGGGGCATTGATCTTATTTGTGACCATTGTGTCGCTGATCTCCCGCTATAAGCGTTGCCCTTCGGACAAGATCCTTGTTATTTATGGTAAAACAGGAGGCAGCTCCGCCCGTTGTGTACACGGCGGCGGTGCGTTTATCTGGCCGGTAATTCAGGACTTTGCATACCTGGATCTGAAGCCCATTTCCATTGAAGCCAACCTTACTAATGCCCTTTCCCGCCAGAACATCCGGGTAGATGTGCCCTGCCGGTTTACCATTGCCATTTCCACCGAGCCTGAAAGCATGGGAAATGCGGCAGAACGCTTGCTGGGATTGAGCCCCGACCAGATACAGGAGCTTTCCAAAGATATTTTATTCGGGCAGCTACGCCTGGTGATTGCCACTATGACCATTGAAGAAATCAATTCCGACCGGGATAAATTCCTGGATAATATCTCTAAAAACGTGGATACCGAGTTAAAGAAGATTGGTCTGAAACTCATCAACGTAAACGTTACGGATATCCGGGACGAATCGGGCTATATTGAAGCATTGGGTAAGGAAGCTGCGGCCAAAGCCATCAACGAAGCCATTGTGAGCGTAGCCGAGCAAACAAAGATCGGGGAAACCGGGAAAGCTATTGCCGACCGGGAAAAAGATACACAAATTGCGGAAACCACCCGTGACAGGGATGTAAAGATCGCCATTACCCAAAAGGATAAGGAGATCAGCATTGCGGCTGCGGGCAAGGACGAATCGATCGGTAAAGCCGAGGCCGAACGGGATGCGCGGATTGCCACCTCTATGGCCAACTCATTAGCCGTTAAAGGGGAGAATGATGCCAAGATCACCATTGCCAACTCGGACGCCCTGCGGCGCGAAAAAGAGGCGGAGGCGCTTAAAATTGCGGTAACAGCGGAGAAAGTACAGTCGGCAAAAGCCCTGGAGGAATCCTATCTTGCCGAACAGAAGGCGGAACAGGCGCGTGCCGAAAGAGAGCGCTCTACCCAAAATGCAAACGTGGTGGTGCCGGCCCAGATCGCCAAGCAAAAAGTGATCATTGATGCAGAAGCCGAAGCCGAGCGGATCCGTTTGAGAGCGAAAGGGGAGGCGGATGCCATTTTTGCAAAAATGGAAGCGGAGGCAAAGGGGTTGTTTGAGATCCTTACCAAACAGGCCGATGGGTATGATAAAGTGGTGAAAGCCGCGGGTGGCGATTCTACCAATGCCTTCCAGTTACTGTTGCTGGAAAAACTGCCGGACCTGGTGCGCACACAGGTAGAAGCCGTTAAAAATATCAAGATTGACAAGGTTACCGTTTGGGATGGCGGAGCCGGCGAAAACGGTAATGGTTCTACTGCAAACTTTGTACAGGGATTGATGAAATCGGTACCCCCGCTCAACGACTTGTTTAATATGGCAGGCCTGAATCTTCCCAGCTACCTCAAGGGCGCCGATACGAAAAATAAGGAGGTTCCGGCTGAAGGTCAATCTGAGGCCTAGGCTGCGGGCTTCAATAAACAATATTGAACTGACATTATCTATTATCTTCCCATTCTGATGTATACACGAAAAAAATTTATCGGTAATGTATTGATGGGAGCCGTAGCTGCTTCGGCATTTCCAAAACTTTCAGGTGCGGCGCCCATAAAAAATTACCCTTTCAAAAAAGATCTTGTTCGCCTGGCAGTAATCGGCAAGGGCCGCATGGGATCCAGCGACCTGCGTACCGCGCTGTCTACCGGCATGGCAACCCTTTCCGGGGTTTGCGATGTATTTGATAAGAACCTGGACGCATTGCGGCAGCAAGAGAAAAAAGGAGTGGTATTTACAAAAGATTATCACGAAATCCTGGATCGTAAGGATATAGATGCGGTCATTATTGGTACCCCGGACCACTGGCATCAGAAAATTGCCATCGAAGCTATGAAGGCCGGAAAGGATGTCTATTGCGAAAAACCGGTGATCCATTCATTACAGGAAGCCCGTGCCCTGGTAGACGCACAGGAAAAGACAGGGCGTATTTTCCAGATGGGGAGCCAGGGCATGTCGTCCTGGGGAAACCGGTTGGCAAAACAGATGGTGGAAGAGGGGTTGATTGGCCAGGTAACCCAGGTTGAAGGGCAGTTTACCTCCGGCCCTGCTGCTTTAAGGCCTTTTATGGCACCACCGGAAGCCAATGAAAAAACCATTTGGTGGAGCCGTTTCCAGGGCAGTGCGCCCAAACATGCTTTTGATGCGCAGCGTTTTTTGCAATGGAGAAGCTGGAGCGATTATGGAACGGGGGTTGCGGGTGATCTTTTTGTGCATGTGATCGCAAGCACGCATTTTATCATGAATGCAGCCGGTCCGCAAAAAGTTTATGGTACGGGCGGAATCCGGTATTATACCAATAACTCAAGAGATACGCCGGACCTGCTGCTGGGATACCTCGATTACCCGGGACGGGACAAAAAGGGAGCATTTACCCTTTCCCTTTCGGCCAATCTTGCAGATGGGGTTTCAAATAAATGGGGGAGTACCGATTTTACGATTAAAGGCGTGGAGGGCTTGTTGATAGTGGGGTGGGATAAGGTAGTGCTGAAAACAAACGGAAAGGCTGATACTGCAAAATTTGCCCGGCTGATGACAAAGGATCCGGTTAAGGTGTCCGGTAATGAGTATGAATTCAATGTTGCTACCGGAAGTAAAGGTGCGCATCATGATCATTTTGTCAACTTCTTTTCTGCCATCCGTGATGGCGGCAAAACCGTTGCAGACACCCGGTTTGGTGTGCAGGCTTCAGCGGCATCGCTGCTGTGTTATGAAAGCTACCGGAAACAAAAGGCGCTAATTTGGGATCCCCGTTAGCAGCTTATTAGATTACCGTAATAAGCGGCTGGCCATGCTGTGGCTCCAACCATCCGATGGAAGTTAGGTGATAGCCCTGTTCCTGCATCAGGTCCTCAAAGTCATGGATGCCGTCTGCTTCAACGGCTGCCAGTAAACCGCCGCTGGTTTGCGGATCGGCCAGTATTTGTTGCCGGCGTTCCGTAACCGGACCAATTTTTGTACCATAGCTGTTCCAGTTGCGCTGCGTTCCACCCGGAATACAACCCTGGTCGAGGTAGGAGTGAACGGCCGGGATCACCGGTACTTTGTCAAACTCTATTACGGCGGCAAGCCCGCTGCCGGCGCACATTTCGGCCAGGTGCCCCAACAGCCCAAAACCGGTAACATCTGTTAATGCCTTAACGGCGCTCAGTTGCCCCAGCAATGCGCCCGGCTTGTTGAGGGTGGTCATTGTTTTTAATGCAGTGGCAGCATCCTCCGGTTGCAGCAGTCCGCGTTTTTGCGCCGTAGATAAGACGCCCACGCCAAGGGGTTTGGTAAGATACAACCGGCAGCCGGCAGTAGCCGTAGCATTTTGTTTCAAATGGGGAATGTTGACCAGCCCGTTTACCGCCAGCCCAAAAACGGGCTCGGGGCAGTCGATACTGTGGCCCCCTGCCAATTTAATACCGGCATCTGCACATACGGCCCGGGCGCCTTCCAGTACCTGGCCGGCAACCTCTGGTGGAAGTTTGTTAATGGGCCATCCGAGAATGGCAATGGCCAAAACCGGATTCCCCCCCATGGCATATACATCGCTGATGGCGTTGGTAGCGGCAATGCGCCCAAAATCGTATGCATCATCCACTATCGGCATAAAGAAATCGGTAGTGGAAATGAGGGCGGTGCCATTACCCAAATCCAGTACTGCGGCGTCATCGCGCTTATCATTGCCCACCAGCAAACGCGGATCGGCCCCGAACCCCGGGGTTGTGGTGTGTAGTATTTTATCCAGGAGGGCCGGACTGATCTTGCATCCGCAACCGGCGCCGTGGGAGTATTGAGTAAGTTTGAATGTTGTTTCCATTATCTACCTTTCTTGTTTGACGTTTGATGTTTAAGGTTGGTCCATTAACGGATTCTTCGTATTAATTTGAAAATTTGAAGATAAGGAAATTTGAAAATGAAAGCCGGGTATTGACGGAGTTTTCGTATCTTATCAGAAATCAGAAATTTTCACATTTTCAAATTAACACAGTGTCGCTGCAAATGCGGTCAGCTGTTCGCTATCGGTTGCCATATCAACCCCGGAGAGGTCCAGTTCAAATACATTTTCCGCCGGGCGCAGGCTCAATGCCTTGCGGTAAGCCTTATCATAATAAACCAGTACAATTCTGATAAAATCAGCCATGCGTCCCTCATGAATGGCCTCGATGGCCTGTTTGGTTTGTACCGGTCCCAGGCGTTTATGAATGCGCTCGGTGGCTTCTGCCAGGAAACCGGGGTCCAGGTGGCCATAATCCTGCAGGAGCGTAGCCACCCGCTGTACTGCCGGAACCTGAAGATCAATGAGCAACGCCGCCCGCATCCGGAGCCAAAGGGGCTGAGGTATGCTGCGCCTGCCGATCATCTGGCATTCATCTTCCAGCCATAAAAGGTTTTCAGAATTTACGTCTTTCAGTTGCCAGGCCAGGTCATTTTCAAATTGTTCCTGTGTAGGCTGTATCATCCGGTTCATAGTTCCGTAGGCCGATCCCTGGTGCTGCGCCAGGTGCTCCAGGTCAACCACCTGCTGGCCCTGCAACTGCATGTATTGAAGCAGGCGCGTCTTCCCGGAGCCGGTCATTCCCCCCAGGATCCGCAGGTTATATGGTTGTTCAAACCGCCCATGTGCCCAGCGGCGGTAGGCTTTATAGCCGCCTGTTATCGCGTACACTTCAAAACCATACAACGCCAGCGCCCAGGCCATGGCGCCGCTGCGCATACCGCCTCTCCAGCAATGAACGGCTATCCGTTTGCCGGGCGCTATTTGCAGGCACTGCCGTATAAAGCCGGCCCATTTGGTACCGGTAAGCTCAAAGCCCAGCAGGATGGCCTCCTCGCGGCTCACTTGCTTGTAAGTGGTACCTACCTGTACCCGTTCCTCATTGCTAAACAGGGGCACATTAAGCGCACCGGGAATGTGGCCCTGTGCAAATTCCGCGGGGGTACGCACATCTACCAGTGGTAGTGTTGGCGCCTGCTGTATCCAATTGTTTATGGTGATGCTTTGGGTCATATTTGCCGCGCGCAAAGGTAGTGTATTTTTGTGGCGCGGCTGTTTGCTGCACAAATAATGTATCGCCCCAGGCCGGCCACGAGTGCGCGGCAAGCCCCAATGCCACGGATCCGGAAGTTGTTGCTGTGCCGTAGAATGCATGCAGAGAAAGACTACGGCTGTAACCTAGCCTCGTTTTGTTCATAAGCCTTGATAAATGATCGTAAAAGTATATAAACTAACAAGGGTGTCAAAACGAATGGATTTTTTTTAAAAATTCATGCAAATTTTATACTTTTGCAGGGTGAAACAGCTTGAAGTAGTAAAACGAAAATTGAAACAGGGTGCCGTTTACCGGCGGGCTGATCTGGAACAATGGTCTGCCTCTGTAGATCGTCATTTGCAGCAGTTAATGCAGGAAGGAGTGCTGGAAAAGCTAAGTGGGGGAATGTATTACGTTCCAAAACGGGGCGCTTTTGGTGAAGCCCCGGCAAAAGATACAGATTTAGTGGCGGCCTTTCTTAAAGATCATCGTTTCCTGGTAACCACTCCTAATGAGTACAATGCATTGGGATTAGGCACTACACAACTATACAATATAAAAAGGGTATACAACTACAGGAGGCATGGTAATTTTAAATTGGGGAACAGGATGTTTCAGTTTGTCCGCAGGCCCTATGTGCCGGAGCGGGTTACAAAGGAATTTTTGCTGGTTGACCTGGTGAATGATTTAAACAGCCTCGAGGAAGATCAAACGGCAGTATTGGAAAACATAAGGCGGATAGTCTGTTCAATGAACAAGGCGCGCCTGAAGGATATCGCTGATAAGTTTGGTAAAATAGCTACCCGTAAGTTCTTTAATGTATTATTGTCATAGACCGTGGCTGCAATTTATCTTCATGAACATAAAGACTTCTCCGATTTGCTTCGCATCATTGAAGATGAAACGGGCATCCTGGCAAGTTTGGTCGAAAAGGATTACTGGATCATGCATTGCCTGTATGGCTTGCAAAGGCAAGGATATAAATTTCAATTAAAAGGAGGCACTTCCTTGTCAAAAGGGTTTGGCATGATCGACCGCTTTTCGGAAGATATCGATCTTAATATAGACCCTCCTGCGGCTCTTGGCATCAATGAAAATCCCAACAACAAGAACCCGGGGAATATTGGGAAGAAGAAGCAATATTATGATGATCTGGCCGATGAAATCAGCATACCGGGTATTGTTGAAGTAATCCGGGATACCGCTTTTGACGATGAAAGAAGGTACAACAATGGGGGCATCCGTTTATATTACCAGCAAGTGACAATGCCGGAAGAGGGCATAAAACACGGAATCCTGCTGGAAGCGGGTTATGACTGTGTGGCACCAAATATCCCGCTCATCATCACTTCCTGGGCTTATGAAAAAGCCAGGGAAATTGCCGGCCCTGACCTAATAGACAACAGGGCTACGGGTATCTCTTGTTATGATCACCGCTACACTTTTGTGGAGAAAATACAGACTATTGCTACAAAATTTCGTAAGGAAAAAACAACCGGTAAGATAGCAACGAACTATCTGCGGCAATACTACGATGTATTCTGCCTGCTGGATAACCCCGAGGTTGTCGCTTTCATAGGAACCGATGAATACCTGAGACATAAAGAAAGACGGTTCCCTGATAAAGACTTTAACATTCCCATCAGGGAAAACGAAGCCTTTTTATTAACTGATGCTGCGTTGCGGGAACAGTTCCGGCAACGGTATAAAGCTACAGCGGCTCTTTATTATAAAGGACAGCTGTCGTTTCATCTGATCCTGGAAAGGATCCGCCGGCATATCGACCTCCTGTAAATAAGTCCGGATCCCGAGGCAACAGCTGCGGTACAGGTTTACACCATATCCAGGGGCTTGCGCTTTTCGGTGCGGATATTTTTAAAATGGCTGGGCGTAAAGCCGGTTACTTTTTTAAACTGGTTGCTTAAATGCGCAACACTGGAATAGTTAAGCCGAAAGGCGATCTCGCTGAGCGAAAGTTCATCATATACCAGCAATTCCTTAACCCGCTCAATCTTCTGAAGAATAAAATACTTTTCGATGGTAGTACCTTCCACTTCCGAAAACAGGTTGGACATATAATTATAATCGTGGTGCAGCAAGCCGGCGAGATAGCCGGATAGGTTCACCTTTAATTCGCCATCCTGCTGATGTACCAGCAGGATGATTTGTTTTTTGATGCTTTCGATCAGCCGGCTTTTTTTATCATCAATCAGCTCAAAGCCCAGAGATGTTAAGCCCGTCTCCAGTTGCGCCTTTTCGCCAGGCGTTGGCTCCCGCTCCAGTTCCACTTCACCTAACTCTACGGAAACAGTTTGCAGGTGCAGTTTTTCCAGCTCTGTTCTTACGGCCATTTTGCAACGGTTGCAAACCATATTCTTTATATACAACTTCATTACTTTTTATTTGAGGCAGGTAAAATTACGTAATCACTATAAAAAACCAGAACCCGTTATGTAATTTAACGGCTTGCTGCATCCTGGGTATAATATTTATTCATTATGAGAAAAGGAATACTGTTGTTGGCCATCTTGCTCTGGCTTTGCCCGCTATGGGCGCAAAACCGGCTATCGGATAGCCGTACCGATGGTCCGCTTACCGAAGTATACCGTCTTACGGATCAGGAAACCGAACAACTGGTCCAACGGCCCCAACAGGCAACAGCGGCTTTTTTACACACATTGGCGGACCGGTATGACACCCAAAAGGGCACCGCAAAATCCCTGCCTTTTGGAAACTATCTTAGCTTAAAAGCCTCCGGTAACCAGCTTTATTATACCCTGATCGCCAACGGCAATATCCGTCTTTCCTTTATTAACAATCAAAAAGAATTTCAGTTCACAATAACGGATCTTGCAGGCGTGCCGGTAACGGATGCCCGGGTGCTTACACCCCATGGTAAGCGGGTACGATATCAAAAAAAAGCGCATTTGTATACAGGGCGCTATCCGAAGAAAGACGGCTACCTGAAAATAGTGTACAAGGGCGTAACCAATTATTTTACTTTTGAAACAGATGACCGGGCCAGAACCGGTAGCTACCACAAACGGCGGGGCATCCTGTTCCCCGTAAAACAGCTGCGAAAACTTTTTACCCGCCCAAAGCCAGCACCAAAGTCCTATAACAGCTTTTTTGTATTCAGCAAGCCGATATATAAACCTTACGATACAGTTAAATTTAAAGCCTATATATTGGGTGATGACAAAACTCCGTACCGGCCATTGGAGGTGCGTCTCAATGGCCCCTTTGGCGGAAAGAACCTGGCCTTGTTAGAACCTTACAGGGATGGCGGATATGAATACCGCTTTGTATTAACCGATTCCCTGCAACTGGTTCTGGACCGGCCATATACGATACAGCTCATCGATTCATCCGATGGTGCAGCAATCACGCGGGCATCCGGTTCTTTCCGGTATGAAGAATATGAACTAAAGTCGCTCCGGTTTAATGCGCGCACCAATAAGAACATGCATTATCCGGGTGAACCGGCCATTCTTTTTCTGAAGGCTGTTGACGAAAATGACCTGACGGTTCCCGATGCACGGGTTGAGGTAACCGTGCGCACGCAGGCGGTTACGGCTTACTATAAAGACTCCGTTTTTGTGCCGGATACGCTCTGGAAAACCAGCCTGAACCTGGACCCCGTAGGCGAAACCCTGTTATCGCTGCCCGACAGCATCTTCCCCGCGGCACAACTTTCCTGCACCATCCATCTCAAAATGCTCAACAGCAATAATGAAATACGTACATCCCAACTGAATCTGAATTTTGATGCACAAAGGAAAAAAGAACAGGGAACGATTGAAGCCCGCTTTGCCGGCGATAGCCTGTATATAGAATATCGCGAAGACAGTGTGTCAAAACCCGCAACAGGCTGGCTCTATACCCGGGCCGGGGAACAGCTGATCGATTCGCAGCGGGTACAGTTGCCGCGGGCGCTTCCGCTGAATTACCAGGCAGTGGATTACGATGTGGTGTTGGATAACGGTATACGGGCCAAAAAATCGCCCTACCAGTTTAGTGATGGACTGGAGGTAGCCGCGGTGCATACACAAAAACAATTGTACCTGGCGGTTGCCAACCAACATAAAATCCCTTTCTGGTATACGGTCTTTTCCGGCAATAAAGTGCTTCTCAAAGGTTATGGCACAGCCCTCGATACGGTGATCCGGCACAGCAGCAGGCAGGCGGCGCATTTTCGTATTAATTACTTTTGGGATCATGAAGAAAAACAAAAAGAAGTAAGCAGTTTTTATAATACGCAGGCCTTAGCGGTGAACCTGATTGCGCCAGACGTGGTCTATCCCGGTCAGCAGGTACGGATGCAGGTGGCGGTTACGGATGCTGATCATAAACCCGTACCTGGTGTAGATGTAACAGCTTATGCACATACCGCCAAATTTAACGCGCCTCCGCCAAGGGTGCCCTATTTTGGCCCGGCTTTTCAGCCAAGAGCGCTCCGCACATTTGAGTTCGAAAGCGAGGAAGCGAAGGCCAATGGAAACATCCCGATGGACTGGCAGAAATGGAGCAGGCAGCTGGGCCTGGATACGATCGAATACTACCGGTTTACCAACCCCCGAAGCCTGTACCTGCTCGTAACGCCCGCACAGGACAGCATTACACAGTTTGTTCCATTTGTTGTGAAGGACGGTGCAATTGATCCCGTTAGCATCATTTATGTAGATGAGGTTCCGGTGTATTTTGAGCAGGCCGGCCAATTGCAGCACTATGCGTTCCGCATTACCCCTGGTCATCACAGTATACGCCTTCGGACACCCGAACACGAAATATGGTTCCGGGAATTCTATTTTAAAAAAGGAATGCGAACGCTCTTTAGCGTATTGGCCGATACATTGAATACGCAGGCAGGGATAACCCGGCTGAAAAACGTATTGAGCCCGGTTGAGCGCGACCGGCTGCATCCTTACTTTTTAAGGGTGGAGAACAATTTCAACAGCCGGCAGGCGTTTATACGTTATGATTCTACCCGCCTGTTACTGAACCCGCCGGGCATATACGATCGCAGATTGGCGGATGTATTGGTGGGGCCGGTACGTACCAACCGCTTGTTCTTTCAATCCGGACTGATCGACCAGACCTTCTTAAAAGAGCCGGGCTTTGTATACAGGTTTACTATTGGACTCATCCGTCAAAAGTCTTACCCCGGGCTTTACACTTTTGATACTACGCTCTCCGGCAACAACGCGCTGAGCCGCAATTACCGCCAGCAGGTACTGCGCGACCAGGATATAGACCAGTTATGGACCGATTACTACGACCTGCGCAGCCGTACCACACAACTGTTTGCGGTACGTACGCCCATACCCAAAGGCGATGCTACCGGCAGGCTCCGGTTTTACCTGGATACGGCCTTTACCAACCGGCTGCCTTATATAAAGAATATTGTGGTTACCGACCCACTGCGGCCCCATTTCCTGCAGGTGTACAGCGGAGCTACCACTGAGTGCACTTCGTTGTCTCCGGGGTATTACAACCTGCTGTTCCTGTTAAAAGATAACCGGTATTTTAAAGTGGAAGGGGTACAGGTGCGCAGTGATGGAACCAGCTATTATTCCTGGCAGTCCTTTACTATCCGGGCTGCGGATCCTTTTACACTATTGCTGGATCAGCACATTAAGGATGTAGAGGCTCCGGGGTATTATCTGCAGCCCGTACCCGGCGATATAATCAGGCTGTTCAACAAATCCTATTTTGATCCAGCCGGGCTGAACCAGGAAATAACAGGCACGGTAGTTTCACAAACAGGCAATCCCATTGCAGGGGCTACTGTAGAAATAGCAGGGCTTGATCAGCGGTTGGGCACGGTTACCGATGACCGTGGCTGGTTTAAATTAAAAATGACCAGTGGCAGTTTGATCACGGTTTCCATGGTCGGATATATTACAAAAAGCGTTGAAGCGTTTACCAAAAAAAATGATACCATCGTATTGGACCGGTCCGGGGCGCAGCTCAATGAAGTGGTGGTGGTAGCTTACGGAACACAGTACAGGCGTTCCGTTACAGGAGCGGTTGCAACGATTGAGAGCAATGATCTATCCAATGCATTGGCCGGGCGTGTTGCAGGGATGGCGCCAGGGAACAGCAATCGTATGATGATCCGGGGCTCAGGTACATTGCAGGGCGAAAAGCCGCTGATCATTGTAGATGGTCTGCCTTTTAGCGGCGACATCCAGGCATTGAATCCCGGGGATATCGAAAATATGAACATCCTGAAAGATGCCGCAGCAGTAGCCATTTATGGCGCCAAAGCCGCATCCGGTGTTGTTATCGTTAAAACCAAAAAAGGAAATACGATTTCGAATGAAGCCGGCGTGCTACAGGAAGGCACTCAAACCCTGCGTACCCGCTTTTCGGACGAAGGATTCTGGCAGCCGCGCCTGGTGACCGATGAGCAGGGGCAGGCATCTTTTACCGTAACCTTCCCGGACGATATTACCAGCTGGAGCACCCGCCTTATTGCCGTTACAGCCCGGCGGCAAAGCGGCTACCTGGAGCGTTCTATCCGCTCATTTAAAACCTTAAGCGCCAATTTTGTGTCGCCCTTATTTGCAGTAGACGGGGACAGTATGAATGTAATCGGTAAACTCATGAACTATACACCGCTGCCCGAAAAACTGGTGCGCCATTTTAAATATGGGGATACTACCCTGCGCAATAGCGCGCTCACCGTAAGCCATGCTCACCTGGATACGGTGATGATTGCGGCAAAAGGCACAGACAGCCTGCGTTTTGAATATACCTTGCAACAGGCCAACGGTTATTTTGATGGCGAACGAAGAAGCATACCGTTGTATCCGGCCGGTGTAAAGGAAACCCTGGGCTGGTTTTCGGTACTGCCCGGCGATACCACCGTGCAATACCGGTTTGAGCCCGATAAGGGTATTGGCACGCTGCGTGCAGAAACCTCCGTATTTCCGGTATTGCTGGATGAAATGAAGCGTCTGCGGGATTATGAATACCTGTGCAATGAGCAGCTGGCGTCCAAACTGAAATCCCTGCTGCTGGAGAAGAAACTGCGGGCCTATTTAAAAGAGCCCTTTCCTTATGAAAAAAATATACAAGTGGTATTAAAAAAGCTGAACGAAAATAAGTCGCTGGACGGGTTATGGGGATGGTGGCAGGGCACTCAGGTGGAGCCCTGGATCAGCTTGCATGTAGTTGAAGCCCTTTTGGAGGCACAGCAGCAGGGATATACAGTACAGCTGAATAAGGATTTATTATACCGCTACCTGCAGGCCCGGGTAGCAGACCAGGGAGCGGGGGCTAATCCGAAGCTGGTACGCCTGCTGGCCCGGCTAAACGGAGGACAGGTGATCCGGGACTGGGTACAGCTTAAGGAGGCCGACACGGCCTATCAGAAACAAAAAAAGAGCTTGTATGAATACCTGGAGTTCCTGGATCTTAAGCAACAGGCGGGGCTAAAGATCAACCTGGATTCATTGTTAAAACTGCACAAACAAACCATGTTTGGTGGTATGTACTGGGGCGAGGAAGCCTGGAGGTTCTGGAATAACAGCATTCAGAATACGCTGCTGATGTACCAGGTATTAAGACGCAGCGGCGGTCATGGCCCGGAGCTAAGCCGTATACGGCAATATTTCCTGGAGCAAAGGAAGGACGGACAGTGGCGTAATACTTATGAATCCTCACTGATCCTGGAGACTATTTTGCCTGAATTGTTTAATAGCAGCCAAAAGCCCCGGCCGGCGGCGATAGCCATTAACAATACCCGGTTTGAAAAGTTCCCCATTGAACTGCAATACGCGGCCGGCACCACGCTCGGGATCAAAAAAGAAGGTGACCTGCCGGTGTTCCTGACGGCCTACCAGCAATACCAGAACCCCGCGCCACAACCGGTATCAAAGGACTTTACGGTAACCTCAAAATTAATGCAGGAGGGTAGGGAAACCACTATACTAAAGGCGGGCAAAGCTGGGCTGCTCCGGGTAGAGGTTACCGCCCGGGCGGATGCCGATTATGTGATGATCGAAGTGCCAATACCGGCGGGCTGTAGCTACGACAGCAAACCGCAGCAGTTCTGGGGTGTGGAAACCCACCGGGAATATCTGAAAAATAAAACGGCCATCTTCTGTACAAAAATGCGGCAGGGCCATTATGTGTTTGAGATCATGCTGATGCCCCGCTATACCGGCAGCTATTTTCTTAACCCCGCAAAGGCAGAACTGATGTACTTTCCGGTATTTTATGGAAGGGAGGGAATGAAGAAGGTAGTCATTGAGTGACGTTTAATTTGTCCCGCCTGGCGGGATGATAATATGGAAATGTGAAAATGGGGTATGAAATATTGGGTGCATAACATTTTTTGCAATCCCTTTTTAACGTAAAGGCCGCAACGAATACGCAATGAGGCTGTATCAAAAACCGCTATTTTGTCATGCCGTCCCGATGGCGCTCCTATCGTGTGGACACATTTTTAGGGGTTGTACCGGGCAATCATTCTATAACTGTGCCCGCAGGGTGCTATATGCAAAGCCGGGGGAAGAGAAGCGTAGCCGATGCGGCCCCGGAGGGGTCGAATGTGATGAACCAGATTGGATCTTCGAAAATTAAATGTAAATCAGAGCG
>NZ_JBPEHJ010000008.1:0-227366 GCF_051201075.1 Niabella hirudinis
ACCAGTTCTTAATTATTTTTGGTGACAGATTGAAGGTATAAGTTCTACGATTATTTTACCTCGATTTTAACTTACACACTTTTCGGGATACTCCCAGAATTTTATCAATTTCAGCATCAGAAAATGTAAATTCTTCATTTTGCTGAAGTGCCTTGGAAGCAATTTGATAAGCTTTATTAATTGTTTTAGGTGCTCCCCGGTATACGTTTACGAGTTGTTCGTTCAATTCGTCTCTTTTCTGCTGGAGCTCTTCGATTTCTTTATTCCCAATCCGAGTGTCTATAAGCAACGAAAGTAACTTTTCTCTTATTTCAAGAATATTCAAAGCTGCTTGCTTATGTTTTTCAGCAATCGCTAATAAATTGAAATCCTTTGAATAAAGTGTTAACCCTAGTAAAATAGTTGAGCAAAGTGCAGCAATAAATTGAAATGCTTTCCCGTCACCAAATACAACGACTAAAATACTTGTTGTCGTTGCTGCGGATAATAGAATTTCTGTAAGCTTTAGGCGATCACTTCTTGTTTTAAGAACATCAGCACATTTTTCGTGAGTTTTGTGCGTGTAAATAACTCGCCCATATATTTCTCTTATCTGAGATTCTAACAAGTCTATTTGTTCGCTCATCGTTCAATATTTTAAAATTATTCTGAAATAGGTACATCAATTGTGTCTCTGGCAACCACTACATTGTCCTTAATAATGTAACACTCTACAAAATGGCTCCCCTTGAAATTTGTGCTCTCTTTTCGCTCGTAATTACCTGCATCGTCGATTATTTGTCCTCTAATACAGTTTCTTCTTATTGCTTGTTCTCCCCTATTAGTAACTTTCCACTTTACAGTGTAAGGCGCTGGCACATCCATTCTCACAATGTGAAATTTTAATGACTTATTAGGCCTTAGCCTAATCTTGTTTAGAAGAAACTCACGCAATGAACCTTCTCTATAACCATTTTGCTTCACCTCACAATCTATTTTTAAATCGTACCGAATATCAATAGGATAATACGATTCAATAAATTCTTCTGTATTTCTATATGTGGAATTTATTGATCTCGCTTCATTTTCATCGTTTTCATACTTAGGAAAATCATTACCAAAAATGTCTCGCCACTTATTGTGTTTTCTTTTGTCAGAGGTGGCACCAATGGCTTCCACTGCAAGATCATAAGCCTTCTTTGCTTTTCTTCTAAATGCCTTTTTAACTTTTACCCGTTGCTTGCTTCCCAGCGCTCCATATTCTGTTTGATTCTTAGGTTGATCATACAAATATTTAAAAAAGTCTCTGCACATTTCATCGTAATAAGTAGTTGATTTTAGAAAATTGTACGCCAATGTATCTATTAAAAGGCCTCCCATACAAACACCATGCTTATTTTTCCATGCCCTGGCCATTTTACAAAGTCTTCGTAGATTTCGATTCTTATTTTCTTCAAATTCAACCATGGCACCCATCTCTTTTCTCGGCTTTGTTATTTTCCAATAACCGTCGCCATAAGTGTCTGGATATTTGTAATCTTGGTCTTCAATTTCGAAAACTGGTTGTACGTCAATATGTGAATCTGCAAAATTTACCGTGACTACGCATCTATCCACCTTAATATCAGAGGAAGAATATGTTTTCGAGATTGCATTTTTAGTGTCTTGCAGCAATTTAGCTTGCCCTCCAGTTTTATTATAATCGTCCCATTTTAATGCGGGCATTATATAAAGTATATCTAAATCTGAAATCCCTTTAATTCCTGTGTATCGCCCGTACGATCCGACTTGCAAACTATTTGCTGTTTTGGAATCCGTTTTCCGAAATTCCTCATTTAACGCTTTTGTAATACGTCCGTAACGATATGAAATAGTCTCTGCTGCATCACCGCTGATCTTAATATTGGAAAGAAACTCTTTATAGATTTCAGATACATTCATGTGTTAATAGTTAATTTATTATGTCCTATGGGGTTACTAACTCCACTAACTTAGCAGCAACATCTGCCATTGATTCCTCTATAGTACTTAAGCCACTGCGTGAGCCAAGTAAAGGACTTACTTCACGTAAATCCTCAAAAGTTGTGTTGTGAACAATAGGAACAAGTAGATCACGAGCTAAGAGAGCAGAAAGTTCTTTGTCTGCGATTCCTTCTCCTTTAATGCGTTTAAGAAAAGAAGGAGTAACTAATACGATACCAACACGGGATTTTGCCAATCCTTTATCGATTTCGCGAAGTAATGGTGAGCCTAGCAAAACATCTTTTTCGCTAAACCAAACTGAAACACCCTTTGATTCTAGTAAATCATGTAGCTCTTTGGCAGCACCTTGACGATCATCCCAGGCGTGACAAAGAAAAACATCTCGCAGATCCAATAAACCCGAACGTTTCTCTACATTTTCACGCACGGGTGTAAGCGTTCGAATTTCTGCAGGTGTATATAGAATAGTAGAACCTGCCGAAGACCATCGCGCTTTAGTTCTAGGCTGTCCGCTACTACTGCTACGGCTTCCTGAACCATTTGAAGATGATGAATAAGAAGAAGAGTAACCATACGAATTGTAACCACGATTATAGCGACTACCACATGCAGGGCAGTTTGCTGCTGCACTTGCTGTTCGATGACCATAAACCGGTGCTGTACATCTTGCCATATTGGAAAAAATTTAATTGGTTAAGAAAATTTATTAATCATATAAAAACTTCACATGCCTATTGATATATGAATTTAACCCGTGCCCGGCAGCGGCTAAATTTTTCATATTGCTCACATGAGAACTTCCTGCACGCCAATGGCTATACCTGTAAACCCGGCCCGTGGCGAACATTATCAATATGTAATCTGCTCCGGTTTCGTAAGCCGCTACACCTGAACCACCACTTAAATTTCTGTATGGTATCATAATATTTAATTTTTATATTTATTGAATGAATCAAGGACTGTATTTAAAATCTGACCGGTTTCATTAACACTTAACTCAATGCTTTCTTCATCAAAGCTTTTAAACTCAAACTTTCCGGTTTGTAAACAAAAAACCCCCACATTCAAGGCGGAAGGATGGCAGTTTATTATATGATCTGTTAAGTATTTCTGATACAAGGGGTATTTTAATTGATGCTGCCAGGCAGTGTTGGTTTCTGCTAAGGAAAGCGCGTAGTAATTTCGATCACTGGCAAAAACCCAGGGAGTCTGTCCGGTTAGGCGGGTATCTTTTGAAAAATCCCATTTCATCCTGCGGCTTCCATCAATAAATTCAAGCTGATGTTTTTTAAGCTGCTCGTGATAGGCAATAAAGCCCTGTATCAATTCCTCCTGCCGTTCCTTGTTTTCTTTAGTAGGGCTAAAAGTCAAAAACTTTTGCTGTATTTGTTTAACTCCTTCAGATACAGTAAATTCTTCTTTTCCCATGGCAAGAGCGACCTCTCTAACGCAGGATACCATGCCGCGCCCGCCGCCGCTTTTAATTCCATTTGTTGCCAGTACCTGGCCATGTGCTGCAGGGTTCTCCCTTACACTTTCTAATTCTGAACATCGTACGCTAATCATTTTTCTCCTTTTAATTACATAATAATTTTGATTCAGGCTCGTTATTATAAACGGCATGAAATGGGGCTATGCCTCATAGCACATGCACCAACTCTTTCAATAAATAAGTGGAGAAAAATTTAGCGAAAGGTCCCAGAACCGGGAAAAAAAACCAATTTGGTGGTTTAATACGGTTTTCCGTAATTCGCAGAAATTACAAACTAATTTTGGGAAAGAGCGGCGTTAAAAACGCCGGGGTCGCCAAACCTTCTTTTCCAATTTCGTAAGGGGCCTGGAAAGGCCCTTTCTCTTTTTATTTAAAGAACTTTATAGATCTAACACAACAATTCCTATTCCATAGTTGTTAATTAATTGCCGTCTGTCATCTTTGCAGAAACTTCACCCCCCTCATTACATTAAAATTTAAAAGAGAGGTTTAATTTTAGGACACAATGTCTTCTAGCCTCTTATATATGACAAAGTTACAAAAATGTATTTAATATGCAAAGTCGTAACTTTAATTTGTCTACTTTAAAAAATACTTTTACCTTTGCAGTACGAAAAAAAACTAGTGCACAGGGTTTCGCCAATTTATTTAATTTCAGTAAGCTGTAATATGCTTTAACTCTTAACCTCAATTTTGTTACTATTTAAAATGATTCGTTATGAGCAGTACTGAAAACTTATTTGCCACTCGCTTTAAATCTGCCCGCCTGCTCAATGGTTTTTCTTTACAGGATCTGGCAGATGTGCTTGATGCGAACGGCCATCCACTTACCAAACAATCTTTACACCGCTACGAAAAAAGTGAGGTGATACCGGATAGCGAAATTACCGGCTGGCTGAGTGATGCGCTGAACGTGCGCCCTGACTTTTTTGCCCGTACTACCAGTATTGAAATTGGCGAGGTGGAATACCGCAAACTGAAAAGCCTGGCTTCAAAGGAGGATGACCGCATTATTGAGCAAACCCGCGAATACCTGGGCCGCTATTTGGAGCTGGAAGAAATACTGGCGTTGCCTGTGAACTTTAAGGACCCGCTGCCGAATTTTAAAATTGTAAAGGAATATAAAGACGTAAACGATGCAGCTATAAAACTACGCGAAAAATGGAACCTGGGAGATGATCCTATTTACAATATTGTGGAGCTGCTGGAAGATAAGCATATAAAAGTAGTGCCACTGGATGCGGATATGGGCTTTGATGGATTGCAGACTACTGTAAATAAAACTATTCCGGTGGTTGCTTATAACAGCCGCAAAATTGTAAAACCGGACCGCATTCGTTTTACCCTGCTGCACGAGCTGGGGCACCTGTTATTAAAATTTGATGAAGCGCTTACCAGTAAACAAATTGAAAATCTTTGTCACCAGTTTGCGGGGGCAATGTTGTTACCAGAAAAAGCTATTATACAGGAACTGGGTAAGCACCGTACCCGCCTGTATATGCAGGAGCTGGGGCATATAAAAACTCAGTATGGTATATCTATGCAGGCTATTGTAATGCGCGCAAAAGTTTGTGGCATTATAAATGAGCATTATTCAAAACAGTTCTTTTTTATAATGAACAACAATGGCTGGAAGGTGGATGAGCCGGTGGATTATACCGGTGAAGAAAAATCGAACCGGTTTGACCAGTTGTTGCTGCGCGCATTGGCGGAAGAACAAATATCTATGAGTAAGGCGGCGGCGTTAAAAAATCAAAAACTGGCAGATTTTAAGAAGGATTTTCTGATGGCATTTTAATGCTAACTTTGGGCGTACCAATTGTACTGCCATGAAGAAGGTTGCTATAACCGATGCCTGCATATTTATTGACCTGTGCGAACTGCAACTGGTTACGCATTTTTTTGAACTGACGCTGGAAGTGCATACGACCGTTGATGTAATGAACGAAATGATTACAGAACAACGGCAGCTGTTACAGGTGTATTGTTCTGCCAGCAAACTTACCATTCATATTGCGGGAGAAGTGGATAAAGAAACGATCCGTTCCAACAACTACCCCCGGTCACTTTCTGAAAGCGATTGTTCAGTGCTTTACTTTGCAGAAAAACATAGTGCGATTCTTTTGAGCAGCGATAAGGTAGTGCGTAACACCGCCAAAAAGCGCTCTATTGATTATCATGGGATGCTTTGGATTTTTGACAAATTGGTTGAGAGTGGGTTGCTGAGCCCGAAAGAAGCATCGACCAAACTTCAACAATTAATTCAATCCAATATTGTTTTTCAAAACAACCGGGAGCTGGTGGCGGAGATGGAGAAACGGTTGAAGGAATGGAGTAAACCTGGCGAGGCCTAAGTCCCTATTTAAGCCATTTAAGCAACCCCTGTATACCGGAAACAGAGTAAATAACAAACCCTATTACAATAGCAATAACTATAACAACAATCCAAACGATTGCCGCTATATTATCAACCTCCTTTCTATACTCCGGTGTACCGTTTACGTAATTATAATGGGCCTGGTCTCTAAGCTTACGTCTGCCATATTTGGTATTAGGGTTATACGGTTTGCGTTGTGCCATGTTTCCTGTGGTTTATTTATTATTTATCTTCTTCTGCTGGGAGCACTTCTTGTATGAGGGCTTACATATGTACCATTTTTTCGATAATATCCCCGCACATGCACCGGGCCGCCGGTACCGGGTTTATACGTATCAGAACTTTCGGAAGAGCCGGCCTTATAGGAGCTGCTTTCAGCCGCTTTCTTCTTTTGGAAATAGTTGTTTTTTATTTCACTGCTTTTTTGTTTATAGGCCAGGAATGAAGCACCATAAATTTTTCTATATTTCTTCTTTGATGCAGAACGGGATAATTTAAAACCATCCCTGCTGGGGGTGTAACCAACTTCATCTGCATAAATAATTTCATAATTAGATTGCCCAAAATTTCTCTTTTTCCGCAACAGGAAACGGTTATACGGAGCAATAAAGACCGTGTTGTACTCTGATTCATAATAAGTAATAAAATCAGAAGAAGAATACTTTACGGGTTCCGGACTTTCAACTAAGTAGTATCTGTTACAGGAGCTCAAAAGAATAATAATGAATACTGCAACTAAATTTATACGGTTCATTTGTGAAATTTTTAATGCTTTTTATGGGTCTTTTCTAGCAGATTTTTTTGTTCAATATTTCAGCGGGTACAATGCTGCAATCTGCCATGCGTACTGCGTTTTCATTAATATAATAATATCCGGGTCTGCACTTTTTTTTGCGATCCTTTAGTGCTTTTATGCCAGCATGTAAACCCTGTTGCCGTGTTATTCTGTATACATATTTGCTACAGGTTTCCTTGAAAAGACATCGCTTCCTTTTATTTTTAGGAATAAGAAGCCAATACAAGTGTATTGCAAAAAGTAAGATATAACGCATTTAGGTTGGTTTGGAAAATATAACCAATTGAAAGAAAGTGGTTGATGTTTTTGCGTTGATGCCAAAACACCCCGGGTCATCTACGACTGTTTCAAACTTTTCTACCGACTCAAAAGCCTAGCCCTGCGCAGCAAAATCATTAATAAGTAATTCTAATTTCTGAGCTACTGTTCCTGTTGTTTCTTTTGTTGTAATATTGGCTACGTATGGCACTACTTTGTAGGATTTCATTGCATTTGTTTAAAACAAATCTATAATTTCCAAACAGTAGGGATTTACGGAAAACCGTATTGGTAATTGTTCTTATTAATTGGGAATAAAATACAGATAACTAAAACAATGCTGCCATATGCACCCGTGATAAACGGAGCGTCGCAAGATGGATGCCGGGTGTTCTTAAGCTGGGAATATAAAAATAATTTGGAACGAAATAGTCTAATAAGAAGAGAATCCTTTTAGAAGTTGTGCCAGCCAATTTTGCATTTTTTCTGCGTCGCTATTGGTTTCTTGTACCATTTGCCGGATAAACCTGCTGCCTGGCCCGCCGGCTACTTCCCGTTCCAGTATATGTTGTACCCTCTCTTTCAGAGAGCTGTTATCTGCACAAAGTTTCTTTAGCTCTCTTCCTATTACAATGGCTCCAATATCTACAATGTTCTCCCCGGATTCGGTAGCAAAAAGATCAAGATGGTGTTCATAGATGAAATCAGATTGAAGATCGAAGTAGTGCTCAATAATGCTGGCAATATCCCTGGCATCTTTCAGGCGTTTTTCCGGTCTGTCATCGTAAGCAATGAATTTTAGTAACACAATACCCGGAAGCGTTGCGGTTTTGAAAATCTGACCTGTTGGTAATTCAGCTTTTTCAGTTCCTGCTGTATAAACTTCTTTGAAACCGCTCACACGAATGCAGGTCATACCTTCGCCCATTACCTTTACCGTTTCATCTATTTCAATTTCTCCGAACGGCAATATATCAACTTGTACACCTGTAGGGCTGATAAGAACGTAAGCATTCTCTTTTGCAGGGCTATATCCTTTATCCATTAAATAAGAACGGATATTTTCATAATCTTCATGGCTTGCTACCAGCGCGGCAAATCAATGTCTTTGGTCCCTTCGGATGTTTTACCACCACGGTGGAACCAATATTCTTTTGCGATGGCACCAATAAGATAAAAATCAACACCAACGGCTGTAAATGCTGTATTCACCTCTTCTAATAATGGCTTTAGCGCCTCTTGGTCAATCGATTTCAAATTCATCTTTCAGGTAGTTTTTATAGATGCGTTCGGCTGCTTCAATGCATCTCGGATCTTCTGTGATGAGTAAATCTGTATACACAAGTAATGGGGGAGCTGCCAATGCAGGGGTCGTATTCGTTCTTTTCCAAAACTGGTTATATATCGTCAGCTCTACATCCTTGTCTGGTATAAGTTTCCATTGCTGTATTAACTGGTTTTTCGGCAAAGCAGTATACAATTGGAGTTTCGTGGCCTTTAGGTAGTCTGTAATTAAATCAGCCGCCGGCTCGCCACCCCATACGGCATCAATGCTTTGCAGATCAAGGTTCCGCCAGTTTTGACCGGCTTTCTTATCCAGGAAACGAAAGGTCCCTGTCAACAATGTAGGTTTTAATGTTTCGCGATATCCTGCAACCCATCTTTCCAGCAATGGTTTTACATTTTTAAGTTGGATATCCTTCTTGTTTACTTTAAGGATATAGCCAGCTTCGGTAAGTCCATCAATTATATATTTGACATTGCCCAGGGCGATTCCTGTATCTTCTGCTATTTTCCGGTAATTGTCGTTAATAGCAGCTTTATTATTTAGAAAGTGGAAAACGGCTTTCAAACCTGTTTTGGTAAATGCACGGTTCGTTATAGGTTTATCTACCCGAAGCGGCGCATGTTTGTCAATATGAATATAAAAAAGAGGATTTTGCAGATAAACATTGCCATTGGTTTCGAACCAGGCTATTCCCCTTTCTATGAGCGCTATTTTTACCGGGGGTAAAATTCTTTCCGCAATAACCAGGAGTGGGTTATGCTTTGTTGCCAGGTCCATTATGTTGCCCAAATGGTACTGCCTGACTTCATTCCGGGCATTAACATAGTAGGTAATGTTATTGCCATTATAATACAACATCACCTCTCCATCCAGCCCATCGTTAATGGCAGGCTTCCAGGTACCTCTTATGCCGGTTTCTTCGCCCAGGCGCTGTAAGGCATTAGTAATAAAGAAGTCTTCTGTGTTCATAAACTTTTATAGTTCATTTAAAATGAACAAACAAATATAATGAACACTATTGAATGTGTGTTCACAAATTTACACTGTTCATTTTAAGTGAACAAGAAGCAGACTGGTACAAACGAAGCGAATTTACACAACACAGTTTGTTGCATAAATGTACTTAGTTGATTTTCAATTATTTTAAAATTGACCGTTATTATTTCCGATCTAAACCAGTTGTTGCATATTTTGCAACAGTTGAGGATTAGGTTAATTCTCCTTCTTTTGAACTACCGAAAAAAAGCACGGTAGTTGCTTCTTCTAAAAGCTGATCTTCTAAGGTGCTACTAAGTTATTCGCCGCAAAGTTGTGGCGAATAAACCCTCTAATCTCCGCAGGTGCTGAATTTGAGAATGCCGGCGAAAGAAAATATGTCCGGAAAATTTAGCAGTAAGGCTGCCAAAAAGGGTGTATTTCTGTTGGTTCAAACAGCCTGGTTCATCCCCATTTTTCAGCAAATTTGGCAGAAATCGAATTATTAGCCAATTTTTCATTATCAGGAGATGTGCTTCCTCAGCAAGGGGAGCTAAAAATCAAGCAGCTTCATGTTAAAAGGCAGCTGAATTTTTACATTTTGATCAGGATGAGCATCATAATGGTTTTCCGTGATTCGTATTCCGCATCGTCTTGCCAAAATCAGCATGGAGGTAACTGCAATAGCAAAGGTTCTGTTTTCTTCGATTAAGTAATTAGACGTTCAACTTTCTGCTTTCCTAATTATTTGCACAAAGAGCCTTTAACCCGTCTATTAAAAATGACCGCCGCCGCTAGGCTTAGGTTTTAATTGGCCCGATGTATCTTTTGGCAATAACGAGGTTGGAAAATTTGATATGGTGGGAGGCTCCTTCGGGCGTGGTATCGTCATAAAATTCGATCCAGATATAATTGAGATTCAGTTTTTCATTTGTTCTCCAGCGAAACCCTTCAAAAGGCTGCCCGGTGTTATCGTTGATCCAGGAATCCGCCAGCCAGTTCCCGTTTGGAAAACCAGGGCCCCAATGCCCCACTACCACCCCGTCCTGCCAAACCTGCAGCTCCCCGTTTGATGCAGTTGCGGGATGGTTAAGCCGGATCATCAGCTCAACGCACATCCATTCATCCCAGCGGATCTTTTTCGATTGCGGACCGCCGTTTATCAGGTCATTGCCATAGCATTTTCCCCGGGCGCCGGCCCGCATATCGCCCCAGTAAAGATAGGTATCCATATCGTCCAGGGGGCCAACGGGTTCATAGGCTATGGAGATCCGCTGATCTCCGAGTCCGCAGGTGCCGGCCCGGGGATCCGGATACCGGGTAGCGGGATTATAGCCGCCGATCCAAACCGATTCGTGGTGGATGTATCCTTTAGAACCGGAAGGGTATTTGACATAGTACCGGATATAGAGGACGCTATCGAACCCGGGGTCAAACTTCCGGAATAAATGCCCGCCGTCGTTTTTTCCTCCCTGATTGGTCATCTTAAGAGCAACGCAGCCTTTGGCCGGAACATCTGTGCTATCCAGGCTCATTCCTTCGCTGTTAACAATATCGGTATACCGGGCCAGTATACCTGGCATACCATCGCTGAATTTTTCTGTATAAAGCACATCGGGGTCTTGCTCAATGCCCGCATCGTTGAGATATTGTGCCGCAAGGGAACTGTCCGGTTGGTACAGGGTTGGCTCCTGCAGCGGTTTAAAGCTCGCAATAGAGGCGAGGACTACCAGGATGCAGGTAGGTTGTTTTATTGTCATAAACAGGGATAGAAATTTCGGAAGGGTTTTGTAAGCTGTCAACTAAATATACGTAAAATTCGGGGTTGATCTTAATGCGACAAAGGAGCGTATAGGTAGGATATGTTGAACTGTTCCTATTTGGAGCGATGAAAGATTGCATTTGCATTAGTAGAGATCTTTTAAGTTAAACCGCTCTTGTCACAATTTTAGGCGGATCTGTAACAGGCAGCCGCTGCAAACTAGTCTGTTGGTGGGGTGTTGCCGTTAAAACACTTTTTGTTTTTCGTTTCTGCCAAAGTTGCCCCTCTCCTAACGCTTTGTTTTAAAAAGTTTTATGTATATTAGCCATCGATTTAGACTTCTGACCTGAATGATTGTTGCCAATTGTTGCCCCGGTGTAACGATGAGTTTAGCGAGCCCTTTTACTGTCTTTGCCTGGTTAAACCCTTTAAAAAATGTTCGGGTATAATCTTTTTAGTGGATGGTCAATGTTGTTTAGATATTGATGTGCGGAGCATTTATTTTAAAACCCTCAAAAATAAACCACAATGTCATCAAGTTTTCAAAATCCCAGGAACCCTCTTGCCGCCTTGTGGGCGTCAGCCACGGAATCCTATTTGCGCGGTCAACACCCCGATCTCAGCATCCAGGAAATCCGGCGCCTGCCCTTCATGCAAGGCGTATTCGAACACCTGGATCAATTGAAGCAAAAAAAACGGGTGCCAAAACCACCGGATCAAGCGGAAGCAAAAGAAGCGGGTAATGCACCCGGCGTTGCCCAGGCAGCATATTATTCCCAGGCATTTTTTGATGTTGCTGTTACGGGCGCTGCTTATGTTTATACAGAAACCGCGGGAGATGTACTTTATGAATTATACCTGGTAGGTTTGGAAGCCAGTCATTACATAGACAGAACTGTTGATTTTAGCACGGATGACTGGTACGGCTTTGGATTATGTGTATTGGTATACATATGGATGCTGGGAGGGCCGGAAAATTTGAGTCGGCTTGAGGAAGCCCTGCTCAACAGCCTTTTAAACTCCCCGGTGTTAACACAGCAGCAGCGGGATAAAATTCAGGAATTTTGGGATATGCCCCGTTACGGTATGACGGAAATGCAATACCGGGATGCAGGGGATCCAGCCTATCAAAATTACGGCGCCATCGACTGGAAGATTCCCAATAATGCGCAGATCGTGATGATCGGTGACTGGGGCACCTCAATGGATGATGCCCGGGAGTTTTTAAAAGCGCTCTGGAAACAGGCCTATTTGCAATACCCGGGGCGCAAGATTGTTTTCCTCCACCTCGGTGATATCTACTATTGCGGATTGCCCTATGAATGTTATTATAATTTCCAGGATGTGTTTGCCCGGGTAAGCAACGAGCTGCAGCAAGACCGGGATATTGATCCCGGTAAGTTTGATCCAAACCCTCCTATCTTTACGATACCCGGTAATCATGAGTACTATTCCTATGGGTACGGATATTTCGAATTGCTCGATAATTTAAACCAGGGGCAAAAATGCAGTTTCTTTTGCCTGCGTACCGAAAACAACAATTGGCAGTTTCTCGGTATGGATACCGGCCAGGCCGATGGCAATGGCCTGCTATCCTTCCTGCAAAGTTTTGGCGACACTGTAAAAAGCAAGCTGGATAAAATTATGGATGCCCTGCCCGACTGGGACTGGATCACCTGGCTTCCGAACCTGGCAGAAACGACCTATGAGGATTATGTGGGGCCATTCCAGCCGGAATTACGGGAGAATGAGCTTAAATGGATGAAGAAACGATTGGACGAATTTGGCGGAAAGACCATTATGCTCTCGCATCACCAGCTGTTTTCCCGGAAGGCAATGATTGATCATAAAAGTCCTGAATACCATAATACCTGGCTGGACGCGCAGTTCAGCTCCTACTTCAAAGACCGGATCGCGGCCTGGTATTGGGGGCACGAACATGCATTTGCGGTATACTACGATGGCCTGCTGGGGTTAAATAAAGGGCGGCTATTGGGCAGCAGCAGCTACGAAGTAACGGATAAAGCAGACGACCCCTATGAAGAAAATTATAAAATGGTTGCTTTTGCACCCAATATGAATAAGAAACTTGTAGACCAGACCGGCGCAGACAAAGACAAAAAATTATACTCCCATGTGGGAGCCATCATGTCGCTGAAAGATGCGGAAATTGATGTGCGCTACTACCAGTTCCCGGCGTGGTCTCAATTAGTTGATATGCCGTCAAATGCGCAATTGAAGGAAATACCGCAGGTAGCTGAAGCCATTAAACAAGCTCCGTTTAAAAGCCTGAAACCGCGCTGGATCGGAGATATCCCCATTAAAAAGAACGCGGTTGTTACCAACCACAGTCCCTCGGTGGCCGTGTGGAATGAAACGCTTTATGTAGTGTATGTAGACGGGCTGAATCAGAATAATGAATTAGTCATGTGTTCCGTTAAAATAAAAGACATTCATATCGAAAATGAGCAATTGAAAGCCGACTGGAAGGGCCCGCAACCTATTGCGGTGGGAGGCAGTACGATCGTCACTAAGCATTCGCCAGCCATCATTGCCGTAAATAGTATACTCTATTTATTTTACATCGACAAGGATAATATACTGCAGGGAATTTCCAGGCCGGCGAGCGGCACCGAGTGGACATCGTTAAATCTGTATGGGAAAGATCAGGCAGCGCTGAAAGTGGGTGAGGCGGCTCCAGCGGTCTGCTTCTTTCAGGGCCGGATCTACCTGGTGTACCGGGAGAAGGATAAGAACGACAACCTTTGCTGGGCATACTACGATCTAAACCCCGGCTGCCAGGGAGACTGGAAGGATTTTGGAAGGCTGCTGGATCATGTGGGCGAAAAGATGGAATCGCCCAATACGCCGGCGCTCGCCGCAGACGCGTATCATATTTATATGACCTACCAGAAAAAAGACGGCACCATCATCGAGTGGGCCATTGGCACCCCATCCAGTACTGCACCCGACCGGTACAATAACAATATTTCCTGGCAGGAAATCGGAAATATCAAGGGAGAGCACTATACCGAAAGAGGAATGGCCTTAGCATATGCCAGCAACGCTTTTGTTATGGTGTACACTTCATCAAACGGGAATTTAACACAGTGTGCGCTGAGTGACACAGGAAAAGACAAACGGGGCTCCTGGGTGGGAAGCAATACCGTGAAGCCTATTTCAGAAGGTATCAAAACGACTACCGCCCGCAGCAAGTTTGTAGCCCAGATCGGGATCACCGTCGGCGGCGGGGTCCTGGTGTATCGCGGGTTAGAAGAAGATGAAATATATTGGGCATACTATTAAAGAGATGCGGAGGCCCTCCATCGCTTTTTTTGTTTTCTTTCCGAACAGGATCCGTGTATTTTTCAGGCATAACCGGCAATAAGAGCAGGGAGCCCGTATATGAGTTGAACTTTAAATTTGGGAAAAATTTACTTGCGTAATGCAAAACAAGGGTTACCCTTTACCCCAAAGATTGTGAAGATGGAGAGGGCTTCGCACCGGAACAGGAAAAAGAAGACCGAAGGATGAGTATCATAAATAACGCACTTGCTGCCATAAACAACGTATATGCAGCAAGTGCGTTTTGTTCATTTCTTCGTTAGCTTATACCTCAAATGGGTTGTCAGGTTAGAAGGGATTACTTCTGCAATCTGAATATCATATTGGTCTTTGTCCATACCATCAAACAGCCGGATACCGCTTCCTAAAAAAACGGGGGCAATGTGAATGAAGAATTCGTTGATGAGCCCGGCATTGAGAAATTGTTGAATCGTATTGGCGCCGCCCTGTATCCTGATATCCTTGCCCTTGGCGGATTGTTTTGCTTTTTCCAAGGCACTTTCTATGCCATCATTGATGAAGTAAAAAGTAGTAGTTCCCTTTTGCACCCAGGGTTCCCGCTTTTCATGTGTGAGCACATACACATCTGCTTTGTACAGATCCTCTGCCCAGTGTACTTCGCCTTCTTCAAACATCCGTTTTCCCATAATATAAGCGCCAGTTCTGGCAAACACGTCATCAATTAACTTACTATCGGCGCCATATTCTTCCCCGCCTTCCACAAGGATATGTTTCCAGAATGCTTTTTGTTTAAACATCCAGGCATGAATTTTTCCTGAAACGCCGCCCATGGGATTCTCCGGACTTCTGTTGTCGCCCGCAAAAAAGCCATCGAGCGATATGGCGCCATCGAATATTATTTGGCTCATAATTTTTATTCTTTTTTGTAGTTGCAATAATTAACTGCAGATGGGAAGGTGTTATTGTTGTGGAAATTTACTCATATCCATAAAAAAAGGCTCCCAATGGTTTCCGTCCGGATCTTCAATAGTATGTTGAATCATAAACCCGTAATCTTTTGCTTCGCTAGGCTCTGTACCGCCTGCTGCAAGCGCCTTTGCTACAAAATCCTTTACCGCATCTGCGCTTTCGAGCGATAAAGAATTCATTACCGAAATAGCTTTTTTAGTATCAGCGACTTCTTTATTTGTAAAACTTTTGAATTTTTCTTTTGTCAGTAACATTACAAAAATAGCATCGCTCCACACCATACAGGCTGCTGTATCATCAGTAAACTGTGGATTGTTGGTAAATCCCAGTTGAGTATAAAAATCCATAGCATTCTTTAAATTGCTTACCGGGAGGTTTACGAAAATTTGTTTGCTCATTTTTTAAGTTTTTATTGTTTGTTTAATTGGTTTTGTACTTTCATTTGTAATACAAAGATGAGACGAAAATGAACATTATGGAAATGGCGAATGTGACATTTTGAGGGTGAAATACGACCAAGGGAGAAGCAGATTGCTATTTTTATGGCTATTTTAGCCGAGGTTTTATTCATTATGCCTCAGGTGGAGTTGGCGATCTTTTCCGTATTTATTCAGCCTCCGGTGCTGAGTTTGATTGCAGGAAGCGGGAAATATGCCGATGATGCTAAAGTACAGCGGGTATTAAAGCGATAAAAAATGGAAGTAGCACGGCCCCTGCTAAAGTAAGTGACCATACGGTCAGTTATAGAAACAATGAATTATTTTGAACGGAGGGCTGCCTTTCTGTTAAAATGCAAAACCCTGTATGGCGGGCTTACTCCCGATGGTCGGGGCGATAAATCGGCGGAAGGAAAAATTGGAGTGCCACCAATAGAATTGCAACGGAATTTCTGACAAAACGATTGGAAGTAAAGTATTCATTGCTTCACCAGGCGTATTTCCGGAACACCCGGGTAATAGCATCCCGATTGCTGTTTATTTGAAATGCCCCCATTTTTCTATTGTAAAAAGAAGTAACTTTAAAGGGATAAATTTGGAAAAATGAGTGAAAGACATATTGTAAAAATCCTTTCTATTGAACCCGTTACCCATGATGTTAAACGGTTCCGGGTAGAAAAACCCAATGGTTATTCTTTTATTCCCGGTCAGGCAACCGAAGTCTCAATCAATAAAGAAGGCTGGTTAGAGAAAAGGAACCCTTTTACTTTTACCTCGCTGAATGAATGGGATTTTTTGGAATTCACCATTAAGATCTACGATGCACATAAGGAGGTTACACATCAGTTGGGCTTGTTAAATCCCGGGGATGAGTTGATTTTGCACGATGTTTGGGGAGCCATCCAATACAAGGGCGCTGGCTGCTTTATAGCCGGTGGAGCGGGTGTTACGCCGTTTATTGCTATTTTCAGACAATTGTACAATGATGGGTTGATCGGTAACAATAAATTGTTTTTTTCAAATAAGACCGCAGCGGATATTATCCTTAAAGAAGAGTTTACAAAAATGCTGGGGTCGAATTTTATTAATACCATCACGGAGGAGCTGGTGCCGGGCTATGACCATCATCGCATCGATGAAGCATATTTAAAAAACAGGATCCATGATTTTAATCAGGATTTTTATGTATGCGGTCCCCCCCAGATGATAGAAGCGGTACAGCAGGCTATAAAAAACCTGGGTGGTTCTGCAATAACCGTTGAAATATGACCGGCACTGGAAAAAAATGGACATCGGGTATATTTAGAGTAACAGCATTTTATAAACAAAATGAAGCCGCAATCGCAAAATGTATTGGATAATCGTGGAACGAACACCCTGTTTATGGTTTGGAATTTTAAAACAGGTACCGCTATTAAGCAAACGTTCCAACACATTTGTGCGCTGGTCATCAATCTAAATCATTCCGCGGCCATACGCTTTCCGAATGAAGGTGTTGGTTGTATTATGGGTATTGGCCATGATGCGTGGCAGCAGCTAAATCTTTCCGATCCGCTTCCCAGGGAGTTGAAAAATTTTGTTCCTGTTGTTGGCGAAAAACACACGGCCGTGGCAACCAGGGGCGATCTGCATTTTCATCTCCGGGGTAATGATTGCAGTATTTGTTATGATATGGCTGCTGAATTGTGCAAGCATTTGAATCCCATAGCGGAATGTGTGGAGGAGGTTCATGGCTTCCGGTACTGGGATGGACGTTCCATTTTGGGATTTGTGGATGGCACGGAGAACCCCCAGGGTGAGGAACGGGCTTTTTTTGGCCTTGTTGGGCCCGAAGACAAGGCTTATAATGGGGGTAGCTATCTTTTTGTTCAGAAATATATTCATGACCTGAAAGCGTTTAAGGCGCTGCCTTTGGATGAGCAGGAAAAAGTATTCGGGCGCTCCCGGCAGGATGATATTGAGATGCCGGATGCCGTAAAGCCAAAAAATTCGCACAGCGCCGTTGCCAATGTGGGCGATGATTTTAAAATTGTTCGGGATAATATGCCTTTTGGCAATATGGCTACCAATGAAATGGGCACCTATTTTATTGCATATGCCAGCACCTTTAGCACTGTAAAGAAAATGTTGGATAGTATGTTCATTGGATCTCCAAAAGGCAACTACGACCGGTTGCTGGATTTCAGCACGGCTAAAACAGGAAGCTTGTTTTTTGTGCCGACTCTGGATATGCTGGATCGTTTTTCTTCAGTCGATTGATGATCATAATGCCGGCAAAATGCAGCCTGGATACGGATGGACGTAATAAAATATTTTTTCGATGACGACACTATTCAAAATAGGCGACCATGTGAGCTGGAATTCTGAAGCAGGAAGGGTTTCAGGAGTAATCATCAGGGTGCATACAGGAGATTTTGATTACAAGGGTTACACGCATCATGCAACAGAGCAAGAACCGCAGTATGAAATTAAAAGCGATAAATCGGATCATATTGCCGCGCATAAAGGATCTGCGCTTACCAGAATATAAATGAATGGTAACGGGTGTTGTTAACGGTACGCCTGTTGAGACAGGCATTTACTTTTGACGGGTAAAACAGCTAAAATGAAACCGGTAATTAATATAAAAAGAATTTACGAGCCTTCTGCAAAAGATGACGGATACAGGGTTTTAGTAGATCGCATCTGGCCGCGGGGCATTTCTAAGGAAGAAGCGGATTTGGATGAATGGCAAAAAGAAATTGCTCCAAGCACAGCACTCCGTAAATGGTTTAACCACGATCCGGTACGATGGGAGGCCTTTAAAACAAAATACACGGAAGAACTTAATAAGAATGAAGCCGCGGCCCCCTTCCTGAGCCAATGCCGCCGGCACAAAACGATCACATTACTCTATGGCGCTAAAGAGGAACGGTATAACCAGGCCGTAGTACTTCGGGAATATATTAACAAAGAGCTGAAATCGTAATGCTTACTGTTTTCGAGTTGAGAGAATTTTGCCCCGAAGTCAAATGGCCATTCACCACTACATTGCGTGCAATAAATAAGCGTTTTTGGCGCCCGGGAATGTTTATATTAAGCAAAATGTCCGGATAAAACTCCCAGGAAACGGATCGTAAATTTTCACTCAAGCGCGCGATAAAAAACCATTAACTTTAGTACACAGGTAAAAGGAAAAACTATTTTTAAATAGCTTCAATGAAGACCAAGTTAATGTCAGCGTAAAAATGAGTATCGCACCCCAATCAAGTTATGATGTAGTAGTAATTGGTGCCGGTATTGGTGGCCTTACCGCTGCGTCATTGCTCAGTAAAGCGGGGCTCTCGGTTTGTGTACTGGAGAAAGAGCCGCATGCCGGCGGTTACCTTGCGGGCTTTCGCAGAAAAGAGTTTCGTTTTGATACGGCCATTCATTGGTTAAATCAGTGCGCTGCGGGTGGCGTTGTCGATATGATGTTTTCAATTCTTGGAAGCGATTATCCCAAAGCGGTTACTCAAAAAAAAATCAGGCGGTACATTGGCAACCATCATAATTACTTGTTAACCTGTAACCCGGATGAATTAAAACGACAATGGATCCACGAGTTTCCGGAGGACGAGGAAGGGGTTGAGCTTTTTTTTAGAATTGCAAAAAAAATAGGGGCCGCATTTAACAAATACTATCGGGTGTTCAGAACCGAAGAAAGTATGAGTTATTGGGAACGGATAAAAAAAACAATGGCTTTTTTGCAGTTTGGGATTGCATTTATTCCGTACCTGAGGTTTTCCGGTCCCGATGGATTGCAGAAGGGTTTGCGGAAGTTTTTTAAGGAAAAAAAGATGCAGGATGTTTTTGCGGCAGATACAGAGCTGGTTGGCTGCTTAACACCCATAGGATGGGCCTACTATAAAGATTTTCAAAGTCCGCCGGAAGGAGGTGGCCAGGTAATACCGGAATGGCTCAAGCATATTGTGTTGTTTTACAAAAATGATATTTTCTTTAATTGTACGGTGCAAAAGATTGTGTTGAAAGATCAACGCGCAGAGGGTGTAAAATGCATTCACAAAGGCCGGGAGTATACCATCGGGACTAAATATGTTATTGGAGCTATAGATGTGGAGACGTTGTATGACAAAATGCTGCCTGCAAACACCATCTCCTCAATATTTAGAGGCAGGCTGGCACAGGCAGAACTTTACAGCAGCTCCATTACTATTTCTATAGGATTGGATTGCCCCCCAAACCATCTGGGATTTGGTGAGGAAATGTTGCACCTTTCCATGCCGGTTAACCAAGACGGCGATAGCACAACCTCAATGCCCTTTATATCGGAGTTGTCCATTATTGCTCCCTCGGTCAGAGATCCGTCGCTGGCGCCCGATGGGAGGGGTACACTTACTATTTATGCACCTGCCTACATGGATGATTGTGGGTATTGGCAAACGGAAAAAGATGAACAGGGAAACCCCGTTCGTACAGAAGCATACCGGCAACTGAAAACGAAAATAGCGGAGACGATCCTGCGGGAGGTGGAATGCCGGGTAGCACCGGGATTGCGTGCTCATATTTTATTTTACGAAGTGGCTACGCCCGTAACGCATTGGCGATACACAGGAAATAAAAATGGATCTATGATGGGCGCGAAACCGGGAAGGGCCAATATCCGGAATAAGGTAGCGCATTATCAAACACCCATAAAAAATGTACTACTTGGCGGACATTGGGCCGAATTGGGTGGAGGGGTGCCGATTGCCGTAAAAGCGGGCTCTAATGCCGCGTTATTGATTTTTAAAAAAGAGAATAAAAAAGCGTTCAGGGCACTTGCTGATTATATGGATCGAAAAATTTCGATCGCTGCATTTTTTGAAAGAAATGTTTTTAAACCCTATAGTAATAATTGGGTACGAAAGCCAACGCCTGCTGAAAAAGCAATGCGAAACCACAAAAAGGAGTCGCCTGGTTTATGAACCCGAAACCCACGCTGAAGGAAATACAGCAGTTGTTTGTTTCGGAATAAAAGTGTTTGCTCATTTTACAAAAAACACCATGTAAAACGGAGCACTATAGCGGCCGTCAGGCAGTACAGAACAGGACAGTGGTAAAAAAATTGTGCACTAAATTCACGCCGGATATTTGATAACAAATGTTTGCGTAATGTATACGATTGATGGCATGCCTTTCTAAGGGCATAACGATACCAGCCGTAATGGCTCAAATATATAAAACGGAGCGTTTCAATTTTAACACATAAAACAGCGTTTAAAAATTATTAGTATATGAAGGGAATCATGGTTTGCATGACTGTTGGTTTATTTACCGGTATTTTGCAGGCACAGCAGCAACCGTTAAATATCATTCCGCAGCCGGCATCTGTTCAGTTAAAAAAAGGGTCTGTAAAGCTGGAGCAAAACGCCACTGTTTATATGGATCGCAACGTACAGATTGATACCGGTTACTGGAACGCAGTCCTTACAGAGATTGGTTTTCGGCCGCAGTGGGCAGGCACACCACAAAAAGCCCGGATCCGTTTTGCACTCAATACAGGGACCAATGATCCTAAAGATGAATCCTATAAGCTGGAACTGCGCCCTGGCAGCGATCAAAGCCCGGCGGTTAGCGCACAGGCGAATGGCAGCAAAGGGTTGTTATATGCATTGCAAACCCTGCGGCAACTGGGGCTGGGGTCCCAGACCGATGGGGTATCCTTCCCTGCCTGTGTAATTGCCGATAAGCCGGCATTTTCCTGGAGGGCCTATATGCTGGATGAAAGCCGCAACTTCCATGGCAAGGAAATGGTAAAACGGCTGCTGGATGAAATGGCCCGGTTAAAGCTCAATACCTTTCATTGGCATTTGGTGGATGATCCTGCCTGGCGGATAGAGATTAAGAAATATCCCCTGCTTACCCGCATCGGATCAAGAGGAAACTATGGGCACATGGTGCATTTTCAAAATTCCGAAAGCCGCCTGGATAGCCTGTTCCTGGATCCTCCTGCTCAGTTCTATTTTCAAAAAGATATAAAAGAGATCATCGCCTATGCCCATGCAAGAGGTATTGCGGTGATCCCTGAAATTGAAGTACCGGCCCACGCCTCTGCTTCAATTTTTGCGTATCCCTGGCTGGGCGCCAGCAGCAAGCAAACCGGTAAGCCGGTGCAGAGTGATTTGTACGATGTTACGGATCCTAAAGTAGAACAATTCCTGCATGATGTATTGGATGAAGTCATCGCACTTTTTCCGGATGGGATCGTTCATATAGGAGGTGATGAGGCCGATTACGGACACTGGAAAAATTCAAAGCCTGTCAATGATTTTATGAAGGCGCATTCCCTGCCTACGTATTCCGACCTGCAGGTATGGGCCATCAACCGGATGTCGCAGTACATTGCTTCAAAAGGATACCGTATGATCGGGTGGAACGAGATCACCGGGGATAATATCCGGGGGGAAGCACATGTACAGGCCGGCCAGTCGGAGCGGCTTGCAAAAGGCACGATTGTCCAGTTCTGGGATGGGAATGTACGGCTGGTAAATAAGGCCATTGCCCAGGGATATGATGTGGTAAACTCCGACCGGCATTATACCTACCTGGATTATTCCTATGAAACCACACCGCTTGAAAAAGCGTATATGTTTAATCCCATACCCGAAGGGGTAATGGGCGCGGATCAGAAAAAAATACTGGGGATCGGCTGCCAGATGTGGGGCGAGTCTACCCCAACCAGCGAGCGGATCTATTACCAGACCTTTCCGCGCATTGCCGCTTCTGCAGAAGTTGGCTGGATCCCGTCTGGTACAAAAAAATCCTATGCGGATTTCCGGAAAAGACTGGCTCCTCTTGAAAAGATATGGACAGAGAAGGGATATATCCAGTATCAAAAAGGAAAATACTAATGCTGCGGGCAAGAAGGTTGTGGCTGCTTGTGTGTCTTGTTTGCTGGTACTCTGCAAGAGGCCAGGTACCTGCCGGTGCTACGGTGGTACTGTACAACCAGGTATTTGATACCACGGGTCGTTACCCGGAGCTGGTATTACCGGATGCCAGGTATACGCCCAGCGGTATACAAATGCGTGTAAGAGGACAACTGGCCCGGCTGAATAAATATTACTCCCTCGCAGAGCGTCTGGTGCGTTATCGTGTTCGTTTTTCAGCAGACGCAAAAGGTGTTTTTCAAAGTGACCAGGGCGATTTTAAAGCCTTTGTAGATATGAGCCGGAAAACGATCAGTATTCAAACCAACCCGGTAATCCAAAAGAAAGCCGCGTTCCTTGATCCGCAGCACGATTACCTGGTGGAAGTGCACCGGAGTTATCAGACTGTAATGCTTCGCCTGATTGATCTGCATACGGGCAGCGCCGATAGTATTTCCGCAACAACGGACGGTACCGGAGGTGTGCGGGCCGGCGCTGTGGGCCGGGGTTTCTTTGCGGGGCTTCAGCACGACTATTACTGTTTTGGGTTAGCAGCGGGATCGGGGATGTATATACAACAGATGACCGTGCTTTCAAAAGCATGTAACCTGCTGCTACTAATATATGGCGATTCCATAACGGAGCCGGAGGGTTATTTTCCCCGTGCTGATTTTGCGGAGTCGTGGACGCAGCTCATCCGGAAGCAAGCCCATGGCAGGGTAATAACCAGCGGCCGCGGGGGAACCACCATTAACGAGTTGCTCAACCGGATCAAAAATGAGCTGCCCTTTATAAAGGCCAAATATGTAATGATAACGATTGGTACCAACGGGGGCAATACGGAACAAAATCTCAGTGCCCTGGTGGAATATATACAATCACAGGGATCCATTCCTGTCCTCAATAACATTCCTGCCAATGAAAGCGGCAGCCAGGTACCGGTGAACGCGCTTATTGAAAAAATACGTCAGAAATATAAGATCAAAGGCGCAAGGTTCGACAGGGCTACTTCGCTAAACTTTGATGGCATTGCTGTAGATAAAACCACTATGTGGCACGAGGATTATGATTTTGGCCAGATCTATCATCACCCGAACATAAAAGGCTCGCGGCTGATGTTTCTGCAAACGTTAACGGATATCCCTGAAATTTATGAATAACGCAGGATGGTGGTTGGGGCTTTGCGGGCTGCTGATGTCCTTACTGTCTACGGCCCGGAAAAATACAGCGCCTGCATACCATGTGCAGCAGGTGGCCAACGGCAAGGTGTATATTATTACACAAAACGATGCCCATTACACATTTGACTCAGCCCGGTATGCGGTTTTTATCCCCGACAGCGTAACCAGCCTGCAGGGGGTTTTTGTACATCAGCATGGTTGTACTATGGAAGGGCGGGGAATAGCTACCGCCTTTGATCTGCAATACCAGGCGTTTGCAAAAAAATGGAACCTGGCAATTGTAGGCCCCGACCTCTATTCCGCCAAAGGGAACTGCCATGATTGGCGAAATCCCGGGTCCGGATCAGGCCCGGCGCTTATTAAAACACTTGCCGGCATCGGGAAGATCTCCGGGCATAAAGAACTGGCGGAGCTTCCCTGGCTGTTATGGGGCCATTCCGGCGGCGGTTACTGGGCCCTGTCCATGCTAAGGGAATATCCCGAAAGAATATTGGCGGTATTTGGATACTCACCGGCATTTGAGCCGGGAGCCTATCCGTCTGCGGCATTAGAGGTACCGGTAATGATGCGGCATGCGGGCCCGGCGGGAGATGCCTGCTGCTGGCAAACATCCATAAGGGAGTTTGGTAAACTGCGTTCCGGGGGTGGGTATGCCAGTATTGCCTATACCCCCTACCAGAGCCATAATTACAGTTATGTCCGGTATATGGCCATCCCCTTTTATGAGGCAGTGCTGCGGCAAAGGCTTCCATCCAAGCCGGGAGCAGGGTACGCTGCCATGAGGCCCGTAGACCGGTGCAAAGCGTGGCTGGGTGATACCGTACGCTACAATATATACCCGGAACGGGATTTCCCGGGTAATAAGCGGAACGCGGCCTGGTTCCCCGATTCAGCAACGGCTGCCCGTTGGCGCGAATACGTGATCACGGGTACTGTTGCAGACCATACGCCCCCGCCTGCCCCCTACCATGTCCGGATAACAGATCCGCAGCGTCCGGAGGCAACACTTACCTGGAAAGCAGATGCGGATATAGAATCCGGTATCAGTCACTTCAATATTTATAAAAATGATCAGCTGATCGGACGTTTTCCGGCAACCGGTACCTATCAGAATTTTGATACCAATGGAGATGACGCTTACCCGCGTGAACTGCCCTTGCCAGAGATCAGGCTCCCGCATTTAAAAGATTCTCCCGGAAAGATCTCTGTAAGTACCGTAAACCTTTTTGGATTAGAATCGGCGAGAACTGCAATGCCCTAAAGAACGAAGCTGCAACTGTTGATGCTCAAAGTTACAAGCCCTGTTCCCAACCGATCAGACAAGCGTATTTTCAAAAGAGCGGCATGGCCTTTAAGGGTATCATGCAATTGCTTTGCGATACCCCTGGTTGAGTTTTTCTTGCAGGTTCAGTACAGAGCAGGACAAGAAAAATAATTCACTTCTTTAATTTCATACCCGATACACGAAGAACGATTTTAATGAGGATATGATTGCCGTGTTTGCGATGTGAAAAAGCAACTACTCTTTTCATAGTGCTTGCTGTTACGTAACAATAGAACAGTTTCAACGAATTTGTCTTGTTCCACGGGGCCATGCTATGCGTATCCGTGACAGGAAAGAAATAAATAAAAAACAATCAACAGATGAAAATAAAAAACCTGCTGCGTTTTTCAACGATGAAACGACTTGTTTTTAGCCTTATGCTTAGTTGTACGCTGGCCGGCATGGCCGGTGCGCAAACGCAGGATACGATTAAGGTATTTGGCAAAGTAATGAATGCCGATGGCGCTGCAATAGCAAATGCTACCGTAAGTATTAAGGGCACTTCAAGGGGCATGGCAACGGACCAGAACGGGAATTTCTTTATTGCCGCTTCTTCCGGCAGAGACTCGATAGAAGTGTCGGCTGTGGATTATAAACCCAAAACCGTACTGGCGCGTGCGGGAAAGGAGCTTATCGTAGTGCTGGAGGCAGACGAAGATGTGCGGGGGCTTGACCAGGTAGTGGTGCAGGTAGGGTTTGAAGCACGCAGAAAAGAACAGGTTGTAGGCGCGGTAACATCTGTTAACCCCGAAGAGCTACGCATACCCTCCAGCAACCTTACCACGGCGCTGGCAGGAAGAGTGGCGGGTGTTATCGGTTATCAACGCTCCGGGGAGCCGGGTCGCGATAATGCCGAGTTCTTTGTAAGAGGCGTAACCACTTTTGGTTATAAGAACAGCCCGTTGATCCTGATTGACGGCATTGAATCCAGCAGCACCGACCTGGCACGGCTGACGGTAGATGATATTGCTGCGTTTTCCATTTTAAAAGATGCTACGTCCACCGCCGTTTATGGCGCAAGGGGCGCCAATGGTGTCATGCTGATAAATACAAAAAAAGGAAAAGTGGGGAGTGCAAAAATTGCCCTCCGGGTAGATCAGGCTTTTTCCATGCCCACGAAAGATGTGGAGTTTGCCGACCCCGTCACCTATATGAAAATGGCCAACGAAGCAGTACTTACAAGAGACCGGCTGGGCACCATTCTTTATTCGGATGATAAAATTAACCGGACGGGGCAGCCGGGGGCCAACCCCTATCTTTACCCGGTAAACGACTGGAGGTCCATCCTGTTTAAAAACTATACCAGCAACCAGCGCTATGCTCTTAATGTAAGCGGCGGCGGCGGCGTAGCCCGTTATTTTGTTTCCGGGGCTTTAAACCAGGACAACGGTGTGTTGAAAGTGGACCCGGTAAATAATTTTAACAGTAATATTAACCTGAAGAGCTATTCACTCCGCTCCAATATCGATATTGACCTTACCAAAACCACTATGCTCACGGTAAGGTTGTATGGCAACTTCGATGATTACCGCGGGCCCATCTATACGGGAGAAGAAATGTATGGTATGGTAATGCGCTCCAACCCGGTTCAGTTTCCCGCTACCTTTCCAAAAGATTCGGCGCATGCGTATGTAAAGCATATCCTGTTTGGTAATAATGTTACGCGTAGTGACCGTGGTTCCCTGTACCTGAACCCTTATGCGGAAATGGTACGCGGCTACCGCGACTGGAACCGATCCAAAATGATGGCGCAGCTGGAAGTAACCCAAAACCTGGGGCAGTGGATAAAGGGGCTCAACTTCAGGGGAATGCTTAATGTGGAGCGCTATGCATATAACAGTGTAACCCGGTTCTATAACCCGTTTTATTATGAGGTATCCAATTACGACCCTGTTACCCAAAACTATGCGTATAACGTTATCAACTCTTCTGCCAATCCGCAGCCGGTGGGCCCTATAGGAACGGAGTATTTGAATTTTAGTGGCGGCGGTGGAGATGTAAATGCCAATTTTTATGCCCAGGGGGTATTGAATTACGATAACCGGATCCATGAAAAACATTCTATCAGCGGTATGTTGGTAGGCATTGTGCAGCAGCGGCTTAATTCCGGAGCCCAAACGCTGTTAAACTCGCTACCCTTAAGAAATACCGGGCTTTCCGGGAGGTTTACCTACGGGTACGACAGCCGGTATCATGCGGAGTTTAATTTCGGGTACAATGGCTCCGAACGGTTTTACAGGGACAAACGTTTTGGATTTTTTCCCTCAGGGGGCGTTGCCTGGACCATCCATAACGAACCCTTTTTTGAAAAACTGAGAACGATGATCAGTACGCTCAAGCTTCGTTATACCTATGGTATTATCGGTAATGATGCCATCGGATCTCCCGAGGACCGTTTCTTCTATTTATCGGAAGTAAAGATGGATGACGGGACAAGGGGCGCTACCTTTGGACGCGATCTTTCCGGCGCCAGCAAGTATTTGCCCGGCGTTTCAATTGGCCGGTATGCCAATGAAGATATTACCTGGGAAAAAGCCTACCTGCAAAACCTGGGGCTGGAGTTTGGGCTGTTTAATGCCATTACGCTCAACGTAGACTTTTTTAAGCAGCACCGTACTAATATTTTAATGACGCGGGCGTTTATCCCCACTACCATGGGGCTGTCTGCGCCCATCCGCGCTAATGTAGGAGAAGCCACTTCGCAGGGCATTGATGCATCGCTTACGGTAAGCAAAACCTTCGACAACGGGCTTTTTTTATCGGCGATGGGCAATTTTACCTATGCCACCAATAAGTACCTGGTAAATGAAGAGCCGCAGTATAAGGAGCCCTGGCGCTCCAGGGTTGGGCAAAATATTAACCAGCCCTATGGGTATATTGCAGAACGTCTTTTTGTAGATGATGAAGACGCGCTTAACTCCCCCGCTCAAAATTTTGGCCGCCCGGTGCTGGGAGGCGATATCAAGTTTCTTGATGTAAACCGTGATGGGCGCATTACCGAGGCAGACCAGTTGCCCATTGGTTATCCTACGGTACCGGAAATTGTTTATGGTTTTGGGCCCTCCGCTTCATATAAGAATTTTGATCTTTCCCTCTTCTTCCAGGGCATGGCCAATGAATCGTTCTGGATCGATTATAACAAGATTACCCCCTTTGTAGATGACCGGCAGGTACTTAAAGTGATTGCTGATGATTTTTGGAGCGAGCAAAACCAGAATATTTATGCACTTTGGCCCCGTCTAAGCAATTTTGCCCATCCCAATAACAAACAGCCAAGTACCTGGTTTATGAGAAACGGCGCCTTCCTGCGCCTCAAAACCGTGGAGCTGGGGTATACCCTGCCGCAAAAGCTGACCAATAAAATACGATCCTCCGGTATCCGGGTCTACTTTAGTGGCAACAACCTGCTTACGTTTAGCAAATTCAAACTATGGGATGTGGAAATGGGCGGCAATGGCCTCGCCTATCCCATTCAAAAAGTATACAACCTGGGTGTTCACTTCAATTTTAATTAAACGGATCCTAAAATGCATATAATGAAAAATATTGCTGTTGGCGTTTTTATAGTGGTCGTATGTTGTTTTTCTTCCTGTAAGAGATACCTCGATATTGTTCCCGATAATGTAGCAACGCTCGATAATGCCTTTGCCATGCGCGGAGAGGCAGAAAAATACCTGTTTACCTGCTACTCCTATATGCCGGCGGATGCCGAATTCAACGGTGGTCCGGCCTTGTTTGGGGGAGATGAAATATGGGAGCTTCCCGATATCAATGAAACCAGCATTTACCGGCGTCTTGCAGAAGGAGATCAGAATGTGAACAACCCTATCGGCGGCGATTACTGGTCAAAAATGTATCGCGCCATCCGCGACTGTAATATCTTCCTCGAAAATATCGGCGGCGTACCGGATATGGAGTCTGCGGAAAAAAGACAGTGGATTGCCGAAGTAAAGGTATTGAAAGCCTATTACCATTTTCTGCTCCTGCGCATGTATGGCCCCATTCCGGTTATAAAAACCAACCTGCCGGTTTCCGCCGGTGTTAGCGAGGTAAAAGTGACCCGCCAGCCGGTAGATTCCTGCTTCAGCTATATGGAACAGCTGCTGGATGAAGCGAAGGACAATTTGCCAATAACGATTGTGGATCCGCAGTATTATGGGAAAATAACGCGCCCTGTTGCCTACAGCCTCAAGGCAAAATTGCTCACTTTTGCCGCCAGCCCGCTCTTCAACGGCAATACCGATGAGGCCAGCCTCAAAAACCCCGATGGAACCCAGCTGTTCAATACGGAGTATTCCGAAACCAAGTGGCAACGGGCTGCGGATGCCTGCCGCGAGGCCATTACCCTTTGCGAAACCGCCGGCATAGCATTGTATAAGCACCCCAATGTAAAAGCGGCATTTGTGATCAGCGATACCACTCAAACCGAACTGAGCCTGCGAATGGCCTTCTCAGAAAAATGGAATTCAGAGATCATCTGGGCTAATACGCAAAGCTGGATCAACCGGATGCAGATCCTTGCATCGCCGGATTGGGACCCCAGCCCCCAGGCAAGGGTATGGATGGATAACCGGTATAACGCCCCACTAAAAATAGCGGAACAGTTTTATACCAACAACGGGTTGCCCATAAACGAAGATAAAACCTGGAACTACGCAGAACGGTATGCCACCCAGCTCGTTACCCCCGGTTACCGCCGGTATCTGAGGAGCGGTTTTACAACGGCGCAGCTCAATTTTAACAGGGAGCCCCGGTTTTACGCTTATCTGGGTTTTGACGGCGGTACCTGGTATGGCCAGGGTAAATTTAATGATGCGGACCCTGGTACGCTTTACTGGCTCCGGTTTAAATTAGGCGATCCCATCGGGAAAGCCTCTTCCTTCCAGGGGCCGGTTACCGGTTACCCCATAAAAAAATGGATCCATCCGGATAATGTAAGAAGTCCCTCCAGCTACACCACCATCCGGTATCCCTGGCCGCTGATGCGCCTGGCCGATCTGTATCTCCTGTACAGCGAATGTCTTAACGAGGTGAAGGGGCCCGATCCCGAAGTGTTTTTATACCTCGATAAAGTACGGGAGCGGGCCGGTATCCCAGGGGTATTGGCCGCCTGGTCCAACTTTTCTACAAACCCGGCAAAAGTGACCACCAAAAACGGCGTAAGGGAAATCATTCAGCGGGAACGGTTAAATGAACTGGCTTTTGAAGCCCAGCGCTTCTGGGACCTGCGCCGCTGGAAGCTGGCCCTCACAGAAATGAACAAAACAATTACCGGCTGGAACGTTTATGGCTCTAATACCGAATCGTATTACCGGCCTACCAATATTTTTCAGCAACGCTTTGGTATCAAGGATTATTTCTGGCCCATATCAGAAAGCGATCTCAATGTAAACACGAACCTGGTACAAAATATTGGATGGTAGCAACCGCCACCCTATAACATTTAAAATTTTTATAAATGATGGAACGAAAATATCAGCTGCTGGTTTTGGCGCTTCTTTCGCTGGTGATTTTTAACTGCTCCCGGAATGAGGAATATGTAAACTATACAGACGCCAGCCTCCCGGCGCCGGCACAGGTGCAGGATGTAAAAGTTATTCCGCAAAGCGGGGGGGCTTATATCGTTTACAAAATTCCAAAAGACCCCAACCTCCGGTATGTAAAAGCCGTATACGAAACCGCACCCGGTTCGGAATGGGAAGTAAAATCCTCGTATTATACAGACACCCTAAAGGTCGAAGGCTTTGGCGACACGCGGGAATATGATGTAAAGCTGTATAGTGTAGGTAAGAATGAAAAGGAGTCCGGGCCGCTGGTGGTAAAGGTGAAACCACTGATGCCTGCCATTCAATCAGTGTATGAAACACTGAGTATTGCAGGAACTTTTGGCGGCATCAATGTAAAACTGCAGAACCCCGAACGGGCCAACCTGGCGGTGGTGATCCTGCAGGATACCCTGCGCAATGGTAATTACAGCGAGCTGACCACTTATTATACCGCCGCCGACCGGGTCAATTTTTCTGTAAGAGGAATGGATACAACCGAAAGAAAGTTCGCTGTATTGCTGAGAGACCGCTGGAATAATAAAACAGTACAAAAGGATGCTATTATAAAGCCCTGGTTTGAAAAGCTGATCGATAAAGGCCCATGGAAGGCCATGGAGCTGCCGGGGGATAATTACGATTATGTAGAAAACTACCCCCTGCGCAAAATATTTGACGGAGGTTTTGGCTATTGCTGCCTCTTTGCCACCAGGAGCTACCAGCTGCCGCAGACCTTTACCCTCGACCTGGGCCGCCCGGTGGCCATCAGCCGCATGCGAACCTGGCTGCACCCGGAGGGAGCCTACCAGGGATCGCACCCAAAAAACTTTGAAATATGGGGCGCCAACAGCGTAAATCCTGATGGAGACTATGTGGATCTCGAAAACAAGATCTACCGGAGCAACTGGGTAAAATTAGGAACGTTTAGCTCCTTTAAACCATCGGGAGACGGACCTGTAACCGCGGAGGACCGGGACTATGCCCTCAACAGGGGCGAAGAGTTTGAATTTGAGGCCGGGATCCCCACGGTAAGGTATATCCGCTTTAAAACCTTAAATACCTGGGGCATTTCCAGCGGACAAACACAGATTGTTATACAAGAGCTCACCCTTTGGGGCCAGGACGCACAATAATCACTACAATGTAAAATTAACTTGAACAACATGAAAATTAACATACACCCCTTGATTGCAGTACTGGCGGCAATGACCATTACCGGCTGTAAGAAAATGGATGATACATATAAAAAATACGTGGTGCCCCAGGGCATCACCTATGTGGAGCGCGCCAAAGGGGTAAAAACCTACTCGGGGCTTAACCGTATTAAGTTTGGCTGGTTGGCGCCGGTAGACCCCACGGTTTCAAAAGCCCGCATCTACTGGAATAATTTTGCAGACTCTGCGGAGTTCCGGATACCCGGCAACACGGATACCGTTTCCTATTTTTTGGATGTGCCGGAAGGCCTCTATTCTTTTATCATCAAAACATTTGATGATGCAGGCAACCAGTCAGTTCCTGTAGAAGTGCAGGGCCGGTCCATCGGCGCTACCTTCCAGTCCAACATGTTTAGCCGCCCATTGAGCCAGACTTTTGTGGATAATGCAGACGGGCAGCTGCGGCTGTCCTGGGGCGGCGCAGACACGTATAATGGCAGCATTGGTCAGCAACTCACCTATACAGATGCAGCGGGTAGCCAGAAGAAGATATTTTTGAATGCAAGCGAAAACACCACGATACTAACGGACTATAAACAGGGAACGGATATTGCTTATACTACCTGGTACCTGGCTGATACTACTTCCGTAGATACGCTCAAAACCGCTGCGGTTGTTGTTCCCGGCAATACGGTAAGATACCGGCTCGATAAATCCAAATTTAAAGAAGTAAAGCTTGCCGGCGATGCCAACATGGCCTGGGGCTGGGTGATGCCAAATATGTGGGATGGCAAAACCAATGCGGAGCCGGGCTTTCACACAGCGGACGCACCTTTTCCCCAGCATATAACCTTTGATTTGGGCGTATCCGGTTTTTCCCTTTATTCATTCAGAACATGGCAGCGCCAGGGGTACCAGTACAAGATAGGGAATATGAAGCGGTTTTCGCTTTGGGGAAGCAATACCCTGGCCCCGGAATTGAGCAGCTGGACAAAACTTGGCGACTTTACTTCCGGTATACATGTAATGAGCGAAGGAGAGTTGTTCCTGATTCCGCCGGGGGCTGCGGCATACCGGTATATCCGGATACAGGTACAGGAAGCCTGGGATGGAAAAACAGTTGGCGCATTTCATATTATGGAAATTGATTTAATGGCGAATGTGAACACAAACGGATGATCTGCTTTAGAAACTGTATGAATGGCGGTTTTTTTGAAATGGTTGTGTGCCGGCCCCTTTTTTAAGGTTCTGATTAAATACCACCGGAGAGTGGTAAATTGTATGCCATGAAGGGCAAATGGTGATCCGCTTGCACGAGACATGCACTATGCGCTTCAAAAAAATTCACCGGATGTTAAAAGTTAAAGACCTTCACCTGTTCATTGCTGCAATTTGTTTTTTATGGGCGCCGCTGGCTGCGGCTCAAAAAACAGCAATTATCAATGCAGCAGATCTACACTTTTTAAAAAACCTTACTCAGGCGGTATTAGACAGTTCCCGTATTCATCCCGGCCAGCCCCTGCCACCTCCTTTTGGGGTGAACAGAACCGGGGGCACATTGATCCGGCCCGGGGGACGGACGACTTACCCGGCTTTTTGGATCCGGGATTATGCCATGAGCCTGGAAACCGGTTTTGTAACAGCAGAAGAGCAAAAGGGTATGCTGCTGCTTACGGCCGCCACACAATGCAACCAAACGCAGATCACCAGGGGGGGAGGTATGATTCCTTACGGGGCCATCGCCGATCATATCCTGATGGATAGCGGTCTGCCGGTTTATTTTCCGGGTACCTACGCTGTTGAAGAGCAGGGTACCCGGGCTTTTGGATGGTTTCCGCCGTACTGTGATCAGTTTTATTTTATAAAGATGGCCCGTCATTATATGTACACTACCGGCGACCGCGCCATTTTGAATAAGGTTATTAACGGCACTGCATTGTCTGACAGGCTGGAAATTGCTTTCCGGGTGCCACCGGCCCATCCCGGCAATCATATTGTGCATTCTATAGAAAACTATCGTGCCGTTGATTTCGGATTCAGAGATGCGATCCATATCACCGGCGATTTACTATATCCTTCATTATTGAAGTATGAAGCGGCGCTGGATCTTTCAGAGATCTTTAGAAAAAAAAACAACTCGTCAAAAGCGGCCCGGTACAAGGCGATTGCCGACAGCCTGAAGGCCGCCATTCCTGTGATTTTTACGGATGCCGGCGGTATGCTGCGCGCATCTACCGGAAAGAGCGCGCAAAAAGATGTTTGGGGCACGGCACTGGCCATCTATTTAAAAATACTTTCCGGCAAAGCCGCAGAAAAGGCGGCAGCCGTCCTTTCCGATGCCTATGCTGCGGGCACCCTGGCGTATAAGGGCGCTATACGGCATATTATTATCACGGATGATTTTGATTCTGCAACCGCCTGGGAAGGCGCTTTGCCGGAGGTTCGGTTAAACCAGTATCAAAATGGCGCCTACTGGCATACGCCGGTGGGTTGGGTAGCGAGTGCCATCTGGCTTATAGATAAACAAAACGCACAAAAGCTGGTAAAGGAGTATATAGCTCAATTGAGGGATACCGACTTTCGGAAAGGCAGCCGGTTTGCCGGCCCCCTGGAATGTTTTCATCCGCCATCATACACCCGCGGTCCGGTATACCTGACGTCCGTATCCTGCCCCTATATTGTTTTAAAAAGAATCACGAGTAAACGTTGATGCAAAAAAAATCCGGCGCACATTCCGGTTTAATGCCGCAATCCTATCAAAGCCTTTCAATGGTAAAAGAGGATGTTGGTTAGGAATACTGCCTGCTGAACCAGTTGCTGCATTTTCCTATAAAGACGGGCGTAAAGTAAGCAGGAAGGGCACTTTTTGCTTTTCCGTGGTTCCCGAAAGGATCGCCTGTGCGGTCATTACCCCCATTTCATGGAAGTTGGAAGAGATCGTTGTGATCCCGTTTAAGATCACTCTTTTGAACGGGGTTTCGTTATAGGAAATGATGCCTACCTGTGTGCCTATTTTTAACGAGGTGGGCTGAATTTTTTCGATAAGGGTCACCAGGTCCTCCTCAATCATATTGATGTATACTTCCCCCTGCTTGATAGGCTCATTTTCGATATTGTGAATGATCCTGTACGAAAAAGCGTTGTCCTGGCAAAAATGGGTAAAGCCTTTTTTTATTTCCTGTGGATAGTAGCTGTTATCCGGAAAGATCAGCTTAATGGTATGGTATTTTTCAAGATGTTCAAGAGCTTCATGCAGTGCCTGGTAAATATCATTTTGATAGTCGATATAAATAGAGCCGTATGCACCAGTTACCCCCTGCACCAGCTTATCCAGCAGGATCAGTTTATCTTTTGGAATGGTATCGATGATCTCGGAAGCCCGCTCGCCTCCATCGATAAAATGCGGAATGATCACATAGTGGGTGTAGTGATCCTTACTGCCTGAGAGCAGCCGTTTGAACAAATGAAAATTGTTGTTATAAATATAAAAATCGATACCCGCCTTATCGCCCAGGGCATTTACCAGGGCATCGTACACCATTTTTTTAGGAGTGCTTAGTTTATTGAAAAGCAGGAATACCCGGAGCGGACGCTGAAATTCGGTATTCTCAATAAAGTATCCCTTTCTGGGAACCGCATTAATAATTCCCATGCGGCGTAGCTGTTTGTAACCGCGTTCTACTGTATCCCGTGCAATATCCAGCTCAATACTGAACTCATTGATAGAAGGCATACTGTCGCCTGCCGTTACGGTTCCTTTTTCAATTTCCTTGAGAATGGCATTAACGATCTGAAGATATTTAGGTGTGCTTGAATACGGATCTACCTGGATCAGATCCAGCAAACGTTGTTTTTTCATTAGAAAAATGTTGGCAATTCAAAAGACCAATATACTATTAAATGCGGAACAGGAAAAATACGGTGTATGGCCGCAGGACCATAGTATCATGCGTACCCTCATCGCTCTATGCACGATTGTTGAAAGTCGTGGCTGATAAAGAAGCCCATGAAGCCTTCAGCGTTGCCGATGTCCGGAACCATAGCGTAAATAGTTCAGGTCAATACAGGATAGCAATCCCTTTCAGCTTTTTTAAGTTTGTTGATACTTAAACGATTTAAAGCAATTATGGCGACCTTGCTGAATACAAAAACGATGCACCCCCGGGACCAGATCACTTTGGTGATGAGGCGGATCTACGACCGCGTGCTGACAACGACATCGGGAGGCAATTTATCGATCTGTGATGAAGAGGGCAATATCTGGATCACCCCGGCGGGCATGGATAAGGGATTGCTGAAACCCGCCGATATTGTTTGTGTGAAAAAAGACGGAACCATCGTTGGCGGTCATAAACCATCATCGGAATACCCGTTTCACCGGGCGATCTATAAAAAACGTCCGGATATAAAAGCCGTAATTCATGCACACCCACCTGGTATTGTTGCCTTCAGCATTGTGCGTAAAGTACCCGATACCCGGGTGCTTCCGCAGGTGCATGCCCTTTGCGGCACCGCAGGGTATGCTCCCTATGCATTACCGGGAACAGAAGAGCTGGGAGAAAATATAGCAGCTGAATTCAGCGAAGGCGTTTCGGTGGTCGTTATGGAAAATCACGGTACGGTGATTGGCGGGGCTGATATTTCGGAGGCCTACCAGCGGTTTGAGTTGATGGAGCTAACGGCAAGATCACTGCTCTACGGCAGCAGGATCGGGACCGCCCGGATTCTGGCGGAAAACACGATCGAAAAGCATTTAATGCGGTTCTGCAATGTATTGCCGGAGGAAGATACAACCCACTCCTACTCCGCCATCAACAGGGAAAAGCGAACCGAGCTGCATAAAATTATTACCCGGGCATGCAGACAGGGGCTTATGCTGGGCGCGTATGGATCCGTATCTGCAAGATGGGAGGGGAACGATTTTATCATTACGCCCGATCATATTTCCAAATGGGACCTTACCCCCGGGGATATGGTGCAGATCAGGAACGGGCAAAGGGAAAAAGGGAAAATACCGGATAAGGCAGTACAGCTGCACCATGCCATTTATGCGCATCACAAAGAGGTTAATGCCATCATTATGACGCAACCTGCTTACCTGACGGCTTTTGCCATAACGGGAGAAAATTTTAATGTACGTACGATTCCCGAAACCTGGATCTATCTCCAGGATGTGCAGATGAGCGAGCTCGGATGCCAGTTTTCGGAGCAGGGAACGCCGCAGCCGGTCATATCGGAAGACTCACCGGTAATGATCATTAAGAACGAATGCGTGGTGGTTACCGGCAATAAGCTGTTACAGGCGTTTGATTATCTTGAGGTGGCAGAATTCAGTGCGAAATCATTAATATTGTCTGCCTCACTGGGGGCGATGATCCCGATAGCGGATCATGAGATTGAAGCGCTGGGTAAAGTGATGAGCCGTTGGAAAAACTACGAATGGAAAATATAGTATGCAGCAATAATGCAGTTAATCACCTTATAGAAGAAGATTGCCATGAGTAATAAATATGCCATTATACTGGGAAACTTAGGAAATACGCGGGATCGTTTTTGCCAGGGATATAAGCAAAATCCCAGTTCAGAAACAATGTTAAAACAGGCGCTGGAGCGGATACCGCAGATCCAGGGAATCGAACTGGTAGGTACCTGGGATATCCGGCCCGATAATGTGGCCGATATGAAAAAAAGACTGGATGATGCCGGTGTGGCCTGTGCCAGTATTATCCCGGATACTTTTGGGAATTCCTTGTTTGGAAGAGGCAGCCTCACCAGCACGGATGCAAAAGTGCGGCAGGCGGCCCTGGACTATTTGCGCCAGATGAGCGAAGTAGCATTGGCCATGAATTGCGGGATCGTGAATTTGTGGCTGGGCCAGGACGGATACGATTATTTGCTGGCCACAGATTATGATCAGGAGCGCAACTGGCTAACGGAGGGCACAAGAGCGGTTGCCAGCGAATTTCCAACACTAAAGTATGCGCTGGAATACAAGCCCAAAGAACCCCGCAACTTCTCCTATCATGCGCGGATGGCAGATACGATTCTGGCGGCAAAAGAAACCGGTTGTCCGAATGTAGGCATTACCATTGATACAGGGCACAGCTTTTATGCAGGTGAAAACGTGGCGGAAGCCGTGGTATTGGCAAAACGCGCCGGAAACCTGTTGTATCACATGCATTTTAATGATAACCACGGCAGCTGGGATGATGACATGATCGTAAGTAGTGTACACTTTACCACTTATGTGGAGTTGTTGTTCTGGCTTCGGAAAACCGGCTACGGGGGATGGATCTCGATGGATCAGTATCCCTACCGGGAAGATGCTGTAGACGCCATTTCCGAAAGCATCTGGTGGGTAAAGAAGTATGAGCAGATTGTAGATGAATACTACGATGAGATCGATTTGCTCATAAAAGAAAATGATGCCGTTAAAACTTCCAGGTTTTTAAGAAAGCTGATCCGCTAAAAAAGCGGGCCTTATTTAAACAGACGGAGTATGCCAACAAGATTGCCTGTCATAGCTGTTTTTGATATTGGGAAGACCAATAAGAAATTGTTGGTTTTTGATGTGCATTACAATGTAGTTAAGGAAGAGCAGATCCGTTTTGAAGAAATAGCGGATGACGACGGGTTTCCCTGCGAAGACCTGAACAGGCTGGCTGCCTGGGTGCTGGAGCAGTTCCGGCAATTAAAAAAGGCGCCGGAATTTCAACTAAGGGCGGTCAATTTTTCAACCTATGGAGCATCGGTCGTATGCCTTGATAAACGGGGAAAGGTGGCCGGAAATCTTTATAATTACCTGAAGCCCTACCCCGCGGAAGTACAAAAAATATTTGAAGAAGAACGGGGCAATGCCGCTTTGTTTTCTCAGGAGACCAGTACTCCTTTAATGGGGCATCTGAATGCGGGCCTGCAATTGTATTGGATAAAAAAGAAAAAACCGGACCTGTTTGATCAGACAGCGCATGTACTCCATTTACCACAGTACCTGTGCTTTTTACTTACCGGCAAAAAATTTGCTGAGATGACAAGCGTAGGCTGTCATTCGGCAATGTGGAATTTTAAACAAATGCAGTATCATTCCTGGTTAAAGGAAGAACGGGTATTGCCAAAACTATCGATGGTTGTCCCGGGTAGTCATGTAGTACCAGTGATGAATGAATATACCGGTGAAACAGTAACTACAGGCATCGGGCTGCATGATAGTTCGGCAGCGGTGATCCCCTATCTGCTGTGTTTTAAAGAGCCCTTCGTTATTTTATCTACGGGCACCTGGAGCGTTAGTCTGAATCCTTTTAACACTACACTGCCGGCTGGCCGGGAGCTGGCCGGGGGGTGCCTGAGTTATCTTTCTTATCAGGGGTGCCCGGTAAAGACCTCTATGTTATTTGCCGGTAATGATCATGATACACAGGTGCTCCGGATTGCAGAACATTTTCATGTACCCGGCGATTTTTTCAAAAACGTTCCTTTGGATCCGGGGTATATCCGGAAAATAAGAATGCAAAACAGGGTGCAAGCTTTGCAAAAAGAGGATCGGGCATTCAGCCCCACTACACCCGGTGTTTTTCATTCCCGGGCACTGTCCGGGTTTTCTTCAGCGGGTGAAGCCTACCACCAGCTGGTGGCCGACATTATAGCCCGGCAGCAACAAACATCCCAAATGGTGCTGGATGGAAGTGATGTAAATAGGGTTTATGTAGATGGAGGGTTTTGCAGGAACGGGATCTATATGCAGCTGCTGGCAAATGCATTTCCGGGTAAAGAGGTATACGCGGCCTCTATGATACAGGGTACTGCATTGGGTGCCGCACTTGCCATTCATACACACTGGAACCGGGAAGCGGTTCCAGAAAACCTGGTGCGGCTACGGCGCTGGCCGCTGGAGCAGCCGCTGCCATGCAGCGCTACATCGCAGTTGTGATTTTTTTTGGCCGGGGTAGCAGCCTCATTGTTGTATAAAAGGAAGGATAGAGTTGCTGCCTGCCGGATCTGTTACCCTGGTTTTGCTGATGATGGCCGGTAATGAGTGACGGATGCCTGTAAATGGAAAGCGGTATAAAGCCCTCCGCTACCTGCGGAATAAGTACACAGAGCTGAAAGAAATAGAGATCATGGTCACCTATGCCAATAAGAAAAATAAGATTCCCCGTAACTGGTAAAAGCCGGGGCTTGTAAATAAAAACAAATTAAAACCCTGGCAGATGCCAGCTCTAAGTTATGCGTAAAATTCTATTGATCCTTATTGCTGAATGTTGTTGGTTCACCGGTTTGCAGGCGCAGGTGCTGGATCTAAAATGTGAGAACAGGACCGCCCCCATTGGAATTGATGCTCCCGAACCCTTGTTTACCTGGAAACTCCGTTCGGCAGCACCGGGTCTGTTACAGGAGGCGTTTGAAGTATGGGTATCGGACGATCAGCACAAATTGAGGGCCGGCGCCGGCAATATCTGGCAGTCGGGGAAAATAACCAGTGGTTATAACGGGATACGTCTGCCCGCTCAAAAACTAAAGCCGTTTAAAAAATATTATTGGAAAGTACGGTGCTATACCAATAAAGGAGCAGCATCGGATGCCACGGGTACTTTTGAAACGGCGATGCTGGCTCCCGGCCACTGGAAGGCCCGCTGGATCGCCGACCGGCCGGATGAGAACCGTGTGGATCAAAGGGCTATTAATGGGGCCATGCCGCTGTTTCGCAAACCGTTTGTGCTAAAAAAAGCGGTGCAGTCCGGAAGGCTTTACATCTCCGGGTTGGGATACTATGAAGTGGAGCTGAACGGGAAACGGGTTGGGAAAAATATGCTCGACCCGGGGTGGACGGATTACCGGAAACAAGTACTCTATACGACCTACGATGTTTCGGCACTGGTTAAAAAGGGCCGTAACGCCCTGGGGGTAATGCTGGGAAATGGCTGGTACGATCTGTCGCCGATGAATATGTGGTGCAACCCCGATCGTAACCTGAGAAAGCATTTATATATGGGAACTCCCTGTGTAAAAGCGCAGCTCCGGATCACCTATATCGATGGAAAAAGTGAGGATATTTATACAGACGGTTCCTGGACTACTTTTCCGGGGCCGGTACTGGATAATAATATTTACATCGGGGAGGTTTACAATGCAAATCTTGAACAGCCGGGTTGGTCGCTGCCCTCATTTAAGAGCAGCGATGCCAAACAGGCAATCGAAATAGCAGGCCCCCCGGGGGCAATGGTTGCCCAGGCCCAGCCACCCATACAGGTATACCGGTCCTTAAAGCCGCGCTCGGTACGCGAGGTAAGGCCCGGTGTATTTCTGGCGGACCTGGGACAAAACTTTGCAGGCAAACTCAAAATAAGGGTAAGAGGCAAAGAGGGTGATACCGTTTCCATCAGGTATGGTGAAGCGCTTTACCCGGATGGAAGCCTGAATGTAATGACCTCGGTAGCCGGTCAGATCAAAGGGGCGGGCTGTGCCGGGCCCGGGGCCCCCGACACGGCGTACCAGAAAGACGTGTATATCCTCAAGGGGCGGCAGGTAGAAGAATGGGCACCGGGCTTCACATTCCATGGTTTCCGTTATGCAGAAATTTCCGGCTGGCCCGGAACGCCCGGCCCCGGAGATCTTGAAGGGCTCTGTTTGAGCGCGGCCGTTGACAATGCGGGTGATTTTAACAGTTCGGATCCCATGCTGAACCAGCTCAATGAGAATATCCGGTGGACCTTCCGGAGCAATATGTTCAGCACCCAGTCCGATTGCCCGGCACGTGAGAAGTACGGGTATGGAGGCGATATGCTGTGTACCAGTGCCGCCTTTATGTATAATTTTGATATGCAGGAATTCTACAAAAAAATGTTGCGGGATTTCACAGATGCGCAACGGCCTTTGGGAGGCATCACAGAAACTGCGCCCGATGTGGGGATTGCTGATTTCTCGCTGGGAGATGGTTCGGGACCGGTTTCCTTCCAGGCGGGTTATACCTTCCTGGCAAATGAGTTGTTTTTGTTTTATGGAGACACCGGCATTATCCGGTCGCATTATCCTTATTTGAAAAAGCAGGCGGCATTCCTGGTATCGGTTTCCAAAGAGCACCTGCTGCACACCGATATCAGTGACCACGAATCGCTGGATGCAAAACCCGGGGCCTTTTCAGCATCCTGCTTTTATTTCTTTCACCTGGTGAGGATGGCCGGCTACGCCCAGCTGCTGGAGAAAGCGGAGGACCTGAACTATTTTACCAGGCTGGCGGCACAGGTAAAAAAAGCCATTCTTGAAAAATATTTTAATGCACAAACAGGACAGTTTGATAACGGAACCCAATCTGCACAGGTATACGGCCTGTGGTTTGGATTGCTGGATGACGCCCCCTCCGCCAAAGAAAAAGCACTGAACGGTTTGCGAAAGGCCATCCGCGAAAAGGATTTTCACTTATCAACCGGGATCTTCGGAACAAAAATGCTGCTGGATGTGCTGGATGCACAAAATGAAAATGCGCTTGCCTATAAAATAGTGACCCAACCCGACTATCCTGGCTGGATGTATATGATCCGCAACGGGGCTACCTCGCTTTGGGAAACCTGGAAATATTCCGATAACACTTACTCCCAGGATCACCCGATGTTCGGATCCGTAATGGCCTGGTTTTACAAAAGCCTTGCAGGCATCCGTCCTGCGGCCGCCGGATTCCGGAAGATCGTGATAAAGCCGTTTGTGAACAATGGACTTAGCCAGGTAAAATGCGACTACCGCTCTCCTCAGGGGTTGATCCGGTCCGGCTGGAAAAAAGAAGGAACACTGGTCCGGTTTCAAATCAGTGTTCCTGCCAATACGGAAGCGGAGATCTGGATCCCCGCAAAAGACCGTACCGCAGTCCGGTCGGGAAACCTAAGCCTGGATCAGGACCCTGCTGTCCGGTTCCTGAAGCAGTCTGAGGGATACCAGGTGCTTTCCGTACCTGCGGGCGATTATGTATTTACTGCGGCCTTATAAGCCGGCGCCGGCTCCTGTCGCTTATGGCACTGCCGGTATTCGTTATTGCGGGTATGAGCTCCTGTACAAAAGGCAACAGTTTTCAGGGGGAAGACCAGAGCCGTTTGTGTAGTATATTTATACCGCTGCGGTTTTGTTTTTCCGCATGCTTTTTCGGATGGTTTCGCGGTGCATTGCACCCCACGAGGAAAGCGCATCGAGCACATCGCCCAATGTTCCGGAATATTCCGTTAACTCATAGCTGACCACTATGGGGGTACCGGTAAACACCCGGCGGTGTACAAATCCATTCAGCTCAAGATCTTTCAATTCAGCGGCAAGCGCCTTGGCTGAAATCCCTTCTATGGATCGCTGCAGTTCGTTAAAGCGTTTGCTGCCGGTCTTTAAAGCCACAATGATCCGCAGTTTCCATTTTCCGCCAATGGCGTACAGCGCATCGCCAACGGCCATTAAATTAGCATTGCATGCTTCTGCAGAAAGGTGCATATCACTACTATTCAGTTTTGCCATAGCCGGATTGTTTTATATAGCAAAGGTACGCACTTACATATTGTATAGTGCTTACCTTTTGTTAAGTGCTTACCTTTTGTAAGTATGTTGAAATACCTTTGTGTTCTAAAACAAAAAATAAAGTTATGGCACACGCAAAATGGTTATCGGATCTTACACATAGTGAATTAGGTTTTAAGATCCGGCATTTAATGATCAGCAATGTAACGGGTTCTTTCCGGAACTTTCAGGTAGAAGTGGATACCCGCGGCGATGATTTTAGTAGCGCTCAGATAAAGCTTACAGCCCGCATGGACTCTGTATCAACCCATAACGAGCAGCGGGATGCCCATCTCCGCAATGCCGATTTCTTTGAAGTGGAAAAGTACCCGGAGCTGGAATTTGTGTCAACCGGAATTACGCGCAAAGATGTGGATACATTTGACCTGCGGGGCAACCTGACTCTGAAAGGCATTACCCGGCCGGTACAGCTGAGGGTAGAGCACAATGGTACCACAAAAGATCCCTGGGGCAATGAACGGGCGGGCTTTTTTGTTACCGGTAAAATCGAGCGCAGTCAGTGGGGCATCAATTTCAATTCCGTATTGGAAACGGGAGGCATTGCGCTGGGTGAGGAAGTGAAGATCCAGAGTGAGCTGGAGCTGGTAAAGCAGGCCGTGGCTGTTCCTGCATAAAAAGACCTGTTATGAAAACCGAAAGAAAGATTATAAGAACAGAAACCCCGGAGGCCCGTCCGGGGTTTCTGGGCGCCGGTCATATAGCCCGTCAGCTGGTAGGTGCAGATTTCGAAGCTTCCGACCCCTTTATTTTCCTGATGGATGATGTACTGGATAAGAAAGATACCACGCCCTCCGGTGGGGCACATCCCCATGCAGGCTTTGAAACTGTGTCGCTGCTCCTGGAGGGAGAGATCGGTGATGAGGCCCACAAAATGCACAGCGGGGATTTTCAGCTGATGACCACCGGCAGCGGCGTGGTGCATACGGAAACCATCGACAGGCCCATGCAGTTAAGATTGTTGCAGCTATGGCTGAACCTTCCCCGCAAATACAGGACCGCAACGCCCAGGGTTCAGGACCTGCCGCTGAAGCATGTACCGGTGCTGGATGAAAAAGGCGTACAGATCCGGTTGTACAGCGGCGCACTAAACGGATTAACCGCGCCGGTACACCATTATGTGCCCCTGATTGTTGCCGATGTTTCGCTGGAAGCGGGCGCCACTACTGTGCTGGATCTTCCGGCACAGTACAACACATTTTTGTATATACTGGAAGGCGGGGTTACGGCCGGTGCGGATGAACAACCGCTCAGAAAGGAACAGGTAGGATGGCTGGATCTGTTTGAAGAAGCCGGACCAAGCACCTTAAAGGTTGTTGCAAAGGAAGAAAAAGCCCGGCTGGTACTATATGCCGGACTGCCACAGCATGAAGAGATTGTGGTACATGGCCCCTTTATTGCAGACAGTGCGGATGCAATCCCCGAACTGTACCGGCAATACCGGGCCGGCCGGATGCCGCATATTGCTACGGTTCCGGCGGCACAACGGATTTTACTCTAAACAGCAGTGCTATACCTGGGTCTTTACCACATCTCTTAAGCCGTTGTAACGCTTCTCTGCCGGCTCGCGCTTTATAGGGCTTTTATCGTTTTTGGGCTTATCCCCGCCTGGCTGTGCCGGTTGGGTTATACCCTCAAATAAGGGATTGTTTCCTGATGTTCCGCTATGCTCATAAAGAGGATTGCGGGTTGTAGAATCGGTTTGTACTGTCCGCTGCTGTTGCCGGGAAACGGTTACGTTCATAGAAATACGGGAAGGCATCCCGGAGTTGGTAATAATGCGGGAGCTGTTTTCCTGCGCAAATCCGATTTGCGTTCCTGCAAGGATCAGGCAAAGTGTAAATATTGTTTTCATTGTTTTTAAATTTGTTGTTACCGGTATATCAACAGGCGTTCTAATTTGTTACCCTAAAGCACAGATTTACAAAAGCAAAAAATTTAGCAAAATATGCTAAATATATTAGCAAATGATTGTACCTTAGCGGTGGCTGCTGGCAGCCCGGTTATATGGCACAGGCGCTATTTCATACCACTCTTTTTCAACAATTGCAGGAAGAACTGCTGCTGTTGCAGGGTCTGCGGGCTCCCGTGGATGCGGAGCTGCAGGATATGGGATTGGGCATCATCAGCGAGTCGTTTCCGCACCGCGCGTTCCCGGTAAGCGCCGTACATGAGTTGATGAGTGGTTCCGCAGAGGATGCGGCCGCCACTACCGGGTTTATAGCAGGTCTGTTGGGTACGCTTATGCGCAGGGGTTCTTGTCTTTGGGTAAGCCGGCACCGGAATATTTTTCCCCCGGCTTTGAGCATTTTTGGCATGACACCGGACCAGGTCCTTTTTGTGGAGGCTCCGGATCCTAAAAAGGCGCTGTGGGCCATTGAAGAAGGGCTTAAATGTGCCAGTCTTGCTGCTGTGGTAGGAGAGGTTCAGGAACTGAGCTTCACGGCCTCACGCCGGTTACAGCTGGCGGTAGAAAAAAGCCATGTAACGGGCTTTATTCATCACCGTACCAACCAGGTTCGGGGTAACCTGGCCTGTGTATCCCGCTGGCGGATCCGGCCTGTAACCAGTGTGTCTCCCGGGGGGCTACCGGGGGTAGGTTTCCCAGGCTGGAATGTGGAATTGTGTAAGATTCGAAACGGCCGGCCAGGCAAATGGAATGTACAGTGGACGCCGCAGGGCTTTTCCGTGCTGCCGGAAAAAACCGTTGAACCGGCGGTTATCATCAAAAAGACAGGATAACATGAGCCGGTATTTATCAATATGGTTCCCCGCGCTTCTTGCCGACAGGGCATTGCGCCTCCGGCCAGGCTTAAAGGACACAGCTTTTATCATTGCAGCACCGGAACGGGGCCGGCTGATGGTAAAGACCGCCAGCACAACGGCTGTGCAAAAAGGTATTGTACGGGGAATGGTGGTGGCTGATGCAAAGGCCCTGTTGCCGGGGTTAAAATTATTTCATTACAAACCAGGCGTGGAAGACAAATTGCTGACCCGGCTGGCAATATGGTGTCTTCGTTTTACACCGGTTGTGGCGTCCGATCTGCCGGATGGCATACTGCTTGATATCAGCGGTTGCCCGCATCTCTGGGGCGGTGAGCAGCCCTACCTGGATACCATTATCCGTAAACTGAATACCTCTGGTTACGAAGTGCGCGCCGGCATTGCAGACACCGTTGGTGCTGCATGGGCGGTTGCCCGTTTTGGGGAATCGTGTTGCATAGTGCCTTCCGGTCAACAAAAAGCGGCCCTGGAACCGTTGCCGGCCGCCGCCCTGCGCCTGGAACCTCCGGTATTGGAACGGTTGCAGAAACTGGGCTTTGCCCGTATTGGAAGTTTTATTTCCATGCCTTCAACAGTATTACGCAGGCGTTTTGGACAGGCGCTGCTGACCCGTATTGGGCAGGCCCTGGGCCACATTCCGGAGGCGCCCGTACCGTTGCAGCCGGCGGTTGTTTTTCGTGAACAGCTTCTTTGTACAGAGCCGGTGCATACCCGGGTTGCCATTGATATTGCCCTGGAAACATTATTGCAGCGGCTTTGCGATACTCTTCAGAAAGCAGGGCAGGGATTAAGGTCTGCAGTATTTAAGATTGATACGGTAGATGGCGGGTCTCAGGATATTTTTATCGGAACCAACCGGCCGGTACGCAATACAGCGCACTTGTGGAAACTATTTGAGCCAAAGATTGCGGCCATTGCCCCGGGAATGGGCATTGAAGTGTTTACGCTGGAAGCCCCGGCTGTGGAAGCGCTTGCCGGCCGGCAGGAAGCCATCTGGAGCACCCTGGGGGGTGCAGATACAAGCACGGAGCTGGCCGCTTTGCTGGATCGGATCGCCGGCCGCATGGGCGATGCTGCTATAAAACGATGGCTGCCGGCTGCACATTACTGGCCAGAGCGTTCTGTTGTTGCAGGGGGGCTTTTTGAAAAAACTGAAGCCTCCTGGCGCAGCGACCGGCCGCGGCCGGTATACCTGTTGTCCAAACCCGAACCCGTTATCGTTGCCGCACCGGTACCGGATTATCCGCCGATGCTTTTCCGTTACCGGGGAAAGGTTCATAACATCACAAAAGCAGATGGACCGGAACGTATTGAACAGGAATGGTGGCTGGAGCAGCACCTGGTACGCGATTACTATGTGGTGGAAGACGAAGATGGCGCCCGGTACTGGCTGTTCCGGGCGGGGCATTATGGCGTAGAAAAACCGCAATGGTTCCTTCATGGATTCTTTGCATAAAGGAGGTATCGATGCACTACACAGAATTACAGGTAACCACCAATTTTACATTTTTGCGGGGCGGATCACATCCCGAAGAATTGGTGAAACAGGCAATAGCGTTGAAGTACTCGGCGCTTGCCATTACGGACCGCAATACCCTGGCAGGGGTGGTACGTGCCTTTGCGGCGGCAAAGAATACATCCCTGCGGATCATACCTGCCTGCCGGCTGGATCTGGCGGATGGCCCCGGTCTGCTGATCTACCCAACAGATAAGGAGGCGTACAGCCGGCTATCTGCGCTGCTCACAGAAGGGAACCTGCGCACCGAAAAGGGGAAGTGTGTGCTGTATAAAGCCGATGTGTACCGGTATGCAAAGGGGATGAAGTTTATTGTAGTGCCCCCTCCGGAATTAAATGCGGCCTTTGACCTGGACGAGGCGTTTAAGGATACCGTAAGGGAGTACCGCAAAATGTTGGGCCAGCAGCTATACCTGGGAGCGGTATGTACCTACCAGGGCAATGATGCAAAAAAGTTATTCCGGCTGGCGCAACTGGCGCAGCAGCTCGGGATTCCGATGGTGGCCACCAATGATGTGCATTATCACGAAGCAGCAAGGAGGGAACTGCAGGATGTGCTAACCTGCATCCGCGAAAAATGTACGATACAAACCGCTGGTTACCGGCTCTGTCAGAATGCAGAACGGCATTTAAAAAATGAAAAGGAAATGCTGCGGTTGTTTCGCCTGTACCCGGATGCCATTGCCCGTACACAGGAAATTACAGATGCCTGCCGGTTTTCATTGAGCCAGCTCAACTATGTATACCCGGAGGAGCTTACAACGGAAGGCCGTACACCCCAACAGGAACTGGAATACCTGGCATGGAAGGGTGCGCAGGCAAAATTTGATAAGGCTGAAATGAAGCCAGAGAAAAGACAAGAGATCAATACTGCTATTAAGGAAGAACTGGCATTTATGGAGCGCAAGAATTATGCCTCGTATTTCCTGACTGTTTATGATCTGGTGCGTTTTGCGCGCAGCAGGGAGATCCTCTGCCAGGGCCGGGGCTCTGCTGCAAATTCTGTTGTTTGTTATTGTCTGGGCATCACATCGGTGAACCCGGTGGAAATTAAACTGCTTTTTGCACGGTTTATGTCAGATGCACGGGATGAACCGCCGGATATTGATGTAGACTTTGAGCATGAGCGGCGCGAAGAAGTGATGCAGTACATATATGAGAAATATGGCCGTAACCGGGCGGGCATTGTAGCCACCGTAACACAGGTGCATTGGAAAGGCGCGGTAAGGGATGTAGCCAAGGTGATGGGCTTGTCGGCCGATGCGGTGGATCACCTGGCAAAATCGGAATATGAATTTACACAGGACTGGACGGAGGGAAAAACGAAGTCGAGCGGAGGCTTTACAGCCCGGGATCCACACCTTTTAAAAACACTGGAACTTACCCGGCAATACATCGGCTTTCCCCGGCAGCTGGGGCAGCACACGGGAGGCTTTGTGATCACGCAAAATAAATTGTCGGACCTCTGCCCTATCCTGAATGCACGTATGGAAGACCGTACCTGCATTGAATGGAATAAAGACGACATTGAAACCCTGGGCTTTTTAAAAGTGGATGTGCTGGCCCTGGGAATGCTTACCTGCATCCGCAAAGGGTTTGATCTGATCAAAAACCACCACGGTCCCGCGTTAACGCTGGCTACAGTGCCACAGGGCGAAAAAGCCGTGTATGATATGATCAGCCGGGCCGATACTATCGGCGTGTTTCAGATCGAAAGCCGGGCACAGATGTCGATGTTGCCCCGGCTGCGGCCAAAAGAGTTTTATGACCTGGTGATTGAGGTAGCCATTGTGCGCCCTGGCCCCATACAGGGCGATATGGTGCACCCCTACCTGCGCCGGCGCAATAAGGAGGAGGAGGAAGTATATCCTTCTGAAGAATTAAAAACAATACTCGAACGCACCAAAGGGGTTCCCCTCTTTCAGGAGCAAGCAATGGAAATCGCCATTGTGGCGGCGGGTTTTACGCCTGCGGAAGCGGATGGCCTGCGCCGGAGTATGGCAACGTTTAAAGCTCAGGGGCAGGTAACAAAATGGCGTACCAAACTGGTAAATGGTATGGTGGCAAAAGGGTATGAAAAAAACTTTGCCGAACGGGTATTTAAACAGCTTGAAGGATTTGGAAGCTATGGTTTTCCGGAAAGCCATGCCGCCAGTTTTGCATTGCTGGTATATGTTTCTTCCTGGACTAAGCTCCATTACCCCGATGTTTTTTGCTGTGCGCTGCTCAACAGTCAGCCTATGGGGTTTTATCGCCCGGCACAGATTGTCATTGATGCCCGGAAGCACGGTGTGGAAGTACTTCCGGCAGATGTGAATCATTCCTGCTGGGACAATACTCTTGAAGAAAAAAACGGAGCGTATTGCCCGGTACGTCTGGGTTTCCGGCAGGTAAAGGGTGTGAAGGAAGAAGAGATGCAGCGGCTGATCGAAAAGCGGAAGCAACCGTACTGCTATATTGTTCAGCTGTCCGATGCGGGCATCTCTCAGGCGGCACTGGAATACCTGGCAGATGCGGATACATTCCGCTCCCTGGGGCTGGACCGCCGGCAGGCGCTTTGGGAAGTGGCGGCCCTGGCAGATAAGCCCTCCGGTGTATTTGAGGGACAACCTTCTGAAAGCGCTGCAGAACCTGCTGTTCAGTTGCCGGTGCTGAGTGCGGCTGCTCACGTGCTGCAGGATTACAACAGCACTTCCCTGTCGCTCAAGGCCCATCCCGTAAGCTTTGCACGGCCGCAGCTTCAGCAACAGAATATTGCACCTACCCGTATGCTGGACGCGTGGCCGGATGACGCTTTTGTACGCGTGGCCGGCCTGGTGTTGGTGCGCCAGCGGCCCCAAACGGCAACAGGGGTTTGCTTTATTACCATTGAAGATGAAACAGGTATTGCCAACCTGGTGGTATTTCATAAAGTATTTGAAACCTACCGGAGGGAAATTTTACAGTCGAAGTTATTGATGGTTTCCGGAAAGATACAAAAGGAAGGAAGCGTGATCCATGTAGTGGTGAGCCGTTGTTACAATATGAATGCATTATTACAGAACATGGCGGCACCCGGTACGGAGGAACTGCGGTTACCTGTAAACTCCTATATGGGAGAAACGGATTCTTCAGGAAAGAAAAAAGATATCGGGCAAAAAGCGGTACAGGGTGAATTGTTTCCCTCAAGGAATTTTAAATGAACAGATGACCGCCTGTGTTGCGGCCCGTATTTTTATGAGCCAACCATGGGGCTCGAACCCACGACCTGCTATTTACGAAACAGCTGCTCTACCAACTGAGCTAGGATGGCTTGTCCTTTGATAGTGTAAAATAACGAATAAAAATTTTAAATTTAAAAATAGCAGTCCCTGTTACCGGTTAAGTTCTTTTTATCGCCAATAGTCCTTCACTTTTACATGCGGTATTTAATATTCCTCGTTTCACATTTCCCCCGGACCCCGGGAAAAATCTTCCTGTGAGAGATCATGGTTGGCCATTGCGCCTGCAAGATTGCCACCGGCTACAGCGCTGGCAACGGAGCGCATGGGGGATGCCGCATCGCCGCAGGCATATACTCCGGGGACCGTTGTTTTTTGAAAGGCGTCAACCTGTATATGTCCTTGTTCGGTAAAGGCACAGCCGAGCATTGCAGGCAGCGGGGTTTGCTGTTCAAACGGCACGCGGGCATATAATGCCTGTAAGGGTATGGCAGTGCCGTCTGTAAACACAACCTGCTGTAATTGCCCTTCCGCTTGTTGCAGTGCACGGATTTCCTTTGGCACGATGGCGATACCCCGTTGCTGCAGCCGCTGCTGCTCTTCTTTTGTAAATTGTAGAGGGCCATTGGTAAATACGGCCAGGCTGCTGGTAAGATTGCGGACGAGCACGGCCAGGTGCAGCGCTGCGGCGCCGTTTGCAAGGATCCCTGTTTTATGATTGCGGTATTCATAGCCATGGCAATAAGGACAATGGATCACCGATTTACCCCAGCACTCCGCAATACCATCGATTGCCGGGAGCAGGTCTTTGATACCTGTTGCAAAGATCAGTTTCCTGCTTTGGAACTGATCTCCGGAGCGTGTTGTAACCGTAAACTGTCCGTTGGATGCGGCTGCATCCGTTGCGGGGTCGGTCCGTAATTGCACGGTCTTATAATGTGCTACCTGGTGCCGGCCCAGGGCTGCTATTTCAGCAGGTGGCTTGCCATCCTGGGTCAGAAAATTATGGGAATGTGGTGTAGCTGCGTTGCAGGGCGTTCCGCTATCCAGCACCACCACGTTCTTTAGAGAGCGGCCCAGCGCCATTGCAGCAGAAAGCCCCGCATAACTGCCACCAATGATCACTACATCAAAGGATCTGTTCTTTTTCATAAAATGATTTAAATGGTTGATGGCAGAACAGGGCTGCATGGCGATAGCCGTCTTCCTGTTCTCCCCGGGCAAAGCTATTGTTTATTTTTTATTTATGCAACATCGTTGCATAAATAAAATGAATAAGTATACTGTTTTGAGGAATGCCGGCTAAATTTTTCCTGTCACCTGCCGGGTAGTGACCTGGTTGTAAATGGGGTATACTACATTTCAATACCCCGGAGCTTCCGGTAGAGCTTCAGCGCATATACATCCGTCATGCCGGAAATAAAATCGAGGATATGCATAACCTTTGCATAAGGGCTGCCCGCTTCGTCAAATGTATATTGCGTAGGCAACAGCTCCAGGATTTTCTGGTGTTCTTTTTCCCGCTCGCGGGCTGGTGTTAATGCTGCTGTAACAAAGTCTTCAACAAGCCCGGACATGATGCGGAAGCCGGCGATCTCCAGCTCCACAACTTTACGGGCATTGTAGATCTTTTGCCGGGAAATATCTGCAATTTCCTTAAGCGCCGCTTCCAGCTCAGGGATGGCGTTGATCAGGCTTTTTTCAAATGTTCCGTTGAGGATGGCTTCCCGTTGCTCCCAGAATACTTCGGTGGATTTATAGATCAGTGTGCCGATCGACTTTGCCCGCAAATAGGCGATGGATTCGTTGGCATCTCCGCGCAGATCGTCTGCTACCTTTATCACGGAATCCATCCTGGCTTTGGGATCTGTGGCAATAATGGCTAAAAAACGCTTCCTCACTTCTTCATAACTCAGGATGCCCAACCGGTGCGCGTCTTCAAAGTCAATGATATTATAACAGATATCATCCGCTGCTTCCACAAGGAATACAAAGGGGTGGCGTTTATAGGTTATTTCTGGGCTTGTTTCCGTATCGCGGATCATATGCAGTTCCTGTGCTATTTCCAGGAATACCGCTTCATCAATTTTGAAGTATCCGTATTTTTTCCGGTGAAGAATGCCTTTTGCTGATGCCAGGGATTCACAGGGATATTTGAGAATGGAGGCAAGGGTGCTGTAGGTAAGCCGGAAACCACCCTTCATCCGCCCGCTCTGCTTCATGGTGAGGATGCGGAGCGCATTGGCATTTCCTTCAAAGGTGATGAGGTCTTTCCATTCTGCCGGGCTGAATAGTTGTTTAAATGCGATATCATCCGGCCGGGCCGACCGGTCTCTTTTTTTAAAGTACTTTGAAATGGCTTCTTCTCCCGAATGCCCGAAAGCGGGGTTGCCCAGGTCGTGGGCCAGGCAGGCTGCAGCAATAACATATTTCAGATCGCTTGTATAAAAAACAGCGGCATCGGGATCCTTTTCCACGCCGGGAAGTGTAGCGATCTTTTCGCCGATCAATCCTCCTAGGGAGCGGCCCACACTGGCTACTTCCAGCGAATGGGTAAGCCGGTTGTGCACAAAGATCTCTTCCGGGAGGGGGAACACCTGTGTTTTGTTCTGAAGCCTTCTGAAAGGGCTTGAAAAAATGATCCGGTCCCAGTCCCGCTCAAAATCGCTCCGGATGTCTTTAGATGTTTTATCGAGCCCATAGCGTTTTGATGAAAAACAATTGTTCCAAGTCATTACCATAGTCGCAAATTTAAACCCAGAACCTGTTTGAAACTTAAATAAATGCATCCTGTTTCAAAATCGTCTTATTTTTAAGCATGAAAAAACCTAAGAAAAACCCGCTGGCACCGATTGGCGGTATATTGACATTACTACAGATTGCGGCTTTAAAAAGATTTTTGCAACCGAACCTAACAAAGAGCCGCTGATCGCATTCCCGATCGAATTATTCCGGGGCAGAAAGACTGTTGCGGATCTGGTTTAGAATAAAAACGAGCAGGTAGGTGAAGCTGTTGATTCCGGTTCTGTTAGGTATTCTTTATGTCGGACACCGCCAACCTGAAACCGGTTCACCGAAGTTCCCAACACAGGATGAGGCTGTATCAAAAGTCGCTATTTTGTCATGCCGTCCCGATAGCAATCGCATGTGCGTCAGGTTAAGAACAGATCATGTTGCCATGAAATGTAGTACGGGTAAGCCTTTCGCGCCAAAAAGATCGCATCTTTTAATAGCAAACAGGCGCAGCGCGCCGTTGACCCTTATAACGATGAACCTCCAAAACCTCCCGTAGCCGCAGCGCGGCGGTAATTTCCTGTGCACGGCTTGTACAAACCGCAATGATTACCGGTGCGCTGCACCTTTATTACCCGTATTGTCGTTTACTAACAGGATCAGCGCTGCGCTGCAGCTCCCGGGGCAAAAATTAACTTGACGCGCATGCGATGGCCATCGGGATTGTTTCGGTATTTAAAGATGATTGTTAGTCAATAGATTCTGAAGAATAGATCCCGGGTCAGGCCCGGGATCTATTCTTCAGAACGACATCATGCTGTAAAGCGACTTTTGAGTCTCAATGATCACTTATTTATATTCTGGGCAAACTGTATCCGTTATGGTAAGGCGCCATAAGATAAGTGGCGTTCAGTTTACTATCGGTAAACTTGTTGGCGGCCTTGTCCCAGGTTACTTTTGCCTGGCTGCGATAGGCGATATTACCCATCTGGCAAACGGTGGCTATATGGGCCCCGGTTTGGATGGGACAGTTAAGGTCTGCCAGCTTACGGGAGCGCATCACATTAATAAAGTTTTGTGTATGTTTATCCAGGCCGTTATCGGATGGCCCTTTGCGTTGCATGCTTACTTTTTTGGCGCTGCGTTTTTCCTCCAGTACTTCCCAGCCGCCGCGGTCCAGCTCCAGGGTGGCATTATTGCCAATAAAGGCAATGCCGTGGTCTTTTCCGTATAAGCCGTTGTCTATGCCCATGGCATGATCCCATATCAGGTTAAAGTTGTCAAACTGGTAAAGCGCGGCCATGGTATCCGGTGTTTCCTGGTAAAGCTCGGGGTAGGCAAAATCGCCCCCCAGTGCCGAAACGGTTTTGGGCACCGGGGCATCCATGCCAAAAATAGCATAGTCCATCAGGTGCACGCCCCAGTCGGTCATCAGGCCGCCGGCATAGTCCCAAAACCAGCGAAAGTTGAAGTGAAACCGGCTTGAGTTGAAGGCCCGGGTTTTTGCCGGTCCCAGCCAAAGTTTATAATCCACACCAGCAGGAGGTGCGCTGTCGGCTACCTTAGGCCCCGGCTTCATCCATCCCTGGTAGCACCATACCTTTACGGTGCGGATATTGCCCAACTGACCGGTGCGGATAAAATCCACTGCATCGCGAAAATGCTGCTGGCTGCGCTGCCATTGTCCGGCCTGTACCACTTTGTTATATTTTTCCTGTGCGGCTACCATTGCCCGGCACTCAGCAATGGAGTTGCCCACGGGCTTTTCCACATATACATCCTTGCCGGCCTGCACGGCATGAATCATGATCAGTGCATGCCAGTGATCCGGCGTACCAATGATAACGGCGTCAATGTCCTTGCGGTCCAGCAGAGAGCGGTAGTCGGTATATGTCTTTATTTTCGATGTATCGATATTCTTTTTGGAAAGCTCGCGCATCCGGTTATCCAGCACATTTTTGTCCACATCGCAAAGCGCGGCAAGCGTTACGCCCGGGTTTTTGAGCATCGACAGGGTATCGGACCATCCCATCCCATTAATGCCGATTGCGCCGATCCGGATCTGATCGTCAACGGCCGTGTTTATACGCGAAAAATTGAGGGAATTGAACGATTGCAGGGCCAGGCCTCCCAGTGCTAACGCGGAGGAATGGGCAATAAATTTTCTTCTTGAGTGCATGGCAATTGATTTTACAGGGCCAAATATATAAAAAATGTAATCGATTGCAAAATATGCGATATTTTATTTCTAATGAAAATGCCGGTACCGGGCGGTAGAACAGAGACCAAAAAATAGTCCCCTGTGGAAACAGGGGACGCAACCAAAACTAACTGCTTATGAGAAAATTTAATATCTTTTATATCGATCGATAGTCTGTTTTATAACATGGTCCTACGTGTAATGTTGCAACAACCATTCCAAAAACATCAAATTGACCGGTTTGTTAACATTTGTTTTGATATTTTGGGGCAAATATTGTCGGCCATCAATTTTTAAACGCAAGATCCGGGTTTTGCGGCCATTTTTACAGCGGTACATTTGTGCAGTAAATAACAATGATATGGAACATGCTAAAACGAACAGTCCCGTAGATGTACGCAACAAGCGCAGCATGCGCGGGCGCCTGACCGCAACCAGGATGGCCGCGCCCGGCAATATTCAGCTGGAACCCTGGACGCCCGGGGATGCGGCTGCGTTCATTACCTACGAACGCGCCGGATCGCCATTTGGAGAAATTCTTGTAGCTGCTACATCGAAAGGGATCTGCTACCTGGGTTTTACGGGTAATAACCCGGCTGCAGCCATTGCCGATCTCAAAAGACGGTTTTCCTCCAACCCAATTTCAGAAGGCCCTTCTTTTTTTCAAAAAGCAGCCATCCGGCAGCTGAGCTGCCCCCGCCGGCCCCTGCCCCTTCGTTTACATTTAAAGGGGACCGGCTTTCAGCTACAAGTATGGAAACAGTTATTACAGGTGCCCCTGGGCGGCCTCACCACTTACACCCGCCTGGGCGGCAGCAGCAAAACTGCCCGGGCCACGGGCCGCGCTGTGGGCAGCAACCCGGTGGGCTACCTGCTGCCCTGCCACCGGGTAATATGCGCAGACGGCAGCTTTAGCGGCTATTTTTGGGGTACGGCATTAAAAGAAAAATTATTGGCCTGGGAGGCTGCAGCGGAAGATTGAAATCCTGCGGGCCCAATGTGGACGATGTAAAAATTTTTTAAAAGATGGAAACACAGCAGGAGCTCGATTATGGCCGCATTGCAGCAGCGATACGGTTTTTTAAAGCCCATTACAGGCAACAACCAACACTGGAAGATGCGGCGGCCCATGTGCACCTGAGCCCGTTTCATTTTCAGCGGATGTTCCGCAACTGGGCGGGTGTTACGCCCAAGCAGTTTCTGCAATATCTTACGGCAGGGTATGCCAAAGACATGCTCAAAAATACCCGGGCCAGCCTTTTTGATGTAGCGTTCGAAACCGGGCTTTCGGGTACGGGCCGGCTGCATGATCTGCTGGTAAAAGTGGAAGGCATGACCCCCGGCGAATATAAGAATGGCGGGGCCTCATTAAATATCAACTACCGTTTTGCAAGCAGCCCTTTTGGCAAGATACTGGTGGCCTCCACCCCTAAAGGCATCTGCCATATAGCATTTGCTGATGAGGGGGCGCAGCAGGCGCTGGCAGTATTACAGTCGGGCCTGCCTCATGCCCGGTACCGGCAGGCGGAAGATGAGGTACAGCAAAAGGCATTGCGCATTTTTTTGCAGGACTGGAGCAAACCGGAGGAGGTAAAACTGCATTTAAAAGGTACCCCATTCCAGATTAAGGTTTGGGAAACATTGCTAAAAGTGCCCTCCGGGGGCGTTACAACCTATGGCGATCTGGCGGTAAATGCCGGTTATGTCGGTGCATCGCGGGCCGTAGGTACCGCAGTGGGCCATAATCCTGTTGCGGTGCTCATCCCCTGCCACCGCGTCATCCGGTCTACCGGCGCCATTGGCCAGTATCATTGGGATGCTGTACGCAAAAATGCCCTCATCGGCTGGGAGGCAGCCCGGGTAAGCGGCCCCTATGTTAATGAGTAGAAATTGACGGGTGTTTCGTTTTGGAAATGCCGGTAAAAAAGCATACTGCCCACTTTGCATTCAACGGGTTGTTTGCAGCGTGGGCAGTATCGTTCTTCAGGTGTGCGCACGCTATTCCGGAACAGGATCCATTATTCTTTTGCGTAATGTTTTAGCCGCCCGTATCATTGCGGTAAGCGCCGGCATGGTTTCCTCCCAGGCCCGGGTTTTTAAACCGCAATCTGGGTTTACCCAAAGGCGTTCTGCCGGGATGGCCTCCAGTGCCTTTTCCAGTAACGCCAGCATCTCGTCCTCTGATGGCACACGCGGGGAATGGATGTCGTATACGCCCGGGCCAATATCATTCGGGTATTCAAACATAGCAAACGCATCCAGCAGCTTCATTTGCGAACGTGCTGTTTCGATGGTGATCACATCTGCATCCATGGCTGCAATAGCATGAATGCTGTCATTGAATGCGGAGTAGCACATGTGCGTATGGATCTGCGTTTGATCCTGAACGCCAGAAGCGGCAATGCGGAAAGCGGTTACAGCCCAGTTCAGGTACGCCTCCTGCTGTTCTTTTCTTAAAGGCAGGCCTTCACGAATGGCCGGCTCATCGATCTGGATGATTCTTATACCCGCTTTTTCCAGGTCGGTCACTTCATCCCGGATGGCAAGCGCCAACTGGTTGCAGGTAAGACTGCGGGGCTGGTCGTTCCGCACAAAGCTCCACTGTAAAATGGTAACGGGCCCCGTAAGCATTCCCTTTACATGTTTGCTGGTTAGGGATTGTGCATAAACGCTCCATGCAACGGTCATAGGATTGGGGCGGTATATATCGCCATAGATCACCGGAGGCTTTACGCAGCGGCTGCCGTAGCTCTGAACCCAGCCGTTTTGGGTAAAGGCAAAACCTGCCAGCTGCTCGCCAAAGTATTCCACCATATCATTGCGCTCAAACTCGCCATGCACCAGCACGTCCAGTCCAATGGCCTCCTGCCGCCGGATGGCGTTTGCGGTTGCTTCCTGCAGCAGCTGGTTGTAACTGCTGTCCGAAAGCTGTTGTTTTTTCCATTGCGCGCGCCAGGAACGCACTTCTTTTGTTTGGGGGAAAGAACCGATCGTAGTTGTGGGAAAAAGGGGAAGTGCCAGCTCCTGCTGTTGTTTTTCTCTGCGGGCAAAAAACGGGCTGTTCCTCCGGGCGTCAGCGGCCGTTATAGCAGCTACCCGGTCTTTCACCTGCTGGTGATGGATCCTTGCGGAGGTCCTGCGTGCCTTCATACAGCGGGCATTGTCTTCAAGGAGGGTTTTTGACAGTGCCTCTTCGGGGTTTGCCGCTATTTGCTTCAGTGCTGCCACTTCAGCCAGCTTTTGTTTGGCAAAAGCCAGCCATTGTTTAATTTCCTGCGGAAGCGTTTTTTCACCGGTTTCCAGGTCCAGGTCGCAGGGCACATGCAACAGTGAGCAGGACGGTGCAATCCAGATTCGCCCGGGGCCGATCTTGGCGGTTGCTTTTTGGATCAGTGACAGCGATTGTTCAAAGTCGTTCTTCCAGATATTCCGTCCATCCACAACACCCAGCGAAAGATGGGTTCTTCCGTTGGTGAACGCTGGTGTGGCAAGGATATCGTCCAGCTGCAGCGGACAACGCACCAGGTCCAGGTGCAGTATATGTACAGGCAGGGAAAGAACGGTCTCCAGGTTGGCCCCAAAACAGTCAAAATAATTAGTAAGCATTATGCGGAGGTTTGGGAACCGTTTAAAAAAAGCCGTGTACGTGGTTTTAATGGCCTGCAATGCTTTTTCGCCGAGCCCGAGCGCCAGGCAGGGTTCATCCACCTGGATATAGTAAGCACCCTGCTGATCCAGTTTTTCCAGTACCTCAAAATACACCGGAAGCAGGTTATTTAACAGGTCGAGGCGGTCAAAACCCGCCTCCTTTTCTTTCCCAAGCAGCAGGAAAGTGACCGGGCCAAGCAATACCGGCCTGGTTTGGAAGCCGGCATTTTTGGCTTCATTGAACTGGTCAATAATCTTATTGCTGAAAAAAATAAATCGCTGATCTTTTTTAAACTCAGGCACTATGTAATGGTAATTGGTATCAAACCATTTGGTCATTTCCATTGCGGTAAGATCGTACCCGTTTTTCTGATAACCCCTTGCCATAGCAAATAACAGATCGAGGGTATTCATCTGTTCCTTCTCAATCAATGGATGGTACCGGTCCGGGATGGCGCCGGTCATCAGGCAGGTATCCAATACCTGGTCATAAAACGAAAAATCGTTTACGGGCAGCAGGTCAATACCTGCGTCTTTTTGCAGCATCCAGTTGCTTTCCCGGATCTTTTTTGCTGCCTGCTCCAGTTGTGCAGCGGTCATGTTGCCGGCCCAGTACTGTTCACTGGCCTTCTTCAATTCCCTGTTGCTACCAATACGCGGGTAGCCGAGGTTGTGCGTTTGCATCTCTTTTAACTTTTTTAATGAATAATAAGCTAAAAGCCCTTTGCAAATTTCGCAATGCCGTGGTGTAAAAAAGACAGAAGATGCCGGTAACCGGAGCAGCTGAGGAGGCTGATCCCTCTATAGAGAGGGGGGTGGAATAGGGACATCGTGCAGATCCTTGCTTTATACCGCGAAAGCATTGCTCTTACAGATAAGGCAGGTCTCCTGGCTTACAGCAGCATTTACCGTCCTTCCCATAACGCCCGGGCGCTACAGTGGACATAGAGGGTAATGCTTGTGATGCTGTTTACAGTTGCGCGACAGCTCGTGATTGACACACGATTCCCTATTATCCCCGATCTTCATCGGGGACCTTTTCCGTTTGATGAAAAATGAAAGAACTTATTAGAGTAAAGGGCAAATGTAGTTAAATCGGGGGAGTTCCATCGGAAAAAATGATCCGGTGGTCCCGGGCGCTGTTTAAAAATGTGCCTCCGAAAAATAGTAGTGATGATTATTTCCCGTCCCGGTTGCTTTCGCAGGTGGGATCTGTATCAGAAAAATACTGTTTTTAAAATTGTAGGAACCTGCCCGTCTGTATATTGTTCCCTCTCTTAAAAGACACCTCCGTTTTTTTTATCCGTAATACTGCAATAACTTTAAGGTATGGACTTTATTATTGCGGCTACATATAATAATTATATTGATGCGCACCTGGCAATGGGAAATCTGCAGAGCGAGGACATCAATTGCTGGCTAAAGGACGAAAACACCATTGCCATTCATCCGGGTTTGATCAATGCCATCGGCGGCATTAAACTGATGGTGGCAGCGCCGCAGATTGAACGGGCGCTGGAGCTATTGCGGAAAACAAAACAGCAATACCAGGAGGAAAATCCCTGCCCCCATTGCGGATCTACAAATGTGGAGTATACCACTACTCCTAAAAAAGCAGTTACCTGGCTGCAAACCTTTATAAACATTGTGCGGCTGGGAGGTGCAGCGATGGCGGCAGACAAAGTATACCATTGCTTTGATTGCGGATTTGAATTTGAGGATGCGGAAAAAAAGACGGCAAAATAATGGAATCAATCGTTACCTATTTTTCCACCCTGGAACAGCGGCCGCTGGAGCGGATGGCCCTGCTGGTGGGCGGACTGGTTTTTTTCTGGATCATAGAGGGTGCTATCCCGCTGTTTCAGCTAAAGTACCGGAAATCTAAATTTTCACATGCATTGGTCAATTTTGGATTTACCGTCATTCATCTCATCATTCATACCGCCCTTGCGGTATTGATTGTGCTGCTGTCTGACTGGTGCCGCAATGCCGGATTTGGTCTTGTATACTGGCTGCACGCAGGCGTGTTGGGCGCCATCATTATTGGAGTACTGGCGCTGGATTTCAGTAGCTGGCTGGTACACTGGATCATGCATAAGCAGGCTTATTTATGGCGGTATCATCTCATTCATCACAGCGATAATAAGGTAGATGTTACCACCGGGCTGCGGCATCATCCCGGAGACAGCCTGCTGCGCGGCATCTTCTTCCTCCTGCTGATCTTTGTAAGCGGAGCGCCCATGTATAGTGTAATGATCTACCAGACGCTGGTGGTGATCACAACGGCATTTACCCATGCCAATATGAGCCTGCCCAAAAAACTGGATAAATGGTTGAGCTATATGCTCATTTCTCCCAATATGCACAAAGTACATCATCACTGGAAACAGCCGTTTACTGATAGTAACTATGGTGCCGTTTTCTCCGTATGGGATCGTTTGCTGGGAACCTATAAAGAGCTGGATCCTGCACAAATCCGGTATGGGCTGGACCGGTATTATGACAACGAAAGGGACGAGGATTTTCTGAAGCTGATGAAAGATCCGTTTGTTAAAAAAGACCGGAATCGGGGCACAAACGATCATTAGAACATTTTTCAGTTATTAAAATTAAATTTGTAGTATGGCAGACGTATTAGATAAAGAAATGTACGGTTACTTTATCCGGTTAAATGAAGCGGAAAAAAGGTCTGTGGTACAAATGCTGAAAACTTTTTCGAAGAGCCGTCAGACTGCATCGGACAACATCAGCATCGGGTAATATAATAAAGAACCGGACGAGGCCATGCGGCGTATGGATGAGGGTAAATTTACTACTGTTGAAGACCTGGAAAAAGAAATGCAGGGATGGTAAAATCCCGGCTAAAAGTTATTATAGATGATGAAGCAAAAAATAATTGCCGTTATCCCTGCCCGTTATGCGGCTACCCGGTTCCCTGCAAAATTAATGCAGATGCTGGGCAACCGGCCGGTAATTGCACATACCTATGCGGCCGTAGCAGGCAGCGGTTTGTTTGATGATGTTTTTGTAGTGACGGATAGTGCCATAATTTTTGATGAAATTGTATCCCGCGGGGGAAAGGCGATTATGAGTGTTGCCGAACATGAAAGCGGTACGGACCGGATTGCGGAAGCGGTTAAGGATATGAATGCAGATGTGATCGTAAATGTGCAGGGCGATGAGCCATTTATGGAAAAAGACCCGCTGGAAAAGATTGTAGCCTTGTTCCATTCCGATACCGTGCAGGTGGGTTCCCTTATGCGAAAATTTGCATCGGAAGCGGATGCTCAAAATCCCAATGCCGTAAAAGTAGTAACCAATAAGAACGGTAAAGCGCTGTATTTTAGCCGGAGCATGATTCCCTATAAAAGAGATCAGCAGATACAGGCGCCCTATTACCTGCATATAGGCGTATACGCATTCCGGAAGGAGGCCCTGCTCAATTTTACCGGCTGGCCCCCTTCTTTGCTTGAGCAAACGGAAAAACTGGAGCAGTTGCGCTTCCTCGATAACAGTGTGGATATCTATATGGCCGAAACCAATTACGAAACTGTAGCCATTGATACCCCCGAGGACCTTGAGAGAGCCATTGCGCTCCTGAACCGGTAAAATACCTATCTTTCCTGTATGAAGATGCGCCCTGAAAAATATTTGCGGTATCTTTTTTTACCCAACCTGTTTGAGCTTTTTGGTACAGAGCGTACCCGGGAGATCCTTTCGGTGAATCCCACTGTTGTTCCTGCAAGGGAAGAAGCACAACAGGTAATCATCACCGCATATTGCTTTAACAAAGAAAGCATAGAAGAGTGGAAGAATATTTCGTTACAGGAGGCGCTGGAATTAAAACAAAGCGATAAGATCACCTGGATCAACATTGACGGGTTGCGTAAATCGGATGTGGAAACCATTGGCAATTGTTATGGTATTCACCCGTTGCTTCAGGAAGATATCCTGAGCGTTAACCAGCGGGCCAAGATGGATGAGGTCGATGATATCCTCTTCTGCCTGGTGAACATGCTTTATTATAACGAGCAAAAAAAATCGGTGGACCAGGAGCAAATCAGTCTGGTGCTGGGGCGCAATTTTGTGATCACTTTCCAGGAAGATCTCAACAGGGATGTGTTTACTGCGCTTAGAGGCCGGCTAAAGCTGCCCACCAGTAAAACCCGTGCCAAGGAGGCCGACTATTTATATTACACCCTGCTGGACACGATCGTAGACCATTATTTTATTGTAATGGACAAGCTGGGCGATGAAATTGAGGACCTGGAAGAAGAAATTGTCCGGAGCGCCAGCAAACGCACCCTGGCCTATATAAACTCGCTGCGGAAAGAGCTGATCGTTTTAAAAAGAACGATTTATCCCGTGCGGGAAGTGATAAGCGGCCTTATCAAAAGCGAAAATGCGTTGCTGGCTGCGCTCAATGAGCGCTATTATAAAGACGTATACGATCATATTGTACAGGCCATTGACCTGGTGGATAACTACCGGGATATGCTTACCGGTATGCAGGACCTCTACCTTAGCAATGTAAATCTGAAGATGAACGAGGTTATGAAGGTGATGGCTATTGTAACCTGCCTGCTGGCCCCGGCAACGGTAATTGGCGGCATCTTTGGAATGAACTTTAACGTGTTGCCCCTCACCAATCAGCATTTTGGGTTCTGGATTGCGGTGGCGGCTATGATCCTGATCCCGATCTGGATGTTGCTGGTTTTTAAAAGAAAGGGATGGTTTTAATGTAGCATTTTACAAAAACAGCAGGAAAATTATTTTCGTTTATATACCGGTACCGTGCTGCAGGGTTCGCCATACATCAGGCTTTTGACCACGGGCAGCAGCTTTAGGGAGATTTGTGCATAGGCCTCTTCTGAAACCGGGATATCGCCGCAGCCCTTGATCACTACGCGCGCATCTGTAAAAGAAGTGGCATCAATGGCATCGATATTCTTAAGGAGCCATTTGTTTTTTACCGTGGCTTCATCGCCCAGGCTTACAAATTTGGCAATGGGTTGCAGGTAGCTCACAAGGAGCATATAGGCCCAGAGGGGTATGATAGCATCGGCGGAGCAAACAATACCTGCCAGCTGACCTTCGTAAATTGACCAGTCCTGCTCCTTTAATGCTGCCCGAAAATCTTTTTCTCTCAGGATCAGGCCCATAAAAAGATAGTCTTTAATGTCGAGCAGTACAACGGGTTCTGCAGGATAATAGGATTCCAGGTTAAGGGTTATAATCCCGCTTTCCGCTATTTTATTTCTGATAATGGGTTCCATAATGATACAACAAAGTTAGGAAGGCTTTGTTTTTTATTTTAATAGAGCGGAGCATTTTATAAACCATTGACCGCTTTTCAAAAGCAGATGCCCTGTCCCAGACGAAGCATCACCATCCCAAAAAAGTATTAGGGGATGGAATACTTCGAAGAACGGAGCGGTAGTATTGCCACAGGCAGCAATTATCAGGTTATTTTCTTTATTTTTACGGCTATCTGTAAAGAAACTACTATTTAAGCCTCGTCATAAACCACGCTATTTATGGAATGATACAGCCTCCATTAATTGGGTTTAACCAGGCATACCGTTAAACAACAGTGCCATGATAAAAATGATGCCCCCGGCCAAAAAGCTTATGCAACCCTTCCTGTACCTAGTATTCCTGTGCTTGTGCCAGCCGGTAACCGCCCAGGTGGTATTTTCAAAAACCGGTTATACGGCCGGCCTGGTTGGCCGAAAAATAGTGGCGGCCGATTTTAATGCCGATGGCAGGCCGGACCTGGCTATTGCCAATGATTACTGGAACGCGGCGGCGGATAATGGCGTAAATGTATTGCTTAATAAGGGCGATGGAACCTTTAACGCTGCGGTGGTATACCTGCCGGGCCGCGCAACAAATGACCTGGCTATTGGCGACCTGGATGGCGATGGCCGCCCGGATATCGTTGCCACAACCAATATCAATGACCCGATGGGCGGCTCCTCCAGTGGGCAACTGGTGCTGTTGCTCAATAACGGCAGCGGCAGTTTTAACGAAACCGCTCAATACCCCATCGACTATAACATCTTAGCAGTAGCCACCGGCGATTTTAACGGCGATGGAAAGGCCGATGTAGTGGTAGAAAAAAGCGGAACCACCCTATCCCTTTATCTTGGTACCGGCAGCGGTGCCCTGGCCGCCCCGACAGATCTTGTTGCCGGCGGATCCCGCCAGCTGGCGGTGGCCGATCTTAATAATGACGGCCGTCCGGATATTGTCGCCACCGGCGGGGCGGGTAACCTGGTTTCGGTACTACCCGGCAACGGCGATGGTACTTTTGGCGCTGCCGTCAGCTACCCCACGGGGGCCTATGCACATTACCTTACCATTGCAGATGTGGACGGCAATGGGAGCAAGGACCTGGTGGTATCCAACCGCGGCGATATGTCCATATCTGTACTACGCAATGATGGCAGCGGCGCCTTTGGTCCCCAGGCCGTTTACAAGGTAGGGCAAAGCCCGGCAGCAATTGCCGTGGGCGACCTGGATGGGGATGGCAGCGCCGATATTGCCGTGGCAAACGTATCCTCAAGCAAACTGTCTATTTTAACCGGTAACGGCAACGGAACGTTTCGCACCGGGTACTCCGCGGGTATTATGAACTATGTATACGGTGTGGCTATAGCCGATTTTAACGGTGATGGCAAGCAGGATATGGCTTCCACCACGGATATTACAGCCCTGCATCTTTGGGTAGGGCTCAATGCCGGTAGCTATGCACCCAATGCCTCCAATATCCTGTATGTAAACCAGGCGGTGGACCAAATGGCTGCCGGGTACACCGGCAACGGATCTTCCTGGGCCAATGCTGTTCCCGATCTGGCAGATGCGCTTGAATGGGCCAAAGCGCACCAGGGCCGATGGACCGCAAACGCCCCGCTAAAGATCTATGTAGCCAAGGGCCGGTACCTGCCGGGGTACACGCCCGGGGATAACCATACGAATCCCGCCAACCCGGCCGATAGCCGGGACAGGGCCTTTTATCTGGTTCCCAATGTAAAACTTTATGGCGGCCTTGACCCCACCGGCGGCATTACAGAGCCGTGGCAGGCCCGTATTTTTGATGCCGGCGGCAGCATCCTCAGCGGCGATTTTAATAATGATGATGTGGCCAGCGGCGGTGGCGCCGGTTTAAATATTACCAATAATAATGAAAATGCCTACCACGTAGTAGTGGTCTCGGGCAATGCCGGCAGTGCCAGTTTGGATGGGTTTACCATTAGCGGTGGTAATACGCATACCGATGAAAATCTGACCCTGACGGTTAATGCGCTGGCCGTTTACAAAAACTCCGGGGGCGGTATGTACTGTGTTGGTGCGGCTCCCCTGCTTACCCTGCTTACTATTGAGCACAATACGGCTACCGACAAAGGCGGCGGTATTTTTATATGCGATGGGGCCCAGCCGGTATTTACCAATAGCCGTGTTAATGGCAACATCGCCCTTTATGGAGGCGGCATCGCCAACCAGATAACAACCGCTCCTGTTTTCAGAAACCTGAGCATTACCAATAACAAAGCGGGCGACAGGGGTGGTGGTGTGTACAACTATAGTGCAACGGCCGCCGTTTTTACCAATACCACCATCAGCGGTAACAGTGCGGCTTCGGGCGGCGGTCTGTTTAACCGTACCCGGTCGGCCGCCAGCGTATACAACAGCATTATCTGGGGTAACCAAAAGGGCGGGGATGCGGCGGCCGCCGGGGCCGATATTGAAAACACCCCCGATGGCACCACCATCGTTGTAAAAAACAGCATTACGCAGGTTTATAATACGGGTAATGTCGCAGATAATAACCTGACCGGTATGGATCCGCTTTTTACCAATGCGGCCAATGGCCAGTATACATTGACGGCCGGCAGCCCGGCACAAAATACCGGTAGCAACCAATTGTATACCAGCGCCGGCGGCATAATCAGCAGCGACCGCGACCTGGCCGGCAACCCACGCCTGGCGGGCAGCACGATCGATATGGGCGCTTATGAAAGTCAAACGGTGCTGCCGGTATCCTTTGGCGCCTTTACCGCGGTTATAAAGGACGGCCGGCTGCTGGTGAGCTGGAGCACGGAAACAGAAACCAATAACGATCATTTTTTAATACAGCTTTCTGCAGATGGTGTGCAGTGGCACACCGTGCAAACGGTACGGAGCAAGGCGGCCGGCGGCAACAGCCATACGACATTGGAGTACAGCAGCACCCTGCCTTTAACAGCAGCGGGTGTAAGCGCCGGGTTCCTACTGCTGGGACTGGCGGCCACCGGCCGCAAAAAAAGAAGAGCGCTTATAACCGCATCGGTACTGTTTTGCGCCCTGGCCCTCTCCTGCAGTAAGCGGGATATTGACGGCACTATGGAGGGCGGCAAACTGTTTGTGCGCATTGTGCAGGTAGATAAGGATGGTGAGCAGCGGGTATCAAAAGTGATCCGCGCGGTGCAGGAGTAAAAGGAGCGGGCGCTTTATGCGGGTATTAGAAAACCGGGTGCTATTGCAGCTCCAATGCCGGGCTGATCCGGTACGGTTATACGGCCGTTTTTCTCATACTGTATGCCCCCTTCTACGGGATCCTGGCTGAACATAAGCGCGGTATCAAAATCGAAATAAACAATATTGGGGCTGCAGAGCGCCAGGTGCGCAAAGGCCGTCATGGCCAGGCGCGACTCCAGAAAGGCGCCCAGCTGTATTTCTACATGGGCGGCTTCTGCCAGGCGTATCATTTGCAGGGCATTGTAAATACCGCCGCTTTTGCCCAGCTTAATATTGATACGATCGCAGGCGCCCAGGGCCAGGAGCCGTTTTAGATCGTACTGATCGCCACAGGTTTCATCGGCCATTATGGGGATGGGGCTTTGGGTCCTTATTGCGGGCAGCTCCATAAAGGCCCGGCGGGCAATGGGCTCCTCGCAATGCTGGATATTAAAGGGCGCCAGCGCCTGCAGCGTTTCAATGGCCTCGGCCACCTGCCAGCCCTGGTTGGCATCTACCCGCAGCGGAATTTCATTGCCAACGGCTTGCCGTATAGCCTTAATGCGTTCCACATCCTGCGCACCCCCCTTGCCGATCTTTACCTTTATAACCGGGAAACCCGCTTCCTGTATTTTTAATGCATCGGCCGCCATTTTTTCCGGTGTGCCTACGCTTACCGTATAATCGGTAACAATTTCCTTATGCGGGCTGCCCCCCAGGAACCGGTAAAGCGGCTGCCCGGCATGCCGGGCAGCAATATCGTACAGCGCCATATCAAAGGCGCTTTTAATGCTATGGTTGGCATAAATGACACGGTCCATATCGGCCACCCGCTCCCCAATATCCAGGGGGTCTTTACCCAGCAAAACCTGCTCAAAATACCGGCCCACCACCAAACCGGTATCAGCCGATTCGCCGTTGATGCTCATAAACGGGCTGCACTCGCCCCAGCCGGTAATACCGGCGCTGGTTTCCATACGCACCACCACGCTTTCTGCATTGTACAGCGGCCCCAGTGAAATAACAAAGGGCTCTTTTAATGGAATAAACAGTTTATAGAAGTCGATCTTTGTAATGGTTAATGCTTGCATGTGCTAAAAGTACAATTGTCCCGGGCAAAAACCGGAAACTTATTTCCCCTTCATGCATTTGCAGATCATGACCTATTCCGTTTTACCTGTTCATTTAGCCCCGGCGGAATTTTTTCTTGGATTGGACCTGTCCGTTTTCATTCATAATTAACCGGATCCAGTCTTTTTCACCATCCAGGATAATGGTATAGCTGGTACCCGATGGCTTTGCAAGTTCGGTTACTCCAAAAATCTCAAACCGTGCAAACTGCTTTTTTATATGGTACGTGATCAGGGCCGGCAGCTGGCTGGCCTTGTAATACCGCAGGGTTTGCGTTAGTTCCCCGTTCCGGTCAAAAAAGGCTTTTACCGTTATGCCTCCATTGCTGAAGCCCGCCACCGTGTATTCCTGCGCGGCAAACCATTGTACCTGCGTGGCATCTTTAAAAAGCAGTTGAAAAGTTTCCCGGGCTTTTTTGTTTTCAATATCCGGGCCGGCGGCGGCGGCCGGCGCCCAATAACCGGCACAAAGGAGGAGGAACATTATTATACGTTTCATGATACCTGTTTTATCGGTTTTTTAAAAAGACCAATCTCCTCCTAAAGGTAGCACAGGCAGGGCGGCATCATCTACCCCCATCCGGGGGATTTTATATAAATTTACTTTTACGGGCAACGCTCAGTGCTTCGGCACGGGAGTTTACATCCAGCTTGTGATAAATGTTTTTGATATGAGATTTTACGGTTTCCTGATCGATGAATAATTCCTGCGCAATTTTGGAGCGGCTCTTACCCTCGGCCACGTATTCTAAAATTTCGGTTTCCCGTTTTGTGAGGGGCGAGTGCTGATTTTTTTGAAAATACTTCATTACCTGCAGGGCAATGCCCGTACTCATAGCGCCGCCGCCCCCGGCCACATCCCGGATATGTTCCTTTATTTTGGCAAATGATGTGTTTTTTGTAAGATAACCCGAGGCGCCGTTTTTTAGGGCGGTAAAAATAAGGTCGTCCGATTCGTGCACCGTAAGCATGATGACGTGTACGCCCGGCAGTATTTTTTTTATTACCGGCAGGGCATCCACCCCCCTCATGCCGGGCAGCTGAATATCCAGCAAAATAATATCCGGCCGCAGGGTCTCCAGTTGCTGTAGCGCGTCCTCAACAGAGGCAAAGTTACCGGATACAAAAAAATCCTCATCCGGGCTCAAAAGGCTGGTATATCCCTTGCGGATCACTTCATCGTCCTCAATAATACAGCAGTTGATCCATTGATGCGGGTTTGTATTCATTGTTTAATAGTTAAGCGTTATTCCTGTATATGAAAGATAAGGCAGGCCCTGGTACCCTGGTGGGGGGCGGTATTTATGGTAAAATGGCCATTTATCTTTTGGGCCCTTCGCCGGATATTGTTTAACCCATTGCCCGTTGCCCTGCTCTTATCAAAGCCGATGCCGTTATCTGTAAAATAGATGCCAATGGTGCCTGGCTTTTCCTGTTTACACTCCATGATGACTGATGTGGCGCCGGAATGCCGCATACTATTGCTGAGCAGCTCTTTAAATATCATAACAATGTTTCGGTTATAGCCCGGTGGTATGCGTACACCGGGGTCCACAGCGCTCAGACCGGCAAATTCAAACACCATGTCGGTATCGCTAAACAATTCGATACCCGTTTGTTTTATGGTTTGCAGCACATCTTTTAAGAGATCGCTTTCCTTCGTAAGCGACCAGATGATTTCCTTGGTGCCGGTATAAAGGCCCAGGGCATTTGAACGTATTTGCCCGATGAGCTTATTTTTTTCTTCATCTGCAGGGTCGGTTTTTTGTTGCAGCAGGTCGGCAAGCAGGGAGATGCGCGTAAGCTTATTGCCCAGCTCATCATGAAAATCTTCGGCTGTTTGCTCCCTTATTTTTTGCTGTTCCTGTTCTTTGATTTTCCGGATCTCCCTGCGTCTTCTTCGCTTTTCGCTGGTGTAAACCAGCTGTATGCCCACCCCGGCCAATAGCAACCCCAGCGCCACCAGCGCCTTAAACCAGGTTGTTTTATAATAGGGGGTAGTGATGGTAAAGGGGTATTCGATCGTATTGGAAGACTCCTGCCCGGTGGTGGTAAGCGCTTTTACTTTAAAGGTATAATTGCCGGGCGGCAGGTTTTTATAGCTTAATGCCACCTGCTTTTGTGGTAATGAAAACGCCGTATCATAGCCACTAAGCTGGTAGGCATAGCGTAGCGATGAGGGGTCCTGCAGGTAGATGCCTTTAAAATTAAAGGCGATGCTGTTGCCTGCGTAAGCAATGGTTGGGTGCTCCGGCAGCTGCTCCCATGCAGAAAATTGATGTTCCGCGGTATCGGCATCGCCGGGGAAGGCTACGGCTTCTAAAACCACAAAGGGCTTATTGCCGGATCGTTTTTTTTCATAGGCGGGGTTGTAAAGAAAGGCCCCCTTGGTAGTGCCGATCCATACCTGGTGCCGGTCATCCTCCAGCATGGCATTGAGGTTTGTTTCGGAAGGCTCATAACCATCGGCAATGCTGTACTTTTTTATCTGGAAGCCACCGGTTAGGGGGTCAATGGATACCTGCTGCACGCCCAGGCTGGTACCTACCCAAAGATGCCCGCCCGAATCCTTCATGATGGCAAAAACATTATTATCCAGTAACCCGTTATCGGTATTGCAGGAGCGCACTTTGTTGGTGGTGGTATCCCAAAAAAACAGCCCATCATCCATACAGCCAACAACCAGGTAGCGCCCCAGTTTTTCAAAACAGGACACATTAGCCCCATCCAGCGCCGGCAGGCGAAGCGGCGCCGGGCGGCCCTTAAGGGGGTATTTAAAAATACCGGTAGTAGTACCCATCAATAAGGTGTCCTGCAGCAGCACAGAGCTTACAACGCCTCCGGAGAGGCCGGCTATCTTTTGCACCGTATTGCCGGCCACCCAGTAGCCGCCTTTTGTTGTATGTACCAGCATCTTATTGTAATACGGCTTGATGGCGTAAATGGGTACCCGGTATTTTTTTTCGAGCAAAAGCGGGGTTACCTTATTACCGCTGATCTTTAATAACCGGCTGTCCATAGTGCCTATGTAAAGATTATTGGCATCATCGGCCCCCATACAGTTAACCCCCGAAGCGCTGTAAGCCGCATAATTGATGGCCCGGAAATTTTTTTTAATGCTGTCATAACGAAACAGCCCCCCCTCCCGGGTGCCCAGGAAGAGGTTGCCCTTCCGGTCTTTTGCAAAGCCCATTACCACGTTTCCGCTAAGGCCGGTGGTTTTGTCGTACCGCACAAAGGCCCCCGAAGCATATTTGTACAGCCCATCTCCATCAGACCCGATCCAGATGCTGTTATCCCGATCCTTATAAAGCGTATGGATCTGATTGTCTGAAAGCCCGTTTGTGGCGTTGATCACCCTTTTCACAGCAAAATGCTGCGCATCAACAATCCAGGCTCCCTTTGCCGCGCCCAACCAAAGGTCATGCGCATCGTCTGCGATGATGGAGGTAAAATGAACGCCGGGAAAATGCTTTTTTTGAACCACCATATCCGGGGTCATCTTTAATAAAGTGCCCCGGTTGGTAATGGCAAAGTAAACGCCGTACTGCTCCGTTATCCGGCGCACAAATTCACCCGCTTCCAGCCCGGTAACCGCCAGCTGTTTTGCCCATTTGCCCTGCTGAAGCCGGTACAGGCCTTCTGAATAAATATAAGCAAGGAGCCCTCCTCCCGCATCGCGATACAGGCAGGTGATGCGATTGCCGCCCGCCGCCGGCTCTTGTTTTTCAAGCTTTCCATGGCGTATTGCAAAAAGGCCCTGCATTATTCCAAAGGCATACACGGTGCCGCCGGCATCCTCCGTAATGGTGGTAAACGTAAAGTGCCCGCCGGGAGTAGCACCAAAATGCTCAAACCGGTACCCGTTGTACCTCGAAATGCCCTTTGGCGTAGCCACCCAAATATCCCCATTGCGCGCGGTGTACAGGGCGGTTACCTGGCCCGATAATAAGCCGTCTTTTTTTGAGAAGATCCGGAACTCTGTGCCGTCAAAGCGGTTGAGCCCGGCCAGGGTACCCACCCAGAGGTAGTTCCTTTTGTCCTGGGTAATGCAGATGACCTGCGACTGGCTTAATCCCTTATCCACATTAAAACTCTCAAACGGCAGGCGCTGGGTTGCAGCTGTTTTTGCACCAGGACAAAAAAGAAATAAAAAAAAGATTCTTAACAGCGATGTTGTCATTTGAAAATTTCCTCTATAAATATAAACCTCCCCGGCCCGATTACCGTATTAATTTTTACAACGGTTTCAAAAACGGGCAGGTGGTAGAAACCACCTGCGGTGCAATTTTTTTACAAAAAAAATTACATGAGAAAAGTTTATCTTATGAAAGCAAATGTATCCTGTTTATAAAAAACAAAAATCCCCCTTAACGGGGGATCTTTATGCATTGGTATGAGGCTGTATCAAAATTCGCTATTTTGTCATGCCGTCCCCGATGGCGATCGGGATTGTTTCGGTATCTAAAGATGATTGTTCGTCAATGGATTCTGAAACAAGAATAGATCCCGGGCTTGACCCGGGATCTATTCTTCAGAACGACATCATGCTGTAAAGCGAATTTTGATACAACCTCATTTTACCAGCTTTAGTTCGTTGATAATATTGGTAGCGCCGCCCAGTTTGTCGATGCACCACAATACATAACGGATGTCTACATTAATGGTCCGGTTAAGGTCCTTATCAAAGGCCATTTTATGGCTGAGCGCCTCGTAGTTGCCGTCAAAGGCCAGGCCCAGCAGCTCTCCCCGGCCGTTGATCACCGGCGATCCGGAGTTGCCGCCCGTGATATCGTTAGAGGAAATAAAATCGATCACCAGGTCCTTCCGCACCGGGTCCATATACCGGCCAAAATCCTTCTTCTTTAAGAGTTCAATCTGTTTTGCCGGCAGGTCGTACTCATAATCGCCGGGTTTGTATTTTTCCAGTATCCCTTTAGATGTGGTTACATAATCATAAAACACCGCATCGCGGGGCTTGTAGGCCTTTACCTGCCCGTAGCTTACCCGCATGGTAAAGGTTGCATCGGGATACATCATCCTGGCCTTTGCAGGGTCCATAGCCATTACGCCCTTCAGGTATAGCCGGCCGTAATCCGTATTTTTTGCTGTAAACTCCTGGTATTTAGGCCCTGCCCCCTGCTGGTAGTTGCGGATAAAGGCAACGGCCTGCGCAAAAGCCGGGTCTGCATCCAATACAGCCAGGTCCGGGTTGCTGATAAAGGTTTTCCATTTTGCATCGTCAAACACCATTGATTGTGCAAATATATCGGCTGCATATTTCTTGTAGGAAGCGGCTTCTGAAAGACTGCCATATTTCGCCTGGAGATCATTGTAAAAGGCTTCCGGCTGCTGGTTTTTGTCTACATTTTCATAAAACAGCTGGGTAACCGCTGCCAGGATGTTTTGATCGGAGGGTTTGTCTTCCTCTTTTAAGAATTCGCCCCGGGCTTCCGAGGCACCTGCTGCAATTTTTGCTATTACCTCCTTGGTGTCGCCGGACGCCAGCGCATTCCTCAACGGGATCAATGATGCCGCAAAGCCGATAAGCGGGGAACCCATAATGCCTTCATTCAGGTATACCCTTGCTTTGGCATAAGGCCGCCAGTCATCGTAGGCCTTTGCCCAGTCCGCAAAAATATGCTGATATTCCGGTTTGCCTTTTGCCCAGGTATTGAACCGGTCTTCCGCTGTTTTCTTTTGGCCGTAGACATCATACTTCAGCAATTGTTTGGTTTCCCCGTCAAAAAACTTCCAGTAGTTGGCGATACCCGCATAGCTGGAGGCCAGTTTTAGTTTTATTGCGGGATCCTTTTTCATTTGCTCAAACATATATTTCAGACGTACGTCCCTTAATGCTACCAGGGTAGGGTTGTTTACATCGGTAGCCAGCTTTATGCCGTAAGACGACTCATACCGGTTGGTACCGCCGGGGTAACCCCATATCATGGTAAAATCGCCTTCCTTAACTCCTTTTAAGGAAATGGGCAGAAACCATTTGGGTTTTAAGGGAATGTTGGCCGGATCATAGGCGGCCGGTTTATTTTGTTTGTTGGCGTACACCCTGAAAATGGAAAAATCGCCGGTGTGGCGGGGCCATTCCCAGTTATCGGTATCCCCGCCAAATTTGCCTACTGCTTCCGGAGGCGTTCCTACCAGGCGTATATCATTGTACCGCTCGTATACAAAAGCCAGGTATTGGTTACCTTTAAACAGGGCGCTTACCCGGGTTTCAATACTGGCAGCGGCATTGCTCATGCGTTTATTGATTGTTGCCAGCACTTCTGTTTGCTTATCGGCCCGCTCTTTTCCGCTCAGGGAGCCCAATGCTGTCATCACCTCCCGGGTTACGTCCTCTATCCGCAGCAGGAACTGCACGCTTAGTCCTGTTTTGATTTCCTCGCCTTTATTGCGCGCGTAAAAACCATCCCGCAGAAAGTTGTGGTCAACCGTGCTGGCGCCGGCGATGGCATCATAACCGCAATGGTGGTTGGTAAAGATCAGGCCCTCCGGGCTTACAATTTCGCCGGTACAGCCTCCGCCAAAGATGATGATGGCATCTTTCAACGAATTTTTGTTAACGCTGTACAATTGTTCCTTGCTCAGCTTCAGGCCTTTTTTTACCATATCATTATATACCTGCTGGCCCAGCAGCTGCGGCAGCCACATACCCTCATCCGCATAGGAACGGAATACTGCTGTAACAAAAACCAGCAGTAAGAAAACACTTTTCTTCATTCGATTAATCGATTTTTTTTTAATTAAAATTAAAGAGGCCAGGCCTCCGTAACAAGCGCCCAAACATACAACAAATGTTTGCAAGTTTTTATACCGCATGGGATTCCAGGGGTTTACAAGCGGGCCAACTTTAGACAGTTCTTAAAAAAAAGGGAATTTCCTTAACGGAAATATGATAAAAAGAGCCGGCATTTAAATGAACGGAGAGCAGGGAGAATAAAAATTGGTTTTGGTGAAATGCAGGGGCGCATAAGATTTTTATAAACTTCTTTTGAGAAAGGCTTTAACGCAATGAGCGCCAGGTTTTCGCAACGTTCGCAAGGTAACAGTAGTCAATTGTAGCGGGCATTGTAGATTTGCCGCCTGTGTTTGTCTCTGTTCCAAACGCTGAACACCGGCACCCGGGTTGCGGCTTTAAGCCGGCTAACCATAAACCTCCGCATTTACAATGGTTGGCAACCGTTCCCCGTTTAAACCGGCAATCACATTTTTTGCGGCCATCACTGCCATCGCATCACGGGTTTCCACGGTGGCAGAACCAATATGCGGCAGCACGCATACATTGGGCATTTTTAGCAGGGGATTAGCCGGGCTCATAGGTTCCGGGTTGGTTACGTCCAGCCCCGCCCCCCAGATGGCGCCGCTTTCCAAAGCAGCTTTCAGGTCCTCTTCCTGGTGCAGCCCGCCCCTTGCTGTATTTACAAAAATGGCATTGCGCTTCATTTTTTCAAACGCGTCCTTATTAAAAAGTTCTTTTGTTTGCGGGGAGAAATTGGCATGCACAGAGAGCACATCACTTTGTGCCAGCAACTCCTCAAAGGATACATAGCGGGCTCCCAGTTCTTTTTCTGCTTCCGGGTTCTGCCTGCGGTTATGATAGATCACCGGCATATCAAAGGCCGCCCGGCATTTCTTTGCCATTTCATAGCCAATCTTTCCCAGTCCGAATATGCCCAGCGTTTTTCCATCTAATTCAATACCTAAATCGGCCACTGGCTCAAATTCCTGCCATTTTCCATCAAGAATTTTATGATAATTATAAAAAGCCTTGCGCGATACAGCCAGCATTAGCAGGAAGGCCGTATCGGCCGTAGCACGGCTCAGTACGCCGGGGGTATTGCCTACCGGGATGCCCAGGCTGGTGGCCGTCGCTAGGTCTACATTATCATAACCTACGGAAAACAGCGACAGTACTTTTAAATGCCGGCAGGCTTCCAGCAGGGTGGCATCGGCCTTTACGAACCCCGCGCTTAGCAGGGCATCATAATCTTTTAGCTCCGCAATCAAAGCCTCCTGCGATAAGGTGTTTCCGGCAATGGTATACGCAATACCGGCCTCCTGTAAAAGATCCAGCCCTTTTTGGGGTACCTGTTTGGTGATGAATACGTTCATAGTGAGACGTTGTTTGGTAAGATGTTGTTTAATGAAAAGTTGTTTAGTGAGATGTGAACGGTTTGGGCGAATAGTTAGTGGTCAATGCTGAGACGAACTCCGGTTGACCATTGCCTTTTCACCATTGCCTATTGCCCTCCACGAAGCTACCGTTATTCACCGACAGTTTAGTTTCTTTACCGGCAAAAAACGCCAAACAAGGTACTGTGTATTGCCAAATACTAAATTTTGCCAATATCTTTATGAAACAATTGATAGTAAATGAACATTGATAATACACAAAGCCAGATGCGGAAGGGAATTTTGGAGTTCTGCATTTTGTCGGTGATCAAAAGAGGCGAAGCGTACCCCAGTGATATTATTGAAGAAATGAGAGCCGCCGGTTTGCAGATCCTGGAAGGCACCCTTTACCCCTTGCTTACCCGGTTAAAAAACGCGGAAATGCTCACTTACCGCTGGGAGGAAAGCAATAGCGGCCCGCCCCGGAAATATTTTTCCCTTACAGAAAAAGGCGAGGGGTTTTATAAAGAACTGGAACAAACCTGGAACGAATTATCAAACGCAGTAAATACCTTAAAAACAAAAACCACTACAAACCAACAATAATGAAGCAGATCATCAACATACAATTAGGCGGCCGCAGTATTGCCATTGAAGACAGTGCCGCGCAAAAAGTGCAGCAGTATCTGGAAAGTCTGCGTGTGCATTTTGCAAAAGAGCCGGGCCACGATGAGATCCTGTCGGATATTGAAGCCCGCTTTTCGGAGCTGATGTTTGAAAAACTGCGCAAAGGGGCTCCGCATATTACCGAAGCGGATGTGGATGAAATGATAACTACCATGGGCCGGCCCGAGGATTTTGCTGAGGATGCGGAGGCCGATAGTCCGGCACAGGAGGGCGCCCAAAGCCGGTTTGCCGCGGGCAGCCGCAAGCTGTACCGGGATGCCAACAATAAAGTGCTGGGGGGCGTATGCAGCGGTGTGGCCAACTGGATCAATATTGACCCCTCCATTGTAAGGGTTCTGTTTGCCATTATTGCCTTTGGAAGCTTTGGTACCGGACTGCTGATCTACATCCTGCTTTGGGTCTTTTTGCCTGCCAGGAACCTGGAGGGGTATAAGGGCAAGCGCCTGTTCCGCAACCCGGACAATAAGCAAATTGGCGGTGTGGCCAGCGGTATCGCGGCCTATTTTGGCAAGGAGGCCAAAACGGTTCGCCTCATCTTTGCGTTGCCGCTTATCCTGAGCATTATTAACGGCATTTTCAGCCATGGCGATTTTGACCCCTTCAGGGGTGTATTCTTCAGCTCGCTCAGCGGCACTTTTGTAGTGGCCTACATCATTCTATGGATCGTATTGCCCGAGGCCATCAGTCCTTATGAAAAAATGGAAATGCATGGCCAGCCGGTAGATCTGAATACCATCAAAAACAATGTCCAGAACTCGATGGGCGATGTTTCCAGCCGGATCCGGAACTGGGGTAAGGAGGTGCAGGAATCGGCAGAGCGATTTGGTAAATCCGGCGGCACTTATGGCCGCAATTTTGGAAGGGAGTTTGGCGGAGCTGCCGGAAGGGGCGCCCGCGGACTGGGGCACGGCATTGCCGTAGTGATCAAGGCTATTTTCCTCATCTTTTTTGGAGCCATTATTTTTGCGCTTTTTATTGGGTTGATGGCGCTCTTGTTTGGCGGCTATGTATTTGCGCCTTTTAATAATTTTTTATGGACCAACGACAACCAGCAGTTTTTGGCCTGGGCTACCGTAATCCTGTTTATTGGCGCTCCCATTGTGGGCGCAGTAATCTGGCTGTTTCGCCTGGTCCTGAATGTAACCACGCCCGGCAATTACTTAAGCTGGCTGTTTGGCGGGCTTTGGGCCTTTGGATGGGTATTTCTTGTGCTGTTTGTAAGCAGCATCTCCAAAGATTTTAAAAGAAACCAGGCGGTTGAAACACCGGTTGCCATTACCCAGCCTCCAAAAGGTAAACTGATCCTTACTGTTTCGCAGCCTGAACTGGAATTTAGCGGCGATTTTGGCTGGATGCGCGATACGGATGGCGACCGTATTTCCGGGTTCAGCCTTACAAAAGACACGTTGAAATTATCCGATATCTCCATCCGGTTTGAGAAAAGCGAGGACTCGTTGTACCACGTTTCCACAGAACGCCGGAGTTTCGGCAATACGGATGAGGATGCTCTGGCGAGGCTGAATAAGATTCGCTATTCCGTTACATCGACAGATAGCATCCTGGACCTGGCCAGTGGTTTTTCGATCGATAAAACCAGTAAGTACCGGATGCAGCGGGTACAGGTGGTGGTGCAGGTGCCCGTTGGCAAAAAGATACAGCTGGCTGGTTCTGTAAATGAAAAGCTCAATACCCTCGATATTGATGTAGAACCGGGCAGAGGGGGCATCCGGCGCATACGCGAAAGAAGGAATTACCGTTTTTATACGCCTGATACCGAATATACCATGATGGATAACGGCGCCCTGCGAAACGAAAACGGACCGGCAGAGGCCGGCACATCCGCGAAGGCGGATACCGGATACCGGTGGGATAACAAAACCGACTCCGCAAAAGCAGTCCCCAAAGACTCCGCAACGTACCGGTACGAGGGCGGCAGCAATAAACCCGTAAACCGATCCAAAGAGGAGCTGAACCAGCTCTTACAGCAAAAGGAAAAGGAGATCGAGGAACTGCGTAAAAAAGTAAACCAATAACCGAACGTGCCGGGCGGCTTTTAATGAAACTGCCCGGTAATTTTTGTTCTTCTGCCATCGGCGGGCCATACTTTAAAAACGGGCATAGCTCCGTAAGGCCCTCGTATTGCCCTAAAAACGCAAAATATGAATCTTGCTATTCGCCATATTACAATCCAGGCCTTGTTGTCATTTATTTTTCTGAACCAATTACAGGCACAGGACCTCGCGGCAAACAAAACAATCTCCGGTTTTGTAAAAGACAGTCTTACAAAAGAACAGCTGGCGTTTGCTACCATTGCCGTTTTTACAGGCGCTGCCGCCCCCGATACTATAGGCTCCGGCAATAAACGGGGCTTTTTTTCGGTAACGGTTTCGCCCGCTGCACGGCTTACCATTACAGCAGCCGGTCATCGGCCTGCAACAATATTGGCAAACGCATTTGCCCTCCTGCCCGGGCATACTATTTACCTGGGGCCGCAGCTACATGAGCTCAAAAGCGTTACGGTTTCCACAACCCAGCCGCTGATCCGGCGCGAAGTTGACAAGCTGGTTTATAATACGGAAGCGGACCCGGAAAGCAGGTTTCGCAGCACGCTGGACATCCTGAAAAAAGTGCCCTTTCTTTCTGTGGATGCACAAGACAACCTCCTGCTGAAAGGCAATTCCAGCTATCGGATCCTGATCAATGGCAAGCCTTCCGGCATGATGGATAACAACGCAGCGGCCGTGCTGAAGAGCCTTCCGGCATCAACCATTAAAAGTGTTGAAGTATATACTACGCCCCCCTCAAAATATGATGCGGAAGGCCTTGCCGGCATCATCAATATCGTTACTATTAAAAAGCCCGGGGAGGGTTATAAGGGCACGGTAAATATCAGTGAAAGTTTTCCATCCGGCGGACCCGGCGGAGGCTTTTCCTTTACCGCCACGCACAAAAAATTCGGGGTCGAACTCTATGGCGGCGCCAATAGCAACTACGGCCCTACGGTGCAAACCAATACCAGCCGTAGTACAACCGGCAATCAGCCAACGCAACTAACGGTTTCCGGCTCCGGTAAAAACAATAACAATGGCCGGTACATTGGAACACAGTTCAGCTATGAGATCGATTCCCTGCAGCTGGTTACCGCCCAACTTAATGCCAATGGCTATTATTCAAAAGGGACTGTTTCCAGGTTTTCGGTAATGCAACAGGAGGCAACCTTGTTGCAACAGTTTCGCCAGCAACATACTGCCCGCGGCAACAATAATGGTTTTGATGGCGCGCTGAATTACCAGCTGGGGTTTAAAAAAGATCCGTCAAAATTATTTACGGCCTCTTACCGCTTTATGCAATATCAAACAAAAAGCCGCTCCGGAAATGTATTTAGTGATGTGGTTCATTATGATATGCCCGATTTCAATCAATTCAATCATACTTCCATACAAGAGCAAACCGGACAGGCCGATTATATACAAACCCTCAAAAAAATAAAGCTGGAGGCGGGAGTAAAAGCCATTTTCAGGCAGAACAAAAGCGATTTTCGCACCCTTCAGCATGATGACGATGCTTTTACGGAAGATCCGGATCGGCAAAATATGTTTACTAATGGTCAAACCGTACTTTCTGTTTATAACACGTATATGCTGGCTTTAAAACAATGGAGTTTTAAGGCCGGTGCCCGGCTGGAGCAAACCACAAACCATATCAACTTCCAATCCACCGGCACGCAGGTGAATAGTCATTATTTTAACCTAGTTCCCTCAGTAGTCATTAACCGCAACAGTGCCAATGGCAGCTACCTTAACCTGGGCTATAACCAACGGCTGAAGCGCCCCGGCATCAACCGGCTGAACCCTTTTGTAAACCGCTCCAATCCCGATTTTGAGGAAACGGGCAACCCTGATCTTAAAGCCACCATGATGCACAATTTTGACCTGGGCTATGGTTTTAACCGGAAGCAGTCGGTAAACATAGGGCTCAGTTATGCCTTTGCGCACAACTTTGACCTCCGGTCCTCCCGCTACGATCCTGCCACCCGCATCACGTATATTACCTATTCCAACTCCGGCGATATTGCAGCAATGATGCTTAATATGAACGGGAACCTGGCCATTACAAAAGCATTGAAAACAGTTATCAATGGCAACCTGGCCCATTTCTGGATTGAAACCGATACCGATGCGAGGCTTCAAAAGTTGACGCGTTTTATTTATTCCGCATCAATCAATAATACCTACACGTTTGATAAAGATTGGGTCGCCACCGCTTCCGCAAACTTTACAGGAAGAAATATTGCGCCGGCGCAGGTACAGGGTACCGTTAATGGTTTTATGACCACCAGCTTTGGCCTGAGTAAACAGTTATGGAGTAAAAAACTGGCGCTCTCCGCCTATATCAATAACCCTTTTACAAAATACCGGGATAACCGCACGGAAATATCGGGTTTCAACTTTACGGAGGTGGATGTAACCGGGGAATACTTCCGCAAAGCCGGCATCAGCATCAACTATAAATTTGGCCGGCTGAAGCAGGACATCAGGCGGAGCAAGCGGGGGATCAATAACAATGATGTGGCCAATTGAAGTTATTTGGATAATCAGATTTTAGTAAAAATTGTTCCAACTTTCGGAGACGATGGTATTTTCCGCAAATTTTGAAAAACGCTTTCAAAAACTGAATATTGTAAAACAAATTAGTCAAAAAGTGTAAAATAAATCAGTCAAAAAGTGTAAAATATTGGATCTTTGCAATCCAACAAGATCGTAATGAAATATAGTAGCAGATTGTCTGATAATGAGTTGCGTAGAAAGCTCCATTCGTCTGGAGCAGTACTAATAAGGGGTGCTAAAGCCTGCGGTAAAACGGAATCTGCAAAACAACTTGCAAAGAGTGTTTTGAGTGTGGACAGGGATGAACAGGTGATGGCAATGATGAGTGTTGCTCCGAAGCGGTTATTGCTGGGCAATGTTCCTCGTTTGATCGATGAATGGCAGGCTCAACCCCGGCTTTGGGATTACATACGCCACGAAATAGATGATCGTCAAAAAACTGCGCAATTTATATTAACGGGTTCTGCAAACCCCGAGGATTCTGTAAAAATGCACTCAGGTGCCGGTAGATTTACGATAGTGGATATGCGTACCATGTCCTGGCAGGAATTAGGTTTTTCAAGCGCAAAAATAAATCTGGCCAATTTATTTGAAGGCATAAAAATTGAGATTGATGATGCGCCTACTGATTTGGAGTTCATTGTTGAAAAAATCATCATAGGAGGGTTTCCAACACTATTAAATAAAAAAATCAGCCAGGCAATGGATCTGAACCGCGCCTATATTGACTTGCTGGCCGAGGTTGATATAAGCCGTATTTCCGATCTGAAACGCGATCCTTTAAAGGTAAGAAGTCTGTTGCGTTCACTCGCGAGAAACACCAGCACGCTTGTAGAGATTTCATCTTTAGAAAGTGATATCCGAGAAAAAGAAAACACGGGGATCACCCGCCCCACTATCTATGATTATCTTGATGCGCTCAATCGTTTGATGATTATAGAAGACCAGCCCGCATGGAATACGCATATCCGCTCTTCTGCATCCCTCAGGAAATCATCCAAAAAGCATTTTACAGATGTCTGCCTTGCTGTAGCTGCGCTGGGTGCCGATGAAGAATCGCTTTTAAACGATTTGAATTTCACAGGATTTTTATTTGAGTCATTGACTATTCATGAACTTCGTGTATATGCACAGGCAAATGATGCCAAAGTATATCATTACCGCGATTCGAGCGGCCTGGAGGTTGATGCTATTGTACAAAAATACAATGGAGACTGGTGTGCCTTTGAAATAAAACTCGGTACCGGAAAAATTGAGGAAGCCGCAAGCAATCTCACTAAATTTGTTTCGGTTTTAGACCATACAAAAATAAAACCGCCGAAATCGCTGAACATAATCACTGGTACCGGAATAAGCTACACCCGGCAGGACGGAATCAACGTTATTTCTCTTGCTTCATTGGGCGCTTAATGCCCGCTCAACACTATTTCCTTGTCATACCACCCATTTTTTTTCTTTCCTGCTCCACCGTTCCCGGCGTCACCCATATCTGGCCATCATCATCGTGGCTGAGCACTTGATAATTTCCATCCGGCAGGAAGCGAAAGGGAATAAAGGATACCGCATATTTTTTTGCCAGCGGGCTTGCCCGGTTTTTTAAATCGGATACATTGATCCAGTGGTCTGTTTTATCTTCATTAATGAGCGCTGCTACTTTAACCCTGTAACTTCAGCAAGCTTTTCGCGATTCAGCTCGCTCATAAAGGAGAACCGGTCGGAACTGATATTCCCTTTTTGATCAATTACAATATATGTAGGATAGCCCCCATCAGCATTTAATTTTTTCCGGAATGCATTCTCCAACTCTTCATTGATAAAAATATGCGTACCAGCCGGCTTCAATGTTCCGATCCGGTTTTTCCAGGTTTCCTCATCGGATCCGGAGGTCGTACACAAATAAATATATTCTACCGGGAGGTTTTTGCTGTCCTCATGTAGCTTTTTACTGTTGGTAATATCGGCAATACAGGGGCCGCACCAGGTAGCCCAGATATCGATCACCAGTGCCTTGCCGTTGAATTTAGACCTTAGGTTGCTGATAAACCGGTCAATCTGATCAATGCTGTCGAGCTTGTAGAGCACTGCGCCGAAAGGAAGATTTGCAACCGGCTTCCCGATAAAATAGTCGTCCTTTTTTACAGACGTTGCCGATTTAAACAGCTGCTGCACTTCTTTTCTACTGGCTGTAAATGCGCTTAACTCGGTCTCCACTGCTTGTTTCGTCCACCCTGTTTTCATAGATCTTAGCAGGACTGGAAAAGAGGCGTCAAAAAAATCTTTCCCCTGTTCCATGAGTGCCAATTTCAAAATATCAGATTGTGGTGCACTGCTGCTTTTTTCAATACGCTGAAGGGATTGTTCAAGGTAAGCCATTAGCACGTCATCCTTTAGCAGTGTGTACCGGCGGGCATATAAATTTTTAAGAACGGATGTTTTATTTTCCATTTCAGATGATTCGTATTTTTTAATGGAATCCAAAACAGCCTTTTGTACATTTGTATAGGTAGGGTACTTTAAATAGAGCAGGTCCTGCAGTGCCGGAATTGTTTTATCAAACATGGAGGCATAGAGCTGTGACAAGTTTCTATAAAACCCCACGCCTTCATTGCTCATAAAATAAGGGGTATGTGCAAGGGCCTTTTTGTACAAGGGGGCCGTGGCGCTATCCCGCTGTCCTAGAGCGCCGATGACCCACCCATAAAACTCCGATGCTGTTGCATTTCTTACAGCCCAATCATAACCCGGGTGCCCGTTAATATATCCGTCATCTATCTGTTTCATTGCCATATAAATAGAATCGGCAAGCATCACAAAAGAAGTGGGCGCTATTTTTTTATTTGCAGCATCTATGCTCACCTGTACCAGCCTGGATGATAACTGATCGCCCTGCTCCTTTTTATACAGCACCCTTTTACAAAGCGCTTCGTTCAAAGCAGCGTCTGTGCCTTTAAAAGAAATGCCGCTTTCGTATATATAAGCTTGTTTTTTAACTGCAGCAGCGTCAATGACTACTTCAAGATCCGTATTAACCAAAATGCCGGTATATAAATAGCCCTCAACCGTTAGCCAAACCTGCTGGTAGGGCAGGTTTTCGTTCATTTTAATGAGCGCCCGTCCATTATTATCAAGCGTCGTATAGTGCGCAACCTGTGTTGAGGATCCTAAATGAACTGTAGTATATTTTACTTTGGTTTCATTTAAAGATGGGGGTTTGTTAATGATGGTAATCTTTAATTCCGGCGTTTTTCTTGACCGGAGATAGGCATCCATTCCCTTATCTTCAATGGGCAGGGGCCGTTTGCCGGTTTGTGCAAACAGCGATAAAGACAGGACCATTACCGCTGCAGTAGTCAGGATTTTCATGATGCTTGTTTTATTTCAGGTGAATCAACATTTTTGCAACGATTTCTTTTTTACTTCTTGCCACCGGTATTTGCTCCCCATTATCCAGCACCAGGAAGCCGCCATCCTCTTTTATCCAGCTTTTGATATAGGTCTTATTTACTAAATGTGATTGATGACAACGCAAAAAACCAAAATCGGCCAGCAGTTCCTCGTATTCATAAATGGGTTTGGATACCATTATTTTTTCGTGATTGGATAAGTAAAAGCTGGTATACACATTAGACGATTCGCAGCGGATAATTTCTTTTGGATGCACAAACCGGGTTTCTTTAACGGTTGGCAAGGCCAGTTTATGTGTAGCCCGCTCTTCCCGGTTGCGGATCATCTGCAAAAGATTTTCAAGCTCGCGGTTCTGCATTCTTTCGCCGATACGGCGCTCCGCTTTTTGCACGGCGGCTTTTAGTTCCTCTATATTCAGCGGCTTTAGCAGGTAGTCTACCGCAGAAAATTTAATGGCCTGGATGCCATACTGATCAAAAGCCGTAACCAGTATAATTTCAAAGGAAGGAGCTGGAAGCTCCTGCAGCATCTGGAACCCGCTCTTTCCCGGCATCTGTATATCAAGAAATACGAGGTCCGGTTTTAGTTTCCTGATCAATGTGGCGCCCTCATCGGCCGTCATAGCAATGCCGGCAATTTGCACCTGTGTACAATACCGTTGTAACAGCCCTTCCAGGTTATCGATATTATTGCGCTCATCGTCTATAATAACGGCCTGTATCATAATAACCCGTTTTTAAAATATATGGTTACGGTTGTTCCGCCTTTCCTGCTATTAAATATAAGGCGTATCTGCTGCTGGTGCAATGTTTGGTTCAGTAAGGTTATCCGTTCTTTTGTGAGCCTCAAACCAAAGCCATCGGTTGCTTTCTGCGGGTCAAATCCCTCGCCGTTGTCTGCTATTGTTGCCACCAGGCTGTCCCCGTCTTTTTTGAAGTTTATTTGCAGCGCTCCCTTTTCCTGCATCCCTGAAATGCCATGTTTAACGGCGTTTTCCACCAGGGGCTGCAACAAAAGCGCCGGCACTTCTACGGCATTGCTGTCGATAGCTGCATCTACGTTTATATGATACGCAAACCCAAAGCGCAGCTGTTCCAGGTTCAGGTACTTTTGCATTATGGCTGTTTCATGAGCAATGCTGATCATTTCTTTGTCGCTGCCTTTTAATGATTCACGCATCAGGCTGCTGAACTCCGACAGGTATTGATGGGCTCCGGCCGTATCATGTTTGGTGATCAGCCCCTGTATCGAGCTCAGCGCGTTAAAAACAAAGTGCGGGTTAAATTGCGAACGGATGGATTTTAACTCGGTAGCCACCTGCTGTTTTTGCAAGGCCGCGGCTTTGAGCTTTTTTCGCTGCAGCCGGTTTAAGTAAAGGATGATGAGGAAGGCAAATGCAATCATGGCAGCGATGCCGGTGAGTATTTTAAACCAAAGCGTTTGGTACCAGGCAGGGAGAATGGTAAATGTATAGACGCCTACAATTTGCCGTTGAAATGCATAACGCAATAGCAACCGGTAGGCTCCGGGTTTTAGCTGCTGCAACCAGATAATATTAGGATCAAAACGGTTTGCCATCCAGCCGCTACTATCTTTTTGATTAAGCACGAGATTGTATTCCACCAATTTTTCAGATCGCACTTTATCTTTTAAGTAAAAGAAAAGGTCCTGGTTAAAAGAAGTAAACCGGTTTTTCAGGTGCAGCAGGCTATCCGGCGGTCTTGTTTTTATATCGCCATAATAGGTGGAGCGAGGCTGCTGAAAATCGTATTTCCACTGGTATTTATACAGCTCAAAAAATGATTTCATGGTTCCCGAAGTAAAGGTGGCGATCACTTCGGGACTGCGTTTGGCCCAAAAAGCGGAAACTGCGCTCAATTGTTCGGGGTTGCTTAAACTTCTTACTTCTATTATGATATCGTTGCCAACAGGGGCGTTAAACCTTCCCAAATAAGCCATTTCTTCATATTGCATGCCTTCGGATGAAAAGTGCCCATACATATAAGCCGGACTAAAAAAGCGGACAGGTTGCCATGGAACCAGTACGTTGGTTTTATTGAAAAGCACCCTGAATTGAAAATCAGCCTTATTTTGCGGCGTAATGCCATAAGCGGTTACCACAATAGCTGAAGAGTCAAAAAGCGGAACGATCCCGGTTCCCAAAAAGCCATTACTGAGGGTATACTTTTTATTTTTCCCATACGTTTTAATAAAATAAGCCCCTTCCTTGAATTGTTCTTTGGAATTTAAAACCGTAAACGGGTATACATTGTTGGAATGAAAAATGGCTAACGTAATTTCATTTTTTATGCCGGGATTACGATTAACCGAACTTGTGTTTTCCACATAGTCATAATGATCTCTTATTTTGTCCCCATTGAGGGGTGCCTTAAAAAGAGAATCCTGCGAATTTACAATCGCCATCTGGCCCGGGCAGCAAACAGACAACAGCAAGGCTACAACGGTATATAAAGCAGCACGTATCAATTATTTTTCTTTAATGCGTCAGTAATTTATTTAATTGTTCATAAGCATTTTGCGGCCGTTCCGCATTTTTTTCAATGATATTTCCTGTTTTATCTACAATAACATAATGCGGTATGCTGTTAATATGAAAGGCTTCTTCTGCTTCCTTCATCTGCGATTCATCCAGGAAATAATGCTCCCCCGCAATATCTAACTCATCCCGGGCTTTTTGCCAGGATTTCTTTGAATCATGATATCCTCCAAGGTATAAAAATACAATATCCTTACCGGCCAATTGTTTCTTTAGTTGTTCGGCGATGGGGAAATCGCCCCGGCAGGGAATACACCAGCTGGCCCAAAAGTCAATATACAATACCTTGCCTTTATACCTATTAAAAATTTCCTTTAATGAGGGTAGCGTGGCAACAGGGGTGGTATTTTTGGGTTCGGCAAAGTCACGCCGGAGCGCGTCTACATCCTTAATAAAGCGTTTGTTGCGTACTGTTGCTTTGTATTTTTTGTACACCGGCCGGTAGATGCTGTCGTCTGCCTTTCTTAGCCAGGCCATTAGATGGGTTAGCTGAACATCCCGGGTACTGTTTTTAAGTTTTTGAGTGATATAGTCAAAATACGCTATCGGTGTAAAGAGTTTTCCTGTTTTTGCAAATGCATATCGGGTATGTGCCGCCACAATATCGTTATACTCCAGCGTATGGAGGGCGGCGAACTCATCATCAAAACCCTGATCAATGATTTGTTTTACCATTGCAGGAGACAGCTGATCAAAATCATTAGTGTTTTCTACAATGGTTCTTTCATAGGGTTCATATTTGTATTTTGAACGGAGCCATTGATAATACCGGTTGCTGATCTTATGAACCGCCTTATACTGATCCAGCATTTGCAGCCGGTGCGTTGCCCGTTGTTTCCGCATCTGCAATGCGCTATCCGCCGGCATTTTCATTACGTTCTTCCAATAAGCAGGGGCCGATTTATCATTTTCTACAGCATAGTCAGTATAATTAAAATCATCTGCATTTTTATTAATAGCGGTCAAGGGAGTGGTTTTGGAAAAATCGGCCACCAGTTCAATATTGTTTCCGCTAACCAGGTCAAAAAACTGGTACCCCTTTTTTGTTTCAACGAGCCAGGTATTGATCTCTTTTTCCGGTAATAGAATGCTGAAGCGATTGTTGGTATCAATGCGGGCCTTAAACCTCCTGTCGCGCCAGTTGTGGGTATTGTTTGTAAATCCTCCCGGCTCCTTAAAAACGATCACGCTGTCGCGGGCATTTATTACTGTTCCTTTTATGATGACCTGGCCTTGCGCAGCAGCCGAAAGCAGCAGCAGGCCCATTAGGGATAATCTTTTCATTTTTCAAAGAAAAGTAATGGCCACCGCTTTTTTTAACTGCGCTTTGAATCGGGACAGGTTGGTTTTGAATATAACTGCAGCGCTTAATTCGGGCCTGCTGTTTCACCGGTATTCAAGCAAATTTGACTGTAAGACAATAAGTTCTGGTTGTTGAGGAGGGAAGATGATGCAAGCAAAATGCAGCCAACCCTGCAAAACCCTTGCAGTTAGTTTTCTTGTAGCCTTTTTGTTTGCCCAAAAAGGTACCCAAAAAGGGCCCCGGAATCGGTTACGGCGCGATTCCGGAGGGTGCTTCTATCGGCTTTAGTACAAAGTGGCAGGTCCGCGGCAGCGGACACTCAGCTTTAGCATTTCTATGCTCTAATCGACACAGCCGTCACCGTTTGTTGCAGCGATAACCTCGATCCTGCTAAAGAAGTGGCTACATCCTCGAAGGGGCGTCCGCCGCACAGCAAAAGATATAATCAAGTGGAATGGCGGTTATGACGCCGATGGGAAACTTCAAAAAGCTGCTGCTGGAAGGCTGTCATAACCAAGCCTGCAACGCGGATTTTATCGGTTCCGCCCCCGGGTAAATATTCAGTCGTATCCGATCACAATAGGGCGGAATTTGCCTTGTGGCGGACTAGATCTTTGCTCCACTTTTGTACCCCGATTGATCGGGGCAAAAGTGGAAAAAAATTATGGTGCCGGTTTTGCTTAAACAGCAGACCTTAATTAATTTCCCTGTCAAAAATAACCCGGGCCTCTTTGTCTTTATATTTTTCGATTAAAGCCGCCAGTTGTTTTTTTAATTCAACAGCCAGCTTTTGCCCGCGGGCGGTGTTGTAAATATTATTTAGTTCCCGTGGGTCTTTTTGCAGGTCAAACAGTTCCCAGCTTTCTACGCGCTTATAAAAACGGATCAGTTTATAGCGTTTTGTTTTGATGCCAAAATGGGGCGATACAGAATGTTCCCCGTTTTCATAATAATGATAATACATAGCATCCCGCGACTGGTAATTTTGATGGCGCAGCAGCGGAAGAAAGGATTGGCCCTGTATTTCGGTGGGGATGCTGGCTTTACCCGCATCCAGCAGGGTAGGCGCCAGATCCAGGTTCATGATAAAATCATTGATACGGGTACCGGGTTTAATCACACCAGGGTAACGCATTACCATGGGCGTGCGGAAGGATTCTTCATACATAAAGCGTTTATCAAACCAGCCATGCTCACCCATATAAAAGCCCTGGTCAGATAAATAGATAACGATCGTATTTTTATTGAGTCCGTTTTTATCAAGGTAGCCCAGTACGCGCCCTATGTTGCGATCGAGAGAGGCTGCCGTAGCCAGGTAGTCGCGCATGTAGCGCTGGTATTTCCATTCGGTAAGCGCTTTGCCGGTAAGCGGGTGGGCCTTCAGGTCATCATAAATCTTATTGTAATGGTCCAGGAAGGTCTTACGCTGGTCGGGCGTCATGCGGGCAATGGTGCCTTCTTTCTCCGCCTTTGCCTCACTGTCAAACATTTTGAGATCGTAGCCCATGATCATCGTTTTGGCAATGGTCATGTCCTGCACCTGTGCAGCTTTGCGGGTGGCATAATTATCAAAAAAGTCTTTGGGGAGTGGGAAGGTTTTATCCTCAAACCGGTCCAGGTCCTGCAGGTCGGGCATCCAGGTTCTATGGGTTGCTTTATGGCCAATAACCAGGCAAAAGGGCTTGGAGCGGTCCCGCTGATCGAGCCATTGTTCAGAAAGATCGGTGATGATATTGGAAACATACCCGGTGTAATGCTTACGCACATTGCCGGTTTCAATAAAGTCGGGGTTATAATATTGCCCCTGGCCCGGCAGGAGGCTATAGTAATTGAATCCCTGGGGTGTATGGTTGCCCAGGTGCATTTTACCAATCCAGGCGGTTTGATAACCGGCTTGTTGAAGACCTTTTACAAAAATGTCCTGGTCAAAATTGAAGTTGGCATTTACATTGTCTTTAAATCCGTTGAGGTGACTGTATTTGCCGGTCAGGAAAGTAGCCCGCGCCGGTCCGCAGATGGAGTTGGTTACGTAGGCCTTTGTAAATAAGGCGCCCTCTTTGGCCAGCCGGTCAATATTAGGCGTTTGGGTAAACTTACTGCCATAGGCGCTAATAGTCTGGTACGCATGATCATCGGAGATGATCACCACAATATTGGGACGCTGCGCCCGTACATTTGTGAGGGCGCCCATTGTCAGAAGCAGGATTACAAGGAATTTTTTATACATGATTGTTATTTTATTCGTTGAATGAACCGGCCAGGAAAAATACTGTTTTTTTATTATTGGGCCTGGTTAATGGTTATGGTAACAGGCGGCTGATCAAAAGTTGGAGTTAAAACAATGTCCACCGTCCTTCCGGAACCTGAGGTATTGGCGGCAATTTTAACGGGCAGGGTAAAGTCGCCGCTGCCATAGGGCCTGGTGGTAGTGCACCAGGGTGCAGAGGCGGGAATCTGTACCCTCCAGCCATCGGTTCCGGCGTTTATAATCACATTGATAGTAGCTCCTGCAGCCGCAACGACGCCTGGTGTTTCCAGCGCTGCGCTAAATGGAGCAGCTACCGGCTTGTAATTGATATTTTTGTCTTTTTTGCAGGAAAAGAAGTTGCCTGCAATTGCTACAATAAAAAACAGGGTATATATCTTTTTCATTTTTTTCTTTGTTTGTATAATCAATACCGGTTACCATCCGGGATTTTGAACCCATTTGCCTCCGGTGAGTGAGAGTTGATCCTGGTTGATGGGGCTTAAATAATCCCTGTCCGTTTTAAATCCAAGCCCATCCGGACAAACATTTTTATAGGGATCGATGTAGCGGATGGCATCTCCCGGGTTGCCCGTCAGGTACAGGTTGTTGCCGGATGTTTTATCATATACCAGGTTTCCTTTGTAGTACCCTCCTGCAACGTTGGCGGCCACCATATTGCTTCCGATAAAGAGGGGCCCAAGGGGGCGTTTGCCCGCCAGCAGTTCATCGGCCACGGCCCATCTGAAAATATCGTACATCCGCATGCCTTCTGCGGCAAATTCAATTCTGCGTTCGCGGCGCACCACTTGCATAGTAGCGGACAGGCCGCTGAAGGCGTAGGCCGGGTCGGTATTATACTCCCGCTGAAAGTCAACAGCGGGCATTCCGGCACGGGTTCTTAATGGCTGCAGCACGGTAGTAATTTCCTGCTGGGCGCTGGCACCCTGCAATTCGGCAAGGGCTTCGGCATAGTTTAACAGTACCTCGGCATAGCGCATTTGTATAGCCGGTGCCTGGCTCTTCGATTCTCCTTCTATCGTTGAGGGGGCGCCATCAATTTCCACATATTTGAGCATGGAGTACCCGGAGGGGTTGGCCCAGGACACGGCTGGCGTTACCTGGGTAATAATCGGACTAAAGGGGGGCATATAAATATTGGCTGCCGTAAGGGGGCGCAGGCGGGCACCGGGCCGGGCTACCGTTTGGCTCAGGCGTGGATCACGGAGGGCAGGATCCAGCTCTGCGCCATAAGTCTTTTGGGCATCTGCGCGGGCAGTACCGGTAAAAATGTTCCCGCTCCGTGTAAGATAATCATCCACCAGCGATAGCGACAAACCGATGCTGCCTCCACCCATATTGAGGTAGCGCGTAATGCTGTGGCCCACGGGGGGAGTGGCGGTAATATCGTATTTTTTGTAAAATAATACCTCCTTATTCGCCGTCAGATCCAGGGTAATGAACATGGTTTGATAATCGGAGAGCGGCTGCCCTGTGTTAAAAATGCTCCATCGGCCGGCGCTGATTACGGCTTTGGCGGCATCCCGCGCCTGTTCAAAGTAGTTGGTGATCTTTGCATCGGAGATACCGGTTGTAAAAAAGGGTGTACCCTTGGCCTTATGGTATTTTTCCCAGGTGCCTTCAAATAAGGCGACTCTTGATTTAAAGGCCAGCGCATAGTCTTTGTGAATGCGCATGGTGGCATTGTTGGTCTGAATCTTTAGTAAGGCTGCCGCCCGGTCCAGATCCGCAAGGATCGAGTCGGCAATAACCGTACGGGTAGCCCTGGGCTGTTTCATTACTTCATTATCCGGCGGCAACACTTTGTTAATCCAGGTTACACCCCCGTATTTGCGCAGCATGCTGAAATAGTAGTAGGCTCTGAAAAAATAGGCTTCGCCCAGGTAATGGTCAATATCTGCCTGGGTTCCTTTACAGTTTCCTATATTTTCAAATACAAAATTCACCCCTCTTAGTTTGGTGTATTCACTAAGCGCTGCGGCGCCGCTTAGCGCCCGGGTGCCATTGATCAGCGCCGGAGGGGTGGCCACCACCTGGTTATCGCTGTTTTGATCGTCATAGGCAATACCGCCCCCCGCCAGCCCCCCGGGCTGTCCATCAAAAGTGCCCTCGTAAAACTGGTTCATATATTTCTGCAGCTCAGGTACAGATCCCAGGGGGTTGGCGGTTGTAAGTTGCCCCTGTGGGCTGAGATCAAGATTTTTTAAGCACCCCGTGGTGGTCAAAAAAAGTAGTGCGATAACAAAAGCTCTATTTAAATTCTTCATTGTTGATTACGATTTTGGTCCTTATTAAAATGAAACATTCAGCCCCAGGGAAAAGGTTTGTGTAAGCGCATAGTTCTTGCCGCCTTCGTTAAAGACATAAACGGTTTCCGGATCAAACATTTTTGCCATTTTGGTAAACGTAAGCAGGTTTTCACCCGCTCCGTAAATCATTACATTTTTAAGCCCGATTCTTGAAACGGCCTTTCCCGGCAGATTGTAAGACAGGGTAAGGTTCTTTAACCGCAGGTAGGCTCCGCTTTGGATATAGCGGTCGGCCGTCTGTGTTACTTTGGCGGCATAGGCGCCAAGGGAACCTACGGTACCTATATAAGGATTCGGATAATAGGCATTGGGGTTGTCGGGAGTCCAATAATCAAGATGTTCTTTGAACACCGTTACCTGCGCTTTGGACGATGCTCCCCAGAAGTATACATTGGCAGCGGGGTTGTAGTCCCGTTTTCCAACACCCTGCCACAGCATGGAGAGGGATAGATCCTTCCAGGTAATGGATCCGTTGAGGGCGTACTGGTACCTGGGAGTGGTGTTGCCAATGATGGTAACATCTCCCATATCCCCCACTTTATTAGCACCGCGGTTTATTTTGTTATCATTATTCAGGTCCAGGTATTTTACATCTCCGGGGATCCATTTTTGTCCGCTGAGGTAGGAGCGGTCCAGCTTATTGTATTCATCGGCCTCTTCCTGGGTTTGAATGAGCCCTCCGGTTTTATATCCCCAGATTTCTCCTGCATTTCTGCCGGGGTACCAGGTACCAGCGGGGTCGTTGAGGGTGGGGTTTTGATAAGAGAGCACCTGGGCCGTATAGTCGGAGAGCATGCCTCCTATGGAATAAGAGACGGTGCTGTTTATTCTATCCTTGTACTGAACACTCAGTTCCCAGCCGCGGTTGCGCATAGTGGCGTTATTGGCCTGTGGGGCGCTGGCGCCAAACATATCGGCCAGTTTGGCTGTTGGCCCCAGCATATCCCGGGTGGTGCGCTGGTACAGATCAAGGCTTCCGGTAAGGCGATTGTTCAGCATTCCAAAGTCGACCGCAATATCGGCGCTTTCAATTTTTTCCCAGGTTACGGCTGGGTTAAAAGGCCCGGGTACATTAATAATCATCTCACGCCCGTTTTGAAAAAACCAGGTCCCCTGGGTTTGGGTGGCCATTGTTTGTGCAAAAGTGTATAGAGCGGCTCCGGATTGGTTGCCCAAAAACCCATAGGACCCCCTTAGTTTCAGCGTATTGAGCCAGTCCCGGGTTGTCGCCATAAATGCTTCCTTTGCAATATTGTATCCTACTGATACGGAGGGGAAGAATCCCCAGCGGTTATCGGGGTTAAAGCGGGAAGAGCCGTCATAGCGGGCATTTGCTTCAAAAAGGTATTTTCCTTTGTAATCATAGTTGATCCGGCCAAAAAAACCTAAAGTAGCCCATCCGTTCCGGCTTTCATCGGTGGTTCTTTGCCCGGAGGTAGTACCCAGCCCGGGATTGCTGAAGTTGAGTAAATCGGCCGCCTTGCTCCATAAATTAGAATATTTGAAGTTGTCCTGCTGCCCGCCGGCCATAAAGGTAAAATGATGTTCATTGGCGATGTTCAGCATATAGTTCGAATAAATATTTAATGAATTATACATCGACTTTGCCATGCTTCTATAATAAGACCCGGTCAGCGGAACGGCTAATTCCTGCCTTGCCTCAAAACGGGTAGTACCGTCTAAGCCGTAAATGGTAGCGGGAATGGCGGCTTGCTCATTATTGGCATTATTCAATCGAAAATTATAATCGATGAATATTTTCCAGTTTTTAAGGGGTTGTATCTCAAAGCCGCTGAGTATACCCAGGTTGTTGTTTTCGTTATTATTGGCGGAGCCGGACTGTAGGTAAGGGATCTGCGACAATTCTGTAAAACGCCCGTTCAGGTCATAGGGCGAGTTGGTAGGCCGCATCCTGGCCAGGTTGTGAAAGAACATGCCTTCGTTAACCGCATTGTCTCCAAAGGGGCTGGTGGACCTGTCGTTAGTATATTTGGTATTAAGGTTCAGCTTCAGCCAGGATGCCAGCTCTGCATTGAGCCGGGCATTAAGGTTGTATCTTTTATAATTGATGCGGGCATAGCGCAGCAGCCCGTCCTCATCATAATACCCTCCGGAAACATAGTACTGCTGCTTGTCGTTGCCCCCGGCAGCGCTGAGGTTATGCTCCTGTTTTACTGCCGCGTCCTTATACTGGAGTTTGAAATAATTTGTATTGCCCACGCCCAGCGGCGAATTTTCTGCGGAAAACCAGTTAGTCGATTGTTCCGGCCATTGGTTCATCCCCGTGGGGTCTTTCACAAACTGCTGTAGTAATGCCAGTTTTTCATCAGAATACTCTGCATTGCCCGTTGTATTTTTCCAGCCCGCATTAAAAAATTTTGCAAATTCATAGCTGTTCACCATATCCGGCAGTTTTACCGGATGGGTTGCCCCCAGGTTGCCGTTATAAGTAAACGACATCTTGCCCTTGCTTCCTTTTTTAGTGGTTACCAATATGACCCCATACGCTGCCCTGGCCCCGTAAATAGAGGCCGCCGCCGCATCTTTTAGCACTGAAATGCTTTCGATATCATTGGGGTTTACATTGCTGAGCGACATTTCCATACCGTCTACCAATACATAGGGATCGTCTGACCCGCTCAGGTTGCCCTGCCCCCGGATGTTGAGGCTATAGCTGGTACCCGGTGTGCCGCCCTTGTTGTTAACGCTTACGTTTAAACCGGGTACCAGGCCCTGCAGGCTTTGGGTAGCATTTACCACCGGCCGGTTGGCAAGCTGCTCCCCATCTACAACCGATACGGCACCGGTAAGATTTACTTTCTTTTGAGTGCCATATCCTACCACTACTACTTCGTTGAGTGCCGACTTGGCATCGGAAAGCTTGAGCCGCATTACAATGGCGTTATTCTCATTTGCACTCCTTACAGAAAACTGCGTCAGGGAATCAGGTTGGTAGCCCACATACTCAAATACCAGCGTGTATTTTTGGTTGTAGGAAACATTGGCAAAAGAAAAATTGCCACTTTCATTGGAAACGGCAAACTGCCCCTCCCGGTTGGTCTGGTTGATCAGCGATATCGTTACCCCGTTCAAAGGATCGCCTTGTTCCGTTATCACTCTTCCGTTGATTTGTCCCGGTTTTGCCTGGGCTAACCCCATCAAAGGGAACAATAACAGCAGTATTGGTGCAACAAGGCCCAATCGTTTTTTTCTCATTTTCATATAAACTGTTTGTTTTCTATTAAAGTCAATCATTCATAAAGCAACATCAGAAAGGCTCTTCCAGCCGCTATTGTTTCTCCTTCGGATGAGGCACAGCGCTCCGCGTTATAATAATCGAATCGTTCCGGTAATGATACTCAAGCCCATTTACTTCACAAATATTCTTTAAGAGCTTGTCAATAGCATCATTATAATAAATAGCGCCTGTAAAATGATACCGGGCTATTTGTTCCTGATCATAAACAATGGGCACATTATACTTATCCATTATTTTGTCAAACACCACCGGCAGCGCCGTTTGCGAAAACGTAATGGCATTATTGGTCCACACGGCATCTTCCGGCGCCGACTTTTTTACAGCTGCTGCCGCTTCTTTTGGTACGCCCGCCGCCTGCTTCTTTTCAGGATGGCTAAGGGTTACCTCCATGGTGCCCACATGAATAAAGAGCCGGTCCCCGGGTGTCAGTACCACATCGTTCATCTTTTTATTGGCTGCATACACTTTTACCAGGCCCTCCTGCAAGGCTATTTCCACCGTAGCATTTGCCGGGGTGCTGCTAACTGTAAACAGTGTGCCCACCGGGGTAATGGCAATGCCCTGCGCCCATGCGGTAAATGGTGTACCTGTTTTCTTTTCTTCAAACTGAACGGTTCCTTCTTCTACCGTTACCCACCGCTTTTTTATAAAATCCTGTTGGTAAGAGAGGCGGGCTCCGGACAAAAGCAACACCCGCGATCCATCGGGCAACAGGGTATCTTTACTGGCCCTGGTGAAGTTGCTGATTATGACCCGCGCATAATCCGCTGTTTGCGGCTGCCGGGTACTTATATAAACAACGGCAACCGCCACTGCCAGCAGCAAAACTGCAGCGGCGGCGTACCTGAACAGAGAAAGCTTTAAGGCGCGCCCTCCGGTTTTTTTGTCAATAATCTTTTTCAGGGTCTGCTTCTGCCCTGCTGTCAGCATCGTTCCGTTTAAGGCATCCTGCCATTCTTCTATGGAAAAGTATTGATCCAGTACCTCAGGATGCGCGGCAAAAAAAGCGCTTACGGCTTCGGCTTCTTTGGACGAGCATTCGTTATTTAAAAATTTTTTGATGAGATATGGATCCATTGCTGCCATATACTACTACTAACGTTTCACAAAAGGGGTTTTCCCTATTGCCGGGGGAAAAAAATAATAAAAAGCAATAAAATTTTGCGGAGCTGTGCAATGCCCTGGTAAATATGGTTATCTACCGTTTTGGGCGAAATACTCAATAAAGCGGCTATTTCTTTATAATTGTAGCCTTCCAGGTAAAAAAGGGCCAGCACTTTTTTACGTACCGGGGGCAGTTTTTCCAGGGCCAGCCTTGCCCGCTCAAATTTTTCGGACCCTTCCCGGGGCTCTCCGGTATGCTGCGCCTCATGGCCGATGATCTGCGACAGCAGGCTGCGCTGCGAGGCCTGTTTTCGCAGCCAGTCGATATAGGTAATACGGGCTTTGTAATACAGCTGCATATCGGTCGAAAGCGCCGGGTTGAGGGAGCTGCGGTATTCCCAAAACTTTATAAAAGTAAGTTGCGTAAGTTCTTCGGCCTGAAAATGGGATTGGGTTCTTTTAAAGAAATAACCAAACAGCTTATCTACATATTGCCAGTAGAAAGTATCAAAAGCTTTTTTATCGCCATTTATTATTTGATCAATCACCAAAGAAGCATTTGATCAAAGTTAAGATTTCAATAAATGCCATTCCTGCCGGGGACGGGTGGCCGGCAGGAAAAGCTGCAGGTTAACATTTAAACAGCGGCCTTTTTTATTTAAGCTCAATATTTGATGCCTCCCCGGGAACCTGCGTCTTCGCCAGCTTTTGCTCCCATTCCCAGGCCGTGCGCATCATATCGTCCAAACCGTATTTGATTTCCCACCCCAGGCTTGTTACTGCATGGTCGTTATTGGCATAAATGGCAATAACATCGCCGGCGCGGCGGGGCCCGATTTCGTAGTTCAGTTTTACACCGCTTACTTTTTCAAAAGACCGGATGGCTTCCAGTACCGTAACCCCATTGCCGGTTCCCAGGTTAAAGATTTCATAATTGCTTTTGTTTTTTACCCCTTCCAGGTATTTGATAGCCAGGGTATGCGCGTGGGCAATATCGCTCACATGAATAAAGTCACGCAGGCAGGATCCGTCGCGGGTGTCATAATCGGCGCCGTGTACGGTCATCTGTGGAAGTTTGCCGATGGCGGTTTGTGTAATGGCCGGTACCAGGTTTTGGGGCCGCCCAATGGGCAGTTCTCCAATCTGGATGGAAGGATGTGCCCCTACCGGGTTAAAATACCGCAAAGCAATCACATTGGTGTCTGCTACTTTTGCAAAGTCGGTCAGGATCTGTTCGCCCATCTGTTTGGTAGCGCCATAGGGCGATTCTGCCGGCTTGGTGGGAGTTGTTTCCACCACGGGGATATGGTCCGGGTTTCCGTAAACGGTGCAGGAAGAGGAAAAAACAAAATAAGGGGTATCAAAATCCCGTGCGCATTTTAAAATATTGATGAGGGAGTTGAGGTTGTTTTCATAATAGGCCAGGGGCATTGCCACCGATTCGCCCACGGCCTTATATGCGGCAAAATGGATGATGCCGGTAATATCCGGGTTTTCTTCAAAAATAGCATGCGTATCGTCAAAATTGCAAAGATCCAGTTTGTAGTTCTTAACTGTTTTGCCGGTAATCTTTTCCACGTTTTCCAGGATGAAGGGCTGAGACCGGCTGTTATTGTCTACAGAAATGACTTCATACCCGTTCTCAATTAAATCAACAATGGTATGCGAACCAATATAGCCACAACCACCGGTCACCAAAATCTTACTCATAAAATTTTTTTATTGTCCCAGGGACCTCCCCGGGGAGTTACAAAGGTGCGGATTTTTTTGATAGGTTCCGACTGGTCACACCGGGGGTGGGGTTATCAGGTTTCCGGGGTGAGAAAAATAATGGCCGTATACAGGAACAAAAAAAGTACCCGGGTTAGGGATACTTCTATATTAATTGTTTAATATGCTGAACTCCTATTGGATCCCCGGTACCACCAGTTTCATAATGAAGTAAACCAGACTGGCCAGCAGGGCGCTTACCGGTATGGTTAGGATCCAGGCCCAAACAAGGTTGATGGTAACCCCCCAGCGTACGGCCGATAAACGCTTGGTGGCGCCCACACCCATAATAGATCCGGTGATGGTATGGGTGGTGCTCACGGGTATCTTCATTGCCTCCGTTGCAAACAGGGTGAGGGCCCCGGCGGTTTCTGCCGCCACACCTTCAAAGGGCGTTACCTTGGTGATTTTGGTACCCATCGTTTTTACAATTTTCCAGCCACCGCTCATAGTACCCAATGCAATAGCGGTATAACAGGCCAGCGGTACCCAAACCACCATGTGGTTCAGGTTATAGCTATTGGGATCGTAGGCCACCAGGGCCACCATAATGATCCCCATTACTTTTTGGGCATCGTTGCCGCCATGGCCAATGCTGAAAATGGCAGAAGATACTAACTGCAGCCTTTTGAACCAGATATTGGCCCGGTGCGCATTTAACCCGCTTAGGAAGAGGGAGAAAACCGCCATGATGATCAGGATGAGGCCCAGCAGGATGTATTTAAAATTATGGGAATAAAAGACGACCTTCAGCGCATAGGATTCATAGTGCGATTTCAGCTTTTCGGGGTCGGTTTCCAGTACAAAGCTTAAAAACACGAATACCGCCGCAATTACCAGAAAGGAAAAAAGCTTTACCCTCCATCCCTTTTTAAACGAATTCATAAACCAGATCGAAAAAAGGAATGCCACAATCATCCCAATTACCGGCGCCAAAAAGATGAACGCCGCAATGGTTAGTATAACGCTGGAGTTTACAGCGGTAAAGGGATTGCTCTCGCCCATCCCCATCGCATGGGAAATACCGGCCCCCGCAAATCCTCCAATAAGGGTATGCGATGACGAAGACGGAATGCCCCGCCACCAGGTAAAAAGGTTCCAGATAACGGCGGCCACAAGCCCGGCAAAGATCACGTTAAGATCAATAAAATGTTCCTTAACGGTTTTGGCAATGGTATTGGCCACGCCATGATCCTTAAAAATGAAATAGGCTACAAAGTTGAAAAGGGCGGCCCATATAACCGCCTGGAAGGGGGTAAGCACTTTTGTAGATACAACCGTGGCGATGGAATTGGCCGCATCATGAAACCCGTTAATATAATCAAAGATCAACGCCAGGGAAATAATAACAACTAAATATGTGAACATGGTGAATAGTGAATAGTGAATAGAAAGTAGTGAATGCCGGTTGATTATTGACGGCCGGCTATTGACAATTGTCTATTGCCCGCTACGCTACGCGTATTTAATAATAATGGACTCAATCACGTTTCCTACATCCTCGCATTTGTCTGTAACCACTTCCATGGCCTGGTATACTTCTCTTTTCTTAATTACTTCTTTGGCATCGGCCTCAGTGTCAAATAAATATTCAATGCTGAGGTCAAATACATCATCGGCCTGGTTTTCGATACTGTTGATTTTTACGAGGGCTTCGGTAATATTGCGTACCTTCTTCATATCCCTCAGTTCCATTACGGCAGCCTGTACCTGCTCGGCGGCCTGCACAATTAATTCCGCCATTTTTTGTATACCGGTTTCGTTGGGGTTTACCCGGTATGTGGTTATTTTTTTTGCCGTAGCATAGATATAATCGGCTATATCATCCAGGGAAGTGGCGAGGTAATGAATGTCTTCACGGTCAAACGGGGTGATGAAATTCCGGCCCAGTTCCGTAAACACGTTGTGCGTAAGCTCGTCATTGCCGTGTTCCATATCAATAATGGACTGGGAGAGCGAGTTCCGTTTATTGATATCGGTTTCATTGACCATCTGCTTTAAAAGCTTCCCCATAGAAGTTACGTTGGCTGCTATTTTTTCAAACAATTCAAAAAAAACGGTATTGCTGGGGGTGAAAATTTTTAGAAAAGAATTAAGTCCCATGGTATGTTTTTAAAATTGGTGGCAAAATTATTCCCTTCGTTGAAGTATAATGATAAAATTACAGGAATTAATAATTCCTTAATATAGGAAATTGAATTTCATTTCCTTTTTTAATTAAAACACCGCCTTTTTTTTATGTTTTGTGCCCGTTTTTCAACATACAACCTGTGGTTAGGAGGGCTGTTAACATTAAGGTAACCTGTGGTTGACGATTTGGTAACACGGGGGTAACAATGAGGTAACAGTGCGATCTGAATCTTTGCACAAATATTCTATATGCAAATTAGGCTGCTGTTCGTTACTTTTCTCATGTTTGTTTCCCATCTGGTTTTTTCACAGGCAAAGCTGTCCGGAAAAATTACCGATGGAGAAACGGGCGCTGCAATAGTAGGCGCATCAGTAACAATAACAGGAGAACAAAAGGGAGTGACCACTGATGTTGATGGTGGATTCTATATTTCGGTACAAAGGAATGTAAAATACAGCCTTACCGTTTCAAATGTTGGTTATCAAACAAAAGAAGTTGCTGATATCCTGGTTACTGATACCGAAGTTCCGGTTGTTAATATTACGTTGGATAAAGCCAACCAACAGCTACAGGAAGTAGTGGTTAAATCAAGTGCTAAAAGAGAATCGGTTGCTTCTCTTTATAATGTACAAAAGTTAAGTGCTTCCATTTCCGATGGTATTTCTGCGGATATCATTAAAAAATCTCCCGACCGGAATACCGGAGATGTATTAAAAAGGGTGAGCGGCGCGTCGATACAAGATGACAAATTTGTGATTATAAGAGGGTTGAGTGAACGTTATAACACTGCATTATTAAATAATGCTATTTTGCCCAGTACCGAGCCGGATAAAAAAGCTTTTGCATTTAATATTCTCCCCTCTTCTATAGTGGATAATATTGTTGTTTACAAATCTGCCACACCTGATCTTCCGGGCGATTTTGCCGGGGGGGCTATAAAAATAACTACCAAGCAATATCCTACTACAAAATTAAGCGAACTTTCTCTGTCGATAGGATATAACACGCTTACAACATTTAAGGAAACAAAAACCTCCGAACCTAAGGGGAGGCTGGACTTTCTTGGATTTTTCGATTATTCCAGGGATCTTCCGAACTCATATTATAAATACCGGAATAACTTTATAGGGCTTCCTGGCGACTATAAAATCGCTGTTACCAAATTGTTCCCCAATAGCTATGGTTATAAAAATGGTCCGAATGCACTTCCAAATCTGAGTCTGAATTATACCGGGGGCAATTCTAAATTGTTTTCTGGCGACAAAAAGCTGGGGTATATATATTCAGTAGGATATGGAATCGGACAACAATTTAAACCTTCCGAACTGTTTGAATATGATATTGCTAAAACGGAGTTGTTTAATTATAACACCGACGCTCACATTCAAAAAAGGAACCTGAATGCCTTATTGAATCTTACCTACTCCTATAATAGCAATAACACGATCTCTTGGAAAAATTTGTTTAATAATGATTTTTCTGTTACAACCACCGCAAGATCGGGCGTCAATACCTCTAATGGACAAAATAATACCATCTATTTTAAAAGTTCGCAAAATGAGGCAAGGCAGGACGGAATTTTTAACTCGGTTTTTGAAGGCAAGCATAAGTTGAACAGCAGTGTGGTCGATTGGAACGCCTCTTACTCGCTTACATACCGAAACGAACCTGATCAGCGGATTTTGACGTTTACTTCAATGGATAACCAAAACTTTGTAAGAAAGGTTTCTAATGAAAACTCCCCCTCCATACAAAATGCCGGGCGTGTTTACTCTAATTTAAAGGAGAACATTTTTGGCGCCAATTTAAATTATCAATACCCGTTTCAATTATTTGATAACGAACAAAAGTTTAAAGCAGGCTATGCCGGATACTTCCGGTTAAAGGATGTAGAAGTAAATGCATTGGGATATGCTTCCTTATATGCCGGGGGAGCCGAGATTCCTGCTGGGTCCGGAAGCAACCCGTTTAGCATTTTTTCTCCGGAGAATATCGATGAATACCAGCTTACGGTAGCCAATATTGGCAATAACTCAACCAACTACCAGGGTAAAGGATACTTGAATGCAGGATATCTGATGTTGAATAACCGCTTTTCCAATAAACTCAAATTCGATTGGGGAGTACGGGTAGAAAATTATGATCAACAGTTGATACCCGTAAGCGGCAGCTTAAAAGTACGCAAACAGGATTTGGATTTTCTGCCGTCAGGTAACTTTACTTACGAAGTAACACCAAAATCCAATATCAGGTTGGCGGGCTCCCAGTCTGTAAACCGGCCGGAGTTCAGAGAGATCGCATCTTACAGCTTATATGACTACACAACGGATTTTATATATCGAGGTAATCCCGATCTGGTTAGAAGCAAAAATACAAATGCAGATCTTCGATACGAACTGTTTCCGGCCGCCGGAGAAATCATATCCGTTACTGGTTTCTATAAGTATTTTAAAAACCCAATTGAACAGGTGAACCAGGGCAATTCAATCCTCTCTTATCAAAATGCCGAACATGCAAAGGTATATGGGGCTGAAATGGAAGTTCGGAAAAAGCTGGGTTTTATTGGAGGAAACTTTTTTGACGCCTTAACGTTTTACACGAATCTTTCCTATATCAAAGGGTCTATAAAACTGCAAAATTCCAGTATCAATAATGGGCTTATGCAGGGGCTATCGCCGTATCTGATCAACGGAGGCTTAAATTACGCAAATAATGACTTCTCTATTAACGTACTATTCAACCGGATCGGCCCGAGATTGGCATTCCGTGGACAGGGTGATGCAGGCGTGGATATTTATGAAAAACCCAGAAGTGTGCTCGATGCACAGATTAGCAAAAAGTTCGCACGGAATAAACTGGAGTTGAAGGCTACCATAAGCGACATTCTGGCGCAACCTTTTGTGATGTACTATCGATTTGATAAATCGAAAACCAATGCCGATTACGATAGTGAAAGCGACCGTATTACAAGGCGCTATAAACTTGGAACCTCAGCCAACCTGTCTTTGAAATACAACTTTTAAAAACAAAAAACAAAAAAGCAAAATATGAAAAATTTTAAAATGATGTCAGTAATTGCTCTGGGAGTAATTTTATATTCATCATGCGGCAGTAAAGGAGAAGATCTTCCACCTCCGGTAACGCCTCCCGGACAATCCGGAACTGTAGATGTTCGGGGTAGTATCAGCTCAAGCCAAACGTGGACAAAAGACAAAAAATATCGTTTAAGAGGATATGTATATGTGGAAAGCGGTGCCACGCTTACAATTGAGCCCGGAACACAAATTATATCTAACAAAGACTCCGCAGGGGTATTAGTGGTTTATAAAGGAGCAAGAATAAACGCAATTGGTAAAAATAATGATCCAATTGTATTTACATCGGCAGAGGCTAGTCCTGCTCCAGGAGATTTGGGAGGGTTGGTTTTGGCAGGTAATGCTACCGGCAATATGAACCACAAGGAAATTGAGGGTGGCGTTGATGCGGCGCATAAGGCATTTGGAGGAACCAATGATGCGGATAATAGCGGAACATTACAGTATGTTCGGATCGAATATGCGGGTAAAGCAGTAAATCCTGGTGACGAGGTGAATGGTCTTTCTTTATATGCTGTAGGGAGTGGAACAACCATTGATCATATTCAGGTTGTAAATGGGCTGGATGATGCCTATGAGTTTTTTGGGGGAACAGTAAACTGTAAATACCTGATCGCCTATAACAGTGCGGACGACGATTTTGATATGGACGATGGATATCGCGGTAAGATCCAGTTTGCGGTTTCTATAAAGGCGCCAGGGTTTACAGATGATAAAGGAACCTCCGGAGATGTTTCGAACAATTTTGAGGTAGACAATACAAACGGAAAAATTCCCTATACAACAACGCCGATCACACATCCTATACTTTCAAATTTTACCGCCATTGGTCCGAATAATGCTGCAGGTACATCAACTGACTATGGCTATGGTATGCGTTTCAGAAGAGGAAGCCAGGTTGTATTGGCTAACTCAATAGTACTTGGCGGTCAAAAGGCCGGCCTGGTTGTAGAAAATGCAGAAACTCAGCAGGCGTTTGTTGATGGTAACGGCATCTTCTACAACAGTCTGCTGCATTCGGTAACGCAACCGTTCTTTGCCAAAGATGCTACGATCCTTACGGATGTTTCGTTGCAAACCCTCGTCTTGGGAACTTATACAAGCAAGTTACTCGCGTCTGGAACAGATGCGGGATTAACGGATCCGTTCAATGCTGCTACACCAAACCTCCAACCCAAATCAGGAACATTGGCGTTAACAACTGCCGGCAAGTTTGATAAATCGGACCTGAATGATGCCTTCTTTGTAAAGACTAACTATATTGGCGCATTTGACGGAACGAATGATTGGACGCAGGGATGGACTGTATGGGGTGCAAAATATAATGTTACAAAAAAATAACTGAATAAATTTCTATTTAAATGTGAAAGAGGCTGCCCTTTTGAGACAGCCTCTTTTGTTTTTAAGATAAAATAAATGAACACTGCAGCGCTTCTTGCCCTGCCAGCTGCCAATGTCCATTTTGCACGGGGCTATGCATACCGGCACCCGTGTGATCGGGAGGCCTTCCGGGACAGATAGGAAATACCGAAGATCTGTGGTTGGGGGTCACTCGTCCGGCAGGTCGCCTGATGTCCCTCAAAACGAACAGCTACTTTAAAGAAAATGCCATCACTTGCTACGGATGATACGCATACGCTACTTCGTAATGCTCGTTTTTAAGCCGGGGCAATAGTTTCCCCATGGGCAGATCTTCTTTCTGTGGCGTGGGCTCACAAACGGAGTATTGCTCTCCGTTAAAAAGAATGGAAGTGCCTACCGGTTTTTCCAGCTTTACGGCAATAGTTACGTGCTGCGGATATACCAGTACGATCATCGGCCGGTTATAGAGCGCTTTTACCAGGTAAAAAAAGAACAGTACCCTGTCTTCGCAATCGCTGCCTTCATACAGCAGTGTTTGCTCGGGTGTTAACCGTTTTTCCCGGCCAAACTGGCGGGTGTCTTCCTCAAAGGGAAATGCATACCGTGTAAAACGCATCAGGTAGTCGACACCTTCTTTTGTGGACCGGCCCTTTAGCTCTTTTTTTAGCATGGGAATAAGTGATGCATCGGTGGTATTGCTGACCGGTATGGAAAAATAAGTGCTGTAGTCTACCGTAGGATAATTGGCAAACAGGTTCTTGATCTTGGGGTTCACCTTTATCCGGTAATCATAATCCTGGTCATAAATGGTAAGCTTCAGTTCCCTGGTTATGTAGTCTGTGGTTTGGAACCGGGGCAGTTTGGTAACCTTGTAGGAGAAGGAGCGCTGGTGCTGAGGAATGGGCAACGCAACTTCTTTGAACGGTGTTTTCTCAAAGTCAATATTGCTGCCATAATCATGATAGTTCAGGCATACATATTGTTTTCCCTGCTTCATCCGGTAGGGGATATTGTAAATATTTTCATCGCTCTGGATGTAAAAAAGAAGCCGCTGGCCATCGAGGCTCAGCAGGGGATCAAAACCGGACTGCAGCATAAAATACCACTTATACAGGGTATAACGGATGTAGTTTTGTTCCTTGGGGCTGATCTGCTGCACCACGGCGCGTACCAGCTGGTAATAGAGCCAGTCATCTGCACCTTCTTCCGCCTCGTATTTTTTTAGAGCGGCCAGCACACCGGAATAGTCCTTTTGCTGAATGGAAGTATAAAAATCAAGAATGCCGGAATCGGATAGGTGGTGCTCATCAATGGTAACCAGCTGCGGCTCCCTGTACACAAAGCGGATACTATCGCCATAAAACAGGAACTGCACTGTTTTGGGGGCGTTGTCTGCATGTATACCAGACAGAACCAACAGGAGGGAGCACCCTATAAGCAACACTTTTTTCATTACTGCGGAATCTATCCAAGTTACAAAAATTAATGATTATTTAATATTAAATTTTGGACGGTTTGGGGTAGCGGAATAAAAAAAGTAGTATCAAAAGTCGTTTTATAGCGCAATGGGGCTGTATCAAAAGTCGCTTTACAGCAAGATGTCGTTCTGAAGATGTCATCCCGGGCTTGCCCCGGGATCTATTCTTGTTTCAGAATCTATTGACGAACAATCATCTTTAGATGCCGGAACCATCCCAATCGCCATCGGGACGGCATGACAAAATAGCGACTTTTGATACAGCCTCGTTTTTGAAAGCAAAAGCCTTTTATGCTTAGTACCCTGGGTTTTGTACCAGCGCGGTATTTTTATTCATTTCATCGCGGTCGATGGGGGCATAATACATTTTATTGACCCATTTCCGGTTTTCATGAGCTTCATTTACTACCGGGGTATAGGTGTAGTTATAAATGCTTTCATCATGCTGGTAGGTGTCTGCCAGTTGTTTCCCTGGTAAAAAGCGGCCCACCACATTGATGAAAGTGAGTTTGCGGCCCACGGTTTCCTGAGGAATCATCCAGCGGCGCACATCAAAATAGCGCTGCTCCTCAAACGCCATTTCCACCCGCTTTTCGTTACGGTAGCGGTTTTTGAGCGCGGCGCCTGCATCGGTAATGGCGGGCATTCCGGCCCGGTAGCGGATGCGGTTCAGCCAAAGGCGGGCCTCGCTTTCTTCATTCAGCTCTATACAGGCTTCTATATAGTTCAATACGGCTTCTGTATAGCGGAAGAAGGGCCAGGGTACCAGTTGTTTGGTGTTGGCATCAACGATCTTTGGATCGGGATCGGTAAACTTACGCATGTAGTAGCCCGTGCGGCTGCCGTTCCAGTCTTCAATAGAACTGCTGCGGGTATCCAGCCCGTTGAAGGTGATTTTTTTACCGCTTACGATCAGGTCGTATTGCCCGGTTTGGATCTGGTTGGCAGGGTCCACGTTGCCGGAAATCTGGTCGCGGGGCTTCCAGCCGGCACCGTCATACAGGATCGTGGCATAAAACCGGGGGTCGCGCCCCGTATACGGATGTGCTTTTTGGACGGTATTGGACCAGCTAAAGGGAGCGCCATCGGCCATTTCATAATCATCGGCCAGCAACCCGATGGGGGTATTGCCCGCCCAGTTATGATAGCCGTTGGGCCCGTTATACAGGTTAATGCTTACGCCGGCCCCGGTATTTACGTTCAGGTTATAATAACGGCCAAAGATCACTTCGGATGCGGCATTGGCATCCATGCCCGGCGCCTTGCTGTAGCCGGCCATGGCAATGGACATATAATTGGTTTTGCCCGCTGCGGCAGAAACCGGTGCGCCCAGGTTTAGCTTATAACCCGTGCCCAGGTCCATTACCTGTTTTGCCGCCGCTTTTGCCGCTGTCCAGCGGGCCTTGCGGTCGCCGCCGGCATAGCCAAACAATTCGGGTTTGGGGTGACTGGCCAGCTCGGCAAATTTTGTTTTGGCCAGGGGCAGGTAGTTCAGATCGCTGGCTGCATATAAAAGAACCCTCGATTTTAATGCCAGTGCCGCCAGCACACTGGCCCGGCCCTTATCCATGGTGGAAGCATTCATAAGCCAGATGGCACTGTCGCAGTCGGCTGTAATAAAGTTGACGCATTCTTCAAAATTATTGCGCGTTGTATTGTAGTCCTGGTTCAGCTCGTATACCCGGGTCACAATAGGAACGCCGCCATAGTAGCGTAGCAGCTGATGATAAAAGTAGGCCCTCAGAAAATGGGCTTCTCCTTTTAGCCGGTTGGCCAGTACTGTATCAATCTTAGGCGCTGCCAGCTTTTCCAGGGAGAGATTGGTCGCGCGGATATTGTCATAAAGATTCTTCCAGCTGTAACTTCCGGGAATCCATCCTACACCACTGGGGCTGGCACTGCCCTCCATTACCGTATTGATGTTGCGCCCTGTATGGGTAAATGTGGCTTCATCGGTGAGCGAGGCCAGCATTTGCTCATCAAAGCCGCCTACTCCCAGTCCATAAATGCCGGCACCGCCGCTGTAAATGCCCGTAATAAAAGCCTGGGCAAGGGCGGGATCCTGCCAGGTGGTTTCCTCCGGTACCTGGCCCGTGGGGTCGATATTCAGGAAATCCTTGCTGCAAGCGGTAACTGCACATGAAATGACCATCAGGATAAAAAATGGCCGGTATATATATGTTTTCATTTTTTCAGAATTAAGATAGGTGGTTAAAAACTTACGGTAGCGCCAATATTGAGAATACGCGACTGGGGGTAATACTGACCACTGCCGCTGGTAGATTCGGGATCCCAGATCTTCATTTTATCCCAGGTGATGAGGTTTTGACCGTTGGCAAAAAGGCGTACATTGCTAATGAGCCTGCGCACTTGCTCCGGCAGTACCAGGTTATAACCTACTTCTACATTTTTTAGCCGCAGGTAATCGCTGCTGCGGAGAAAATAGGTATTAAAGCGGGCAGCACCACCCGTATAATAAGTGTTGCCCCTGCTGGCGATCCGGGGGTCGGTGCTGCTGGGATTGTCGATGGTCCAGCGATTATCATAAGTATATTGGAGGTAATTGCCGATATCCCCGGATTCTGTGCCAATAAACAGCAACCCGCCAACGGCCCCCTGGAACATAAAGCTGAGGTCAAAATTCTTATAGTTCATACTTCCGTTAAAGCCTCCTGTAAAATAAGGATCGCGGGTTTTATCAAGGGCCACCATATCATCGCCATCAATCTTGTTATCGCCATTGTAATCCTTTATTTTCATATCGCCGGGCCTAAGCCCGCTGGTGAGCGCGCTATAATCGATCTTGTTGGCATCAATTTCAGCCTGATCGCGGAATACGCCGTCATACTGGTAGGCCACAATGGTGAAGCCGTTGGTGCCATAGGGTTTGCCGGTAGTCCGCTGCCATTCGGGTACGCCCGCCGGTTCGCTGGAGTAGAGCACTTTATTTTTGGCATATCCGCCATTTAATCCAAAAGAGTAACCTGCCTGCCCAATATTGTCCCGCCACCCGATCTTAAATTCACCACCGCGGTTCAGCATTTTTCCTTTATTTACGGGGGGCAGCTTACCGGAGATTCCGCTGCTTTGGGGTACCAGGCCCGTTTCTGCAATCAGCGCTTTATCCCGCATATTGCGGAAATAATCCAACTCCAGTGTAAGCCGGCTGTTTAGAAAGGAGGCATCCAAACCAATATTCATGTTGTTGCCCACCTCCCAGGTAAAGTTCTGGTTGGCTACCCGGCTTTCAATCAGGCTTTGTACCACCGCATCGTTGAGCACATAATTGCTAAAGGGATAGGAGGAGATGAACTGGTACTCGGCCAGCACATTGCGAAAATAAGGCTCTGCTCCCATTTGCCCCCAGGAGCCGCGGAGCTTGAGGTTGTTTACAAAGGGAACGCTGTTTTTAAAGAAGGGCTCTTCAGATACCCGCCAGCCTGCCGTTATCCCGGGGAAGAAACCGAACCGCCTTGAGGGCGGGAAAATATAGGAGCCGTCATAGCGCCACAGGAATTCAAACAGGTATTTTTCACTGTAATTATAACCTACGCGGCCAAAATAACTCAGGCGTGCCCGCCGGTAGGAGCCGCCGCCATTGTTTTTTTCCAGGTCGCCTCCTACATCCAGCACATCCAGGGCATTGGAAAGATAGTAGCGCCGATATGCGCGAAATCCTTCATAGTCCTCGGTTTCGCGCTGTACACCCGCTAAAAGGTTAACGGTATGCACCCCAAATTTTTTATCATAGTTGAGCAAACCGGAAAGATTAATGTTCAGGGTGTTTTCGGCCCATTGGGTCAGGCGGGGGTCCGTAAAGGTGGAGCGCAGTTCCTTTGTAAGCTGCGGGGTTACGCCATCGCTTTCATAGGAACTGTGGTCCCAGGAGTACAGGTACCAGGGCGTTTCAAAGCGCTTCTGGTTTTTGATGTATTTATCAATAGCAGCGGTACCGGTGATCTTCAAACCATCTACGCCGGGGACCAGGATCTCCAGTTTACCATTGGTTTGTATATAATCCCGCTTATCGCGGTCGTAACCGGTTTGATTGGTGGCAATCACCACCGGATTTTGCCCGTATTCAATATCGCGGCCGGGCAAGGCATTGGGCCATATAGCGGGTTCGTTGGGCTTACCGCGCATCAGCATCCGGAAAATATCTCCCGCCGATTCGGTAGGAAAAAAACGGTATTCTTCCCGGGCGGCAATGCCCATGGTCAGGTTCATATATTGGTTCAGCTTGGCGTCCAGGTTTAAACGGAGATCGTATTGTTTATAGCCGGTAGCCGAATTTTTATAATAAGCATCCTGGTTTTGGTAACCGATGGAGCCCAGGTATTTTATATTTTCGGATCCGCCGGTGAGCTGGATATTATGGCGTACCTGGGGCGACCATTTTTTAAAGGTTGCACCAAACCAATCGGTATTCGGATGTCCCCAGGGGTCCGATCCATCGCGGTATTGCTGCATATCATCGGGAAAAAAGCCTACAGGGGAGCTTACCGTAGCGCCATTATCGGTGCGCTTATAGGTGCCGGTGGCAGTAAGCGCATCCCATGCCGCCTTCCATTGGTCTACCGGTACATTTTCGTAAACAGCCAGTTCATTGCGCAAGGTACCATATTCCACCGCATCCGCCATTTTAGGAATCCGGGTGGGCTGGGCCCAGCCCTGGTTAAAGGTATAAGACAATAGAGGTTTTCCGCTTTTGCCCCGTTTGGTGGTAATCAGGATGACGCCATTAGCGGCCCGGGAACCATAGATGGCGGCAGAGGCGTCTTTTAAAACAGAAATGCTTTCAATATCATTGGGGTTGAGGCGTTCCATGCCGCCCTCCCTGTCCGGCACTCCGTCAATAACGATCAGCGCGCCGGAGTTTCCCAGGGAGTTGGTGCCCCGGATGCGTATGGTAGACCCATCGTAACCAGGCTCACCGCCGGTATTGATGGCGGTAATACCCGGCAGCCGTCCGGCAAGGGTGTTGGTTAGGTTTACGGTTGGGGTTTTAGCCAGTTCCGTCCCTTTTACATCGGCCACCGCACCGGTCAGGGTTACTTTTTTTTGTGTACCATAGCCCACCACTACCACATCTGTAAGCTGCTCTGCGGAATCGCGTTTAAGGGTAATGTTAATCGTTGCCTGATCTCCAATGGTTACTTCCAGCTCCTGGTAGCCTACGTGTGAAACAACAAGAGCCCCCCCGGTATTGGGCACTTTTATGGTAAAACGGCCTTGCGCATCTGTGGCCGTGCCGGTAGCGGCGCCTTTTAGCAAAACGGATGCTCCTGCAACCGGCAAACCGGTTTCATCGGCCACCTTACCGGTGATGATTTTTTCCGGAGGAGCGGCCCTGCTGTTTTTCGCAAGGCTTTCCTGCAGTGATGCGTCCAGCAGGAAAAAAATAAGGAATAACAATATGCTTTTAAGCGCAGGGCGCTTCAGCAGGGATGCATGGCGGGCATAGCAGCGCCATTGCTGCGATTTGTACATGGCATTTCTGGTTTAGAGGGTTACATAAAAAGAACGATGATGGCAAAAGTATAATCCCATCAATGGGCACCCATCAACGTTGCATTTCTCATTGTCTAAAAAACGCAAAAAAACCAGGATAATTGCGGCAGCGGCAAAATAAAATAGTAAGACCTTGCTGTTTAGCCCCGTTATTTTTTTCCAAACATCAGCTCTTTGACCTTCTCTTTGTCTTCTTTCTCTCTTTTAAGATCGAACATGGTACCAAAAACATGATCCCAGATGGTGCTGCTTACGCCAAAACCCTTGTGCTCATCTTTATAATGATGCAGATGATGGTTTCTCCACAGGCCCTTCATCCATTTAAAAGGAGGGTTCCAGGCGTGGATGGCGTAGTGCATGGTGCCATACATCAGGTAGCCGAGCATAAAGCCGGGGAAAAACATCAGCGCCGGTTTGCCAAGGATCAGGTAAAACAAGCCTAACAGCGCGGAAGCAATAATAATGCTGGGTACGGGAGGCATAAACAAGCGCTGCCGGTCGCGCGGGTAGTGATGGTGGTTGCCATGCATCACATAAGCGATCTTTTGGGCGGCGGGATTGTCGCTTACCCAATGAAAAATAAACCGGTGGGCGATGTATTCAAAAAAGCTCCAGAAAAAGAGCCCTATAAAAAAAATGAGAAACACGTAGCTAACCGAATACTGATAGCTGCTATGACTGTAATACAACATATAAGAAATAACAGGGATGTACATACCCCAAATTACCAGGGGGTGTGTTTTTGTTAGCATCTCCAGGTAATCGTTCTTAAAAAGCCGGGCCTGCCCTTTATTATGAATTTTGTCGAACTGCATACTGCAAAATTAAATCAAAAAAAGTAGATACCTTCGTTAATACAACCAATTGACAAATAACCCCTATGATTTGTTGAATAAAACCAGCAGAATGTTGTACAAGGGGCAACAGGGAGGGCTGGCCGTAAACAAAATGCACACAAACAGTTGTTTATATAAGGTTTAATGATAATGAAATTTCCAGGGTTCCAGATCGGGAATTACGGCTTTTTTCTGGTTCAGTTCATGATCGTAAATGATATCGCCTACTTCCCTGAAGAAAGGGTACCCGGTTTCCTCATATTCATATTTATTATCATTCAGGATGCCGTCCTTATTTACATAAAGTGTGGCGCTGAGCATGAATTCCACCTTGTTTTTAAAATCAACTACATAACAATAGTCGGTAAGGAACCCATAACTCCATCCGGCTTTATTAAATACACGTATATAATCCGGGATCTTTTGCCTGCCGGCGCGAAAAAAGAAGAACTTGGTGTAACTGTCAAAAAATTCGGTAGTGTCATAAGCTGGAAAAAGGCTTTCATACGGTAACTCTGACATAAAAGTATACAGCATCCGGTAGTTGTCTGCGGTTAAATGAAACCGCTGTGGGGAGGGTACGGATTCCGGAAACAAGATACTGCGCAGGATTTGCTGCCCATCTTCCAGCGGCAGGTTATTGTGCGTGGTAAAATCCATGGGCTCGTTGATCAGGTTGTCATTTTTATCCCAATGTCCTTTGCCCACCAATATTTTTGTTGGGGGAAACCGGAACCGGAGACTGCTGTAAGCCGGAGGCTGGGCATAAATAACCTGGCCGTTGTTCAGGAAGCGGATGGGGTTGGTATGGCGGTTTTCTTCGGTGGTCATGGGTACAAAACGGCGGGTGATGCGGATATCTTTGTATCCCTTTTTCCACAGGGCTTCATTTAACGTCTTTTGTCCCATAAATTCATAAAGCCGGTTGTAGGCGTCATTATCACTTACCAGGAAGATCTTTTTGATATAATGTTCCATGGAGGGCAAGCCGCTTTCTGCCGTTGTATCGCTGGTTACGGTTGTTTGTCCGCTAAACGCGCTATCGGTAAGCATGGAAGTTTGAACGGTGATTTTTTTCCCCAGCCGGTTTAGTTTTTCCAAAGCCGCAAAGGCTACCGGCATTTTTACGGTGGATGCGGGGTTAAAATAACGGTTGCGGTCCACATTCAGGTAATGATTCATAAAGTGGGGCTTTTGATGCGCATCTCTTTTTATTTCGGTATAGATCAGCTGGTATTGGTAAGTTTCCGGCTGATCCAGTACGGATTTTAGCAAAGGCGATGCTTTTTTTTGCAGCAGCTCCATGAGCCAGGGATCATTTTTTACCTGTGCGGTGGCCATAATACTGTGTATTAATATGAATAGGACGAAGACGGGTTTCATGGAGGGTAAGTTAGGATTTTTCTCCAGACCCTGTTTTACATTTCTTGTTCTTCATTTTATATTTTGAATTTTTCTCCCGGCCTATCCCGTAAATTTGCAGCCAAAATTTTGTATATATGAAGCAGACCCCGTTTACAAAAAAACATCTGGAGCTGGGAGCCAAAATGGCCGAATTTGCAGGGTATAATATGCCCATCAGTTATTCCGGTATTAATGAAGAGCACCATACGGTGCGGAAGAATGCCGGGGTATTTGATGTGAGCCATATGGGCGAATTTATTCTCAAGGGTCCCGGGGCGCTTGACCTGATACAACGGGTGACCACCAACGATGTTTCCAGGCTAAAAAACAATCATGCGCAGTACAGTTGTTTTACCAACGAACAGGGTGGTATTGTAGACGATCTGATCATTTATTGCATCGAGGAAAACCAGGTGTACATGATTGTGGTAAATGCATCCAATATTGAAAAAGACTGGAAATGGCTGAGCGACCATAATACAGCAGGGGTAGAAATGCACAATATTTCCGATAAAACAGCGCTGCTGGCCATCCAGGGGCCCAATGCAACGGCCATCCTGCAGGCGCTGACCGATGTAGAGATCCTGAATCTGAAATACTACACCTTTGAAAAAGGCACATTTGCCGGTGTTCCAAATGTACTCATCAGCGCCACGGGCTATACAGGCGCCGGGGGCGTGGAGATCTATTTTGAAGATAAGGACGGAGCCGCCGATAAGATCTGGGATGCCATTTTTGCCGAAGGAGCCCCCAAAGGCTTGAAACCGATTGGCCTTGCTGCCCGGGATACCCTGCGGCTCGAAATGGGTTATTGCCTTTATGGCAACGATCTTAATGATACTACCACACCACTGGAAGCCGGTTTGGGCTGGATTACCAAATTTACAAAAACATTTACGGCCAGCGACCTGCTGAAACAGCAAAAAGAAGCAGGCGTGGAACGCAAACTGGTCGGCTTTGAGTTACTGGACAGGGGCATTCCCCGCCACGACTACGAGATCTGCGATGCAAACGGCAGCCCCATCGGCATTGTAACCTCCGGAACCCAATCGCCCTCGCTGGGAAAAGCCATCGGACTGGGATATGTACAACCAGCATTTGCAGCATTTGAAACACCTTTATTTATTAAGGTACGCGACAAGTTATTAAAAGCAAAAGTGGTAAAGCTGCCCTTTGCCTGAGCTAAATCTTCTGTTGAAAAGAAATTAACCGGATCATAGAATGAAGACAATCGGACTGCTTTATTGCCGTTGGCATCGGGCATCTTTTTGTTAACAACAAATATGGAATATTGGATTTACTAAGAAAAAGAGGGTTTAAAATTACACCCGTCCGGCTTCGGGCCCCCCATTAATTGCCGAAGCGGTTCGTATTTAATGAAAACTGCATAAATTTATCGCCTTAAAAATAGCTGATGGATCATAAACCCACACTTTTTACTTCATTGTCGCCCGCGCTGATCCATCTTTACGACCTTAGCAATACGGTGGTGGTGATTATTGATGTGTTCAGGGCCACTTCTACCATCGCTGCGGCCCTTTACAACGGCGCCCGGTATGTGGTTCCCGTTGATTCGGTGCCCCAGGCCATCAAAATCAGCAAGGAAACCGGGGGGATTGCCGCCGGTGAGCGCGATGGCAAACTGGCCGATGGCCTCAGCCATGGAAACTCCCCCATGGAATACAAAAAAGAGTTTATTGAAGATAAAATACTGGTGCTGACCACTACCAATGGTACCCGTTTGTTGTACATGGCGCTGGAGCAGGGTGCCGATGATATCATTACAGGCTCGTTTCCCAATCTTTCATCGGTGTGCCATTATTTGATAGAACAGCAAAAAAATGTGGTGCTGGCCTGTGCCGGATGGAAGGATAAGTTCAACCTCGAAGACACCTTGTTTGCAGGGGCCGTGATCAGCCGGGTAAAAGAGCACTTCTCTGTTCACTGCGATAGTTCCTTTATGGCGGAATACATGTACCGGCAAAACAGGAGCGACCTGCCGGGCTTTTCAAAAAACCTCACGCATTATCACCGCCTGGTAGACCGGTTTGGCTATATCGATGATATTGCTTTCTGTTTACAGGAAGACGTTGCGGATGTGCTGCCGCTTTATAAAGAAGGCCGGCTGATCCCGAAGGGTTAGCCTTTGAAAATAAGCGCTTTCGTCAGAAACAGGGCAACAGAACGAATCGTATTTTTTACAGCGCTGCGCCTTTGCGTAAAAAAAATCTTGAACAAATAATAGGAAAAGCGGATAAGATTCTTTTATTTTTGCCGATTGTCCTTTTTGGAGACTTCGCCTCAAAGACACGAAGAAGTAAAAGCGTTTGGAGCCTTCGTGTCCTGGTGGCAAAAAATCATAAACATTTTGGCATTACCACATTTATTAAAACACGTATATACCTTTGGTACCGATGAAGTGATCCGCCGGGGTAAAAAAACATTTGCACTGGGATTTGTAGAGCTGATCGAATATGATAAGCTTACAAGCAGCGTTTTTTTCCGGGTTAAGGATGACTCTTACAGCACGTTTTACAAAGTGCATATTCAAAAGTTCAACGATCCCAAAAACCTGTCGCTGAAATGTAATTGCCCCTATAACCTGGGAGAGGTTTGCAAGCACGAAGTAGCGGCGCTTTTCCAGCTACAGGAGCTTATGGATAAGGGACAGCTTGAGGATGAAGAAGTGTATTATGATCAGCGGCATACGGTTGTAAAGATCCGGAACCTGGATATCCGGTCCATCCGGCACCTTTGCGCACCCGAAACCTTTAACGAAGCAGAACGGTTCCTGCAAAAAAAGAAACCCAAAATCGTATATGCGCAGGATGAAACCGTAAGAGCTATTGTAACGCTTGATGGAAAGGAATATAAGGTGGCCATTAAAAAGAATGAAGAGCGGAATTTTGATACCAGCTGCGATTTTGAGGATACAGACCACCCGCTATGCCTGCCCAAAGTGATTGTTTTTCTGCAGCTGATCAAACAGCACGGCCCCTTTTATTTTGATACCATACGCAACCGGGATGTAGAAAAAAACAAATTGCTGGAGGCCTACGGGTATTCGCTCAATGACGACCTCAAAGGCAAATTTGAATTTGTTTTTAAGGACGGCAAGCCCTTTTTAAGAGTACTGGACCCCAAAATAAAACGGATCCATACCTTAAACCCGGCGGAAAAACCCGCGGCATTGGCCGTTAAACAGCCGCTGCAGGCAGTGGAAAAAGAAGAAACCGTAGCCGTTGAGGAACCGCCTTCAAGAAAACTGGGGATTGTATTTGATTTTAACCGTGCCGGCTACCCTTATTTTCAGGTGCATGCGGTTTCCGGCGAAGTGAATGAGAGCGGCACTGGTTTTGCCGGCAAGGCGGCCGCGCTTGATGTAAGCCATTTTATTGACACAGCAGATTTTAGTGAGGACGATATCAGCCTTCTGAATGCGGTACGGAAGCTGCAGGATGCGGAGATTAATAAATACGTAAGCCGGAATACTCCTTTTAATAACCTGTGGGAGCAGGACGAGCCGGTGATAGAGGACGGCAATGAAACCCGGCAGCTCATCAATGAATATATGCTGCCCCGGTTGCGGAAGCTGCTTATGGATGCCGGTGAAGAAGGGCTGGCGTTTATGCTGCCCCGGGGGAAAGCATTTGTGACCGATAATCTTGAGCAGATTGATATTTTTACAGAACCCGCCGTTACAGAATTCTTTGTAGATAAAGAAGGCGATGATGCATTTAGCTGCGATTGCCTGGTGCGCTTAAGAGGAATGGTGCACGGTGTAGAGCAAAACGAAAGCCCCTGTCCCCTACTGTTCCTGTACAATCACCAGTTGTTTCTCTTCAGCAATGCGGAAAGTATCGGGCTGATTGAACGTTTTTTGCCCAACGGCAAAATGATCATTCCCCCGGAGCAGTGGGCTGAAACGCTACATGAGTTTATTTTGCCGCTGGCGCGGGAATACAAGGTGGATTTTGATGCCTCCATGCTCCATGTAATGAAGAACATTGTGCCGGAAGCCCGGCTGTTACTGCTGGAAAAAGGAGATCACCTGGTATTTAAACCGCAGTTTTCCTATAAAGGGTATGAGACCGACCTGCTGGGTAAAGAAGTATTCCTGATCCCCGAAGGAGATAAGATCCTTTCGATACACCGGAATAAGGAAAAAGAAAATGCCTTTGTAGACCGGCTCCGGAACCTGCACTCAAACCTGGTGATGAACGAAGAAAATGGCACCCTTTCGCTGAAAGGGACGGAGATCCTGAAAGACAACTGGTTCTTCCTGTTTGTAGATGCTATGAAGGAAATGCAGGTGCCCGTTTTTGGCTACGATGCATTGCGCAACTTCCGGTTTAATACAGCCAAACCCCAAACCAAGATCTTTATCTCCAGCAATACCGATTGGTTTGATGCCAAGGTAGATATTGTTTTTGGTGATCAGCAGGTTTCCATCGCCGATGTAAAACGGGCGCTGGCCAACAAACAAATGTATGTGCAGCTGGGCGATGGTACCCTGGGGGTGTTGCCGGAAGAATGGCTGAAGAAATATGCGCTACTGTTTAGAGTGGGCGAAGGCGCTAATAACAACCTCAAACTCTCCAAGTACCACAAAAGTGTGGTAGATGAGCTTTTTGAGCTGAAGAACGAAGAAGAGCTGGTGTTTGAACTGGAAGAAAAATACAACCGGTTGAGGGATTTTGAAAAAATCCACGAAATAGCGCCCCCGGAGCACCTGCAACCCATATTGAGACCCTACCAGATGGCGGGGTTTCAATGGATCAATTATTTAAAAAATGTGAACTGGGGCGGCATCCTGGCCGATGATATGGGTTTGGGTAAAACCGTGCAGGCGCTCTCGTACCTGGAGCACCATAAATCCCGGAATCCGGATGCCCGGATCCTGGTGATTTGCCCCACTACGCTGATCTATAACTGGGAAAATGAAATTAAGAAATTTACACCCACGCTCACCTACCGCATTCATCATGGCCCTACCCGTACCCGTAATACGGAAGACATTATGAAGCAGGATGTAACCATTACCACCTACGGCACGCTGCGCAGCGATATAAAGCTGTTTGTAAGCGTTCCGTTCGATTATGCGGTACTGGATGAAAGTCAGGCAATCAAGAACCCCGCCAGCAAGGTTACCAAGGCGGCCTATCTTATTAATGCCAAGCACAGGCTTTGCATGAGCGGTACTCCGCTTCAGAACAATACCTTTGATATTTATGCGCAAATGAACTTTCTGAACCCGGGGATGCTGGGAAGCATTGAGTTTTTCAGGCAGGAGTTTGCGATCCCCATCGATAAACTGGGCGAAGCCGACCGGAAAGAGCACCTGAGAAAGATCTTGTATCCCTTTATCCTGCGCCGTACCAAGGAGCAGGTGGCCAGGGATCTTCCGGAAAAACAGGAAATGATTCTTTGGTGCGAAATGGAAAGCGAACAGCGCTCCATTTATGATGCCTACCGGAATGATTACCGGGATAAGATCCTGGGCAATATTGAAGCCCAGGGCATTGGCCGCTCGCAAATGACCATCCTGCAGGGATTAATGAAACTGCGGCAGATCTGCGACTCTCCCGCTATATTGAACGAGGATGAAGCATTTGAAAACCACTCCATAAAAATTGAAGAACTGGTACGGGAGATTACCGAAAACATGAGCGATCATAAAGCCCTCATCTTTTCGCAGTTTCTTGGTATGCTGGGGCTCATCCGGCAAAAGCTGGAAGAGCTGGGCATAAAGTACGAATACTTTGATGGCAGTACATCGGCCCCGGACCGGGAAAAAGCGATTCAGAGCTTCCAAAAAAACGAAGAAGTGAGGGTGTTCCTTATTTCTTTAAAAGCCGGAGGCGTGGGCTTGAACCTTACAGCAGCAGATTATGTATATATTGTGGATCCCTGGTGGAATCCGGCGGTAGAACAACAGGCCATCGATCGTACGCACCGCATCGGGCAAACCAAAAGTATTTTTGCCTATCGGATGATCTGCCGGGATACAATCGAAGATAAAATCCTTAAACTACAGGAAAAGAAAAAGGCGCTGGCAAAAGACCTGATTGCCGATGAATCAGGATTTGTAAAATCACTGACCAGGGAGGATGTGGAGTATCTGTTTAGTTAATGGTGAATGGTTAACGGTCAATGGTGAATGGTGCGGAACCCATCTACTCAACGTTTCACTTTTCACTCCTCTTATCTCCATTCATCGCACCCGATCTTTACAAACAAAAAATATGAAATTCAGAAGAGGTATTTTATTATTCATTGTGGGCATTATCGCGGTGGCCTATTTTACCAAGCCCTCCAAAGACGGGTTTATCAAATGGATGCAGCCGGCTGTAAGCCGTACACAAATGCCCCCCGTGGTGGATTATCAGGATAAATTCCTGTATGCGTTGGTAACGGCTACCTATGTGGACGTTACCAATCCTGTTACCGAAGATAACCATGTGGTAGCCCCCTCACGCAAGGAAACCTATATTGGCGTGTTTGGCCGCTACTGGAAACAGTAGCTCTTCGGGAATTTAAAATGATCAATGAAAAATATTAAATGTAAAACCGGTGGTCCTGTTGCTGCCCGTGAGCTTCATGGCAGAAAGCCCCTCCCCCTTTGCATTTTAATTGGGTATGTAATATTTTATATTGCTGTCAGGGTCTGCGATGCAGCTCCCGGTAATGTTTTGGCGACTGACCGAACTTCTTTTTAAAAATCCTGGAAAAATAAAAAAGGGTCTCAAAGCCGGTCTGGTCGGCAATTTCCTGCACCGGCAGGCTGGTAGCGCGCAGCAGTTCGCTGGCTTTTCCCAGTCTCAGTTCCAGGTGGTACTGGTTGGGCGAAAGTCCTGTAACCGCTTTAAAGTCCTTTCTGAATTTGGAATAACTTACGGTGAGTTGCTGGGCCACCTGCGTCATACTGATGTCGCTTTCCAGTGCTTCCTGCAGCAGAAATTTTGCTTTGGAGATATATTGAAGTGCATCACCGGTATTTTCCTTTTTATATATGGATGCATTATATACCAGCGAAAGCAGTTGTACCACAAAACCAGCAATGAGCTGATGGTATCCCGGCGTTGCGTTCCTGATGGTGTCAATCAGGTTGTGAAAAACGGACAACAGTTCTTCCCTGAGGCCTACGTGGATTACAGGAGCTTTTTTGCTGAAGAAACCCGCCTTCATAAGCCGTTGCGGATAATAGCCGTTGAAGCCGATCCAATACTCTTCCCATCCTATTTTTGAAAGAGGTTTATACCGATGCCAGGTGCCGGGAAACAGCAGGAAACAACTGCCTTCATGCACCGTGCTGGATGCCTGGTGTGCTGTTTCAAAAACACCGCTTCCCTGCGATATAAATACGATGTAATAGTCGTTCAGGATACGCCCTTTGTTCCAGGTAAAGAGGTGTGTGCTGGGGTGCTCCCCGCTTAACGGGTAGGGCTGGTGCTGCCGGATTTTAGTATAACCCACCGTGGTTACATAAAGCCCCCAGTTATCCTCGATGGTTGTTTTAGCAAGATATTTATGAAAATTCTTCACTAACTAAAAATACATGAAATATCAAAAAGTATAAATTAAAAACGGGATAGTGTATGTTTTTTTTGCTTGATGAAATGTAAATTTGGGGTAGAAGCCATTAAGGACAACCTGGTATCCGGTTCATAGTCAGTGCAGCAGGGATTAGTTTTAGAACAAAGAATAACGATTAATAATTTCAGTAAATCATAGCCAGGTTCCGGATTTCGGGTGCAGGCACTAAATTTTATTTTTTGCATTAGTCAGAAAATGTAAATTTATTTCCGGGCGTCTGTCCTTTAAGCAAAACTACGATTGCTCGCTTTTATTATTTAAACAAGCCAATTATGATGATTCACAAACTGCTACAAAGATTGTTGCCGCTCCGGCAGGGCGTATTATTGCTGCTGCTGCTTTTGCTTCAGCAAACGGCTACGGCCCAGGAAAACGAAGCCCCCATCCGGGGGGTGGTAACACTGAGTCGCTCCGGTGATGACCTGTCCGGCACTTCTGTTAATGTAAAAGGGAAAATTGTGGCCGCCACCACCGACAAAAATGGACACTTCAGCTTAAGATCACGATTGCCGGTCACCCTGGTCATATCACGGGTAGGCTATGGTACCGTGGAAGTGCCGGTGGCTTCAAATGAACCGGTAGCGGTACTGCTTACAGAAGGCAATAATAACATGAACGAAGTGATTGTTGTAAGCTATGGTACCCGGCTGGCAAAAGATATTAGCAGTGCGGTAAGTACCCTTAATGCCGCCAAAGCGCAGGATATACCGGCTGCAGAATTTGGACAAAAACTTCAGGGGCGTATTTCGGGAGTACAAATTAATATGGCCAACGGCCGCCCGGGCCAGGGTATTGACATGCGCATCCGGGGAGCGGCCTCATTGAGCGGTGGCTACCAGCCGCTGGTAGTGGTAGATGGCCAGATCCTGTCGGGTACTGATACAAGAAATGGTGATATGAACCTGATTAATCCCGATGATATCGAAACCTTTACTGTTTTGAAAGACGCCGCGTCTGCCGCCCTCTATGGCTCCCGGGCCGGAAATGGAGTGATCCTGATTACCACCAAACAGGCAAAAGTAGGCCGTACCAATGTGTCTTTTAATACCTATTATGGATGGCAAACGGTTCCGCAGCAAGGCAGACCCAATATGATGAATGCCCATGAATTTGCTACCTACATGAAAGGGCTTTACGAAGACAAAATAAAATATGAGGCTTATACAAAAGGCATTCCCGCCGACTATGCCAACCCGGACCAATATGGCGCCGGAACCAACTGGTACAATGCGTTGCTGCGTACTGCTCCCATGCAAAACTATTCGGTAAATTTATCTTCAGGCACCGAGAAGCTTTCATCCTCATCTACCCTATCTTATTTTGACCAGGATGGCGTACTGCTGAATACCAACCTGAAGCGATTTTCATTCCGGTCAAATACCGAATACCGCCCCGGCGAGCGGTTTAAGATCGGCCTCAACCTGGCGCCTTCATACCAGCTTGAAAAAAATACCCGCAGCTATACAGACGGGAACCGGCAGATTATTGCGAATGCTACCGCCGCATCGCCCCTCAAACCTATTTACAATGCAGACGGAACTTTTAATAGCAATGTGAGCTCTTTCGGTATGCTGAATCTGAACAACCCGGTGCAGCAGTTGCTGCTGGCGGATGCGCGCTTTAAATCCCTCCGCCTGCTGGGTAATGCCTATTTTGATGTGGCGCTTTTGAAAAATCTTCATTTCCGGTCTTCCATTAACGGCGACATGGGTACTTATCAGCAGGATAACTACCAGGGCACCATGTATGGTATCGGACTGGGAGCCACGCCGGTGCCCCGGCCTACATCCAGTTCGACCGGGAGTCATTTTTCCCATAATTATGTGTCCTGGCTGAATGAAAATACCCTTAACTATAATCTGAAGCTCAGTGAGCACCACCTGGACCTGATGGCGGGTTACAGTGCTCAAAAATGGAACAGGGAATACCGGAGCATCAGCGGCTCAAATTTTGCCAATGATGAAATATACTGGATCTCCGGAGCCGCCGTCAACGGCGGGTCAACCAATAAAGAGGCCTGGTCCATGGCCTCTTCCTTTGGACGGTTGAATTATGATTTTAAAGGTAAATACCTGCTGACGGCTACTTTTCGCCGGGATGGATCTTCCCGCTTTGGGCCATCGGTAAAATATGCCAGCTTCCCCTCTGTTTCGGCCGGCTGGATTGTTAGCGATGAAGGTTTCTTTAAACAAAACGATGTGGTATCATTCTTAAAACTAAGGGCCAGCTATGGTAAAACCGGGAATTTTAACATCGGAAATTACACAATGGTTACGAACGTAAACGCCTCCAATTATGTTTTTGGAGGAACGCTGACACCGGGATTTGTGCTGAACCCCACGCTAGGCAACCCGGATGTTACCTGGGAAGCCTCCGCACAGGTGGATGCCGGGGCCGATATCAATTTCCTGAAAGACCGGATTACGTTCTCTTACGACTATTACAGCAAGATTACTACCGATATGCTCTACCTGCTTAACCTGCCTTATGCTTCCGGGTTCAGCAATGTTCAGATGAATGTTGGCAAACTAAGAATGTGGGGGCATGAGTTCTCCATCAGCTCCCGCAACCTGGTGGGTGCCTTTGAGTGGACGACCGATTTTAATATATCCCTGTTGAAAAACCGGCTGCTTGAACTTCCCGCCAATATGCCGCCTAATTCAAGATTTATTGGCGTTAATACCACCTACGCGGGGTACAACCGTTCGGTAGAGGGGAAGCCTATTGGACAGTTTTATGGCTATTTGTTTGACGGCATCTATAAAACACAGGCCGAGCTGAATAGCCAGCCCAGGCATACAACCTCTGCTTTGGGATCGGCCCGGATGAAGGATATCGATGGCAAAAACGGGATAACGGCAGATGATCGTACCCTTATTGGCAACCCCAACCCCAAATACAATTTTGGGATCACGAATACCTTCCGCTACAAGAACATCGACCTCAACATTGTGGGCTATGGTCAGGGAGGCAACCAGATCCTGAACGCAAACCGGGCCGACTGGACAAACCTCGATGGGGTAATGAATGTGGCAAAGGATATGGCCAACAGATGGCGGTCTGAGGAAAACCCGGGTAATGGCCTGGTGCCGGGTACCCGCAGCGGCAGCACCGAATTGTATCGCCTGGCCAATTCGACCTGGGTAGAAAGCGGCAGCTTTTTTACTATTAAGAATATAGCGTTGGGATATACCTTCCGGCAAAACCTGTTAAAATATGTACGGGCTGCCCGGATCTATGCCAGCGTGCAGCAGGCCTTTGTTTTTACCCATTATTCCGGGATGAACCCCGAGGCCAATTCCACAAAGGATAATATTACGGGAACCTACGGTCAGGACCTGAGCACCTTCCCAATTCCCCGTACAGTTATGATTGGAGCCAATTTCAGTTTTTAAGTCTTAAAGAAGTTTACCATGAAAAGTAATAAATATATTTACGGGTTTTGTCTTTTTGCTGCGGCCGTATTTTCTTCCTGTTCCAAAGATTTTCTGACGCTTTACCCGGAAGGGAATCTGAATGAAGGCGTTTTTTATAAATCGGATGCCGACTATCAGCAGGCATTAGCCGGGGCTTATACATCATTGCGCGATATTGCCAATAACGCCTTTTGGATGGATGAAATGCGCTCTGACAATGCCACCTACGATTATTATGCAAAAGACCGGGGAAATGCCGCCCGCGAAAATATTTCCACCTTCCTGGATGAGGCTACTAATGGTGTAACCCAGGTGCGCTACCAGGCAGCATATACCGGTATTAACCGGATCAATGCCCTGCTGGATCATCTGGCGGCCAATACTACCATGTCCGACTCTTTAAAAAACCAGATCACCGGCGAGGCCAAAGCATTGCGGGGACATTATTATTTTGACCTGGTACGCAACTTTGGCGGTGTGCCCCTTTATTTACATGAAACGCTGGGCTACGGCGATGCATTTCTTCCAAGGGCTACAGCTGATGAGGTATACGGCCAGGTAATCAGCGACCTGAAGGATGCGGGGAACCTTTTAGCCCCATCCTCCTTTGCAGACGGGCAAACCGGGAGGATGAATAAAGGCGTGGTGCTTACAGAGCTGGCTGCCGTTTATATGCAGCGTAAAGATTACGCCAGCGCCCTTCCGCTGCTGCAGGATGTTACAAAAATGGGCTATACCCTGCTCACCAGTTTCGGCTCCATATTTGACCCCGCCAACGAGTTAGCCAGCAAGAACAAAGAAGTAATCTTTGATGTACAATACCAATCGGGAACCACCGGGCAATCCAGCGCTTTTATCTATCGTTTTATTCCCAACATGCCTTCTACAAAGGTTTTGCTGGGCGTAAGCTTTAATGTGAATGGCTATGGCGGCTGGAATGTGCCTACGGGCAACCTGATGGCCATTTTTGAGCCGGGTGATGCGAGGTTTGATGCTTCCGTGGGGGTGGTAGAAGGAACCATTGACGATAAGCAGGACTTTGTTCCGACAAAGGTTGTAAGCGCCGTAAACTATACAGCGCCCGCCGGGGTTACTGCCAAATATTTCTGTAAGAAATTTTATTTTCCGCCCTACCCCAATACCAATCAGAATACGGATCAGAACTGGACGCTCTATCGCTACGGCGATGTGCTGCTGATGCTGGCCGATTGTTTAAATGAAACCGGGGCGCCGGGCGATGCATTGCCCTATCTTAACCAGGTACGGATACGGGCCTTTGGTAATACCAATCACAATATAACTGTTACCGGGCAGGCCGGTCTGCGCACGGCAATAGCCCTGGAAAGAAGAAGGGAGCTGGCTTTCGAAAATAAGAGATGGCAGGACCTGATCCGCACCGGACAAGCCATCCCGGTGATGACCGCTTACGGCGTTACGGCAAAGCAAACGTATCCGTATATGTTGCCGCAGTCGTTTACCGTAACACAGGACCGCTTGTTGTATCCCATTCCGCAGCACGAAATAGAGCTGAACAGTAAATTAACGCAAAACTCCGGGTACTAATCCACAAATACATTACAATGAAAAATGAATTATCGAAGGAGCAGGTTCAATACTACCAGGAAAACGGGTTTGTAGTCATTGATGATTTTTTGTCGCGGGAAGAATTGCAGGAATGGCGCCAGGCAGTTACGGAGGCCATAGCGGAACGCAACGGGATCAAGATCCCCGGCCAGGATATTAAAATAGGCATGGACGATGGGATCAACGAGGATGCGGAATATTTTTCCAAGGTATTTGACCAGCTATTGAACCTGTGGCAAACCAACGAAAGGGTTAAAAAGATAATGACGGATGAGCGCATTGGCAAAATGGCTGCAGAACTGGCGGGCGTGGACGGCATCCGGATCTGGCACGATCAGGCTCTGTTTAAAAAACCCTGGGCCAATCCCACCTCCTGGCACCTGGATACGCCCTTCTGGTCGTTCTCCGACCGCAAAGCGCTCTCCATCTGGGTGGCCCTTGATGATGCCACACCCGAAAACGGTTGCCTGTATTTTATACCGGGGTCATTTAAAGAAACCACTTTTGAGAACAAAGGAATCGGCAAAAATATGGATGGCATTTTTGATGTATATCCGCAGTTCAGAAAAGTAAACGCTGTTAGTGCAAAAATGAAAGCCGGCAGCTGTTCCTTTCACAACGGGCTTACCATACATGGTGCCGGAGCCAATATGACCAGCGGTTACCGCAGGGCTATGACCTGCGCTTATATGCCCGATGGCAACATTTTTAACGGGGAAGCCAATATTTTACCCGGGGCCTACCTGAAAACATTGTCGATCGGCGACTCACTGAACAACGAGGTGCAGAACCCTTTGATCTATCATAAATAAATAGTATTGAACATACGATTTCTTTGTCCGCGCTGGGGTGCGGAGCAGGTGGATTGGACTTCCTTTCTAAAAGCGGTAAAACAGGCCGGCTATGCAGGAATTGAATGGTTCCCCTTTGGTGAGCCGGGCGATCCCGCAACGGTTCTTTCATTGCTGGAGGAGCTGGAGCTCGATTTTTCCATTGTGATGCAGGTGAGCAGCGCGTATGCAGATTTTGAAACCTACCTCACCGTGCTGAAAAATGACCTGCTGCAGCTGGCGGCATTGCGTACGGCAACAAAACAGCCGCTGTTTATCAGCGTGCAATGCGGCCGCGAGTATTTTACCAATGCGCAGATCCTTCAATGCCTGCTGGTTTGCCAAGCCGTAGCGGAGGCAACCGGCACGGCCATCTACCAGGAAACCCATCGTAATAAATGGTCCTATGGCGCTCATACGGTGTACCCGGTGTTGAAACAAGTGCCGGAGCTGGGTCTTACGCTGGACGTATCGCACTGGTTCTGCGTTTCCGAAAGTTATCTCGAAGATCAGCAGGCTGCGGTGCAGGCCGCTATCCGGCAAACCTTTCATGTGCATGCACGGGTAGGACATACGGAGGGGCCACAGGTATTTGACCCGGCGTTGCCGGAATATGCCCTTGCATTAAACGAACATCTGAAGATCTGGGATCAATGGGTAGCGTACCGGCAGCAGCAGGGATTTGCAGAAAGCACTATTACGCCGGAATTTGGACCGCCCCCCTACCTCACGCCGGCCAACCGGAATGTGAACCTGCAGCAGGAGCAATGGAGACTGAACTTATGGGTGAAAAATCTTTTGAACAAACGGTATAATAAAACAGAACATGAAGCGTAGAACCTTTTTAGAACGCGGCAGCCTGCTAACGGCTGGTGCTTTGATGTACGGGAACATGGCCTGGGCTTTCCAAAACAACAAGGTGCAGGCAGCTGCAAAAGACCAGCTGTATGCATTATTTAAAACACCGAAGACCATTTACCGGCCTTTTGTACGCTGGTGGTGGAACGGGGATAAAGTAGAAAAAGAGGAACTGCTGCGGGAGTTGAAATTGCTGAAAGACGCCGGTATTGGCGGGGTGGAGATAAACCCCATTAAATTTCCGCAGCGGACGGATGATATGGGCATCCCCTCGCTCACCTGGCTCAGCGATGAATGGGTGGATGTACTGGATTTTACCCTGACGGAGGCAAAAAAACTGGAACTCACCTGCGATCTGATCGTAGGCTCCGGTTGGCCATTTGGTGCGGAATACCTGCAGGGCGATGAGTGCGCCGATGTAATGACCATTGGCGTTAAAAAAGTGACAGGGCTGATGGATTTTGAAGCGCCCTTACTCGATTTTATCAAGGAAGCCGATCCCGCAACCACCAGCCCCAATCCGCACCGGAAGCTGGAAATACAGCGGGTATTTATGGTGCCGGACCCCATGAAATCGCTGGATGAAGTGGTGGAACTTTCGGACCAGATTGCATCCGGGTTTATCAAAGTAAAAGTTCCGCGGGGGAATTATGCAATCTACGCCCTGCTGAAAACGCGGGCCTTCCTGGAGGTGATCAATGGCGCACCGGGCGCCAACGGACAGGTACTGAACCACTTTAACAAGGCGGCTGTTGAAAAATACCTCCATCGTATGAGTGATGCGATCCGGCAGCGGATCGGGCCTTTAAAAAACCGGGTACGCGCCCTGTTTGTAGACAGCATGGAGCTGGAAGGCGCCAACTGGACGGCCGATATGGCCGATGCATTTAAAAAGCGCCGGGGCTACGACCTGATGCCCTATCTCCCGCTGATTTTTTATAAAACAGGGGGCATGGGAAATGTATACGATTATAATTATGGAACCCGCTTTACACCGGAGTTCCAGGATAAAATTGAAAGGGTACGCTGCGATTTTGACCGTACAAAAGTGGAGCTCCTGGAAGAACGTTTTGTAGCGCCCTTTCAGCAATGGTGCAAGAGCAACGGGCTCCTGTCGAGGGCGCAGGCCTACGGGAGGGGCTATCATCCGCTGGAAGCCAGCATGGGCATGGATCTGCCCGAAGGCGAAACCTGGATCAAATACGGAATCGGCGAAGAAATGCCCGAAACGGATTACCGCATCGGGCGGGCCTACACCATGGCCAATAAATTTGTTTCCTCCGGGGCCCATCTTGCCGGCAAGCGTCTGATTTCCTGCGAGGAAGCCACCAACACCGATATGGTGTTTAACGCCTCCCTGCAAACGCTGAAACTGGCCTCCGACCAAAGCCTTATTACCGGGATCACTCACTCTGTTTACCACGGGTTTAACTATTCGCCCAAAAATGCACCCTTTCCCGGCTGGATCCGTTACGGGAATTTTATGAATGAGCGCAACACCTACTGGCCCTTCTTCAAGCGGATCAATGACTATAAAGCACGTGTGTCAGCACTCCTGCAGCATGCAGACATGTTTGCCGATATTGCCATTCTGCCGCCGCTGTATGATTCCTGGGGAAAATTTGGTGCGCCCAATGAACCCTTTCCCTCGCTTACCTATCCTGCTAACCTATCTCTGATATGGGAAGCCATGCAGCAGCAGGGAAACGGATGCGATTATGTTTCGGATGCCATCATCAATAACGCTATTATAAAAGAAGGATTCCTGGAGTATGGCCCCCGTAAATATCATACCCTCTTCCTGGTGCACGTACAGAGCCTGGAGCCTGTTACCGCGCGTAAACTATTGCAGTTTGTGCAGTCTGGCGGAAAAGTGATCTGTGTGCAGAACATGCCCGATAAATCGGTAGGGCTGCTAAATGCAGACGAGCAAACAAAACTGGTGCGCAATATCCTGGAAGAACTGCAAACCTTTAAAGACCGGTTTATTTTTACAGAACATCCCGAAGAAAATTACCGGGAATGGTACCGGGCGCTGCAACAGCAACATGCTATAAAGCCGTATGTTACAATAACGGATGGGAACCCTTTTATTGAACAGGTGCGGTATACCAATGATACCACAGATATGCTGCTGGTGTTTAACTCAAACGCCAACTATCCGTTTAAAATAACGGTGGAGCCCGATGCGGCTATTTACGAAGGAAGGTTTGGGCATTACTGGGATGCGGTTACCGGAGAGCTTTACCGGCTGGAGAACGACCGGCAGATTACCGTGACCCTCTATCCGGCCGACATGCGGATCTTTGTTTTTGAGAAAGAGTCAAGAAGGAAACGCCCTGTATATAAGGAAGTGCCGGAGTCGGAAGGGCAATACCCGGAAATGGATACTCCCTGGAACGTTGAGTTTCGTCATATAGACGGATCGGTAAAAACAATAACCCTTACGGGCTTAAAAGACCTGAACACGATGCCCGGATACCAGAGTTTTGCCGGAACCGTTATTTACAGGAATACCCTTTTGAAAACGGCAGACGGACCTTCTTACATCGACCTGGGAACGGTATTGGGTATTGCCCAACTGAAATTAAATGGAAAAGACCTGGGAGTGCGCTGGTTTGGCCGCTACCTGTTTCATCTGCAGCCTTGGATACGGCCGGGTGAAAATACCATTGAGATTGCGGTAACCACCACCATGGGCAATTATATGAAATCACTTACCGATAATGCCGTGGCCCAATACTGGACAAATGGAAAAAGAAAACCGCAGCCCATGCGCTCTATGGGATTGCTGGGACCTGTTACCGTATTTTAAATATTGAATGATGCGTAAGAAGAATGTTTTTTTAGCAATGCTCCTTTCCGGTCTTTCGCTGATGGCTGCAGCAAAGGACTACAGTGTGCTTAGCTTTGGAGCGAAGAACGATGGGGCAAGCCTGAACAGTGCCGTTATACAGGGAGCCATCGATTATATTCATGAACAAGGGGGTGGACGGCTGGTGTTTGATGAAGGAAAATATCTTACCGGCACTATTTTTTTGAAATCCAATGTAACCCTCCATCTCAAAAAGGGCGCCGTGCTGCTGGGATCCGTCAACCCGTTTGACTATGAAAAGAATAAATACATCGGGTGGACATCCATGATTTTTGCCATAAAGCAGGACAATATTGGTATTACCGGCGAAGGCCTGATTGACGGGCGTGGTTTTCTTACAGCGGTCAATATGGTGGGTAATATCCAGAAAGGCCTGGTAGCGGATCCGCTGAAACTTGACCGGCCAAACGAAACCAACCGCCCGCAGAATATCTATTTTCGTGAATGTACCCGTGTGCGCATTACGGGTATTACCCTTAAAGACCCCGCCAGTTGGAACCAGACCTACGATCAATGCCGGAATTTGTATGTAGACAGCATCCGGGTAGATAGCAAGAGCTACTGGAACAATGATGGAATTGATGTGGTAGACTGCGATAGTGTGGTGATTAAAAATTCGTATTTTGATGCGGCAGATGATGTCATCTGCTTCAAATCGCACGATGCATCGAAGATTTGTCAGAATGTGATCGTTGATAATTGCACGGGAAGGTCCAGCGCCAATGGGCTGAAGTTTGGCACGGTTTCCCGCGGTGGTTTCCGGAACTTTAAAGTAACCAATCTGAAGATCTTTGATACCTATCGTTCGGCTATTACGTTTGCCGCGGTGGATGGCGGGTTCATAGAGAACATTGAAGTGGATGGCGTACGATCCATTAATACCGGCAATGTAATTTATCTCCGCATCGGCGACCGCTGGAGCAACGGCAAGCAACCCTACATGAAAAATGTACGGATCTCCAATGTGTATGCAGAAGTGCCGGCCACCAAGCCGGATGCCGGTTATAGCTATGAAGGGCCCATTGAAGATCTTCCCCGCAACATTTCACCATCAAGCATCATCGGGTTGCCACAATATAAAATACAGGACGTAACGCTCAAAAACATAGAGATCGTTTATCCCGGCGGAGGCAATCCGCACTATGCCCGGCGCGGGTTGAGCAAGGCCGAGCTGGATAGCATCCCGGAGATGCCCGGAGCGTATCCTGAGTTTTCGCAGTTTAAAGAACTGCCGGCCTGGGGGTTTTATGTGCGGCATGCTACCGGTATCCGTTTTGAAAATATTACCCTGAAGGCAAAAGAAAGCGATTACCGCCCGGCCATTGTATTTGATGATGTACAGCAGGCGGCCTTTGATAAAATAACCGTGGAGGAGCCCGGTGCTAAAAAGAAAAGGCAGCTGTTTTTACATAATACCACAAGGTTAAAATAATTTCATTTTTAAAGTTGTTCAAAATGCGCGTCTTAAAACTGATCCTGTTGGCAGTGCTGCTACCGTTTTTTACTGCTGCAAAAGACTACAATGCCTCCCTGTTCGGCATCCTGTCCGATGGTGTTACCAACAATACCCGCTCCATACAAAAAGCCATTGATTTCATTCATGAGCAGGGCGGAGGCCGGCTGGTGTTTTATGTAGGGCGCTACCTGACCGGAGGGGTGCAGCTAAAATCGAACGTAACCATAAAACTGGAGGAAGGGGCCGTGCTGGTGGGTGCAGCTTCCGTATACGATTACAACAGCGCCGGCCGTATCAGGGCTATCATCTGCGCCGATGGTCAGCAAAACATCGGCATTTCCGGAAAAGGCGTTATTGAAGGAAACGGTCGCGCCCTGCTGGCCAATGCGGCGCTATTGCAGCAGGGCGGCTACCTGCGCCGGCAGGATTTTGTACCGCCTTCGCTTATGGGATTTACCAATTGCTCCAACGTAAAGATCGATTCCGTAAATCTTTGGAATGGCTGCGGCAAGGCCCAGGTGTTTGATGCCTGTAATGATGTGGTGGTAGAAACGGTAAATATCAGCAGCAGGAAGCTGCCCGGCAGTGGGGGTATCCGGTTATCGGCATCAAAAAATGTGGTTATAAAAGACACGTTCATAGATGTGGCCCTGCAGCCCTGTATTAGTGGAGCAAAAAATAATGCTTCTATCCGGGTTGAACGTACCATTGATCCTTCAGGAAAATTGCTTACCGTACAGGAATAGGGCCGTTGGTTATTCCAGCTTTTTTAGAATGCGTTGTGCATTTTTATAATAAACATTGCCTGGGTGAACTGAGCCGGCATATTTTTTGGCTTGTTCCCCGTTGCCGGTTTTATAGGCGCAGAGTGCTGCAAAAAAATAGCTGTCTTCCTGGTATACGGAACTGCTTTGCACCAGTCTTTCAAAAATGGGCAATGCCAGGGCCGGCTGCTCCGTTTTTAACAGGCATACGCCATAATAAAATGCGGCCATCACATCTTCCGGCATACTGTCGGCGGCAGCCTTCAGATAGGGAAGGGCCGCCTGGTATTGTTCGTCATTAAATAGTTTTCCTCCCTCTTTGCCATGATCGGTGGCGCCACGTACTACCACATTGGGCATGGGGGTAACCGGGTAACGGTCCATACTGGCGGGAGTAAGGATAAACAGGATAAAGACCGCCGCAACCGCCATGGCTGCAAATAACATTTTTTTTACCCGGCCGGTTCGTTGTACGGCTGTTGGTGATCTATTAAAATGCGCCTCGGTGAGCGGCTCCAATAGTGCTCTTAACTGCGGCACCTGCTGTTCGGCCGCTTCGTGCTTTTGAACGATCGCTTCGGTGTAAAGCCAATCCTCATACGCTTTTTTTACCTGGGGATCCTGCGTCAGCTGCCGCTCAAAATCAGTGCGCTCCTGGAGCGAAAGCGTGCCCGACGTATAAGCTTCTATTTGTTCATACAGATTCATGGAGTGCGGTTATGATTGACTAATTCAATTAATTCAGACATGCAGATGGATTTCTTTTTCCGGAGGTAGGCATAGCTTACACCCAGTTGTTCCGCCAGCTTCTGCTGCGAATCGCTGAGGTAGGATGCTTTGATGATTTCCCTGCAGCGCTCACTGAGCTGCTCCATAAGGGTCATCACAAGCGCCTCCTGCTCCAGCTGGGCCGTGTGTGCGGCTGCCTCCCTTTCTGTGTCATCTTCCAGGTAATGATATCCTTCATCCAGGCTTTTTGTTACCCCTGATCTGGAATTTTTCTTCATCTGGTTGATCCATTTCCGTTTACAAACCAGTAAAAGAAAAGCTTCAAAGGGGCAGGTGAGTACAAATTTGCCATCAGAGGCCAGTTTAAAAATATCAATGAGCGCTTCCTGAAAAATATCACCGCAGGCATCTGCATCGGCTCCCCTTGAACGCAGGTATGCCTCAATGGACGGAGCATATTTACGATAGATCTCGGAAAGCAGGGCCGCATCATTATTTCGCAGTGCTTCAATATACCGTTGGTCTGTATGCAATCTCTTAAAATTAATATGATAAACCGTTTGGTCCGGCAGCTTTGTGACTCCCGGTTCTCAAAAATATTGAATATATTTACCATGCAGCATGTTTTTTGCGGCCCCTTTCAAATTTTCCCTCTGAGGTAACAATTGCAAAGCGCTGCTGATTTATGAGTATGTGGCAACTAAAATTGAGACCAGCACTTATTTTGTCTGGAATGCTGCTTACGGGGTACGGAATACGCGCCCAGGCAGTAGCACCGGCAGATAGTTCCATCCGGGCCGTTGCAGATTCGGCCGGTATCCGTTTTTCGGCGCCCTTGCCGGCGCTTAAACAGATACCCGGCGCCCCCGAGCCTTTTTACACGCATTTATGGGATTTTGGCGATGGACACTTCAGTACGGAGGTGACGCCAACACACCGGTATGCCGATGCAAAGGAGCATGATGTGTATTTATATGCTGTAAACAATTATGACGATGGTAAAAAACCGGACCGCAAAAAAATAAAAATGCCTGCCAGGGGAAATAACAATAATGTAGCATCCGTTTCAACCGCAGAAAAAGATTTTTTTAAAGCCAACGGGGTTTTTGAACTGAAGTATAACTGTATGGCAAAGCCCAATGACACCATGGTATTGCTGGCCGGCTGGAAGAATACCGGCACCTCCGAGGACGAGGGAAAGATGTACCTGTTTTTAAATGAGAAAGTGTTTGAGCAAACCTGTTTTGAAAACGTAGGTGAAAATAAAGGCTTCCGCTTTTTTAACCAGGGCGACAGCCTGGTGGTTTCCGGATCGCCGGGACTGATGGCCGGCCTGGAGCCGGGGAGGCAGCTGAAGATCACGGAAAGCGGCAGCCCGCCCTCATCAGTAGTAAGAGTCCAGAATGCAGCGGAAGCAGCCAACACCTTTTTAAGTACGATGATGTTATATAAAAGCAATTACACCATCGACCTTGGAAAAACCGCACCGGGAGCAGCACATTTTGCCCTTGCGGAACTGAAAGTAACACCGGAAATGATCCGCGACACCAATGCTACCGTAACCGTTACGGGCGTATATGTTCCCAAAAAAGGGAACCCCGTTATGCACCGCCTTAATATCCCGGTGGTTAACTCACATGATCCTAATAAAATGAATTTAAAAGGCGGCCGGCTGGGCTATCGTTTTTTAGGCAAGCACAAAGAACTTACCTACAAGGTACGTTTTCAAAATACCGGCAAGGGGCCGGCGCGCAGGATTGCGCTGGATATTACCCTGCCCGGGGATCTTGATCCGCAAACAGTGGCCGTTAAGGACCTGGCGCCGTTTTGTCCCCCATGCCAGGTGGGGGTAGAAAAGCTGGGCTGCTGGGAGCTGGAAAAAAAAGCACAGGGATTGCTGTTTACCCTGCATGGTATTTACCTGCCCGGTACCAATCAAAAAGGCGTAGACGATAAGGACAGCACCAAGGGGTTTATGGAATTTTTCATCGTTACAAAGAAAAGGTTGGACCCCCTGCCCTTTAAGGCCCGTACTGCCATTTATTTTGATAAGAATGAGCCGATACTTACCAATTATGCTACGGGCCGGTTTAAAAAAGGAATATCACCCATTGTAATGGCGGGTTTTGAAAAAGCTTGGGGCAGGGAACGGGTAAGTGATGGACTGGTAACCGGCCTGGCGCTGGCGCCCCTGGCCCCTTTTCGGCCATTTTTACAACTGGAGTTCTATTATAAGCAGGGTCTTAAAACCAATGCCGGCCATTATGTTCAGGAGCGGGCGGGCGTGATCCCTGTAGAGAGGCAAAAAGAGATTGTGTATAATAAAGTAGACTCGACTGCTATCAACCGTATTTCACAGGTAAAGCTGATTCCGGTGCAGCTGCGTCATAATTTTGGCAATTATTTTTCGGCAGGCGCCGGCCTCAGTGTTACGGCAAATATGGGAGGCGATGTGGAAACCGGTCTCACTTTTTATGGAATATCAGCCAACGGAACTACGGGGGAAGTATACAGAAGAGAACGTAACGAAAAAATAAAAGCTTTTTCCAATATCCGGCTTCAGCCCTTTATCGATCTGCAGTTGGGAAAAGTAAAACTCGGCCCCCACCTGGGCGTCCGGTATTATTATAACAACAAAAAAACCGGGTACGGGTTCCTTTACGCAGGATGGCGGTTTTAGACACACTATTGCCTTCGGGAGCCTCGTTGTTCTGCGATGATACCGGTTTAGCGATGGGTAATTGCAGCAACATGTTTTCCAAAAGCAAAGTGGTATTCCGGCTGCTGATGGTCCTGTTTGCGGGTATGCTCCTTTCCGCTGCGCCGCCGGCCGATTCCCTGGAAACAATTTACCATCAGCTAAAACAAAAAGACAACCTGGAAGCCTGCGCCAATTTTCTTTTTGACCAGCTGGATGCAGACCCCGGACTGGCGGTTGGCCGCGAAGATTTTTTAAAAAATGCTTTGTGGCGGTCCCCGCGCACCCGGGAAGAAAAGATAGCCTGCTACCAGTTCTTCATCAATACCGGCTGGCATTTGCTAACCCAGCGGCAGGTACCGGCATCTATTAACTGGTATGAGCAGGCCTATGCCTTTTATGAGCAATACAAACAGGATCCGGAGCTAAAGCAGGAGATGGATTTTGAAGAGTATATTGCTAAACCGCTGGGCAATAACTATACCCGGGTGGGCGATTTTTCCAAGGCCATTTACATTCAGCAGCGTGCCATTAATGAAGCGCTTGCCGCCCAACGCACCGGCATTATACCGGGCCTGTACCTGAACCTGGCCACCACCTGTTTCCGGATGCACGATGATGCCGGCCTCCAAAACGCCATTGCGCAGGGACTCCGCAGCGTATCCCCCGGAAGCCTTGATGCGCTGCCGCTTTATAACTTAAAAGCCGAATATTTTATTGAAGCGGGCAATACAGACAGTGCCCGGGTATGGAACCAAAAAGCCCTGCAGCTGGGTAAAAGACAGGCAGATCCCACCACCGCCCTGTTGACCACATTCCTGGCCCGGGCCCGCTTGCTGAACCTGTCTGGTCAGCACCGCGCATCGCTTTATTACCTGAAGGAAATCGAAAAACACGTGGCTGCAGACAATATTGAGTTAAGAGTAGAGACGGCCATTGAAACTGGCAACGCTTACCTGCTGATGCGGCAGCCCGATAGCGCCCTTGCCTGGCACAACAAAGCATTGCATTATTTCCGGCTGAATGAAAACGGGCTGTTCCCCGATTTTAAAGTGACCACGGCCCTTTTTGGCGTGGCTACTGCATTATTGTACAAAGATCAGGCAGAGGCCGCCCGTTGGTTTGAAAAAGCGGTACTGAACGATTACTATACGGAACAGCTGCTGCCTTCATCCCTCAACAGTCATACGGCAGCCTATGCCAATAAAAAATATTCGGAAACCGCTATTGCATTGTATCACCAGCTGTTTGACCAGTACCGCGATCCGGAGTACCTGATTAAAGCGCTATGGCTTACGGAGCTCTCCAAAGGGCGCATACTCATCAATGAGCAGCGGAGAACCGCTCACTGGCAACAGGATGCGCTGCTTGCCGGCAACAAAAAATGGGTGGATCAGCTGCGCTCTTTGTACGTGTTGCTGGCCGAAACACCGGAAGGAATCTATAAGCAGCAGATCCGGCAAAATATTCAGCGGCTGGAGTTTGAGCTCAATCTTAAAGAACGGGAAAGTATTACCCTGCTGAAATTACCCTCCTATAATGTATTTAATAACTGGGTTCGCAGAACCACCCGAAGCAAGGCCATCATCAGTTATTACCTGGGGGATAGCTATTCGTATATCATCCATATACAAAATGGCGTTTTCCGGCACCGGCTGGATACCAATACACAGGCGCATTTAAAAGTGTTGAACAGGTTTATGCAAACCTACTTTTACACCGGTACCACTGCATTTAACCGGGATCCGGGTGCTTACTATCAGCAATCGTTCGGACTGCTGAATACCTGGAACCCCTGGCTGCAGGGCACGCTTCCGGCCGTACTGGTTTCGCCGGACAGGGAACTGCACGGCCTGCCGTTTGAGGCACTTTGCACCGCCCCCGGTAAGCCCCGTTACTGGGGGGCATCCACATCCATCAGCTATAGTTTTACATTCCTGCAAAATGCGTTCCCCCCACCCATGAGCCATGCGCCCAAGCCGGTAACTGTTTTTAGTTTTGAAAAGCCGCACCTGGGCTTTCCGGCATTACCACAGTCTGAAAAAGAGCGTTCCTTCCTGGCGCAGCAGTTTGTTACGCGGCAATATTACGCCGGAGGCACTACGGATTCCGCTTTTATGGCCGCATTGAATACCGGAAATATTATTCACCTGGCATCGCATGCTGTGGCCAACCCCGCAGAAAAACAACCTTACCTGGTTTTAAAAAACAAGCTCTACCTGGGGGCGCTCCAGTATATCACCACACGATCGCCCCTGGTAGTACTGGCCGCCTGCGAAACGGGCTCCGGCGTCCTGCATCAGGGAGAAGGCATGCAGAGCCTTGGCAGGGTACTGCTGAGTAAGGGTGTGGATGGAGTGCTCTCCTCCCGCTGGGAGGTGGATGATGCAGCATCGGGTGAGCTCATACGGGAATTTTACAGCGCCCTGTGTGCAGAAACTGACCCGGCTGCAGCGCTTCAAAAAGCAAGAGCCGCCTACCTGAAAAAACACCCCACCGCGGCAGCGCAAAACCCTCTTTACTGGGCCGCTTACTTTTACCAGGGCAATAACCAGCCACTGATGATCCGGCAAAAGAGATCGTCCGCCATCCTTTTATCATTGCTGCTCATTGCCGGTGCGGTTGTTGCGGTTACGTATGTTCTCCGGAAAAGAAAGCTGTTATAACCCCGTAGGACCCGCGGAGGATTGTGAGCGGAGCTGCAAAATAGTATTCATGAAGGAGGTTTATTTTACCTATTTTACACTTTTTGTAAAAATAAGGGTATAATTTGCTGTTTATTTTTTAATTTTAGGTAAAATAAATAAAACTTCTGTGAATTCATATACTATTCCTACAGAGAAGATACAGGAGCGCCTTCAGTTCGAAAACCCCTGGTGGGAAACTGCCACGCCTGCTTCTGAGATGAAAGAATTGCCCAAACGGCTTTATTTCAAACAGTTTTATTCCCTGGTAGCGGACCGGTCCGTAAAAAGAGCAGTAATAGTAGTGGGCCCGCGGCGGGTGGGGAAAACCGTAATGATGCATCATGCTATTGATACCCTGGTAGCAGAAAAGGTAGCAGTGGCCAGAAAGGTATTTTATATAGGGATAGATAATCCTGTTTATATCAATCTTCCATTAGAAGAGTTATTACAACAATGCGTGCTGGCTTCCGGAGGCGATGCGCCGGAGGACTGTTTCGTATTTTTTGACGAGATACAGTACCTGCGGGACTGGGAGCGGCATTTGAAGATAATGGTAGACAGCTATCCCAAAACAAAATTTGTGGTTACCGGTTCTGCCGCTGCCGCGCTTCAGGCAAAAAGCACGGAGAGCGGTGCGGGAAGGTTTACCGATTTTTTGTTGCCGCCCCTAACGTTCCAGGAGTTTTTGCACCTTCAAAACCTGACCCATTTATTAAAGCCAACCGAAGTGCTGTATGGAAATCAAAAACAGCCATTTTATTCTGCGGTAGATATAAAACAGCTAAATGAATTGTTTTTTCAGTATATCAATTACGGCGGCTATCCGGAAGTGATTTTTGCAGACGGCATCAGGGCTAATATGTCCCGGTTTATTCGGAATGATATTATTGATAAAGTATTACTGAGAGATTTGCCCGCATTGTATGGCATAAAGGATGTGCAGGAGCTCTATCGTTTTTTCGCACATCTTGCCTATCATTCCGGCAAAGAGTTTTCACCCGAAAAACTAAGCAAGGAAAGCGGGCTGGATAAGGGCCTGCTTAAACGGTACCTGGAATACCTGGAATCGGCATTTCTGATAAAAGTATTGCATAAGGTAGATGAAAAAGCCAGTACTTTCAAACGCATTACAGCCTATAAAATTTACTTAACCAATCCATCATTGCGTACTGCGTTATTTTCACCCATCGTACCCACCGATGACGAAGCAGGCAATATGGTGGAAACAGCCATCATAGCCCAATGGATGCATCGGGGTAATCTGAACCTGCGTTATGCCCGCTGGAAACAGGGACGCAGCGAAGGAGAAGTGGATTTAGTAAATCTTGACAACCTGCATCAAAAGCCCTTGTGGGCTATAGAAATAAAATGGAGCAACCGGTATGTGGGTAAGCCCAACGAACTGAAAAGCGTTTTAGAATTTTGCAGCGCTAATAACCTAAGCGCAGCGGTGGTAACCACTATCGATAAGGAGCAGCAAAATAGGGTAAATGATATCCAGCTTGCCTATTTTCCGGCTTCGGTATATGCTTACGTCGTTGGTGTCAATACACTAAAGCAAAAAGAAGATTGATTTTCCTCTTGTTCAAAAAGACGTAAAGTAGTCCTTACAACCTCGCTTGCAGATGAAAAACGCCCATTTTGAATTTGATAATTAATGAAATTATCGAAGTGATCTCCTAATGGAATTGAAGTGTTTTTTGCCATTGTCAAACGCTTTGTTCAATGTACCAATTCCTGGTATTTATTCAAAATTTAAGACGGCCCCAGGATTTCGACTGTTTATTGTTGCTTCATTTCAACCTGCACCGCCCGGGAGGCCTGCGCAAGCGGGACCTTCAACGTCTGCACAAATTTTTTTCTTCCCGGGGTAACAGTTCTTTCCTTCTGTTGATATACAGGCAGAACCCTCTTTTTTAATTTTTAAAAACAATGTTTTATGAAAAAGAATATGACTCCCCTGCTGGCGTTATTGTCATTGGCCGTTTTCCTGTTTGCCTGCAAAAAAGACAATATGCCTATTGACCCGCAAAGCGCTTATCAGAAGGATGTAGAAAAAATGAACCGCTTTTTTAAGGCGCACGAACCTGCTGTGGAAAAGTTTACGGTGGATGCTGGTGCCGGTAGTACCGTTACCTTGCAGAACGGCACTAAGATCAGTTTTGGCCCCAATGCCTTTGTAAAACCCGGAGGAGCAATAGCAACGGGCAACGTAACGGTAGGCGCCCGGGTGTTTATCAAAGCCAGTGAAATGATCCTGGGCGATAAGCCTGCATTCACCGCCGAAGGAAAAATCCTGGAAACTTTTGGAGAAGCCATGGTGACTGCTGAACAGGGCGGACAGCAGCTGGCATTGAATCCTCAGCAAAAGCCTCCCAATGTTCAGGTGCCCATCCCCGCCGCCGGTGCAAACGGCGCTAACCGCGAAATTCCTATGTGGGATGGAGATACAACCGTGAGCACAGAATACAGCGGCTACAACCATGAGAATGTTTACACCACCATTACGGAAACCTATACCATCAGGAAAGGAATGGCATGGACACAGATCCCCGGTTCTTTTGGGGCGGGCAATGCAGCCGCTACCTACTTTCCGCTGGATGCCCTGGGCGACTGGAGAAACTGTGATGCTCTTTACAGCATTACGACCCCTAAAACAACCGTACTGGGTTATTTTGGCGACAAATTCAACATCAAAACCGGCAATAATTACTCTGGTCAGGATCCCACCGAATTGTTCTTTAAAGTGTCGGGTGTAAATACTATGGTCAAATTGTATAACCCCATCTTTCACCCCATTACCGGAAAAGAAGGATTGCTGAGCTATCAAAACAGTATCCCCATCGGGGCCAGCGGAACCTTCCTGGCCATGAGCGTGGTGAACGGTAAATTTTATGCGGAAATGCGGGATGTTACTATTACCCCCGATGCCGGAAAGAATTTCATGGGGATCCATTTTAACCTGCAGGAAGTGTCCGAAACACAATTGCTGCAGCTGATACAGCAGATGAATACGAAATAAATGGTTTCAAACAACCCTTTCAATAAATACTGTACCTTTCGGAGGCTGTTTTGACAGCCTCTTTTTTATTGCTACAGGTATGGAAACCTGGATAAATATCCTCGCCTCACAAAAAACACTTGTTAAAAACTGCAATTAGTTGATGTCCAACGGCTTTCTGTATTTCAGCGCTTCCTATGTTTCCACTGAGGCACTGAAGTTTTGGACTTTCTACGTGTAAAAGCAAGCGTCATCGCTGCAGCTTTAAAAGAATCTGTGTGTCAGTGGTAATTGCAAGAGATACTGATTTTCTCCGCGTCAGAATCTCAGTGGCGTTATCCTGAAAATTTTGTGTTTCGGTCCCTCAGTGGCACCCTTGCAGCCGGTCAAAAAAAAAGGTCTTTCTGTAGAAACAGACCGACCTCTAACGATTGCTTGCCATATGAAAAAGTTAATGAATAACTTCTTAATACAAAGATAGACATAATTCATGCCATTTTAAACCCCTGTCTTTTTTTCAGACAGGGGTTTAACCCGAAATGTTTAATTTTCAGCGCTGTTTATTTAGAAAATTGTGGTTGCTTAACGATCAGCATTAAAAATTGATCAATAAACTGGCAAAAAAATTCTAATTTTTAAAAAAAACAGTTGTTAGTTAATTTATTGTTAATAGAATCCCTTACTTTAGTGTTCGATAACCAGTGAAACAAAACATTTGGCCTCTAACGTTTGTCTTGCCTGAACAAAGCGGATCTTTTATACAAGAGATCCGCTTTTTATATATAGCCTTTCCTATACAAACAAAAAAAAGGTCCTTCCGTAGAAACGGACTGACCTCTAACGATTGCTTGCCATATGAAAAAACTTAAAAAACTCTTCGGTGTGCTGCCTGCAGCTTTTATCTCCTCTTTTTCCTATCCCCTCATTTGTTACACAAAGGTAGGGAGCATTTATACAGCCCAAAACACAATCTATCGTTAATTCTATTATATTCAATGGAGCCTCATTGCCCTGAAAGTGCCGTAAACACAGCATTTCGCAAGAAAAAGGATCGTATATCCAAGGCTTTAATTGCAACGGAAAAATCATTGAAAATTGTATAAATAAAAGCCTAAAGAATGTAAAAAATCAAAAAGTTTAAAAAAAGATTGGGGAAAAAAAGTCCCGTTTCAAAAAATACTGTTATTTTAGTTGCCTGTAGTCAATTAACGTTTTATTAACCAGTATGCGTTTTGGGATTACAGGGTAAATAAAAAAGCGTTTTTATTTATACAAAGATGACCTCTAAGTTTGATTGCCTCTGACGGTTGCTTCTTTTTTTTTCTTTATGAGCGCACCTTCATAGCCGTTTTTATAGATTGTATGCGCAGGCTGTTTGTCATTTGGATTTATAAGGTACTAAAAACAAAAAAGGTCCTTCCGTAGAAACGGACTGACCTCTAACGATTGCTTGCCATATGAAAAAACTTAAAAAACTCTTTGTTGTGCTGCCTACAGCTTTTGTTTCCTCTTTTCCTTATCCCCTCATTTGTTACACAAAGATAGTCCTTTCCGGGAGGGTACTCCAAACCAACTATTGAGGAGCTATAGTATCTCTAAGCTGTTATAAAAACATTAAAGTGCCCGTTGCTACTCAATTACAGCGTAATTTTGCGGAGATGTCCAAGGGTATTTTGGGCGTTTTTTAATGTTTTTGAAGGGTTTGCATTTAACTTTGTAACTATGCCGAATAAGCCGGGGGATATCCTGTTTCAGTTAATAAGATCGTTGGAAAAGTCGGAAAAGAGACACTTTAAGCTTTATATTACAAGGAGTTCTGGTAATGAGGACCTCAAAGTGATCAAATTGTTTGATGCGATGGATAAATTGCAGCAGTACGATGAAAAACTGGTACTGAAGAAACTGAAGGATGTGACCAAACCCCAGCTGTCTAACCTGAAATCACATCTCTACAAGGAAATACTGGCGGGGCTCCGTTTGCTAAAAAGCAGTGAAAGCCTGGATCTTCAATTAAATGAATTATTTGAGTCGGCGCATATTCTTTATAAAAAGGGGTTGTTTTATCAAAGTTTGCGGGTGATCGACAAAGCCAAGGAGGTTGCCAAGCTCAATCAGAAATTCTTTTTTCTTCCTCAGCTTTTATCACTCGAAAAACGGATTGAGGCCCTGAATGTAACGGATAGTTTTGTGAGCCGGATGGATGAATTGGCAGAAGAGTCCAATGAGGTCAATACCAAACTGAATATGATCACCCGGCTATCCAATCTTTCGTTGCAGGTATACGGGTTTTATATTGCCAACGGGCATGCCCGCAATGAGGCGGAAGAAGATAAGGTAAAAAAATTCTTCCGGCAGAACCTGCCTTCGGGATCGGCCCAGCAGGATGGGTTTTATGAAAGGCTCTATTACTACCAGGCCTATACCTGGTTTGCCTTTATCCGGCAGGATTTTCTATTATACTACCGTTATGTTCAGAAATGGGTAGACCTGTTTTATGAAAAGCCCAATATGCAGCGTACAGAAACGGGGCATTTTATAAAAGGATACCATAACCTGCTGAATGCACATTTTGATCTGCGGAATTATGAACAGTTCAGCATCGACCTGCAAAAATTTGAGGAGTTCAGCCATACAAAAAGGGTACAGGGCAACGAAAACTTCCGGGTACAATCATTTGTATACATTGCCAGTGCCAAAATAAATTATTTTACTATTACCGGGCAAACCGCAGCGGGGTTAAAAGAAGTGCCTTTTATTGAGGACAAGCTTGCGGAATATGCGTTGTTCCTGGACCGGCATCGGGTAATGGTGATTACGTATAAGATAGCCATGTTGTATTTCCTTTCCGGGGATTACAGTACCTGTATTGATTATCTTCAGAAGATCATCAACGATTCGTCCGGTTTGAGAACCGATCTGCAGTGCTATGCGCGGCTGGTACATTTGCTGGCACATTATGAAATGGGCAACCTGGAGCTGATGGATTCACTTACCCGGTCGGTATTCCGTTATATGTCGAAGATGAAGAACCTGACGGTGATCGAACAGGAGATTTTCCGGTTTTTCCGGGGGTCGTTCCGTTTTACCAGCAGAGAGCTGATACCGGAGTTTGAGCGCTTCCTGGAAAAAGTAAAGCATTTGGAGAAGAACCGGTTTGAGACCCGCTCCTTTGCCTATCTTGATATTATATCGTGGCTGGAAAGTAAGGTAGAGCGCAAACCCATGCGGGTGGTCATCGAGCAAAAATTCCTTCAAAGCAAGCGCAGCCGGAACGTGGTTCCTGTGCTTGCAGATCAATAAACCTCTTTATAAATGTAAAATACTGAATGAAGAGTGTAAAATGAAAAAGGAGTATTCGGTTTAGAAAAAAGCCTATTAGGTTTTAACGGGATCGCTTCTTCATTTTACATTGGATATTTCTTATTCTACATTTTTTACCGATACTTTTTCATAATTAAACAAACGACACCACCCTCCGCTCACGGCTGCTTTGCAGGGCGGCATCAATTACTTTCATGGTGAGGATGGCATCTGAAGCCGGCACGGGGTTGGGGCGACCATTTCGGAGCGCATTGTAAACGTCTTCGTAATAGTCCATGTAATTACCCATTTCCGACCGGGTTTGCTTTCTTACGTCTTCCCCGTTAATAGTGGTATGTAATACACCGTCAAATCCTTCCGGCGTAGGAATCCAGCTTTCAATAGCGGGCACCACGCCTTCCTGTAATTTTGTTTCCTGCAGGTCGGATCGTTGCTGCAGGAAGGTCCCGTTCTCTCCCTGTATGATAAAGGGATAGGGCGACTCTTTGGCAAACACCGTTCCTTTGACCCGTACCCGGAAGGGGCGGGGATAATACAATAGTACTTCAAAGTAATCGTTGGCCTCCATATTCTTTCGCATGGTGAATACATCCGCAAAAACGGCTTCGGGAAGTCCGAACAGCTGGAGGGCCTGGTCAATCAGGTGCGCCCCCAGGTCGTGCAGGTTGCCGGCGCCGGGTTTGTTGCCTTCTTTATGATCTTTGCCACTATGGCCGGTACGGTAGCGGTCATAGCGCAGTTCCACTTCTTTTAGCTCGCCCAGCAGGTTTTCGGTAACAACGTCCTTTATGGCCCGGAAATCGCCATCGTACCTGCGGTTTTGGTAAACACAGAGGAAAAGGCCTTTTTCTTTAGCCCGCCGGTCTACTTCTTCTGCTTCGGTAGCATTAATCATAAACGGCTTTTCTACCACAATGTGTTTACCGGCCTCCAGGGCCTTAATGGCATACTCAAAATGGGTTTGAACGGGGGTATTTACAATAACCAGCTCAATTTCCGGGTCGGCAATCAGTTCTTCAAAAGAACGGTATAGTTTGGAATCGGGATACCGCTCCCGCGATTCTTCTTTATGCCGCTCTACAATGGCCCTCAGCTCAAAATGCGGGTTGGCATTAATAAACGGTGCATGAAACAGTTTGCCGCTCATGCCAAACGATGCGATTCCAGTAATAATTGGATGACTCATTATTGATTTGATTTTGAAGAAATGTAAAAATAGTACAACCCGCCGGATATTACCGTTGCTGTGCCCGGAACCATCGATCCGGAATTTCGTCCTGCGATGCCAGCAGGTAGTCCTTATAGCTGCAGGGTACCAGCTGGTTTCCGGGAAGCTGCATCCACCAGCGCCCGGTTTTTTTGCTTTGATAAAACGTGGTTTCTATTTCCGAAAAGATCATCTGGTACTCATTAAAGGCCTCTTTGTCGGTAAGGGCTGCCTCTCTTTTCCGGCGGTGGATGCCATCGAGCGCATACCACAGCATGTGGCCAATTTGTTTGGCGGTTAATTCATCCCGGTCTTTTTTCACATCGTACCCGTAAATGCCAATGGTGTTTACGGCTGCGCTCATGCCCGCGTATTGCATTAAAATACAGGCTTCCTCCCCATTAAAGCCGTTGGGCGTAAGCTGGTTGGCCGGGGCATAAGCATGGGCAATGGCATTGATATCAAAGGAGAACAGCTGACTGCTCCGGATGGCCGGTTCAATCTGCTCCAGGTCTTCCTTTACATGCCCTACGCGGTAAAAGTCAAATTTTAGCTTGTCGAGTGTTTGCAGCATTCCCGGGTGTACCAGGTAGCTTTGAAACCCTATATGGTTATAGTGCCGGATATAATTGGGCTCACCGGTAAGCATCTCCATCAGGAAATGATCATTGGCAAAAGGCGACTCCATGTCCAGGTCAATTACTGCATCCACAATGGAGGCCTCAATAATGGTTTTTTGTGCCACGTATGCTCCATATTGCGCCAGGGTAAGATCGTGTGATCCGCCCAGGATGATGACCGTTTTTCCTTCTTCAATAAGGGCGGCGATCACTGTTCTCAGGGCCGCCACCGTATCAGTATAAGAAGCGCCCTGCCGGATGTCGCCGATATCGGCGATCCGGATGCCCTCATGCCAAAAAAACAGAGAATAAAAATGACGGCGGATACTGTCGGGCGCAGTACTGGGAGCGCCCAGGATTCCATTGCCGCGCTGCTCACCACAGCCCACAAACACCACATCTGCCAACTCCAGGTCCGGGAATAATTCTTCATGAAGATCGATACTACTGCCTATTTGGTTGGGCTTATAGATTTCGTCACCAGCAATTTCCCGGAGGTTAACGGGCGATAAGAAGGCCTCGATATTCATGTGATCTGACATGCTTGCAAGATAATATAAACAGGGAAAGATTTGAAGAACCGCTTATAAAGTTTTTGGAGGATTTGTGTAAGAAGCCGCCGGCAGTTGTCCTGCTTTAAAGAAGGAACACTTACTTTTGAGGCCAAAATCAATCACTATGAGGAAACTTTTATGGATGGCCTTGTTTTTAAGCGCCGGCTTTTATTTGCATGCACAGGATGAAACGGTAAAAAAGTTACAATCTGATGCGAATCGTAAAATTGCAAAGGATGGCAGTGATACCACGAAGATGACCTGGAAAACCGGTGGCATCTTTAACCTGAATGTTGCACAGGGATCGCTGAGCAATTGGTCGGCCGGTGGTGATAAGTTTTCCCTGGCGCTGAACTCGCTCCTGAGCACTTATGCTTTTTATCAAAAAGGAAGAAATCACTGGGACAATACGCTGGACCTGAACCTGGGGTATATGAATACCACATCGCTCGGCACCAGGAAGAACGATGACCGGATCGACCTGGTATCAAAATACGCGTATGATGTAGGAAAAAAATGGGATGTGGGTGCCTTGTTTAATTTCCGTTCGCAGATTCTGAAGGGGTATGATTATAATACGGATACCTCAAAAACGCTTACCTCTCAGTTTCTTTCACCGGCCTATTTGCTGCTAAGCCCGGGGGTTACTTATAAGCCATCAAAGACCTTCTCCATATTTGTTTCGCCGGTAACAGCCCGCTGGACGGTGGTTATGAATGATTCGCTTTCTGCGCGTGGGGCATACGGGGTAGACACCGGCAGGCATGTAAAAACGGAGTTTGGCGCTTTTGCCACGGTTAATTTTTTCAAGGAATTCAACAAATCCATTTCATTTAAAAGCCGGGCAGATTTCTATTCCAATTACCTGCACAACCCGCAGAATATTGATGTATACTGGACCAACCTGCTGAGCATGAAGCTGGGTAAGCTTTTTGCCATTAATTATGCAGTGGATCTTATTTATGACGATGATGTGCGCCTTTTTGGCCCGGACAAAGAATCGGCGCGGCCGCAGATACGATCGATGCTGGGAATCGGACTTTCATATCGCTTTAGCAACAGATAATGGCACAAAAAAAACTGGTACGTTTTGCAGAATTGAATACATTTAATAATGTGTTACAATTTCCCCAGGATATAAAGGGAAAATGGAAGGGCTATTTTAAAAATGAGCAGTCCATTACCCTGGAGCTGGCCTGCGGAAAAGGAGAATATGCACTTGGGCTGGGGCGCCTGTATCCAAACCGGAATTTTATCGGGGTGGATATAAAGGGCAACCGGTTATGGGCGGGGGCCAAAAAAGCGCAGAATGAAAAGCTGGATCAGGTGGCTTTTTTAAGGGCCCAGATCGAGCAGCTGCATCAATACTTTGCACCGGGTGAGGTGAGCGAGATCTGGATCACGTTCCCCGATCCGCAACTGCGGTTTTCAAAGGCAAAAAAGCGGCTGACGCATCCCCGGTTTTTGAGGATCTACCAGCAGGTATTAAAGCCAGGAGGGACCATCCATCTGAAAACAGACAGTCCCAACCTGCACCGGTTTACCAAGGAAGTGCTGGATATGTATCAATGCCCCATCCTGAAGGATACAGACGACCTTTACGGTGAGCCGGATCTTCCGGAAACGCTGAAAATAAAGACCTATTACGAGAGCCTCGATATTGCCGAAAGCAACCGGATTCATTATATTTCTTTCCAGCTGCCGCCCGTATTGGCCGGTGAAGAAAAAGACCTGGAATTAAAGGAAGCCATCCGCTATGAGCTTGATTGAGGGAGAGGATTATTATGTAAATGAAGAGGGTAAGGTGGTACTTACAGCAAAGTACCATCTACAGCGGGGGTACTGTTGCAGCAATGGCTGCCGGCATTGTCCCTATGGATATGAAAATGTTTCTGAACCTAAAAAAACGCAGTTACTAAATGAGCGTAAAAAAAGGGAGCAGCAATCCGGTAAAATTGAAAACGATACGCCCCTCGGGTAAAACAGAGGAAAGTATCTTCGACCTCATTTACGATATTGCCCGGCAGATACCCAGGGGGCGGGTTACTTCTTATGGCGCCATTGCAAAGGCTATCGGCTCGGGAAAGTCGGCAAGGCTGGTAGGCTGGGCCATGAGCGGTGCCGGCCGGGTAAAGCCCAAAGTGCCGGCGCACCGGGTGGTAAACAGTACCGGGCTGCTTTCCGGGAAACTCGCCTTCAAAACACCCACCTACATGCAGGAGCTGCTGGAGAAGGAGGGCGTAAAAGTAGTAAATGATAAGGTGTTGGATTTTAAGACCCGGTTTTGGGACCCGGTGCAGGAGCTGGGTTAACGGATTTCTTGTCTTTTGAGCAAAGGGAACGGATGGTCGGGCCGAAGAGATCTGGATTTCAGAGCAAAATTGTGAGCTAACGGGAGATCTGTTGGAGGCCTATCTGTTAGAGCCTTGTCCGTTGGAGTCTTTTCCCAACCCAAATATCTACCTTTGACTATGCTGGAGAAGAAACTCTATATTGTAGCAGGGCCCAATGGTGCTGGTAAAACGACCGCATCTTATACGATTTTGCCGGAGATCCTGAATTGTAAGGAATTTATTCGAAATTTATATGGAGATTGTTGACAGTGTATTAATTTTTGATAACTCAGAGGGCAAACACAGCCTGATAGCAGAAAAAATGGAAGCAGGTGCGCTGAAGATCATCAATCAAACGAAATTTGAACAATTAAGGCGAATTTATGATGACCATAAATAAGAAAATAGAGGAAAGAAATAAGATCATTAAAGGCCTGGAAAAGGTTTACGAAAAGCTGATCGAATTTAAAAAAGAAAAAAAACAGACCTCGTGATTATGCGCGGGGATAAGGTGGTAAAAATAAAGCCAGAATAGCCCAACTAAAACGATTTCGATATCTTCCGGATCGGGGAAAGTTAAAATACATAAATTCGCCCCGTGCGCTACAAAACGGGGCTGCAATCATCGGTCCGTTATATGCTATAGTATTTAACGATTTTTCAAATATGACAACAAGAAGAACTTTTATCCGCAATTCGGCCCTGGCCACCAGTGGCATTGCTTTAAGCGGCATGTTTACAAAAGTAAATGCATCCAGCTACAACCGTATTATTGGAGCTAATGGTAAAGTGAACCTCGCGCATATCGGCATCGGTAACCGTGGAGGAGAGATCATTGGGGATTTTGCAAAAACCAACCTTGCAAATGTGGTAGCACTATGCGATGTGGATATGGGCGCCAAGCATACACAGGGAACCATTGCTAAATTTCCCAACGCAACGCAGTTCCAGGACTTCAGGAAGATGTATGATAAAATGGCAAAAGACATAGATGCGGTAACCATTGCAGTACCGGATTTTGCGCATTTTCCCATAACCGTACATTCGATGGCGCTGGGTAAACATGTGTATGTAGAAAAACCCATGGCGCGCACCTTTCATGAGGTGGAGCTGATGATAAAGGCGGCAAAAAAATATCCTCATGTGGTAACCCAAATGGGTAACCAGGGTCATTCCGAAGCAAATTATTTCCAGTTTAAAGCCTGGACCGAAGCCGGCATCATAAAAGATGTAACGGCCATAACCGCCCACATGAACAGCCCCCGCCGCTGGCACGGATGGGATTCCAATATAAAAAAGTTCCCTGCAGCTGAACCTGTTCCGGAAACCCTCGATTGGGATACCTGGCTGTCGGCGCAGATGTATCATGATTTTAACAAGGATTTCCATTACGGGCAATGGCGTTGCTGGTACGACTTTGGTATGGGCGCCCTGGGCGATTGGGGGGCACATATTCTGGATACGGCCCACCAGTTCTTAGATCTTGGCCTGCCGGAAGAAATAAACCCGCTGAAGCTGGAAGGGCATAACGATTATTTTTATCCCATGTCCAGCACCATTGAGTTTAAATTTCCCAAGCGGAAAAAAATGCCGCCGGTAGTCGTTACCTGGTACGATGGTATTAACAATCAACCCAAACTTCCTGAAGGATTTGGTGCATCGGAACTGGATTCCAGCATTCCTACTGTAAACGGTCAAAAAGCCCAGGCAGTAAAGCTAAATCCCGGTAAAGAGATCTACAGCAAAACGCTTACGTTTAAGGGTGGCTCTCATGCCAGCACGCTCAGCATTATTCCTTCAGAAAAGGCGAAGGAAATGGCATCCAAACTGCCCGAAGTGCCCAAGAGCCCATCCAACCACTTTGCCAATTTTTTACTATCCTGCCAGGGTAAGGAAAAAACCCGTTCTCCTTTTGAGATTGCCGGTCCGCTCAGCCAGGTATTTTGCCTGGGCGTAATGGCCCAGCGGTTAAATCAGCCCATCAAATTTGACCGGGCTACAAAAAGGGTTACCAATAATGCATTTGCCGATGCATTTTTAACCGGTGCTCCTCCGCGCAAAGGATGGGAAGATTATTATAAGATATAGATCACGGTCTGAAATAACAGTCTGAAAAAGATGGGGTCGTCTGAAAAAGGCGACCCCATCTTGCTTGCGGCCATAACATTTTTCCGATTCGTGGGGACACGAATCAGGGCGACCAGCCGTGGTCCCGCCAATGCGGGATCTCCACGCGCCACTTTAGGATAAAAATATTATGCATCCTTTTGGTTGGGTGCACTTAATAAAAAGATTTTGTACTTTTAAAGGTGCAAATATTTCCGGCTATGAAAGGGAGCCCGTTATGGGTATTGATGTTTACCGTCTGCAGCCTTCCGGCTGCCGCACAGGTAAATATTACAAGAGATCCTTTAAAAAGGGATAGCGTACCCGCACTTTTAAGAACCGATGCCCATGCTTTCAAAGTACGGCCTGTGGCGCTGCATACCGCGTATTATAATTGTCTGGGGTTTATGTGCCGGCAGGAGCTGAAGCTGGAAAAAGCTACCAAGACCAGTTTTCGCCTCCGGCTGGGCAGCGTAGAGTATACAGACAGGATGGAAGGAAAGGTGAAGCCCGTGATCCGGTGATGGGCGGCGGGCTCAAACCTTTACATCTTTCACCTCAAAATTGCATTATTTTATTGCCGGGTAGCCTGTTCTACGGCCCGGTTTAGCATCTTTAAAACATCCGTTGCTTCTGCAGCAGTAAAATTTCCGAACCCCAGGCGCATGGCACTTAACTCCCTTGTTTGATATAACAGGAACTGTGGAAGCTGCAGCCCCTGTGTGGCACATGCTTTACTGATCCGTAATAAATTCAGGCCCTGATCCCATTTGGTCCAAACCGCCAGTCCCCCAGGCGGTATCGAAAAAGAAACACAGTTGCCCAGCTGCCTGCCCAGGGTTTCGCAAAAATGATTGCGCCGTTCATGGTAGATCTTCTGCACCTTTTTTAAATGGCGGTGAATTTCACCCTCGGCGATCAGTTGGCCCAATACCTGCTCCATAATGGTATCGCCCTGACGGTCTATAATGGCCTGTGTTTTTTGCATTTCTGCAATCAGGTTTTCAGGCGCTACCAGGAACCCGGCCCGGAAACCCGGGGCAAGGGTTTTTCCGAAAGAGCCCAGGTACACCACCATACCATCCGTATCGGCGCTGGCCAGGGGAAGAATGGGACTGCTTTGATAAGGAAAATCGTACTCGTAATCGTCCTCCAGAATAATGAACCCGTAGATGGCAGAAAGTTTCAGCAATGCCACCCTTCGCTGTGCGCTAAGCGTTGCCGTTGTTGGGTAGTGATGATGCGGGGTAATATATAACAGCCGCACCGGGTGCTTTTTGCAGGCGTACTCCACTGCTTCCACACTGATGCCTTCTTCATCTGCTGGGATCGTTTTTAACCTTGCGCCGGATTGCTGAAAAGTCATGTTGGCGGCATAATATCCCGGTGAGCCTACTAATACGATATCACCGGGACTGATGAGTGTGCGGGCAGCAACATACATGCCCATTTCCATGCCCCGGGTCACCAGGATGTTTTTGGGGGTAATATGCAGTCCGCGGCTGCCGTTCAAAAAATTAGACAGCTGTACTTTAAAAAAGGAGTGGCCGGAGGCGGCATTGTATCCCAGGTGCTTCCGGTTTACCTTTCTGCGCAGGGCGGCTGTATAATAACGCGCCAGCTGATCTGTGGGCGAAAGCCGGTAGTCTGGCTGTCCGTCTGTAACTGTAAGAGGCAGGCCGGGTGCTTTTTCGGGCACATCCAGGATCGTGCTTCTGCTGAAATGGAAGCCCGCTTTGGCAGGGTATGCCGTTAATTTCAATGCATCCAGTTTTTTTTGAGCGGTATTCTTACGGGATGCGGTCTTTACAAAACTGCCTTTATTGGGGCGGGCCTTGATCCAGCCCTGCGCATCCAGTTCTTCATAAGCTGCCACCACCGTTTTACGATGTACCTCCAGTAGCATACTCATAGCACGGGTACCCGGTAGCTGTTGTCCTTCGGAAAGAAATCCCCGCTGGATGGCATTAATAACCTGGTGCACGATCTGGAGATAGATCGCCGTGGTACTCTGCCGGTCGATGGGCACAAAGGTTTTGTATGGTAACTGAACCGGACTACTCACTATATAATAACCGGACTATCTAAGTCGTCCGGCAAGGTAATAGTTTTGGCGGAAAATAAGGAGAAAATGCCTGGCCACAAAGGTGCAAAGGCAGCAAGACACACAAATATGAATTTTAAAAAAATGAGGAAGGCTACAATATTAATAGAGCGGGTACAACGCAGAAGAGCGTTTTTAACAAGGGTTTTACTTATGCTGATTGTCGTTTTGACGGCCACCGCCGCCTTTGCGCAGGATACATTGCTGGACCCCGTTACGGTAACTTCGTCCGTTATAGAAAAAAGAAGTTCGGAAACCGGCAGAAATATCAACATTATCAGCGGGGAAACCTTTGCCGGGCTGCCGGTACACTCGGTTGATGAACTATTAAAATACATTCCGGGAGTAGAGGCTCAAATGCGGGGGCCGCAGGGTGCTCAAACAGATATTTCGATCAGAGGTGGCACATTTCAGCAGGTGCTGGTGATCCTGGATGGGCTGCGGCTGAACGACCCCAATACCGGGCATTTTACGGGCTATATACCCATCAGCCCGGCAGAAATAGACCGTATTGAAGTGCTGAAAGGAGCTTCCTCGGCGGTTTATGGATCCGATGCGGTGGGCGGAGTGGTCAATATCATTACCAAAGCGTTTAACAAAAACCGGCAGAGCCGGTCAAAACAGGCTGCGGCAATGATCAGCACCGGTGAGTATGGTTTGCTGAATGCCAGCGCCGGCGGATTTTATCAGAATGAAAAAATAAACGTAGGCGCAGGTTTTTTGACCAATAACGCCGGCGGGGTACAGCAGCGGGGCATCCGGGGCTATTTTCACAATACTGCGGCTTCGGCGGGGCTGCTGGTAAAGGTTGACCCATACTGGAACCTGGCATTGCGGACGGCTTATGACAACCGGGATTTTGCCGCGCAGAATTTTTATACCACCTATGCATCAGATACTGCATCAGAAAAAATCAGTTCCTGGTGGAACCAGGCGCGGCTGCAATACCAGAAAGGCAGCACACAGGTAAGTATCGATGCGGGATACAAAACGATGGAGGACCAGTATTTATTTAACCCGTCATCGATTGCCAATGACAATCGATCCCACCTGCTGCAGACCCAGGTTACGCTGCAACAGCGTTTTTCGGAGCAAACCCATCTTGTGGCAGGATTTAATTTCCAAAACCGGGATATCCGCTCCAACGACCGGGGCAATCATCACTTGAGTACGGCGGCCCCCTTTGTTTCATTGATCCGGAAATTTGGGGAGCATTTTATGGTGAATCCTTCTTTAAGGATGGAACTTTACGGCTCCCTTCCTGCAGAATGGGTACCCCAGCTGACGGCATCCTATAAAATGCGCAATATCCAGTTGCGCGCCAGCGGCGGCAAAACCATTCGTAATGCAGATTTTACCGAGTTGTATAATAATTACAATAAATCCGTGGTGAAAAGCGGAAGTGTAGGTGACCCCGGCCTCGCAGCAGAGAGATCCTGGACCTATGAAGCCGGAATGGATTGGTTTTGCCAATCAAACCTGAAGCTTTCCACCAGCTTCTTCCAGCGCTTTCACAGCCAGCTGATCGACTGGGTAAATACGCCGTATGCGGATATGCCCCGGAAAGATAACCTGGTTGCGGGAAGTAACTATGCGCTGGCCAAAAATGTTGCTGAAGTAACTACCAGCGGCTGGGAAGCAGATGCTACCTATACCCGGCGGTTTACCAACCGGCAGTCGTTGCTGTTCAATGGCGGTTTTGTATGGCTATACAGTAAAAGCAGCGAGCCCAATCCTTCTTTTTATATTTTATCACATGCCCGCTTCCTGGCAAATGCGCTGCTGACCTATAATGCCGGTCCGGTTTCGGTGAGCCTCACAGGTATCTATAAAGCGCGCAAACCGCAAACGGCCTCCGGGATCAATGCCACAATTACAAAGGATTATTTTTTGCTGAATGGAAAAGCCTCTTACGGGATCTTAAAAGACCGGCTGGCTCTTTTTGTGCAGGTGGATAATGTTTTTGACCGCTCATACAGCGATCTGCTGGGAGCCCCTATGCCCGGCCGGTGGCTGCAGGGTGGGGTGCGTGTAAATCTATAGACCTGTAAGGGTTTAAAAACCCTGCAGGTCTGTATAATGCTGGCAGGCATCTCGGATCGTTTCCTCCAGCTTACGGTACTCAAAGCCGGGCAATGATCTTACCAGCTTAGATCCATCAAAAACTGTTGCGCTGTTAGCCACTTTGGCGCTTTCTTTTGTAATGAGGGGTTTGGCTCCTGTGAGGAATGATTTCAGCCGTTCCAGTCTCCAGGCGATGCCGGAAATAACCGGCGATGCTTCCCGGCCCGGTTGCTTTTTACCAAAGGCATCTGCCATCGTGTTGAGCAGTTTGCGAAAACGCCAGTTGTCGTTGCACACCACAAAGCGTTCCTCTGTAATAGGCGATCCGGTAAGCAGGGCAACGGCTTTGGCCACATCCTCTACATCTGTAAAGCCATTGATGCCGTTGGTGTACCAGCCAAATTCTTTGTAAACGTTTTTAAAAATAGCACAGCTCCCTTCGTTCCAGTTGCCATAGCCCAGGATGGTGGCAGGGTTCAGCACCACGCCTTCCAATCCTTCGGCAAATCCGCGCCAGACTTCCAGCTCCGCTCTGAATTTGCTGATGGCATAGTGGGTATTGTTTTTATTATCCTCCCATTTTGCGGTTTCATCTACGGTACTGCTTTCCTTTTTACGCCCCAGTGCAGCAACAGAGCTAATATGTATAAAACGCCGTACACCTGTCTGCAGCGCCATGTTAACCATATTGGCGGTACCCTCCACATTCACATGATACATATTTCTGCGCTCTTTTTTGGCAAAGGAAACAATAGCGGCGCTATGTATCACCGTATCAATGCCTTCCATAGCCTCTTCCAGGGACAGCACATCAAGAATATCGCCGTCTACCCATTCTACCCTGGCCAGGATTTCCGGGTCCATAAAGGCAGGCATCCGGGAGCTGTCTCTTTTAATGGCCCTTGTGGCAAAGCCTTGCTGCACCAGCGTTTTAAGGATATAAGCACCTAAAAAGCCGGTACCCCCGGTAACCAGTATTTTTGATTTTTGATTTATGATTTTTGATTTATGATTGGCGAAAATAGCTATTTATTCCCGATCGATAATATCTCCCGGTTTGCAATCCAGGGCCTTGCAAATGGCTTCCAGTGTATCGAAACGTACACCCTTTGCCTTACCCGTTTTCAGGATGGAAAGATTTACAATGGTGACTCCTACCTTTTCCGATAGCTCGGTGAGGCTCATCTTGCGTTTGGCCAGCATTACGTCCAGGTTGATCACAATAGGCATAATTAGATAAAGGATTCGTTTTCTTTTTTAATGTTGTTTTCATAACCTGCTGTTAACTATGGTTCTTAAATGATGGTGTCCTGCTCCATTTTTACATCAGCTGCATATTGCAGCAGATCTGCTATTAAAAAAACACAAAGGATCAAAAACCAGGATATGGGGGCATTAAAGAGCGCCGTCAGCAGCGCATTCTGATACAGGTTATGGTCTGCCAGGTGGTTGGTGATCGAATCCTGTTTGGAAAAAACAGACTCCTTCCAGGTAGATGCAGCCGCATCAATCAGCAGCACCAGCACATTGAGCCAGCCGATGCCCTTGACCTTTTTATAATAGCCGGTATTCCATTTTTGACGGAGCATTACATTTTTTATGATACGGAACAGCAGGTAGCCCATGATCAGCAGGATACCCGACTTGGCAAATTCCAGAATATTTAACGGTAACGTTTGGTTGCGGTACTCCTGTATAGATGCAATATTGGAAGAAAGGGAGTTGGTTAGGGCAATGACGAGGTTTACAATAAAGGCAACGCAAAGAAAGCCCAGCGCCATCAGGCTGCTGCCGGTAATTTTAAATTTTGGAGGCATAACAAGGAATGTTTTAGTATTCAAAGTTATAAAGATTTTAAAATAAAACAAAAAATATTTATCGTTTTATTTTAAATATTCAATGTGGCATATTAATATTCAGGGTTCTGAACCATCTTTGAATTCAGGATAAGTTCCCTTTAGGGAATGGGGAGCAGTACATGACGGGGCTGAAAACCAAAAGAAGATAATTCCGCCCCTGCCAGCGGGCTTAAACCAGTCCTTTCTGCTTCATGCCCAGCCAGGTGGCCAGCTGCAGCACCGCAATTATAATAAGCACGGGAACAAGATTTTTGAAGATATCGCTCAAGCGGCCCCCCTCCAGGAACAGGCCATAAAAGGCCTCCAGGCACCAATAGAGTGGTGAAATGTGCATCACTCCCTGGAAGGATGCCGGCATGGCAAAGGCCGGAACCAGCAGCCCTCCAATGGCGGCGAACAATACAATGCTGATGGCGCCAATGCCATTGCTTTGTTCCTGTGTGTTGGCAAAGATGCCCATGCAAATCGCAAAGCTGGTAGCGCACCATCCGCAAAGAAAGGTTACCAGCAACAGCCCGCCCTTATCGGCCGGAATATTCAACGCCGGCAGCCCGATGACCGGAAAGAGCCAGCGCCCAATGCTGAAGATCACTGCGGCCTGCAGCATGGTGATGAGGATATAAGTGATCTGCTTGGAGGCAAGGGAAACGGATAAGGAGGTAGGCATGGTTTTCAGACGAAGAAAGCTGCCGCTTGTTTTTTCCCGAACCAGACTGCTCCCCAATGAAATTACGATAAAGAACATGGCAAAAAGCGTCCAGGCCGGTATATTATGCTGGGTGGCGTTGGGCACGGGCTGGCTATTGTCTCTGGAGGCGGCCAGTTGGTTTATAGGCGTTTCATTGGAAAGGATTTGCTGCTCCAGCGATTGGGGAATGCCGGGTTCATTATTGATGCTGCTGTATAGTGCCCGTACAATGTACTTGCTTTGTACGATTTGTAGTACACTGCTGAGGGCGCCATCGATCCCCTGCCGGAACGACTTTTGCAATACGGGGTGATAATATAAGGTAAGGGGACTTGCTTTTATTTTTGCAGAATCCGCAACAGTACTGTCAGAAATGGCAATCGTTTTCAGCGCTTCTCCGGACACCCGCTCCGCCTTGGAAAGTACATCCTGCGTGTATTGCGGCGGAATAATGATGGCTAGCAAGGCATCTTTATCCTCCATTTTATTTTTGATATCGCCGGCCGTTGCTGTAGCCGGTAGCTGCTTGAGGGTGAACATGCCGCCTTTTTCCAGTGAGGCGATCAATTCCTTTGAGGCCTCGCCGGTATCCTTATTTAAAATAATCAGCGGTACTTTCTTATCATTTACCAGCTCAAAAGTGCTGTTTTGTACGGAGGCGATGATGATGGCAAGTACGATGGGCATCAGGAACATGAGCGCCAGTCCCACTTTATCCCGCAACAGGATGCGGCCATCTTTCTTTATGCTTGCCCAAAGTTTGTACATGTTTCTGGTTTGAGATTTATTGTTTGATGTTGAAACCAAAAACCACAAACGATAAACCACAAATTGTTCGGCACCATTGGCAAATGTTTCCTTTTTATCTTCAGCGCCCGACAGGTCGCAAAAGTAGCGGATATCTTGGATGTTCTGCTATCAAGGAGTAAATTTGATGGTAAACGAAGAAACCATGGAAATCATCTATGCAGCAATTGAACTGATCAATGGCGATGATCTTGCGCTGGCACGCCGCCATATTATTGGCGAAGAGGAAATCAAACGAATTAAAGTGAATATGCTGGTGGATACCGGCAGCGTATATATGTGCATCAATGAAAATGCGCAGGAATTGATCGTAAATCCTGAACACCCGTATTTTGCTCAAATGAAATTGAAATAAGAGGCTGTATCAAAAGTCGCTGTTTTGTCATGCCGTCCCGATGGCGATCGCATGTGCGTCAAGTTAATTTTTGCCCCGGGAGCTGCAGCGCAGCGCTGATCCTGTTAGTAAACGACAATACGGGTAATAAAGGTGCAGCGCACCGGTAATCATTGCGGTTTGTACAAGCCGTGCACAGGAAATTACCGCCGCGCTGCGGCTACGGGAGGTTTTGGAGGTTCATCGTTATAAGGGTCAACGGCGCGCTGCGCCTGTTTGCCATTAAAAGATGCGATCTTTTTGGCGCGAAAGGCTTACCCGTACTACATTTCATGGCAACATGATCTGTTCTTAACTTGACGCACATGCGATGGCGACCGGGATTGTTTCGACATCTAATGATGATTGTTAGTCAATAGATGCTGAAACAAGAATAGATCCCGGATCAGGCCCGGGATGACATCTTCAGAACGACATCGTGCTGTAAAGCGACTTTTGAGTGCCTCCTTGCGGTTACTCCACACTCCAGCTGATATTCCCGTCTTTTTCATCTTTTAAAAGAATCCCGATCGTTGCCAGCTGGTTGCGGATCTTATCCGATGTTACAAAATCTTTCCGGCTGCGGGCTTCCTTCCGGATATCGATCAGCAGCTGCATTACGTCCTTCAGTTTTTCATTGTCTGCTGCAGAAACCGATGTCAGTCCCAGGATCGTTTCCAGGTAAGTATGCATCTGCCCCTGCAGCAGCTCAAACGTTGCTTTTGAAATGCTGTTGAGGGCAATGGTTTTGTCCTTCAGGCTATTGATGACGGGAGCCAGTTCAAACATATTAGCCAATACCTTGGCGGTATTGAAATCATCGCTCATGAATGCATCAAACTCCGCTACCAGTTTCTGCAGCCGGGCATCCAGCTCCGGGTCGGCGGCTGTTTCCTGTAGCTCACTGCCCCGGTCCTGCAGGCGTTTCAGGTTTTCATAAGCTTCCCAAAGCCGTTTCAATCCTTTTTCGGAAGCCTGCAGTGCTTCGTTGCTGAAGTCGAGCGTACTGCGGTAATGGCTTTGAAGAATAAAGAACCGCACCACCATCGGGTGGTAGGCCTGGGTAAGCAAGGGGTGATCGCCGCTAAACAGTTCCGTTAATTTGATCACATTGTTATAGCTCTTGCCCATCTTGCGGCCATTGATCGTGATCATATTATTATGCATCCAGTACTTTACCGGTGAATGGCCATTGCAGATGGTGCTTTGCGCAATCTCACTTTCATGGTGCGGAAACTGGAGGTCCATACCGCCACCATGGATATCAAAATAAGATCCCAGGTATTTTGTAGCCATGGCCGAGCACTCGATATGCCAGCCGGGAAACCCTTCGCCCCAGGGGCTGTTCCAGCGCATGATATGTTTGGGGGGCGCTGCCTTCCAAAGCGCAAAATCGGCTGCGTCCTTTTTTTCTTCCTGCCCTTCCAGCTCCCGGGTGGCTTCCAGCAGGTCGTCTATCTTCCGGCCGCTGAGTTTTCCGTAATCGTGTCCGGCTGCGTATTTTTTTACATCAAAGTATACGGATCCATTGTTCTCGTATGCATACCCGTCTGTGATGATCTTTTTGATCATCTCGATCTGCTCCACAATATGCCCGGTGGCTGTTGGCTCAATGGAGGGGGAAATGGTATTAAAGAGGCCCATGGCCCAATGAAAAAGGTTCGTGTACTTCTGTACCAGCTCCATCGGCTCCAGCTTTTCGAGCACCGCCTTGCTGGAAATTTTATCCTCTGCTTCACGGCCTTCTTCCTCAAAATGCCCGGCATCCGTAATATTGCGCACATAGCGCACTTTATACCCCAGGTGCTGCAGGTAACGGAATACCACATCAAATGTAATATACGGGCGGGCGTGTCCGAGGTGACTTTCGCCGCTTACCGTAGGCCCGCAAACATACATTCCTACATAGCCCGGCGTAATCGGTTCAAACAGCTCCTTCTGGCGCGAATAGGAATTATGTATCTTAAGTGTGCTCATACCATCTTTTTGTAAGAGTACAAATATAAAGGAGGCTGCTGGTATTTGACCGGGGATGGATAAAAAGAAAAATGAATATACGCCACCGCCGGATCTGTTAAACCGGCGCTAAATCCGGGATGACCTGCAATTTCAGCGGCATGATCATCGTCTGATAAACAGATCAAAACCATTTTTATGAAATACCGTTTTTTACTGGTTGCTTCCTTTTTCCTGTTGTCGAAAAGTGATGCGCAGTTTTTGCTGAAACCGGAGGGTTTGTCACTTCCGGAGGAAAGGGATACTATGTAATTACAGTGCCTGGGGCCTCGCAGCAGCAATTGTTTGATGCCGTTGAACGTCGGATACAAACCAGTTTTGGTTCTTTTCGCGACCGGATATCAACGGACCCGGGCAGGGAGATCGTGTTCCAGGCAACAGACCGCCACGGGCTTAACTATTATGGAAAAGACTATGACGTTACCTTCCAGGCCAGTTTTGAGTTTAAGGAGGGTAAAATAAAAGTGAATGCCCCGCTCATCAGAAACATACGCAGTTTTAACCCCCGGATCGATTCTGTGGCAGCCGTATTAGCGGTAAACAGCCCGGGAACGGTGATCTTCCTGAATCGGGGCTGGTTTGTATATGATAAAAAGGGCAAATTAAAAAACCGGCCGCTGAAGGAGCTGCTGGAGTCGCTTTTTAATGATGAAATACTGGCGCCGCTGCTGGCGGTGAAAGCTGCGGAGGACTGGTAGCCTTCTTTAATTAGACGCAGGAGCCAGCTTCAGGTCACAAACCATCATATAGTGGTCGGAGTAATTGGTGGTCACCCGCTTTATCTGGTCGATCTCAAAATGATGATCGGTAAAAATATAGTCGATCCGGAGCGTGGGCGACAGGGAATTATAGGTCCGGCCGATCCCGAGCCCTTTTTTCAGAAATGCATCCTGCATCGATCCCTTCACGGTATGGTACGTGTAGGAGTTGGGCACATCATTAAGATCGCCGCAAAAGATAGTAGGGCTGGGGCTGTTCTTCAATATCTCGGGCATCATATCGGCCTGTATGCTCCGGTGCTGGATGGCTGTTCTTAGCTTGGTAAAAATATAAAAGGCATTGCTGAGGATATTTCCCTTTGCTTTTTTTAAGGCTTCAATTTTCGAAATGTCTTCCTTACGGAACTGGTTCGATTGCAGGTGCGTGGTGTAAACACGGAAACGCTGGTTGTTTTTTTTGATATCCACAAATAAGAGGGCTTCCGGCAAGGTAGGCCGTGGATAACGTACAATGCCGGTATCAATAATCGGGAACCGGCTAAAAATAACGCTACCGTTAAATAACCGGTCGCCATCCCAGTCGTGTGAATAATAGAAGTAAGGATACCCGATTCCCTTGCTTACGGCAACAATATTGTTGTACCAGTCCGGGTTGATGGAGGAGCTGAATTCCTGGAAACATAAGATATCGGCATTAACGGCCTTGATCTGCTGCAGCATTTTGTACCGGGTCTGGCTCCCTTTATTGTTGTTGACCACCATCTCAACAAAACGGGCAACGTTCCAGGTGGCGATACGGATATGATCTGCTTTTTTTTCCTGTTTAAACGGCTTTCTCAAATTAAAGGCAAAGAAATTCGTAATAGCGCCGCCCCCCAGCACCACGGCAATTGCAGAGATCAGGGCCCATTTTTTTTTAATAAAGATCCACCAGCCTAAAAAGACTAAAACCAATAACAGCAAAAACGGAAAAGCCAGGCTGAAAATATAAAGAACCGGCCAGTCCATTGGGCTGATATAAGCAGCAAGACAAGCCAATAAGAAAAAGAGGACCACCAAAATATTGATGCCCAGTAAAACCTTATTGCTGATTTTTGCAAAAATGCTCATTTACGGATTCTTTCAACCCGAAAGATAGTTAAGTTATCAGCAAACTGGCAAAAACCGGGGAACGATTTTGCCTATTTTCCTTTAAGATCTTCCTGGCTGGCGCGGTTTAAAAAGTCTTTTTCTTCTTGTGTAAGTGTTTCATATCCACCCGATTGATTCATTTTGTCAAGAATTGAATCCAGGCGTTGTTGGGTAAGCCGGGCAGTTTTTGTAAAGGGTTCAGCAGAGGTCTTATAAAAATAAGCGTCCTTTATTTTTTTCCGGTTCTCCGCTTTTTCGGGGTTAAACAGGTTGATGAACCAATCGTACACCCGGTTCATCCATTCGCTTCCGTCAAATCCCTTTCTTAAAAGATAAATGAACAGAAAACCGGTGAGTGCCCCTGTAAGCTGCGAAAAATAGAGTGCAGGCACCCCCGGCGGTATGGTGGCAAAATCCACGACCGCATAAATAAGTGTGATGACCCAGAGGGAGATGCCCCCGTTGAGCATCGGAAATAACTTATAATTAGGAGAAATAGTGGTTGCCGCAACAGCAATGGCCAGGATGCAGGCGCCCGAGCCGCTGAAATAGGGAAATGCATGTGTTTCCGGATGCATGGACTTACAAACAAAAACGTAAACAAGCCCCGAAAAAAGGGTGGAATAAATAAACAGGGGGATCAGCTTCCGGTTTCCGGTGATATCGATAAAAATAAAGCCAAAACACCAAAGCCATAACATATTGGCAATAAGCTCCCATACATTCACCTGCACAAGCGAATAGGTTACGAAGGTCCATATTTTGGCCACCGCAGTGCTCAGTTTAGGAGATAAGGCAATGGTGCTGAGAATATGGTCGTTAAAATACCCGGTTACATTTCCCCCTTCATCAAAACGCAGATAGGTAAGCGCTTTAAAGAATGCAAGGACTACAAACAGGATCATGCTGATGGCGATCAGTATGACCAGTGGATTTACCCGTGTGCCAAACGACAACCGGCTGTCATAGTTTCTGTCAGAAATACCCATATCAATTACCCAACAAAATTAAAGGGTTAAAAGTTGATTTCTTATTTAAGATAAATTTAGTAAAAATTGCGCCGGTTTGTTTTATTCCAGATCTTCATCAGGATAAAACCGGTAACGGCTCCCCCAAGGTGTGCATAATGTGCAATGCTATCGCCGGATGCACTGTACAGCCCAAAAAACAGGTCGATGAGGATTAAACCGGTGATGGCCCATTTGGCCTTTACCGGAACCGGTATAAACATAATGTAGAGCTCTGTGTTCGGAAATGTTAGCGCAAAAGCTACCAGCACGCCCATTACAGCCCCGGAAGCGCCTACGGCCATACTGCCGGTATTGGTGTAATATTGAACGGCCAGGTGCAGCGCCGCAGAACCCAGCCCGCAAATAAAATAGAAAATAAGGAACCGTTTGGCGCCCCAAACATTTTCCAGGATGCGCCCAAACATCCAAAGGGTAAACATATTAAAAAGGATGTGAAAGAACATTTGCGAACCGGAGGCCGCATGGGCAAACATATGGGTGATCAGCTGGTAGGGTTTAAATCCCTCACCGATGGGCCAAAGCCCCAGTTTGCCGGTAAGAAACCCTACGCTGTCATATACATTTCCGATTATTACTGTAGATTGACCATACCTGTTGTCGAACAGAAGCTGCGCTACCCAAACCACCACGTTAATGGCAATAAGGTATTTAATGGCGGGGGGGAATTTTTCGGGGGGTCTGGTAAAATAAGAATTCATGAAATATTTTGTATTAAAGCTTGGCGAAAGATCAGGACCGGAGTTTTAGTTGTACCACGTTCTCAATATGCAGTGTATGCGGAAACATATCCACCGGCTGAATTTTTGTTACTTCATATTTTTCATTCAATAAGGCCAGGTCTCTTGCCTGGGTGGCCGGATTACAGCTCACATACACAACAACGGGTGCAGCCATTTCATTAATCTTCTGTACCAGTTTCTCATGCATGCCTGCCCTTGGCGGATCGGTTATTATAACATCCGGGCGTCCATGTTGTTCAAAAAAAGCATCGGAACAGATGTCAATGACATCCCCAGCATAAAAATGGGTTTTATCCAGGCCATTTAAGGCGGCATTTTCGCGGGCATCCTCAATAGCGGCATCGATCACCTCTACTCCAATCACTTTTGCAGCCTTTTCGCTACAAAAAATGCCGATGCTTCCGGTGCCGCAATACAGGTCATACAGGATTTCCGTTCCGGAAAGCTCTGCAAAATGGCGTGTTACGCGGTATAATTCGACAGCCTGCGCTGTATTGGTCTGGAAAAAAGACTTGGGGCCAATTTTAAACCGGTACTGCTCCAGCTGTTCGGTTACGTAGCCCGGGCCATACCAGGCCACCGGTTCCAGGTCATAAAGACTGTCGTTCCTCTTTGTATTAATTGTGTAGAGCAGGGTGGTTATCTGCGGAAATTGTGCCCGAAGATGTTCCAGTATTTTTTCCCGTTTTTCGGGATCATCTTCTCCCATTACCAGGTTTACCATCAGTTCACCGGTTTCGCAAAGGCGTACCTGCATGGTGCGGAAGAAGCCCGTATGCTGCCGGAGGTCGTAAAAACTGTATTCATGTTCCTTAGCAAAGGCTTTTACCGCCAGGCGGATGGCATTGGTGGGCTCTTCCTGTAAATAACAGGTACGGATGTCAACGATTTTATCCCAGAAGCCCTTGCCATGAAAGCCGGCAACGCCCTGCCTACCGTATTCATGTGGGTTAATGCCCTGCTCTTTTAGCGCATTAAACTGCTCTTTGGGCATAAACAATTCAGTACCAAAAGTATATTCGATCTTATTGCGGTACATCCGGGTTTTGGCGGCACCCAGGATGGGCTGCATTTCCGGCAGCGGGATCTTTCCGATGCGTTGAAGGTTGTCCTTTACCTGTTGTTGTTTGTATTGCAGTTGTTTTTCGTAAGGCAGCATCTGCCACTGGCAGCCTCCGCAAACCCCAAAATGCGTACAAAAGGGGTCTACGCGCTCTTTGGAATAGGATCTGAAGGCGAGGGGGTGGCCCTCGGCCCAGTCTTTTTTATTCTTTCCAAGGCGGATATCCACCACATCCCCGGGAACCACCTGTTCTACAAAGATCACTTTACCATCCACGCGGGCGATGGACCGGCCTTCGGCAGCATAGTCTTCGATCAGGATATTTTCAAGAATGATATTTTTTTTCTTTTTCCGAGCCATTTTATAGTTGTTTTCCCTGAATGAGAACAGCCGACCGGATGGATTGTTCCTTTAAATGTAAAAATTGTTTTCGTTCCTCATCTTCCAGGAACCGGCCGAAATCCGCTTCTGTTTCAAAAGAGACCAGGTGTACTTCGTAAGGCGGTTCCGTATTTATTTCAATAAAAGCTGCTTTTTGCGGGCGTAACCGGAACAAAAGGCGTCCGTTATATTTCGCTATCAATGGAATGGCCAGTTGCTCAAACTCATGAAAAATGGCCTCGCTTCCTTCATTGATGTAAATGAGTTGTGTAATAAATATCATCCGGGCAATTCAATAATTACATGTTTGCGGCCTTCCGGCTATGCGTTTCCTGGAATATTACAGTTCTTTTATAACCGAGCTGATGATCTGGGGCCGGCCCAGCGTATAGTAATGCAGCACGGGTACCCCGCTCTTTTTGAGGTCCTTTGACTGCATCAGCAACCACTCGGTACCTACCTTTTCTACATCCTCATTGCTCTTGCATTTCATCATTTCTTTTGAAAGATCCGTGGGCAGGTCGATATGGAATGTTTTAGGCAACACATTCAGCTGTTTGAGTGTATAAACCGGCTTCAGCCCCGGTATAATGGGCACAGTGATCCCCGCTTTGCGGCAGGTTTCTACAAAAGCATAATACTTTGCATTATCAAAAAACATCTGTGTTACAATATAGTCGGCCCCGGCATCCACTTTTGTCTTCAGGTAGGCCATATCGGTTTCCATATTGGGAGCCTCAAAATGCTTTTCGGGGTAAGCGGCCACGCCGATGCAAAAATCGGTCTTCTGCGAATTTTTCAGGTCTTCTTCCAGATAGATCCCGTTGTTAAGGTCCACCACCTGTTTTAGCAGGTCAACGGCGTAAGGATGTCCGTCTGGTTGCGGAATAAAGGCTGTTTCGTTCTTGGCAGCGTCCCCGCGCAGCACCAGAACATTGTCAATGCCCAGGTAGTTCAGGTTAATAAGCGCATCTTCGGTTTCATTAATACTAAAGCCGCCACAGATCAGGTGCGGAACGGTATCCACATTGTATTTGTTCATGATGGCGGCGCAAATGCTTTCCGTTCCGGGGCGTTTGCGTACGATCACTTTTTTAAAACTCCCATCCGCGTTCTTTTTAAAGATATGTTCACTCCGGTGATAGGTAACATTGATAAACGCCGGTTTGTATTCCATCAACGGGTCCAGATGGTCATACAGCGCCTCAATGCCCTTTCCTTTTAACGGGGGCAATATTTCAAAAGAAATCAATGTTTCCTTTGCATTATTAATATGATCGATCACCTTCATAGGCTGCAAAACTAATGGAAAGATGCCAGTAATGCGGCTTCGGGTTTTATGTTCCGGATTTGGTTCAGGCAGGGCTTTATATTCCGGGTGGGCAAGGCGTTGGGGCCGCTGTTTGATGCATTCAGAAGTGTTTGCTATTTTAGTGTCAAATAAGCTGCCTGATGAAGTTCCGGACGATGCGTTTAATAACTGCTTTTTGTTGCCTGTTCCCTTTTGTTTCCGGGGCGCAGCGCATATTTACGGGCCGGGTTCTGGACAATTATTCGGAGCGTCCTGTAGCCCATGCCACGGTTACGATTAACGGGGTAGCTGTCCAGGCGGGAAAAGATGGTTATTTTGAAATACATGCACCCGGCAAAACACCCAATACGATCCATGTTTCACATATTAGTTTCAGAGACACCGTACTAACGGGCGTTCCGGAAGTATTTCAGCTGATAAAACTGAACAAGCGTGTAAAGGAGATGGATGAAGTGATCGTACCGTCTGCAAACAATGCAGAAGAGATCATCAGGATGGCAAACCGGGCTGTTTGCGGTAACTACCCACGAAAAAAGATCCTGACCGAGGGGTATCATGTTGCAAGGGAATCGTTTAACGATGAAGGTGTTGTGTATGAAGATACGGCCCTTGTAAGAGCCCAAATCCCTTCTTATTGCAAGCCAGTGCCGGCAATGCTGAACCTGATACAGAACAAATCCGGTATAATGGTCCGCGACAGCAACCTTGCCCGTAGCGCGGTTTTTTCCGGTGGCTATTATTTTGTAAAGGGTGTCGACTATGTGCACCGACAGGTATTTTCAGAGGAAAATATGCGGCTGTACCGTTTTATCCGAAAGCCGGATTCTGTAACGGCAAACCAGCAACTCTATGTGATCGCCTTTCAAACCCGGGCAAAATCGGACCTTTTGATGGAAGGAACGGTATATATCGATAAAGAAACGCGGGCCTTTGTTTCGTTTTATGTGAATCTGGTCCGGTATCCGAGGCGCGACTACCAATATGCAATAGAAAAGGAATACGCCAGTATCATTGTTCATTATAAAATGGCGGCCAACCGGAAATATTACCTGCAGTCTTTTTCGAGCGAGAATATCCGGACACAAACACGGATCAACGACCCGGGCATGGTGCAGGCTGCCCGGTTAAAGCAGGCCTATATTACCCTCCGCGTGAAAGAACATGGCCCTTTTGATCAGAATGCCCTGCTGGGGGAGACCCTCACATTTAGCGAAATTTCAAAACCCACGGAACTCATTCCGTGGAAAGAGGCCACCGCGGCGGCTGCCGCCGGGGAAATGGTGCTGGAGGACTAAAAAGGGAGTTTAAAGTGCCGTTTAGATCCGGGTGCTGTTTTTTATACCGGCTGTTTGTCATGATATTCGATACCGCGCCGGATGCGCTCCCAAAGTTCCGGGATGCTGATGGCTGAACAAGGGCGGCTGGCCATTAACAGGTCGTTTCAACATTTAACGAAGCCTGCTGAAGAATAGTGTGGAAGCTTTCTTATTTTTGCCGGGCATGTTAATGAAAATACATACCAAGGATCTGGTAAAACGCTATGGTGAGCGTACGGTGGTAAACCACGTTTCTTTTGAGGTGAACCAGGGGGAGATCGTAGGACTGCTGGGGCCGAATGGTGCGGGGAAAACCACCTCGTTTTACCAGGTGGTGGGCCTTATCAAGCCGGATGAAGGAGATGTATTTTTAGATGACCTGAATATTACCAAATTACCCATGTACAAACGGGCGCAGATGGGGATTGGGTACCTGCCCCAGGAGGCTTCTGTTTTCCGGAAGCTGAGTGTGGAGGACAATATTGCGGCCGTACTGGAAATGACCAAACTTCCCAGGGCTGAGCAAAAGGAGAAACTGGAATCATTATTGGGCGAGTTTCGTCTGGGGCATGTGCGCAAGAGCAATGGGGATGTGCTGAGCGGGGGGGAGCGGAGACGGACCGAAATTGCCCGGGCCCTTGCCGTAAATCCGAAATTTATCCTGCTGGATGAGCCGTTTGCAGGGATTGACCCGATTGCAGTAGAGGATATTCAAAGCATTGTGGCCCGATTGAAATACAAGAATATTGGCATCCTGATCACGGATCATAACGTAAATGAAACGCTTTCGATCTGCGACCGGGCCTACCTGCTTATTGATGGAAAAATATTTGAAAAGGGCACGGCAGAGGAGCTGGCTGCCAATGAGCAGGTGCGCCGCCTGTACCTGGGCCGCAATTTTGAACTGAAACGCAAGGACTACCTGCACGAAGAAGCGCAGCAGAGCGCTGCTGAAGATCTGCGGGTAAACAATGAATAGATGATATATTCTTCATTCAATATTTTACATTACAGTTGATCTTCCGGCTCCTCCAGTTTATGATCTTTTGAAAATTGGTTGCGGTGGTCGGTAAACCGGCTGATAACTTCCTCAACCTGCTCGATCGTTGTATGGATATTTTCATGTATATCCGGCAGCGCCAGTTCCAATACACCTATTCCCAGGTTAATATTCTCTGCTTCTACCTGGGCAATTTTTTTTAAAACAGCTGTTTCGCTGTTTTTAAGATCCTCCAGCTCACGCAGGACCTTGTCCATCGCGGCTAATTTTTCTCTTTTATCCATAAAATGATTTTTGATTTGATGGGCATTTACAGATCCAATGCCGGCTCCTATCCAGGATGCTCAAACATTGTGCAAGACTGCGATGCCTGAGGGTCTTTTTCGGGGTTTTTGTATTTTCTTATGAAAAAAAGGCTAATTATCTAAAAAAAGGTCTGTATATAATTGTTCTCCGGGAGTAACCGCGTAGGAGTCAAAATTGGTAATACCTGATACTTTCAAAACATCCTCATCAATAAAACAATTTCCCGTGCATTCGCCCGCTTTTTGTTGCAGGATGTAAAATGCAGCATCTGCCACGATCTGCGGGGTACGGCTCATCCGGGCCAGGGCCTGCCCGCCCAGCAGGTTGCGCACGGCCGCGGTGTCGATCGTTGTTTTAGGCCATAAGGCATTGGCGGCAATGGGTATATTTTTAAATTCTGCGGCCCAGCCCAGGGTAAGGAGGCTCATATTGTATTTGGAGATGGTATAGGCAATATGCGGCCCCAGCCATTTGGCGTTGAGGTTAACCGGCGGCGACAAGGTTAAGATATGTGCATTGGCCGATTTTTTCAGATGAGGCAGGGCTGCCTGCACCATCAGGAAGCTTCCTCTTACATTAATTTCCTGCATCAGGTCGTACCGCTTCATGGGGGTGGCGGCGGTATCGGTCAGGGAAATGGCAGAAGCATTGTTGATGACAATATCTACACTCCCAAATTTGGCAACTGCCTGTTCCATCACACTTTTTACCTGGTCTTCCATACGCACATCGCAGGCAACGGGCAATGCCTGGCCGCCCGCAGCCTCCATTTCTTCAGCGGCGGAGTAAATAGTTCCGCCCAGTTTTTCGTTTTCGGTTACGGATTTGGCAGCAATTACAATATTGGCTCCCGTGGCGGCCAGCTTCAGGGCAATGGCTTTTCCAATGCCCCGGGTAGCGCCGGAAATGACAACGGTAGTATCTTTAAAAATCATAGGGTAAGTTACGAAATCGGTTGCAATACCCGGTTAAAAAGCGGTGCTGCACAAGAACAGTTTAGGCGCTTAAAGTTGAAAGCCTGTATGGATCTATGTTTCCGAACCTTCGGAATCGTGATAGAAAAAGATACACATACCGGGGAATATTTTCATCACTGTTTATGCAACTGCCGACTGGCCGCACTCTACCGCACATTCATTGCAGATCTCCGCACAGGCCCTGCAATGGTCATGGTTGTGCCGGCTGCACTCGTCCGCGCAAAGTTTACATACTTCTGCGCAAAGCAACAGGGCATTTTGCTCCCCAATGCCCTGCTCCAGCAACAGGCCGGTGGTACGGCAAACCGCGGCACAGGCAATATCTGTACGAATACAATCCGCCAGGTGTTCAACTGCTTCCTCCTGCAAACAGGCGGCTGCACAGTGATCGCAAACCGCCGCGCACCGGTTGAGCAGTACTGCTAAATAATTACCAATAGGATCCATAATGTTTGCTTTTTTATGAAAAATAGAGACCCTGTAACAGGGACAAACAATATGCCTGTTTTAAAGATATGCGGACTGCGGGGGCTATTGCTTTTCACCCCCGTAAATCTGCTGTTCGCCCCTTTTTATTGCCCGTTCTGCTACAAACGGCTTGGCATACAGGGCCTTCCACTGCTATTTTTGAATCAACAAACCAATTAAAACGCCTGTAAACAATAGCGGCAGTGTTTTAGCAACAGTAAAATACAAAAGAGGCGATATCTGATCTCCCTGGCTTTATTTAGGCTATTTGATCTGCACTACGGGTGAAAACCTGAGCCACAGTTTTTAATGCAGAAGTATATGTCTTTTCTTTGCCCGAAACGCGTTATTTTATAACAAATGGAAGCTTTACCAGGGTGGTTCCCCAGGCAATTAACAGGTCGGCACCGGTATCGGTTTGTTTAAAGACCATGGTAAAGTATTCGATGGGCGGGTTGTCATCTGTGGACGGCACTTCCACCCGCATAAGGTCTTGGGTGCTATCCTGGTTAAGACCCCAGGTGTCCAGGTTATTATTAAGTACCAGGGTCCAGCTTTTTTCGTGTGGAATGCTGTAAAGAATGTACCGCCCCGGCCCTGTTTTTTTATTGTTAAGGTAAACGGGCTTGAAAATATCCAGCTCGGTAGCCTCATTGGCGCCCATTCTCCAGGGGTGATCATATTTGAGTACGGTACCAAACAGGGACCGTCCCTGGAGGTGCGGCCGGCTGTAAATAACGCGCATAACCGGCCGTTCTTTGGTGCCCCCGCTCATTTTCTGGAGCGGGTAATGAACGGGGTAGTAGCTCATGTCTAATGGAGATACATCCACTGCTTCATAGGGGTTGCCGGCATTAACCGGCTGTTTTACCCCGGCTGTATTTGCCTGTTGTACGGGTTTGATCTTTGCTTCGGGTTGCTGATTACAGGCAACCAGTATGGCAAAGCCGGCAAGCAGGAACAATCTGCCTTTTAGACAATTCATTCGTTATAGTTAAAAATTAATAGGCAGGGATGCTTTTTTCTGATCCCATTCGATTGCCAAGTTAACAGTTGATCCGCTTTTTTCAAAATCAATGGTGAGGAATTCTATGGGATCTTTTAACGCTTCCACCGGCACAGAGGTCCTTACCACATCTTTTGCTGCATCATAATTAAAGGCCCCCCAGGCATCGGTATCTTTATTTACTACAAATGTCCATTCTTTTTCGGTGGGTATGCAATACAGGGTATACCGGCCCGGGAGGATCTTTTTGCCACCGATGGTTGCCGCGGTAAAAAACTGAATCTCCGTAGCTTCATTGGCACCCATGCGCCAAACTTTACCATAGGGAACAATATCGGAGTTAAATATTTTTCGGTTGTTCCTGGCGGGACGGCTGTAAATGACCCGCATGCGCAAGGGTTCGCTGGTTCCCCTGATTTTTTTGGAAGGATAATCCACGGGGTAGTAGATCTGGTCCATCGGTGATTTGTCTACCGGTATCCAGGATTGCGCGGTAACCGGCAAAATGAACAAAACGCCGATAGTCGCTGCTAATAAATACTTTGTCATACGCTTCCTGTTTTAATTCGTCAATCTTTTGAGTTGCGCTGCTGCAAAGGGTTTCAGGTCTGCCCAAAAAAGACGGTAATGCTCCTCCAAAAGTTTGATGTTGTCTTCAAATAGTTTTTCGGCCGGACGGCTGTCATCCAGGTACCGGGCCCTGCGTACCAATCCTGCAAAGCTCTTGTAAATTCCGGAAGGCTCGCTATAGTGATACAGCCAGTTTTGCTGTTTCATGTAGTAAAACATTTGCCGGAAATGTTCCGGCAGCTGCTCAAAATAGCGGTCGAGGGTTTCATAGGTATGCTGTGCAAAAAATTGGAGCGATCCGGGTGGAAACTCTGCTGCGTCATTTGCCAGGAAATAATCATATACAACGTCCATGAAAGCACCGCTGTACAGCCGGTAGTCCTTTCTGAAAACCTGTTTGGCGGCAAGTGTGACAGGGTGGGCATCGGTAAAGGTATCAATTTCCCGGTGCAGCCGGATGCCCGTGCGGATGGCCGGGGGGTAATCCAATTGGCGGTTTCCTTTTACGAAATCGCTGATCATATTACCCACAAGAACACCCTCATGACCAAATGAGAGGTATGCGTGCGCCAGGAAATTCATGCCGCAAATGTAGTCGGAAAACAGAAAAAGTGTATCTTCACCATCCGTTAAAATTAAATTATGGACACCCTGCAACAATTGAAATCCGAGCTGGAGGAAGAATATCATACTACAAAAAATTTTTTTGAATTATATCCTGCCGATAAGGGTGATTATGCGCCACATCAAAAAAGCATGAAGCAGAACCGGCTCGCCGGGCATATTGCGGAGATCTTTGGCTGGGCCTCTTTTATCCTGCCAACGGAAACGCTTGATTTTGCAACCGGTGACTATAAGCCGGCAAACATAGGATCAAGAGAACAGTTGTTGGAAGAACTGGATAAAAATTACAATGCCAGTAAGAGGGCGTTGGAGGGCGCAACCGAAGATGCATTGCTGCCCAACTGGAGTATTGCCCAAAACGGGCACAAGCTGGCAGAGTGGACAAAATATGGCGCTATCCGGCATTCGCTCAATCAAATTTCACATCACCGCGCGCAGTTAGGCGTTTATTACCGGCTACAGGATATACCCCTGCCGGGAAGCTACGGTCCTTCTGCCGATGACAAGCGGTTTGCATAACGGAGCCGGGTGTAAAATGAACCCCGACCAAAAAGCGGGTATAAAAAATAAGGTTTCTGGTTAAGGAAATAAATGAAAAGACGGTCTCGCAAATCTGAAAAAGCAGGCCGGTCAGCCAACTGCAGAGTCCGCGTCTTAAGCTCCAACACAAAAGTCCTTTAATACTTTTACAAAGGGTTCCTTATACAGGAACCCTTTTGTTTACCGGGGTGTATTTAATAATGCATGTTGGCTTGCCGTAAAAATATCTCTGAAGATGCGGTTGAGGACGGTGCCATTCTGTGTAGCAGCAACACCGCAGCCGGGGTACAGATCGGCAACCAGCTTTCTGGAAAATTGGGCAAGCAGCCGGCTTTGCCCCGAAACCCTTTGTAGCAGTGACTCTGAGACAGCCCCATGTTTTAGAATACAATTCCAGGAGTCATCGACAGCAGTGTAAAAGCGCGACCGCAGTTTTTGCAGGTGTTGGCTGGCTTGTTGTGTTTTCTGCAGCATCAACAACAAAGCAGCTGTTTTCCCGGATTTTTGCTGTACCAGTTGTTCCAATTCCTCCAGGAAGTGCAGCGCCATTCCCAGCGTGTTTACGGCAAGTGTGGTTTCTGCAAACTGCAGGAAGGGGTAGCGGTAGATGGCGCCGGGCAGGGTGGCCGCTGCAGGATGTATCATAAAACTCCGCTCAGCGGGTACCTCTATGCCCGAAACGCTAAAGCTTTCACTGGCTGTGGCCCTCAACCCCATGGTATCCCAATCGTTGTGAACAAGCACTTCTTCCCGTGTAAATAAAAAAGACCGGTAAACCGGTATGCCCTGTGCACCGGTAACAAGCTGCCCGTCTTTTTCAATGTTACAGTTGGCGGTAAAATGCGTGCAATAGGGGGCTCCGGTGGCATATTTCCAGGCGCCGCTAACGATATATCCATCTTTTGTTTCCCGGGCAATTCCGGAGAGGGCGCCACTGCCACCAAAACAAACCCTGTCGTTTTTGAAAATTTCGCCGGTAAGGGCAGGCGGCAGATAGCCGGTAAATTGTGTGGCGCCGCTGCAAAGGGTAATGGTCCAGCCCAGGCTGCCATCAATCTTTGCCAACGCTTCTTCCATCCGCAGCCCATCGGGCAAACTCAGGCCCAGCCCGTTCTGCGAGACAGGAACAAAAAGCCTGAACCATTTTTCCCGGCAGATGATATCCAGCTGCGCCTGCGTAAGCAGGGCTTGCGCATCGGCCTCTTTTGCCGGTGCGGCCAATGCAGCCGCTATGTGTTGATTGATCATTTTTTTTCTGTTTTGAGGATACGCTTCCATTCAAAAAAGCCAAACACTGCAACAATAAATAAGAACAGGGTTAGCAGGGCATAGAGCGGCAGCTGCTTGTAAAACAAAAGGGGTATGGCCACGGCATTGCTGATATTAAGCAGGATCCAGTTCTCCAGTTTGCGTTTTGCCAGTAACCACATGCCCGCCCAGGCCGTGGCACTTACAAAGGCATCCATCACAGGCACTGTGGATTTCATAATGTAACGGAGTACAACATATAGCAGCAGGAATCCTCCGAGGGCGATACACAGGGTAATGCGCCATTCCTTTTTAGTAGCCCTTGTTACCGGCAGGGAAATGGAACTGCGTTTAAATGCCCAGAACCACCATCCATAGATGCTCATAACCAGGTAATACAGGTTCAGCGCGCTTTCGGCATAAAGGCCGGCGGACATAAACAAATAGACGCTGATCAGTACAGACAGGATGCCTGCGGGATAAAGCCCAATTTTGTTGGCCTTCGCCAGCAAGACCTCCGCGGCGCCAAAACCGGCGCCCAGCCACTCAAGAACACTTGTATGCTTTATTTCTTCAACAAAAACGGTGACCCAGTTTGCCATAACCTTATAAAATCAAATACGGGGTCAGCTGAAATGCTGCTGTTTCCTACGCCGGCATTACCCGGATCAGGTTCCTGAGCCTGTTGATGTCAGAACTCAATGGGTATGATCTCAGCCTTGATTTCATCCCGCCACCGGCGGGAAAGGCACCCCGTGTTGGGGGTGAAGGTAAGCAAAAAATAATTTTTATCTTGTTTTATACTTTCGCAGTGATTTGTAATATATTCGCTCCGCTTAATTTTTTTACATGCCATCATCGAAGCGTTTATTCGTAAAAACTTCCTCCCTGCCCAATGCCGGCAAGGGATTATTTACAAAAGTTGCTATCGCAAAAAAAGAAATTGTTACGGAGTATACCGGCGATCTGCTTACCTGGAAGGAGGTGGAAGATGATGCGGACAACGGGTATATTTTTCATATTAACGATGATGCTGTTATTGATGCCAGCAAACATCCAAAATCCTTTGGACGTTATGCCAATGATGCTGCCGGATTGCAGCGGGTAAAGGGCATCAGGAACAATGCCGAGTACCTGGAAGATGGCACCCGGGTATACCTGGTTGCCAAAACGGATATAGCCCCCGGGAGCGAAATTTTTGTATCCTATGGCCCCCAGTACTGGAAGCAGGTACGGGAGAATATCCGGTTTGACAGGGAGGCTCAAAAAGAAAAATCAAAAGGATAAGTTCGTATAGCGCTGCAATAGCGGAGATTGTCAAACGTGATATTTGGCCGGGAAACCGGCAAGTCAACGGCACCTGGACATCAGCATCTTCCCGCATTTCCAAGGTCCCGGCAATGATTTGCTTCCGGCTTTTGATACAGTCCTTGTGAGTCTTGCAAAATCCGGCCATTAAAACCTGGCTGCAAAAGAAGTTTGTAACAGGAATGTAATGCGTCCCCCGTTATATCATTTTTAGACAGCTTCTGAGGAATGCAGTTATCTTTGTTTTAATGGAAAAGAGCAATTTTGTAGACCAGATACGGATATTTTGTCGCAGCGGGCATGGCGGTGCGGGCATCAAACATTTTTTGAGGGATAAGTTTACCTCTAAAGGTGGGCCCGATGGGGGTGACGGCGGAAGAGGCGCCCATATTATTTTAAAAGGTAACCGCAACTTATGGACCTTACTTCATTTACGTTATTTTAAGAATATACTGGCAGAGAACGGCGAAAACGGCGGACATAACAATTGTACCGGTCGAAGTGGAAAAGATGTGGTGATTGAGGTGCCGCTGGGTACCATTGCCATGGATGAGGAAACAGGTGAAAAAGAAGCCGAGATCCTGGAAGACGGCCAGGAAATTATCTGGATGCCGGGGGGTAAGGGCGGACTGGGCAATGCCAATTTTGCCACACCCACCAACCAGGCGCCGGAGTATGCACAGCCCGGTTTGCCGGGTCTTGAGGGCTGGAAGGTACTGGAGTTAAAAGTATTGGCCGATGTAGGGCTGGTGGGTTTTCCCAACGCCGGAAAATCGACCCTGCTTTCCGTAATCACGGCGGCAAAACCCAAAATCGGTAACTATGCATTTACAACGCTGACCCCCAATCTTGGTATTGTGGAATATCGCGATGGCCGTAGCTTTTGCATGGCCGATATGCCCGGTATTATAGAAGGGGCCGCCGAAGGGCGTGGCTTAGGGCACCGTTTTCTGCGGCATATTGAGCGCAATCCTGTGCTGCTGTTTTTGATTCCGGCCGATAGTGCCGACCACCGCAAGGAGTTTGATGTGCTCATGAACGAGCTGGAACAATACAACCCGGAGCTGCTGCATAAACAGTTTCTTATTGCCATTTCCAAAAGCGATATGCTGGATGACGAGCTAAAAACTGCCATCAGCAAAGAAATGCCCGATCATATTCCCCACCTTTTTATTTCCTCGGTGGCGCAGCAGGGGCTTCCCCAATTAAAGGATAAGCTGTGGGAAATATTAAATACGGTACAGGAACCAGGGCAGTAGCGGCTGTTTCAGGATTGTACAGGACAGTTTCCCCAATCATTCATTGTATTTTCGGAGCAACGATGTTATTGATAAACAATCACAAAGCTTGCTCATGAACAAGAAAAAATCGCTTGTCGTTATTATCCTCCTGTTTTCCCTAACGGTAACAGCACAAACAAAAGTTGAAACTCTGCGTACTGAAAACCGCATCGACCCCATCGGGCTTGATATGGTTCAACCCCGGTTTAGCTGGCAGTTGCAAAGCAATAAAAGAAACGTTATACAAACGGCCTATGAACTACGGGTAATGCAGAACAAAACGGCAGCCTGGAATAGTGGAAAAGTGGCTTCCGATTCTTCCGTGCATGTTGCATATAAAGGCGCCGCATTAAAAAGCGGTGAAAAATACCACTGGCAGGTACGGGTTTGGGACAACAGCGGCAAGGCCTCTGCCTGGAGCCGTCCCGCGGTTTTTCAAATGGCTTTATTGGAACCATCCGACTGGAAGGCCACATGGATCACACCCGGCTATGAAGAAGATGCGGTGCTTCGGCCCAGTCCCCTGATGCGGAAGGAATTCAGCCTTACAAAAAAGATTGCCCGGGCTACCGCCTACATTACCGCACATGGAATGTACGAAGCCGCCATTAACGGAAGCCGGGTGGGTGATGCGCATTTTACACCGGGCTGGACCTCCTATAAAAAAAGATTGCAATATCAGACTTATGATGTTACCAGCCTGCTGAAGCAGGGCGCCAATGCATTGGGCGTTACCCTGGGTAATGGCTGGTACCGGGGCAATATCGGGTTTAGAAATCAACATGATTTTTATGGAAAAGACATTGCGTTGCTGCTGCAGCTGGACGTAATATATTCCGATGGAACACGGGAACTTATTGTGTCTGACGGCTCCTGGAAGTCGGCCACAGGAGCCATCACCTATTCTGAAATATATAACGGGGAAACCATCGATGCGCGAAAAGATAAAACCGGCTGGATGCTGGCGGGATATAGGGATGCAGACTGGGCCCCGGTAAAAACGGAGTCCTTCGATAAAAATAATCTGCTGGCTACCTATAACGAAATGATCACAGCACACGAAGTGTTTAAACCCGTTAAAGTATTAAAAACACCGGCTGGAGAAACAGTGCTGGATTTTGGTCAGAACCTGGTGGGATGGGTGCGTGTAAAGGTAAAAGGAGCGGCGGGCGATTCGGTGATCCTGCATCATGCTGAAGTATTGACCAAAGCCGGCAACTTTTACACAGAAAACCTGCGGGCCGCAAAAGCGCAGGATACTTATGTGCTTAAAGGCGGAGGCGAGGAAACCTTTTACCCCCACTTTACCTGGCAGGGATTCCGCTATGTAAAAGTGGAGGGCTACCCGGGTACGCTTACGCCCGATAATTTTGAAGCTGTTGCCTTCTATTCCAATATGGAGCCTACCGGAACGTTTACCACTTCCAATCAATTGATCAATCAGCTGCAGCACAACATTCAATGGGGACAAAAGGGCAACTTTCTGGATGTGCCTACAGACTGCCCGCAGCGGGATGAACGATTGGGTTGGACGGGTGATGCACAGGCCTTTTTTCGCACGGCCGCCTTTAATATGGGGGTGAACAATTTTTTTACCAAATGGCTGAAAGATCTTGAAGCAGACCAGATGGATGGGCGCGTACCTTCTGTGATACCCAATATCCTGGGCAGTGGGGCCAATAGCGCCGGCTGGGCCGATGTGGCCACCATTATTCCCTGGCAATTGTACCTCGCTTACGGCGATACACGCACTCTGGCAGAGCAATACAATAGTATGAAAAACTATGTGGAAAGTGTGCGCAAAACCACAAAAAATGATCTGTGGAATACGGGCTTTCATTATGGCGACTGGTTGTTTTACCGGCCGGGTGATGATAATGACGGACGTTCGGCGGTGACCGATAAATATCTTATTGCTCAGTGTTTTTACGCACATTCTGTGCAATTGCTGATCAACGCCGCAACAGTATTAGGAAAAACGGAAGATGCCGCCGCCTATGCGCAATTATTGAAAAATATAAAGGCGGCATTTGTAAAAGAGTACCTGACTCCCTCCGGACGGCTGGTATCCGGCACACAAACGGCCTATGTGCTGGCACTTCATTTTGATATGCTGCCGGAGCCGCTTCGGAAACAGGCGGCTGAGCGACTGGTCGAAAATATCAAAAGCTATAACAACCATCTTACAACCGGCTTTTTGGGCACCCCTTATTTATGTCATGTGCTTACCCGTTTTGGTTATACGGATATGGCGTATACCTTATTATTACAGGAAACCTATCCCTCCTGGCTGTACCCGGTAAAAATGGGGGCTACCACTATTTGGGAGCGCTGGGATGGCATTAAGCCGGATGGCAGTTTTCAAACGCCTTCCATGAATTCCTATAACCACTACGCTTACGGGGCTATTGGCGACTGGATGTACCGGAAGATGGTGGGCCTCGATACCGAAGATGATGGTGTAGGATATAAGCATATAAAAGTAAAACCCCATATTGGCGGCAATTTTAAAAACGCCGCTGCATCGTTAGAAACTTATTATGGAACAACGATGGCCGGTTGGGAAATAGCCGATGGCAAGGTGGTGGTGAATGTGGACGTACCCGCCAATACGAGGGCAACAGTGTACCTGCCAACAGAAAATGCTGCAGCAGTTACCGAATCCGGCAAACCCCTGTCCGCTATAAAAGACATCAAAGAGCTGGGGTCCGAAGACGGGTATCTGAAAGTTGAAACGGGGTCGGGTAAATACCGATTTAGTTTACCAGGTAAATAATGGGATGTTCTTATTGGTCAAATTCGATAATGTCAGCCTCTCCTGCTAACAAATAGGAGATCATTTCCTGTATTTTGGGTTTCAACATGTTCCATAAAACCCGGTTATCGCAATTACCTATTTTAATACTGATTAGTTTTGGGGGGGCGCCCAACCGGCTTATGAGTTCCGGAAAAGCGTTGTCCTTAGAAATGAATATTATCTTACCATGGGCTTTTGCTTTATTGTAAATATCGATATCTGAGAGTGTATGATGGTTGAGCGCATAGGCCGATTTAACAGTTTAACCGGCATACTCAGTCATCCATTTTGCAATAATGGGTGAAAGATGAATATCCAGCCAGATTTCCCAATCAGGCAGCATGGACAACTACTGTGTTTTTCATTTTCAAAGAGGCATACAATAAAGCGGCGGAAATATCCTTTTTCTCAAGAATCGGGTGTTGTTCCAGGATGCTGTCTTCGCTGATACCGCTTGCCAACGTTTCGAGGATATCGCCAACAGGGAACCGCATCCCCCGAATGGTGGGTTTGCCACTCATTAGGCCCGGTATTATTGTAATACGATTTAAAAGCTCCTGTTGATAGGGGTTCATTTTTGGGTGAAGTTTACTGTAAGGTAAGCAAATTTGTGATATCTTCCTCTGGCTTAACAGAACACCAAAGCCTGGGGCCTACTACAACAACAGCCTTTTTGATAGAGTTAAAGGAATTTGAAGAATGTTCAGAATAAATAAAGACTTCATGCATAGGTTGTTCTCCGCTCATTCCACCAGGTAGATAATACGCATCGTGGAGTCCTTTATATTGTATTGCTCAATAACCGGTGTCTTTACCTTGAGCTGTTTTTCTGCCACATAGTCATCCAGCGTTTTGTAAGCAAGGTCTTTTAACGCAGGGTCGTTTTTTGTACCGGCTTCCAATGTTTTTGAGGCGGGAATGCCGATCAGTTCCTCCGGTGTTTGCAGTTGCGGGCGGAACCCTGCAGGAACTTCGATGGCCGCCGCCACATCGCTTTGCAGCTCTTTTTGGTCCTTTTTGTAAAAAAGCCCGGTACGTAGGGGCGTGGTTGCACTGTCTTTTAACGTGTAATGTTCCAGGTGATGAAAATGCGTGTTAAAAAAACCGGGTAAATCCGCCCAAAGCACCCGCTGTTTGATGGCCACATACTGGGTTTGTGCAAAATGTGCTGCAATAACCCGCGGGGCATTCCTGTCTTTAACCGGCGATTTTTCAATGATCAGCTTCAAGGCCTGTAACCCCCTCTCAAAGTCGGTCCCTTTTTCTTTGTCAAGACTGAAAAACAGATTGAACACATTCCAGGGTTTCTTTGAGGGAATGGTAAAAGTCCAGGTAACGGTGGTAGCATTGCCTTGTTCCTGCAAGTCGAACCGCGAGTCGGCTTCCAGTTTTTGCGGCTCCAGCAGACTGATATGATGGCTGATTTGTTTTTGGGGCAGCAGGCCGGTGAGCGCAATTTTCCCTTTTCCGGATAGCAGCGCATTACCCTCCCACATGATGGTAGTGCCTACCTGCCCATCGGGGAATTGGTTGGATGTATAGCGAATAGAAGAATCCGACTGCCCCCAAACGGACCAGTTATTGAAGTTTTGCAGCAGGACTATCTGCTCGTATACTTTTTTTACCGGAGCATTGATGACAATGGATTTAACCACTTGCTGCTTATCCGGGGCAAGAAGCGAGAAGGCAAATAACGAAATAGTCAAAAAAACAAGGAACAACAGAATCCCTCTGATAAATTTCATGCGTGCTTTTTGTGCACAAAAATAGATGCTTATACCGGGCAATGGATAAAAAAAAGAATGGATTAGCTATAAAAAATAACTAATTCATCCCTTGTGAAGTAGAAAGAGAAGCCTGCTACCCAAATGCCCAAATATTTATGAGGTAAATAAAACGGTCCTGAGCAGGGGGCTCCCGGAGCCTGAATGACCGGGAAATAAAAGTACGGCGCTGGCGCTAAGGGGTCTTTTTATATCCTTCTTCTGCTTTTTTTGCCTTTTCAAAGTCAAGGATCACTCCATTAATGCAATAGCGCAGCCGCGTAGGGGGAGGGCCATCATCAAATACATGGCCCAGGTGCGCTTTACAACGCCCGCATTCTACCTCGGTGCGTACCATTCCGTGGGATCGGTCCTCAAGGTAAACAACACTGGTTTTGCTGATGGGTTGATAAAAACTGGGCCAACCACAACCGCTTTCAAACTTGGTATCGCTTTTGAATAACGGATTACCACAGGCTGCGCAATAATAGGTGCCTATTTCCTTAGAGGTTTCATATTTGCTGGTCCAGGGTCGCTCGGTTCCCTTCTGACGGGCAATATAGTAGACCTCTTCGGGCAATATTTTTTTCCATTCATCTTCCGGTAGATTCACTTTTGAACTGTCGGAGCGGGAGTAAACGGGGTTGTTTTCTTTTTTCATATTTATTGAATCTGGCTGGGCGCCGGGCCTGGATTGGGAATAGCCACAGTGTTGAAATAACAGGCTGATGGTAACCAGCAATACAGGTAAATACTTCATGGCGACATTTATTATATTATAAAACAAAGATACAATGCAAAATGTTTTGAGCATGTGGCGGTAAACAGGGGGCTGTCTCAAAAATCGCGTTACAGCATGATGTCGTTCTGAAGATGTCATCCGGGGCTCGACCGGGGATTTATTCTTGTTTCAGCATCTATTGACGAACAATCATCATTAGATGACGAAACAATCCCGGTCGCTATGGGGACGGCATGACAAAACAGCGACTTTTGATACAGCCTTGGCTGCATTTTTCAAAAATTTTAATAAATAAGACAGAACCGCCGTTTTTCCCCAAGCTTTGCTATATTTGTTGGCATCACTTTAAAAGAAAAGCGTAAATGTTTAACTTAATATTATTTGGCCCTCCGGGCAGTGGAAAAGGAACCCAATCCGATCGTTTGGTGGAGAAGTACGGTTTGGTGCACCTTTCTACAGGAAACCTGTTACGTTCTGAAATTGCTGAGAAAACACCGCTGGGTATCGAAGCGAAGAATTTTATGGACAAAGGGCAGCTGGTTCCGGATGAAGTAGTGATTGGCATGATCGATAATTGCCTGGAGCTGCATAAAGATGCCAAAGGATTTTTGTTTGACGGCTTTCCGCGTACCGCTAACCAGGCCAGGGCATTGGACAGACTGCTGGAACTGAAGCGTACCGCCATTCATAGTGTGCTGGCACTTGAGGTTTCTGAAGAGGAGCTGGTAAAACGCCTGCTCGAAAGAGGCAAGACCTCCGGCCGTTCGGATGATACCAATGAAGCGGTGATCCGCAACCGCTTTTCCGTTTATCAGAATGAAACGGCTCCCGTTGCGGAACATTATAAAGCATTGCGCAGGTTTAAAGCCATCCCCGGTGAGGGCTCGGTAGAAGATATTTCAAATGCACTTGGCACCCAAATAGATAAAGCGCTGGACCGGCAGCGCGAAGAGCAGGAAGCATTTGACTAAAAAAATCAGGAGACCGTCTTCAGTAACCAGGAGACGGTTTTTTATTTGCTGCCTAATACTTCCTCCGCCTTGCTGATGCTGCTCAGTACGGCATCCTTCACCTGGTTTACCTTTGTTTTCTGATCTTCCAGGTATTTGATCCGCCCGGGTTCATTGTGCTGTAATGAGTCGTATTTAAAGCCGTTCATCCATTCGTTCATGGCTTTATCCGCACCGCTGAGGTCAGCGTATATGGTGTCCAATTTTGCCCGAAGCGCCTGCTGTTGTTTTTGAGCCGCCGCCGGTAATTTACCAAGCGAGTCGATCGCCGATTTTGACTCCTTCATCAGCCGCTCCAGTTTTTTCATTTTTGGCATGGCTATATCATGCCCGTTGATCACTTCCTGTAAAAGACTGTCTGCTTTCGTTTTTGGGCCATCTTCCGTATCGGAAACGGATTGCTGTCCACTATTGCCGCAGGCCATTAACAGGACGATTGCTGCTGAGAAAAAAAATGATTTCATGAACCTGGAAATTTTAAACGCAAAGGTAGGAATAGTTACCCGGCAAATGCATACTTTCAGTTATATCCGGCATTTGATGCTAAACCGCAATGTGCGCAACGGTTTCGCAACGGTAGCAAAAGAAGTATGGACCGGTTAAGGAACGATTATTGTATCTTAGTAGTTGTAGCAAAATGAGGGCAATATCCCCCGCGGCGCGCGGGGCCTTTTATTTTTAACAGGAAATCGAATGCGATGAAAAAACAAAATTATTTATTATCCGTTGTATTTATAGTATTGCTGGCCTGCAACAGTAATCCTTCTGCAGATAGTGCGCCAGCTCCTTCTTCCGGCGATTCTGCAACGGCACCTGATATGACTCCCTTAACAGATCCGGCAGACAGTGTAAGAACCAATACGGCAACAGTGGACAGTACTGCTACTGCTGCGCCACCGGAGGTGGACAAAAATGAAAAAAGATATTCGAACAACAAAGGGGAAATAATTACCGCTGTGTATCACAGTTCTGGTGATATGGGAGTAGCGGAGTTAAAAATAAAGGGTGAATCCGTAAAACTAATGAAGGGCGAAAAGGAAAATGGTGCTACTATCTATACTAACGGAAAGCTTACCTGGAAAGTGAAGGCCGATGAAGCTTCACTGGAGAAGGATAATGTAGTTTCCGTATATAAAGAAGTAAAACAAGGTGGAGCTGGCGATTAGCCGTCAGCTTTCAGCGATCAGTTTTGCCGTTGGGTTTAAAACTGATCGCTAAAGGCCGATTGCTTACTAATCCGTATCCATTTCCTGTGTACCGCCGCCGTCCTGCCAGTTAAAGGCGCTGCTTCTTCTTCCCAGTTCCCAGTAAAATTTACTGCGCGGGGTTTGATTATTACCGGTTTCGTTCATGGTGTCGGTATCGTATAAACGACCATTTACCATTACATATTTTACCGATTCTGTATTACGGATATTCTCCAGCGGGTTGGCATCCAGTATGATGAGGTCGGCTAGTTTTCCGGTTTGCAGGGAGCCGATCCAGTCGTCCAGCCCAAGGCTGCGGGCGGAGTTGATCGTAGCGGTTTGCAGTGCCTGCAGCGGGCTCATGCCGCCCTGTGCCATCATCCATATTTCCCAGTGTGCGCCAATGCCCTGTATTTGCCCGTGCGCACCCATGTTGATGGTGACACCGGCATCGTTGAGTTTTTTAACGCTTTTGGAGCTAAGGATATGACCGTTTTCATATTCCTCTTCGGGCAGCATGGTGCGGTGCCGGCTGCGCTGGTCAATAACCGCGCGGGGTGTGTATTTCAACAGTTTTTCATTTTCCCACACATTGGTGTGCTGGTACCAATAATATTCACCGGAAACAGAGCCGTAGTTTACAATAAGGGTAGGGGTATAGGCTGTTTTTGAGCGTTTCCACAGCTGGATCACATCATCCTGTAATACGGCAATGGGAAGGTTGTGTTCAATGGTAGTGTGTCCGTCGTTGATCATGGCCATATTGTGATAGAAAAAGGAGCCGCCCTCGGGTACCACCAATACGCCCAGTTCCTTTGCTGCGGCAATAATCTGCTGGTTTTGCTCCCTGCGCGGCTGGTTGTAGCTTTTTACGGAGAACGCACCAAAGGCCTTTGTTCTCCGGATGGCGCTGCGCGCGTCATCCAGTGAATTGATCACGGCTTTAAAACTTCCATCGGCGCCATACAGCACTGTTCCGGTACTGAATACCCGGGGGCCCACCATTTTGCCGGCTTTTATCATTTCGCTTTGCGCAAAAACAAGCTCGCTATTGGCAGATGGGTCGTGCATGGTGGTTACGCCAAAGGCAAGATTAGTATAGTAAGGCCAGTGCTTTTGAGGGGTAATGCCGCTCCTGAAATGATTACCATGTGCATGGGCATCCACAAAACCGGGCAGGATGGTTTTTCCGGCACAATCGATGACTTTTGTACCTGCGGGAATGGTTACCTCACTGCTGGTTCCAACGGCTTTCAGCAGGTTGCCCTCTATCAGTACCGTGCCTTTCTCAATAACGGTATTATTGTTCATCGTAATAATGCGGGCATTGGTAAAGGCCATCAATCCTTTTGGTTTATCAGGCGTATAAGTAATGCCAACGGGAATACCTTTTGCAGTAACCGATGGGGCTGTTGTATCTTTTTCATCCAGGAATTTGAAATATTGTTTTAGTGGAATGGTAAAATATTCATTGCCCAGGTTATAATGCAGCTCCCGGCTATTGGCGTTCCAGTGCAGGTTGTAGCCGGCGTCTTTGGCCACCAGTTGTACCGGTACGGTATTGGAGCCGCCGGCGATCTCCAGGGTTTTGCCGGTTTTTGGAAAAGCGGCTATATACACTTTATGCAGGTCTACAAAGGCCAGCCAGTTGCCGTCCGGCGACAGGATGTACTGGCTGCCATAGTTGCTGGTGGCCGCTGTTTTTTCTTCGGTGCCGTCCTTTTTGCAGGTAACCAGGTTCTTGCCTCTTTGAAAATAGATATGAGCACCGGTGGCATCAAAGTAAGGGGCACTGCCATTTTCAATAATACGGATAGGTTGAGAGGCGCCGGTTGCATCTGCTGTATAGATCCCGGTATTTGTATTAAATGCGTTGCCCAGCACATTGTCGCCGCCTTCCTTGCAGTACACGATGATTTTGCCATCGGGGCTAAAAGCAGGGTTGGTGTAAATGCCTTTTTCAATATTGAGCCTGCGGGAGCTGCCTTTTGTAAGATCCATTACATGAATGCCGCCCATGGAGCTATCGTTCCAGCTGATATAGGTAAGCCAGCGGCCGTCTTTTGAAAAAGAAGGCTGATCCTCGATGTCGTCTGATTTGGTAAGGCGTGTGGCTTTGCCATTGGGTAGCTCCTGTTTCCACAGGGACCCCAGGGCATTGTAGATGATGAATTTGCCGTTAGGTGCGGTGACCAGGTTCCTGAGCACATGGGTGGTATCCTGGTTTTTATTGAGGTTTTGCTTTATGCGTACCGCTTCTGCAATTTTTTGAGTTACATTACAGGTAAAGGGGATCTCTGTGGAGGCGTTGCTGCCATTGATGGATACCCGGTTCAGCTTACCATTGGCCCATATTACGATCTCCTTTCCATCCGGCATCCATGCAAAACCGGTATAAACACCAAAAATAGCCCAGGCCTCCTGCTGGTCCTTGCTAAGCTTGTCGTAAACCGGCCATTCCTCCCCGGTTTCAATATTGCGGAGGTATAAAACGGTTTTGGTGCGTACCCTTCTTACAAAGGCCAGTGTTTTTCCGTCGGGAGCTACCTGTGGCCTGAAAGCGCTTCCCCCGCCGCCGGTAATGGTTTCGGTTTCGCCTTTTTCGCGGTCATAGCGTTTGATCACATAGATCTCGTTATTAGGGTCTTTATTGTATTGGAAAAAGCCACCGGGATACATATCCTCGCTGTAATAAATGTAACGGCCATCGGGTGATGCTGAAGGTTCGTTCACATCCTGTTGATCATTCTTGCGTTTGGTTAGCTGCATGCCATCGCCGCCGCTGATATGATACATCCATATTTCGCCGGCGCCCAATGAGCGGCCTGCGGTGAAATGTTTGCGGGCTATTATATAATTGCCCTCCGGCGACCATACGGCATTGTTCAGCAGCCGGAAATTTTCTTTGGTTACCTGGCGGGCGTTGCGGCCATCCCGGTCCATTACCCATATATTATCACCCCCGCCTGCATCGGAGGTAAACAGGATCTTTTTACCATCGGGGCTAAAGCGCGGCTGTACCTCGTAGGCCAGGCCTTGCCGCAGTACCCGGGCGGTACCGCCGGTGATGGGCATGCTGTAAATATCGCCCAGGAGGTCAAATACCACTTCATCGCCTTTGGGCGATACGTCCAGGTTCATCCATGTACCTTCATTTACAGAAAAGGATACTTCTTTATATTGTTGCCCCGGAGGGTTGTTTACATCCCATTTGGTTGGGGCTGGTTTAACGGAGTCCTTTTTGGGCTGGGCCGCAATGACAGAACCGATAAAACAAAGACCGATAAAAAATAAAGACCGCATGTGCTTGATTGTTTTATAAAGTGCCGAAAGTAGGAAATTAGCTGCAAACTTAGTTGGCGGTGGGTGCATTCCAAATTGTCGCACTCCCATAGACGTAATGTGTCGCCCAAGATGTCATCCCGGGCTTGTTCCGGGATCTATTCCTGTTTCAGGGCCTATTGAACGACAATATGCATAGATGCTGAAATAATCCCGAACCTTCGCATAGGCGTCAGGTTGATTTCTGCCCTGGAAGCTGCAGCGCAGCGCTAAACCTATAGGTAAGCGACAATACGAATGATAAAGGTGCAGCGCACCGGTAATAATTTCGGTTTGTACAAACCGTGCACAGGAAATTACCGCCGCGCTGCGGCTACGGGTGGTTTTTGGGCGCTCATGATTATAAGGGTTAACGGCGCGCTGCGCCTGTTTGCCATTAAAAGATGCCATCTTTTTGATCTGAAAGGCGTACTCCTGCCGCATTTTATGGTAATTGACGGCTTTGGGTTGGCAAGGAAACCGGGGTAACATTTTGAGGCGATGCCTGTCCGGCCGGTCGCCAGGATCCCTTGCACAAAAGCCGAAGGGCTGCGCCGCTTAGGCGGAAATCCTTTGCCGGAAGGGTATGTGCGTGGGGCAAAGATTGGAGACGGGCGGCGGACTGCAGCTGATGGATGCAGTACTGCCCATAGCCCAAGCCCTTTATTTTAGCAATTGGAAGGTGATAAAGCTGAGTGAATAGGCCAGCCCGGTCATATAGGCCAGCTGGATGAGGGGCCATTTCCAGGAGCCGGTCTCCCGTTTTACAATGGCCAGGGTGCTCATGCAGAGCATGGCAAATACATAAAATATAAGGAGCGATACACCGGTGGCAACCGTAAATACTTTGCTGCCGTCCTCAAAAGTGGCTTTGTTCATTTTATCGCGCAGGGCCATATTGGCGCCGCCATCGTCCTCTACGCTATACAGCGTGGCCATGGTACCTACAAACACTTCGCGGGCGGCAAAGGAGGTTACCAGGGCAATGCCGATTTTCCAGTCGAAGCCCAGTGGACGGATCGCCGGCTCGATGGTTTTACCCATGATACCGGCATAGGAGTTTTCCAGCCTGGCTGCCGCACGGGTTTCCTCTATCAGCACCGTATCCGCATTGGGAAGGGCCAGGGCTGTTTCGTATTCCTGTTGTACGGTGTGCATACGGTGTTTGGGCCCAAAGGAGCTGAGGAACCAAAGGATAATGCTGATGATCATGATGATCTTACCGGCCTGTACCACGAAGATCTTTGCTTTTTCGACCATGGTTTCCAGGGCATTTTTCCAACGGGGAGCGCGGTAGGTAGGCAGCTCCAGGATAAAGTAACTTTTTTCTTTATTCTTTATAAAGAACTTGGCTACATAGGAAACCAGGAGGGCAAATACCACGCCCAGCAGGTACAATCCCATCATCATAAGGCCCTGAAGGCTGATGAAGCCAAGGAAGTAGGTTTTGGGAATGACCAGGCCTACCAGGATCACGTATACCGGCAGGCGGGCAGAACAGCTCATGAGCGGGGTGATCAAAATGGTCAGCAGCCGCTCTTTCCGGTTCTCAATGTTGCGGGCGCTCATAATGGCTGGTACTGCACAGGCAAAACCGCTGATCATGGGCATTACGCTTTTGCCATTGAGTCCTACACTGCGCATGACCCGGTCCGTTAAAAAGCTGATGCGGGCCATATAGCCGGTATCTTCCAAAAGGGTAATAAGCCCAAAAAGGATCATGATCTGCGGCACAAAAATGACGATGCCGCCCAAACCGGCAATGATCCCGTTTATTAAAAGGTCCGAAAAGTTATTTTGAGGCAGCACATTGCTTAGCCAGCCGCTAAAGGCCGCGGTGCCGGATTCGATCCAGTCCATAGGGTAGGATGCTATCAGGAATACGCACTGGAACATCAGGAACAGCACGCCTAACAGGATAAAGTATCCCCAAAAGCGATGGAGGAAAATATTGTCCAGCTTATCTGTAAGGATGGACTTTTTATTGGGATCGGGCAGGGTAACGGATAAGTTCATCACGTTGCCGATGCGCTGATACCGCTGCAGGATCTCCTCTGCCTGGGTTTTGGTGGGATTAAACTGATGGTCGATCTCTGTTTGTTCTATCTGCTCCTGCAGGGTATCCGGAAGGGTAAATGTTTCGTGATTGATGAGGTAATGCACGCCTTCATAAGGGCTGATGCCCGGCACCAGCTGCTGCACGCCTGCGATGGCCTGCGGGGCCAGTGCTTCTACATCAATAAAGTTGTGCACGGGCGCTTTAAACAGGTTGCCGGAAACCAGCTCCACGGCCTTTTTCAGTTGATCGATGCCCTTGTTTTTCCGTGGATTTACGGCCACAATAGGAATGCCCAGCTCGCGCTCCATCTCGTTGATATTGATGTGGATGCCTTTTTTCCGGGCCAGGTCCATCATGGTCAGCGCCATTACTACCGGGCGCTTCAGGTCAATGATCTGGCTGCAGAACAGCAAATTCCGTTTCAGGTTGCTGGCATCGGCCACTACTACAATCACATCGGCCTTCAGGTCCTTATCCTGGTTCAGGATCACTTTATAAGCCACTTCTTCGTCCAGCCGGCGGGGATATAGACTATAAGTGCCCGGGAGGTCAATGATTTTGGCATTAAATGGGCCAATTTTTGAAATTCCGGTCTTTTTATCTACTGTTACACCGGGAAAATTGCCTACCTTCTGGCTCAAGCCGGTAAGGGAATTGAACAGGGAACTCTTACCACTGTTGGGGTTTCCTACTAACGCAATATGAAGCTGCTTCTTTTCCAAAATCCTCAGGGCCGCAAATTTACGGATCATTAATGGATGATCGTTTACGAAATGCGGTATTTGTGATAAACGCGGAGAAAGGCTCACTCCCGATAGGATGGCACCGGGACACAGATCTGCACAGAGGGACCTAAAGTTTGCTTAGGTCTGTGGAATCTGTAAAAGAAAACAGAACACCCGTTGGCGAATCTGTGAGCAATACGCTATTTCGCTGCCGAAAGCGATTCCTGCCGGGCTTTTTCGGTTTCCCCGGTATTTTTGAAACCGGTGATCTCTTCCGCCAGCTTGTTCAGGTCGCCGGAGGCACGGCTGATGAGCAGGAATTGATCGATGATAGGTTTTAGCTCGCCAAGGGTTACCTTGGTTTCGGTATCTCTTAATCCCTGCTGAATTTCGTGCCGGCGTTTTTCGAGCAGTTCTTTTACGGCCATTTTTAACGATTGGCTGTCGCTGTGGGCAGCGGGCTGTTGTACCTCCTCATCGGAAAGGATACCGGCTGTATTTTCAAGTTCGTGCAGGGTATTTTCGATCGTGGGCAGAAAATTATAGGTGCGGTATTTAGCCGCCAGCTGTCTGGAGTAGTGGGCCAGCGTGGCAATATGGGAATTGATGGTAAAGATCATGACCACAAACTGGTGGATCTTTTTAATGTTCTTTTGTTTGCTCTTGGGCTCACTCAGCATGCGGGAAAAGGTTCCGGAAAGGTTGGCCTGGGCTACAAATGCTTCCTTGCGGCTGAGCTTGTAATCGGGGGGCGGCTCATTTTTTACATAGGCGCTGGAAACGGTTTCAAAATAGACCCGGGTTTTTTCCAGGGCGGTGGCCATGTAGCTGTTTACCTGTTTTTTTTCCCAGGAGGGGATGATGTAAGTAGCAAGGAATGCGATTACAGATCCGATGAGGGTGTCCAGGATCCGGTTCTCGATCACCACATGAAAATTCCGGCTGTCCAGTAAAAAGAACAGGATCAATACATAGGCCGTCATAAATGTAACGCTTACCAGGTAGCGGGTGCGCATAAAGCTATATGTGGCAATCATCAGCACCACCATAGCAGTAAACCTCCCCGTGGAAGTCTGGAGCAGGAACAACAGGCCAATGCCCCCCAAAGCTCCAATAACGGTGCCCATAACCCGCTGGTAGTTGCGCTGTTTGGTAACGCTGTAAGTGGGTTTCAGAATTACCAGGGTCGTTAGCAGGATCCAGTAGCTGTACTCAAGCTTTAGCAGAATGGCCGTAATATAACCCAGGGTCATGGCCAGGCTCAGCCTTAATGCGTGCCGGAAGGTATTGGACTGCAGGGTAAGGTTTTCCCGGATCAGGTCGCTGTCCAGGTCTGTTTTTTCTATAAAAGATTCATAATTGTCGGCTAGCCGGTATTCCTTTACCTCTTTGCGATCATACCGGGTGTAGTGATGCAGGGTGTAAATGCGAAGGATCATATCTTCGATAGACTGCATGATCTTGCGCATATTGATCAGCGCTTCCAGGTTTTCGGCGTTGCGATGGGTATTTACGAAGTTTTCAAAGTGTTGTTTTAATTCCCGCAGTTCATCGTTCAGGTTCCTGGATACCTTTGAGCGGCGCCCTTCCTGCACTGAAACACCTATTTCATACAGCTCGTCCACCATACCCAGGATCACCCGTTGAAAATGCGGAAGAATATTGGAGCCATCAAACCGCTGGTGCATGGATTCATAGTTATAAAAAGTGGCATTGGCCTTTTCAAAAAGGTCCACGGTCTCTACAAAGATCACCAGCAGCCCCCGCCCCGTGAGCGTGGTGGATTTTACAATGTTGCGGCTTTTAAACAGCATTTCGCGCACCAGGATCTGCTTGTCCTGTACTTTTTGCTGCTGCAGCATCAGGTTTTTATAGGTTTTGTCATAGTTAACCCCTTCATTATAAAAATAAGAGCGGGTCTTCAGATAATCGGCTATGGAGATAATGGAATCGCCCAGCGCCTGCTGAATCACTTTATAGGGGCGTACCCCGTGCAATGCCAGGCTGAGGCCAATGTACCACACCCCCCCGCAAAGCAGGTATATACCATCCAATACCACATTCCAGCCAGTGGCTTTGTGGTAAAGTGTAAGCACCATGATCAGCAACCCGGCAAAGCCAATGGCGTTGGTACGGGCATTATATACACCCAGCATGCTCAATGAAAAACTTAAACCCAGGATCAGAACGGCAGTAACCAACTGATTCGTATGCGTAAATCCTGTTATAAGGTCTGTAAAGAAGATGAGCGCAAGGGCGGCCAACATGCCGTTCCGACGCTCCCTGATAGGGCCGGGAATGTCAGCGGCGCTTACTGCCATGGCGCCCAGGGAGGCGATCAGGCCAATTTCCAGCATCCCGAAAAAGTTGAGGATGACGGAGGGGAGGATAATGCCCACAGTAATACGGACTGCTTCATTAAAGTAGTAGCTGCTTACAAACTGCCGGTATTCCTTTATATAATCCATGCCATACAAATTTACTAACAAGTAAGAGTTTAAGGAAATGAGGCTTTCGCCGATGGCGTAGAAATATGAAGAAATTCCCGCATATCCTGCACCGAAGCGCCACTGATCCACGGAGTTTTTCCGGGAGCAACGAGAAATTCGTCACAGGAAACGGCCGTTCCGTAACAAAAGCAGGGAGCGTATGGGCAACCTGTATTAATCTTGTGCTATGAAAGCAAGAAACATATTCCAGAAAATAGAAATACTGATTGCCACGCTGGTGGCGGGGCTTTTTATATTCATGATTGCCACCGACCGGACGGTCCCTCATTTACAGGAGCGGTTTGAGGAGAATGGCATTCCTTATAGCTTTTACACCAACTACCTGCAGCCCTGGATTGCGGTGGTGCTGATCTGCTACATGGTATTTTTGTTTCTTACCCAGTATGTGGAAACAAAAGCAAGAGGTTTTTTTAAGATCACGCTGCTGATCTGCACTTACCTGCTGCTTGCCGCGGCCTTGTCGGTTTGTTTTACCTATATTTTTGCCTGGCGGTATGGGGTAGATTATTACCCAACCCGGCGCGATGTTACCGTGTCCTTTTTTTCGCAGGGCTTTGCGGTGGCGGCTGTTAGCTATATGTTTTACCTGGTTTATTTCGGATTAAAGGCTCTGCTGTTCAGTCCCCTGCTAAAGAAAAAATTACAGGAAATCAACGGCTCGCGGCTCCTGTTTATCGGTCTCAGTGTTTTGGCCTGGCTTGTCATCTTTATTATGCTTGCCAGTAATGATGGGTCCCCTTTTGCGGTGGTCCTGTGGTCGATAGTATTGCCCTATGCATTGCTGGTATTGTACATTCATATTTATGTGCTGATCCCCGGCCTGCCGGTAAAGAAAGCGTGGACGGGGTATTATTTATCGCGCATCATTCCCATTATACTGCTGATCAACTTTATTGCTACCGTATTTTGCAAGGCAACGGCTAATGGAGGAGGAATGCCGTTCCCTGGGGTCTATGTGCTGTTGTTGTTGTGGACCGGCCTGGTGGTGATACCGCTGGCCTGGTGGATCTATAAGAACCAGAAAGAAAAACTGGGATTAAAAACGGCGCTTGGTTCGTCAGAAGCTAACCTGGGTTTTCTGCGCTCCCAGATCAATCCGCATTTTCTTTTTAATGCGCTGAATACCCTGTACGGAACGGCCTTGCAGGAAAATGCCGAACGCACCGGCGAGGGGATTCAGAAGCTGGGGGATATGATGCGTTTTATGCTGCATGAGAATATGCAGGACAAGATCCTGCTGGTGCGGGAAGTGGCTTATCTGAACAATTATATCGATCTTCAAAAGCTGCGTACCGTTTATTCGCCGGATATTGTTATAAAAGTAAAGATCGATGAACCGGCTTCCGCGCTCCAGATCAGCCCCATGCTGCTGATCCCTTTTGTGGAGAATGCGTTTAAACATGGCATCAGTCTGAAGGAGCCATCCTACATCACTATTGGGCTGCATACCCAAAATAATATATTGTATTTTGATGTGCAGAACAGTATCCACCTGAAACCGGATGGCGACCCGGAGAAGCTAAAAAGCGGTATCGGTCTGCAGAATGTGAAGGAACGCCTGTTGCTTGAATATCCCGAGCGGCATGAGCTGGTGATCCGGCAAACAGCGAAAGACTTTTTTGTACACCTGACCATCAATTTATAGGCATGAAAAGAATTAAAGTGCTATTGCTGTTGCTGCTTGTAATACCAGCACAGGCACAGTTTCGGCTGAGCGGCCGCATCAGTGGTTTGAAGGAAGGATCGGTAACGATCCGGGTGCCTTTTGTATACGATTTTTTTGCGCAGGACCCACTGGAGGTTCCTGTAGAAAAAGACGGCAGCTTTAACTTCCGGTTTCCCCTGGAAAAAGAAAGGCTGGTGCGCCTGGAGTATGGGCGCAAAGCCGTTCTGGTCTATGCCCGGCCGGGCCAGTCGCTGCAGATCAGCAATCGCAATGCAGCCGAAAATGTACAACCAGTGGGCGGCTCATTGTTTAAAGAGAACCAGGCGCTGTTTGCAGCGGACCCTTTAGAGTACCCCGGCTTTTTAACAACGCCACCACCCCGGGACTCCCTTGTAAATAAGGCCGCGGATGTGATCTATACCACCTATATCCAGCCCTGGATGCAGTATGTGCTGGAGAAAACAGCCGCCCTTGAAAAGACCATGCTTTCACTTCGATTAAAAAAGCTATTTATCCAGGAAGTCCGTTCTGCAGCTTACTGCCGGTCCGGCGAGTTTGCACAGGATTTTATGAATATGACGCAACTGCGGGCTTTTTATCCGCTGCTCTATGGATCTGTATCTGCAAAATCTGCGGTGGGGGATCCAGGTCCATTTTATTACTGGTTTGTACACAATTATATCGGGTACCTTGAATCGGAGGCTATGCAGCAATGGAAAGCCTCCGGCAGCCGGCCCAATGAACCTTTGGCCTATTATAATATAAGCCTGGATAACGGAACGGCGCTTATAAAGCAAAAAGGGAAGCCGTATCTCAACTGGCTGGCTGTAAAGAACACCAATAGCCCGGATATTGCCGAAGCCTACCTGGCACAGCAGGTATTTACCAGGTACACTGAAAAGGATCTGAAATTTGCGGGTGCCCTTCTTGAAGCGCTGAAGGAAACCTACCCGTCCAGCTCCTATTACCCTGCGTTAAAAAACAATGTGAAGGAGCTGGAAGCATTGCTGGAGCAGAACCAGAACAATAAGGCGATACAGATCGTGGCTAATTATGATACGGTATCGTCCATTTATCCGGTCATTGATTCCTTAAAAGGGAAGGTCGTATACCTGGATGTATGGGGTACCTGGTGCGGACCCTGCAAACATGAATTGAAATTTACTCCCCGGTTAAAACAGTATTTTAAAAACAAAGAAGTTGCCTTTGTGTACCTGGATATGGATGATGATGAAAAAGATGCGGCATGGAAAGAGTTTATTAAAGTAAATGGATTAACCGGGATCCATTTAAGAAAAAACCGCGGGCAAATGGCCTCTTTCTGGAAGGAGCTGCTTGCCGGTGCGGAGGATAAGAGCGAGTATTATCCCCAATATTTTATTTTTGATAAAACAGGAAAACTGGTGGTAACAAAAGCGGAGCGGCCCAGTAAAAAAGAAGTGCTTTACAAACAGATTGAATCGGTGTTGAATCAATAAGCCTGTTAGGGGTTAAGGCCATTGTTCCAATACACAAGGAGAAAGATTTTTTGTACATTTAACGATCCTGCTGTAATTGAAGTTTATTATGATGAAAGGATATCTTCTGTTGTTTTTGTTTTGCTTTCCGAAAATTATTTTTTCTCAGCAGGCAGCGCCTCTTTCTGAGCAACGGCTCGTGAAGAGAAGTGAAGACCCCGGCATTTTGAAGAATGCGCAGCTTTTGATCAATTCACTATTCAAAAAGGGATTCCATACATGGGGTAAGGATTCTATTATTAATAGAATGCTTCCGGCAGTGTGGAAGGAGCGGGATTCCATTGCCGGCTTGTATCCGGGTAAAAAAAGGAATATTCAATATTACTACGCCAATAAAATATCCGCCTTTTCAAATGGCATCAAAAACAAACCTCAAAGAGGTGAGGCCTGGAAAGTGCTGGCAGATACTGCTCTTAAAGGAGTGCCATTGCCGGAAACGGATCTGCTGTCTTATAGCCCGTCGGCAAACTGGTTCCTGGAAAATTATGTTGAAAATGAACTCACAGAACTTTTCCTGCAGGCAAGAGCGAATGGGGAACTTCTTATGGAGGAAAAACTGGGATTGCCTATTGACACGCTCAAAAAAAAGGCAGAAAAATATGGAGAGGGCTTTTTAAGCATTATATATGCGAAGGCCGTTCTCCCGGATAAGCTTTATGAACGTTACCTGGCCAATCAAACATTAGACAGGGCCGGTGATCTTGAGCTGGTTAAGTCACAGGTCATTTTTAACCAGCTGATAAAAGAATTTCCGCGAAGCAGGTTCCGGAATATCTGCAAGAGGGAAATCAGCGCATTAGAAGCAGGCATATCCAAAACCGCGGGCAACAAAAACATCATCTTTGTTAAAAATCCTGACAGCATCAGGTCTCTGGATTCTTTAATTGCACCCTACAAAGGAAAAGTGGTTTACCTGGATATCTGGGGTACCTGGTGCATCCCCTGTGTTGCAGAAATGTCCCGGCATACAAAGCCTTTGAAAGATCATTTCAGGAACGAAACCCAAGTGGTGTTTTTATATTTAGCGATGGAGAACCCCCGTGACATTGAAAAGTGGAAGGAATTTGTATTGCTTCATAATGTGACGGGCAATCATATTTACAAAACCGATAAAGAAATAGAACCTTTTTGGGTTGACTTGCTAAACAGCAAGGATGTTCCCCGTGCATATCCTGCCTATGCAATATTTGACAGGAGTGGCAGGCTTGTTACCTCACAGGCTTACAGGCCCAGTAATGGGGAAGCGCTTTACAAACAGATTGAGTCGGTGTTAAATCAATAACTCCGTTAGGCTTTAAAGTCTGACAGATCGAATATAAAAAATTTTACCGTGAATGCCATTGCAATAGACGACGAACCCATAGCGCTGGAAGTGATCCGGAACCTTTCCGGCAAAGTGCCCTTTATAAAGCTGGAAGCTGTATTTACCAATGCTTTTGAGGCGATTGATCACCTGCAAAAAAATAAGATCGACCTGATCTTCCTGGATATTAAAATGCCGGACATCAGCGGCATTGAATTGTCAAAGAGCCTCGCCAGTCCGCCCCTGATCATTTTTACTACGGCATATACGGAGCATGCGGTGGAAGGTTTTGAAGTAAACGCCGTAGATTACCTGTTAAAGCCCTTTTCACTGGCCCGGTTTATAAAGGCCTGCACCAGGGCGCAGGAGTTGTTTTCCCTGAAGAATGGCAAGGGTGCAGAGCCGGAATTCATTTTTTTAAAGGACGGGTATGAACAGGTGCGGGTACAGCTGAATGAGATCACTTATATTGAAGCCGCCGGCAACTATGTGAATGTGATCCTTCAACATAAAAAAATCATGACGCGCATTACCATTAATGAGATCCTGCAATTGCTACCTTCCGATCAGTTTACGCGCATTCACCGCAGCTATATAGTGGCCAGGGATAAGGTAACCAAATTCAACAAACAGTCGGTGTTTATTGGTCTGCTGGAGTTCCCGATTGGCAATAGTTATGCGTTTGGTTAATTTGAGAATTTGAAGATTTGAAAATGTGGAATTTGGGAATTTGGGACAAACCTACTAATGTACAAAGAACCCGGTTAATGCCAAACCAAACGTCAAACAAGAAACGATAAATGGCACATCGGGTATAAAAACGGATCCGATCTAACCTGAAACTTTAAACCTGGAACCTCGTCCCGGTCGTGCGGGCTCCAACAAGAAACGGCCCACCGGGCCTAAATTGCCTCTTTCTTTGCGTGGTAATACAGGGCGCTACTGTTTTCCTCCCGGAAGACCTTTTGCGCCGTTGCCTGGATATCCTGTGTGGTAACGGCACTGTACCGGTCCAGCTCGGTATTCATCATACCGGCATCCCCCAGCAGCTCATAAAAGGCCAGGCTGTTGGCACGGTTCAGCAGGCTCATATCTTCAAAAGCCATCATGCTTTCGGTTTTGTTCTTTACCTTTTGCAGTTCTGCCTCTTGGATGGGCGTTTCCTTTACCTGCCGGAGTATGGCTTCTACGGCCGCCTCGGCTGCTTCCATTTCCACGCCTTTCACTAATTTTCCTTCAATACAGATGATGCCCGGGTCAATACTGCCCATGTGGTAGCACTGGATGTTAACAAACAACTGCTGTTCCTTTACCAGTTTTTCAAACAGGCGGGAAGATTCTCCGCCACCCAGGATATCCGTCAGCAGGTCTGCCACATAATATTCCGGGCTCAGGCGATCGCCGATATGCCAGCATTTATAAAACGCATCCAGCGGAACATCGGCAGTAACGGTCTCCCGCCTTGCCTCCGTTTGGGGGAGCTCGGCAGGAACTTCCCTGGTTTTAGGATCGCCTGATGGGATATCCCCAAACCACTTTTCAGACAGGGCCTTTACGGCTTCGGTGGTAATGTTACCGGCCACTACCATTACGGCATTGTTGGGGCGATAGTGTTTAAAAAAGAAGCGCTTTACATCCTCCAGTCGGGCATTTTCAATATGCGATAGTTCCTTTCCGATGGTCATCCACCGGTAGGGGTGCTGTTTGTATGCCAGTTCGCGCATTTTGAACCAGGCATTGCCATAGGGCTTTTCGAGATAGTGTTCCTTGAACTCCTCGCATACCACTTTACGCTGCACTTCCAGGCTCTTTTCGCTGAATGCCAGGGAAAGCATGCGATCGCTTTCCAGCCAGAAGGCCGTCTCTATATTTTCTTTGGGAATCTGTATATAGTAATTGGTAAGATCGTTGGTGGTATAGGCGTTGTTCTCGCCCCCGGCCAGCTGCAGGGGTTCATCGTATTCGGGAATATTTACCGATCCGCCAAACATCAGGTGTTCAAACAAATGAGCGAAGCCTGTTTGCTGTGGTACTTCGTCCCTTGCTCCTACATCGTACAAAATGTTCATGACCACAGTAGGGGTAGCCGTATCCTCGTGCACAATCACTCTTAATCCGTTCGCTAATGTAAATCTGTCAAACTGTATCATTTGGCAAATGTAATACCGTTTGGCAAACAATATGACCCAAAATCTCCGCCAGGGCGGATCATTGTTCAATTTGTTTTTATACCAACGGCACAATACGGGTTTGAAATTTCTTGTTTTGGATTGTAATAAATTTCAAATCCATATAAGGTGAACGCTGTTTACAGGCAAAAAAAGCCGCCTCCCGGGGGAGACGGCCGTATACAAGGTTTACATATAATTATTTCTTCAATAATCTTACAGAAGTTCTGCGGTCTGCAGCCCTGGCTTCATCCGGGGCGTTTTCATCCACCTGTGCCAGAGTTTCGCCATAGCCTTCAGCTTCCGGCACCTGGGCGCCCACGCCGGCAGCTTTTAAAGCGGCCTGCACAGCTTTGGCCCTGCCATCGGAGAGTTTCAGGTTGGCAGCGTCATCGCCTTTCTTATCAGTATACCCGCCTACCTTGATCTTCACATCCGGGAAAGCTTTTAATATGGCAGCGATATTATCCAGCTGGCGTTTGGAAGAATCGGTCAGTTTTGTGGTGCCAAACTCGAAGTTGAGGTCGTCAAAATTGAACCATTTTTCTTTCAGGGTACTGTCGGCTGCTGTTTTGTAAGCGTCCGACTGTATAAACTGAACCAATTGGTCTTCAATGCCACCGGAGTAGGCTTGCAGCTTTGTACCATTGGGAAGCGTTACTTCTGCAAGTGTCCTTGTTGCAGGATCGGCCGGGGCCGGGGATATTGTAAGCGTGTCTTCAGGTGCAACGGCTATTGTATCTGATCCGGTACCGGCAGTTTCTGTTTTATTACAGCCCTTTCCCATAAAATAGAATAGTGCCAGTGCTATTGCCGCCAGTAGCAAAAGTGGCAGCAGCCATTTGGCGCCTCCTCCTGCTTCACGGGCTTCCTGGTCTGCATAGTTATAGGTGGAAGCGGCTGTTTCCCGCACATTTGAAACGGTTTGCTGCACTCCTTCACTGATGGAATTTAACCCCAGTGCCGTGCCCAGGGACCCCAATCCGGAGGGGAGCGCACTGAGTATATGATCTTTCTGGGATCCCAGAAAGCTGGAAAAACCACTGGCATTCAGGTTATTATCGGTAGCATGTTTTCCAAGCAGTCCCGATACGAGCGGAACGATCATGCTTATAAGAGACCCTGAAGAGGATGATTTGATCCCCGCAAAATTGGCAATGCTGCCGATGACAGAGTCGGTTTTATCGCCTAAAAGCCCTTTAAAAAGGTTGGTGCCCTTTGATAAAAGGTCGGCATTCCCAAATAGTGAGCCTATATTGCCCAGGATACCACTGTTGGAAAAGCTTTTGGCGGTGTCCAGCACCTCAGCCGCACCCTGCTCGCCGGAAGTTGCTTTAGAGGCAAATAAACCCAGGATTGAGGGAATGATACCGGAAACCGCATTGGAAACGTTTCCTTCGCTTTCGTTTAAAGCGGATCCGGCTTTTGCAATCAAATCCGGTGAAACATAGTTCTTAACAAGATCTACAATGTTAATTGACATAGTTTGCGTTTTTAGTTTGATTAAAAGTCAGCGCATTTTGGTTGGGCGCTACCCAAGTCTATCTAAAAATATGCCATTTTTGAGAAGTGCTTCAAAACGGGCCGCCCGGCACGCCGGATCATATATGGAAAATAGCTGGTTCTCCGTCTGCCTTATAGCGCGGAAAAGCGAAACGGTTATCTTTCAGGTATAAATGTACAAATATGCAAAAATGCTTCTTTTTGATCCTGGCAATGGTCTTGCTGACGGCATCAGTTCCAAAACCCGACAACCGGTTAACAGGTATCTGGGAGTTGCAGTTGGATGGTGCTTCAACCGGTTTACTGAAGCTGTACAATGTGGACGGCACAGCAACCAATATTGGCCTGGGAAATGACGGGTTTGGTATCTCAATGGAGGGGACTTACGAGTTGCAATCGGCAAACAGCTATCTTGAAAAGACCGTTCGCTCTGGTTTCCCGGGACAGAAAGGAGCTCAAAAACTGATTCAGTTTAAACTAACGGGCGACAGCCTGCTGCATCTTTCCTATAAGATCTCCGGAGAAATGTTTACGGAAGACTATAAAAAGCTGCAACTGATCACCGGGCAGTAACAGGGCTCCCGGAGGATGTGACAAAGAAAAAGGGCTGTGCCAGGGGATCATACCTTTTGACACAGCCCTTTTTAAAGAGAACATTTTTTATACCACTACGTTCACCATTTTGTTCTTTACATAAATGATCTTTTTGGGCGGATTTCCGTCCAGCCATTTTTGTACAACCTCATTGTTCAGCACCAGTTGCTCTACATCCGGCTGGGAGGCTTCAAGGGAGATTGTCATGGTCGTACGCATTTTTCCGTTAATGGAAATAGGGTATTCCTTTTCAGATTCCTTTGTATACTTTGCTTCATATACGGGGAAGGGGGCGTCCAGTACGCTGGAATCATTGCCCAGTGCATGCCACAGCTCTTCCGCAATATGCGGTGCATAGGAAGACAGCATGGTCAGCACCGGCCCCAGTACCTGTTTTTTGTGGCATTTCAGGTCCGTCAGTTCATTTACCAGGATCATGAAGGCGCTCACCCCCGTATTAAAGCTGAACCGCTCATTGTCGTCTTCAATTTTTTTGATGCTTTTGTGCAGCACTTTCAGTTCGGCTGCGGTGGGTGCATCGTTTGTCCAGATGGCCTCACCTCCCGTCCTCTCCAAAGGAGAGGAGGTTTTAAGATCCTCCTTGTAGAAAAGGCGCCATAGTTTTTTCAGGAAACGGTGCACCCCTTCAATGCCCTTGGTATCCCAGGGTTTGCTCATTTCCACCGGGCCCAGGAACATTTCGTACATACGGAAGGTATCCGCCCCGTATTTGTGGACCAGGTCGTCCGGGTTTACGGTGTTGAATTTGGATTTGGACATTTTTTCTACTTCTGCGCCGCAGCTATATTTGCCGTCTTCCAGGATAAATGTTGCGCCGGCAAACTCATTGTTGCGCCATTTTGCAAAGGCTTCCTGGTCCAGCACGGTACCATCCACAATATTTACATCCACATGAATTTTATCCAACACATGGCCGTTATAAGTGCCATCGGCAGCAATCAGTCCCTGTGATACAAATTCGTTGGTGCCGTTGATGCGGTATACAAAGCGGCTGCTTCCCTGGATCATGCCCTGGTTCACCAGCCGTTTAAAGGGTTCGTCGAAACCGATATGGCCGAGGTCATAAAGCGCTTTTGTCCACATACGGCTGTACAGCAGGTGCCCTACGGCATGCTCGGTACCGCCAATGTAAAGATCTACCTGGTTCCAGTAATCCGTAGCCGCACGGCCGGCAAACTCCTGGTTGTTTTTAGGATCCATATAACGGAGAAAATACCAGCTGGATCCGGCATAACCGGGCATGGTATTGGTTTCCAGCTCCCGGGCCACCCATTCGGGAATATTGGCCAGGGGGCCTTCTCCTTCCGGTCCGGGTTTATAGCTGTCTACCGTTGGCAGTTCCAGCGGCAGGTCAGTCGCATTGAGGGGGTAGGCCGTTCCGTTTTTCCATTGGATGGGGAAGGGCTCGCCCCAGTAGCGCTGCCGGCTGAAGGCGGCATCCCGCATTTTGTAGTTCACCTTGCGTTTACCGATGCCTTTTTCTTCAATGGCTTTGATGACGGTTTCCATGGCTTCGCGCATAGGAGTGCCGTTTAAAAAACCGGAGTTTTCGAGTACCGCATCCTTGGTGGCATTGGCTTCTTCTCCGTTAAAATGGCTGCCGATAATATTGGTAATGGGAATATCAAAATGTTTGGCAAATTTAAAGTCGCGCTCATCACCGCAGGGCACCGCCATAATGGCCCCGGTACCATACCCGGCCAGTACGTATTCGCTGATCCAGATGGGAATTTCGCGACCATCAAAGGGGTTAATGGCATAGGCGCCGGTAAATACACCGGTGATCTTTTTCTCCGCCATGCGCTCCCGCTCGCTCCTGCTTTTTACGTAAGCGATGTAGGCGTCCACGGCAGCTGCCTGTTCTGGTGTTTTAATCTGGTCCACCAGGTCCAGCTCCGGGGCGATGACCATAAAATCTACCCCAAAAATAGTATCCGGCCGGGTGGTGTAAACCCTCACCCCAACCTCTCCCAGGGGAGAGGAGTTGTCAGCATCCTTTAATACATCGGCTTGGTCTTTTATTTGTGCCAATACTGCTTCAAGGTTGTTGATTACTGCATCATTTGTAAATCTGACAACAGTAAACCCAGCTGCTGTTAATTCGGCCTCGCGGAGTCGATCGTTTTCAATCTGCTCCGGTGTGTTGTGATAGCCACCATCTACTTCTATAATTAGCCCTGTTTCAAGATTGGCAAAGTCTGCGATAAAGTTTCCGGTGGGATGTTGTCGTCTGAATTTGTATTCAATTTTCCGGTTACGCAATGCCTGCCAAAGCACGTCTTCTGCCTCTGTAGCATGCTGCCGGTTTGCTTTTGCATTTTCAAAGTTGATGCCCGAAGCAACTTTTTGATCCAGGTATGCTTTTCTTCTTTTTGCTTTTGAATCGGCGGTGTTCTCGCTCCCCTCGCCCCAGGGAGAGGGGCTGGGGGTGAGGGCAAAATCGATTTCTGCCCCGCTGGATTTTCCGATCCAGTTACTTTGCATCTCCTTCATGGCTTCGCTGAAATCCACCGTTTGCAGACCCTCCAGCAGGCGGTCTGCATATTCCGTAATACGCAGGTACCATTGGCGGAGTTTCTTTTTCACCACCGGGTAGCCCCCGCGTTCGCTTACTCCATTCACGACCTCGTCGTTTGCCAGTACGGTACCCAACGCTTCGCACCAGTTCACTTCGCCATAGCCGCAATAGGCCAGGCGGTACTCCATCAGGATGTCCAGTTTTTGTGCTTCGCCGTAAGAGTTCCATTCATCGGCCGTAAAGCTGAATGAGGGAGGCTTAATGCCGGGTGTTGCCGAACCATGCTGCTCAAATAAGGTTACCAGGTTATGAATGGGTGCTGCTTTTTGCTGCTGCCGGTCGAAATAGCTCTCAAATAACTGCAAAAAGATCCACTGGGTCCATTTATAATAGGCGGGGTCGCTGGTACGCACTTCCCGGCTCCAGTCAAAGCAAAAGCCAATATTATCCAGCTGTTTCCGGAATGTGCTGATATTTTTGTCCGTAGAAACGGCCGGGTGAATGCCATTTTCGATGGCATATTGCTCCGCCGGCAGGCCAAACGCATCATAACCCATCGGGTGCAGTACGTTAAATCCTTTCAGGCGTTTATAACGGGCGTAGATATCGCTGGCAATATAGCCCAGGGGGTGTCCTACGTGCAGCCCTGCTCCGCTGGGGTAGGGAAACATGTCCAGGACATAATATTTAGGTTTGTTACTTTCATTGGAAACGGTATAAGTGCCGTTTTCTGCCCAAAAGTGTTGCCACTTTTTCTCTATTTCATTAAAGTTATACTCCATAATCCTTGTATTGATCCGGTCCCTTCCTTTTACATGTGAAAAGGATTTTATGCTTCATTTTCAACAAAAAAATCAGGAAATCGGACTTGGGGGGCAAATTTAAGCATTGTATTTTCAAAAAAAACGGTCTGGCCGGTATTTTGAAGGCAAAAGCCACAGATTCACAAAAACGGGGTTTTTATAAAAATTAATTAAATGAGGACGGATTTGCAGCTTCCAAATCCGGGCATTGCTTATAATATATTATATTGCAACCCTAAAATTGTCAGCGTATGGCTACTTCAACAAATGGCGCACCTTCTATGTTCTCAAAATCCAATTATACCTGGATGCTGATTGGGGCAGTTGTAATCGCCCTGGGTATGTTTTTGATGTCGGGTGGAAAAAGTGCGGACCCAAATGTATTCAACAGGGACGCTGTGTACAGTACTACCCGTATTACCGTTGCGCCGATCATTATTTTCATTGGGCTGGCCATTGAAATATATGCGATCTTCAAAAGATCATCCCCCGAAAAAAAATAAAAGATTTTCAATAAAAGATTTTTAAGGCGGCTACTTTATGTCGCCTTATTTTTTAAAGTCCCTTTATGAGCATTATTCAGGCCATTATTATTGCAATTGTAGAAGGCATTACCGAGTACCTCCCTATTTCCTCCACCGGACACATGATCATTGCCAGTTCGTTTATGGGGATTGAGAAGGAAGAATTCACCAAACTGTTTGAAGTAGCCATCCAGCTGGGGGCCATCCTTGCAGTGGTGGTGCTATACTGGCGCCGGTTTTTTCCTTCAAAAGCCCAGGGAGGCATAAACCGGACCTTTTATTTTAAACTGATTGTTGGGGTGATCCCGGCACTGGTACTGGGTTATTTGTTTGCCGATAAAATTGATGCACTGCTGGAAAGTCCTACAGTAGTAGCCACCACACTGCTGATCGGTGGTTTTGTGTTATTGTTTATCGACAAAATGTTCAATCATCCAACGGTAAAGAGGGTAGACCAGATCTCTTATCCGAAGGCATTTGTTACCGGTTTATGGCAGGTGGTGGCCATGATTCCCGGTGTAAGCCGGAGCGCCGCTTCTATTATTGGCGGAATGCAGCAGAAGATGACCCGCAGTATTGCGGCGGAATTTTCCTTTTTCCTGGCGGTACCTACCATGGCTGCGGCAACCCTTTATTCCTTGTTCCTGAAAAAATGGAACCAGGGCGGTGTTACGCAAAAAGGCTATGAGCTTATCCTGGCTTCAAAAGAAAATACCATTGCCTTTATAGTGGGTAATGTGGTGGCCTTTGTGGTAGCCATCCTGGCCATCAGGTTCTTTATCGATTTTCTGAAAAAATACGGGTTCAAAGCCTTTGGCTGGTACCGGATCATTGCCGGTGCGGTACTGCTGCTATTGATTTATAAGGGGGTGATTGCGTAACGTGAATAGGCAATAGTCAATGGTGAAATAGATCCGTTGTAATGAAAAATTGACTACCTTAACGTGCAAATGCTAATCACTATGTTTCTAAAATTAAATCACCAAAACCTTGAAGCTTATAGAAGCGCAAATGGACTTCTCATTGAATGTTACAAATTTTCAAAGACTTTACCTGACTACGAAAAGTTTGGGATGGCCTCGCAAATAAGGAGGGCGGCTCTATCCAACATATTAAACATTGCAGAAGGAGCATCCAGAAAATCGATACTGGAAAGAAAACGTTACTATGAAATAGCGCGGGGATCGGTAATTGAAATAGATGCAGCCCTTGATGCTGCTGCGGCGCTTGACTATTTAAATAATTACCCGCTTGAAAATCTGGGAGAAAAACTGCAAAGTTCTTTCAGATTAGTTACCGGTTTGATCAATTCAAAGTAATTTTGCGCTATTCACAATTGACCATTCACATCATGTATACATACGAATCCAGCAGATCATTATTCGAACGTGCCCAAAAGAGTATTCCCGGAGGAGTTAACTCTCCCGTGCGGGCTTTTAAAAGTGTGGGAGGCACTCCCGTGTTTTTTGAAAAAGCAAAGGGCGCTTATCTCTATGATGTAGCCGGGCAGCGGTATATCGATTACATCGCTTCCTGGGGGCCTATGATCCTGGGGCATGGGTATGAACCGGTAATAAAAGCCATTCAGCAGCAGGTGGAAAAAGCCACTTCTTTTGGCGCACCTACGGAGATCGAAATAGAAATGGCGGAGCTGATCAAATCCATGGTACCCAATGTGGACCTGATCCGCATGGTAAACAGCGGTACCGAGGCCTGCATGAGCGCACTGCGGGTGGCCCGGGGCTATACCGGCCGTAATAAATTTATCAAGTTCGAAGGTTGTTATCACGGTCATGCCGATCCCTTCCTGGTAAAGGCCGGAAGTGGAGTGGCTACGTTCAATATTCAAACCGTTCCGGGTATTACCGCCGGAGCGGCAAATGATACACTTACCTGTGCTTATAACGACCTGGCGGCTGTTGAACAACTGGTTCAGGCGCATAAAGGCGAAATTGCGGCAATTATTGTAGAGCCTGTGGCGGGTAATATGGGATGCATCCTCCCGGAACCAGGCTTCCTGGAAGGCCTGCGCCGTATTTGTGATGAAGAACAAATGCTCCTGATCTTTGATGAGGTCATGAACGGGTTTCGCCTGGCGCTGGGTGGTGCACAGGAGCGGTTGGGTATTGATGCAGACCTGGTAACCTATGGTAAAGTAATTGGTGCTGGTATGCCGGTGGGCGCATTTGGAGGTAAACAGCATATTATGGAAGTGGTGGCTCCGCTGGGCGGTGTGTACCAGGCAGGTACGCTCAGTGGCAACCCTGTGGCAATGACAGCGGGAATCACCTTGCTGCGTGCACTGAAGGAAACGCCGGAATTGCTGATGGACCTGGACGATAAAACAACCTACCTGAAAGATGGGCTGGATGCGGTATTGAAAGCCTGGGGCCAGCCCTATGTGATCAACCAGTTTGGGAGTATGATCAGCGTTCATTTTTCCGGTCAGCCGGTGGTGAATTTTGCAACGGCCGCTGCAGCGGATAATGCACGGTTTAACCGGTTCTTTCATGCTTTGCTGAAAAGAGGTATTTACCTGCCGCCTTCTGCTTTTGAAAGCTGGTTTTTGAACAATGCGCTGACGAAGGAGGATCTTGACCAGACCATACAGGCAGTGAAAGAAAGTCTCGAGGAACTTTAATATCGTTCTTGGAAACTGTTCTTCGAGACTTCAAGTCTCGAAGAACAACTTATTTTATTTCGCATTAAACCCGATCCGCTGGCGGTCATTCCATTTTTTCTGGGCCACTTTCTCGTCCAGTAAATTTTCAATGGCATCATAAATAGCGGAGAGCTGCGCATCGTGGCCGGTAATGCGATCCTGGATCTGTTTCAGTTGTTCTGCCAGATCGCTCTGCTGCAGCATGATCCTCCTGATTTCCACAAAAGCTCTCATAATGGCGATGTTCATTTGAATGGCTTTGTCGCTGTTCAGGAGGCCGCTCAGCATTGCTACTCCCTGTTCTGTAAATGCATAAGGTAGTGCCGTTTTTGGCCGTTTTCCGGGGTATGTCATCACAATTTGTGATGACATACCTGTAACTGATTGAAAGTCATCATTGTATAATTTGTCGATTTCTGGCCTCAATGCGGCAGATTCCTGCCGGGTCAATTGAAACATAAAATCAGCGGGAAACCGTTTCCTGTGTCTTTTTACGGTCTGATTCAGTGTTCTTGTTTCTACTTCATAAAGGACGGCAAGGTCAAAGTCGAGGATCACGCGTTCGCCACGGATCTCGTAAATACGGTTTTGGATACTGCGGATGATTTGCATAGGTTAACTATTTTATACTGTAAAAGTATATAAATAATTTTTAAAGCGTTTTTCCTGTTGTCAGCGTTATACGCTTCCCTGCCGGCTGATGTATCTTTGTTTTATTAAATTCAAAACCCGATCTTCAAATGATATGCCTGTTATAGAGTTGAAAACGCTAATCAAAGCCGATCCGGAAACCTGCTTCGATTTATCAAGAAGCATTGACCTGCACCGTTTTTCAACCGTTCAAACCGGGGAGCGCGCTGTTGCCGGAAAAACCACCGGGTTGATCGGGGCGGGAGAAACCGTGACCTGGCAGGCGCGGCATTTTGGAGTGCGGCAAAAGCTCACTTCAAAAATTACGATGTACGACCAGCCTTTTCATTTCCGGGATGAACAGCTTAAAGGCGCGTTCCGGTTTATGAAGCATGATCACTATTTCAACGCTGTTGAAGGAGGCACCTTAATGAAAGATGTATTTGAGTTTCAGTCGCCATTGGGTATACTGGGACAACTAACGGATGCCATTATTATGAAGGGTTATCTTACCCGGTTTTTAACAAAGCGGAACAGGGTAGTAAAAGATATTGCCGAATCCGGGATGGGGACCTGTATAGTAGCGGCGGAGCGTAAACAAGATGTCAGGGAACGGGCCGGCGCCTTTTCTTATACACCTGATGGGTTCATACCGGAGGAAACATTGCTGCGCGCTTATTATGCATGGGCTGATGTTGAAACGATCTTTGCTTACAAGAAAGACCTGGTAACAACCGATGAGATTTGCTTGGATCTGTTTACAAAGAAGGGAATACGCGTCTTTATCAATGAATCCTTGCCCGGCTGGGATCGGTTTCTGCAAAAATTGTCGGAGCGGCTTCCATTAATACCGGAGGGCTGGGAGTGGCAGGTAGCGCAGCCCCCTTTTGAAACAAATCTTACATTACTATTTGATCGGAGAGGGCGGACTTTGAAGCAGGCAGCAACAGGCTGCTATGAAGGTGTTCACCGACAATAACGAAGGTATTTACCGTTTTTTTTCTAATGGTCACTGGACAGGAGCCGGCAAGGATGAAAAATTCCGGAAGTTTTAATTATCTTTATAATCAAGATAATTAATAATAAAGATAAATGCAAAAGTCAACCGTAGAAAATTTAAGTGAATTGGGACGAGAGATTTCCGATGTGACCATACTCATGCATGAGGCCATTGCCCGCAATGCCGGGCTCACGGGAGTAGATCACAAATACCTGAGCCTGATTCTGCGGCAGGGACCACTTACGGCCGGGGAGTTGTCCAACCTTACCGGGCTTACCACAGGTGCTGTAACCGCCGTGATCGACCGGCTGGAGGGCCGGAAGCTGGTAAGCCGCGAGCCGGACAAAACGGACAGGCGGAAAGTATTGATCGTTGCCAATACGATCAAGGCGAAAAAGTTATTCGAGCCATCCAGCACCCGGCTAAAAGCAGAAGTTGGAAAACTGGTTTCCACCTACAGCAAGAAGGAAATGCAACTAATTGCTGGTTATCTCCGTGCGTCAATCGGCATTATGCAGGCATTTACCCGGGAGCTGAACAAAAAATCCAAATAAAACAGTCATCATGACAACCCTTAATATGGAGTACGTATCAAGAGCGGAAAGCTGGTTACTGATAACCATCCTCGCTTATTTTTTATTGAACGGCGCACAGCTTTTTGAAACGGCGGTGCTGGTTCCCAAATGGACGGCCGCCCCGCCCCAATCCTTCCGGTACTTTAAAGCCCCCTATGGAGCCGACCTTAAAACCTTCTGGATCATCGCGCATTCTATACACGAAATAGCATTTATATTGGCTATTGCTTTCTGCTGGAAAATTGATCCGGTAAGGAACGGGCTCCTGCTCCTGTTTGCCATACATGCTGCATTGCGGGTATGGACGCTGCTTTATTTTGCTCCCAACATTATTGAGTTCCAGGCCATCGCAAACGGCAAATCCTTTACTACCGACTTACTAACCCGAACAAAACAATGGCGACACTTAAACTATATCCGCGTTGGCGTTTTTATAGCGATATCCATCGGGTTAGTGCCTTTGTTGGTAAAGCTCGCCGGTTTAAAAAACGGATAAGCTGCTTTTGGGCCACGCCGCAGCACTCCCGGTAGCGGCGTGAAGCCTGTCCCGTTGAAGGCTGGATCACGCACTTCAGCACCTCAATATGGAGGATTTTCGTTTGCGGGCCCACCCATACTCCGGAGCCTTTACACCACGCATGTTCTGAATAAATCCTTTTCTTTGCCGCATATGCATTTATCAATGGCTTTTTCCATAGGAGATCAGACTCTGGAAATCTGCATGCCGCCGCCGGATTATATTCAGCGGGCATATCAGCGCAACAAGAACGCCGCCTATTGGGCGCAGGTATGGCCGGCAGCAATCGGCCTTTGTATGTTCTTACAGAAATATAAGGAATACGTTGTGGATCAACAGGTGCTGGAACTGGCTGCTGGCCTGGGTTTACCCGGTTTATATGCAGCCTCTTTTGCAAAACAGGTCACCATCAGCGATAAGGAAGTGTTTGCATCAGAATATGTAAAAAGATCCGCGGAGCAGCTACAACTAAATAATGTAACCGCCATAGCCTTAGACTGGAAGGATGCTGTTACACTGCCATTGCCCGATGCGGTATTGCTCAGCGATGTAAACTATGAGCCGGAGGTATTTAATGAACTCAAAAAAGTAATTGACTACTTTCTGCAGCATAGCGTTACCGTAATTATCAGCACGCCACAGCGGCTGGTGGCAAAGCCCTTCATCATTACCTTGCTGCCTTATGTTGTACAGCAATGGAACGGAACTGTAACGCTTAATGATGTGGAAACGGATGTGAGTGTTTTTGTGTTTCGGCAAGCTCAGCACGATGATTCGGCAGGCTCAGCACGACGATTCGGCAAGCTCAGCACGATGATTCGGCAAGCTCAGCGCGATGATTCGGCAAGCTCCCCATGACGATGAGCCAAACTCATCGTTGCAGTTCGCGATGTCACCCTGAGCCTGTCGAAGGGTGATCTCCCGAAGGGGGCGAAGGGTGATCTCCCGAAGGACTCCCATACTGTGTATAGTTCCTCGATAACAGCTTCAAGGCATCCCAATCGGATCGCATCAATGCCTCTTTCTTTTTCCGCGACCAGCCTTTGAGCTGCTTTTCAAAGGCAATGGCGTTCCTTACATCATGAAAGCATTCATAGTAGGCCAATGTTACTGGTCTTCTGGAAGAGGTGTAACTGCCCTCATAGTACCCGTTTTCATGCTGATGTAGCCGTCGTTCCAGGTTGTTGGTAATGCCGGTGTAATATGAATTATCGGCGCACTTCAGGATGTAGACATAGTAGCGTTTCATGGAATGGGTGTTTTGTTTATGTTAATGGCGTGCTTCGGCAGGCTCAGCACGGCAGGCTCAGCACGACGGTTCGTCATGTCATCCTGAGCTTGCCGAAGGATGATTGCCGAAGGATGATTGCCGAAGGATGACTCGCCCGAGGGCGCCCCCTTTTACATCATAGCAGACGGGCTCAAATTTTTGCAATAGGTTGGTGATCCGTTCTTTTTTCATAGTTATCTGTTTTAGGTAAAGTTAAAAATAAATTTAATATACTGACCCGCTCAATATAAAGGAGATGGCATCATTATTACAAACTACTATTGCGACAGATACCTTACCAAAGAGAAAGGATGTTGCTAAATAGACCTGCTATTGTTGCGTTTTGATAAAAAGCTTCGTTTTACCCAAAAAGCAAAACAAATTTATGAGAATCATTGTTTCTATTGCCTGCCTGTTAATGGTTATTGCAGCCTGTAAAAAGGACAACAACCTGCAGGAAGGCTACACTTTTACCACGGCGTTTAAAAATGAACTTTCGGTACCGGTAGAAATAAGAAGAGCGATGCTCTGGCGCAGAGCCCTCAATAAACCGGATACGCTGATATACCAAGATACCCTTAAAATTGTCGCTGGCGGCGTATATGAGCAGGGACAGTTTATTTGCACTGAAAACTGTAACCCGGAGGGGCTTTATTACGACATTCTGGCACCGGCATACAACATAAGCAAAATAGTGATCCAGGGTAAGGAGCGCATGGATACCGCCTGCAATACAAAAGCCCTTATCTTAAAAGATCCGCTTTTCAAATGCGAAGATGGGCCCACCGGACCCCCCAATATTTACGCCTACTACCAGTATAAACAAACACAGGATGCAAAAGGCAATATCATCCGCCGGGAATATGTGTTTGATGCAAAGGACCTGGCTGCGGTAAAGTAAATGCGCCTTGTTCCGGCAATGCAATGACTTTTTTTCCGTCAAAGAGCGAAAACCAGAAGCACGCTTTCATTATTCCTGTTACCGGATGCGGGTTTGTTCCCTATTCATCGCTTTTTACGGTTGCACAACTGCAGCGCCGTTTTTTTGGCGCTCTTCAGCACTAATAGTTTATGCTCCATCAAAAGCTGCCGGGCGGGGCAGCAGGCGGCCATTGCAATCAATGTGTCCTGTTTTAACTGTTCCACCAATTGTTTTGAAAAAACCGGTGTATCCTGTACTGTCAGGAGGTCTATGACCTCCAATCTTTTAACCAGGCATTCATGCAGCTCCTGCATACGCGCCAGCTCCCGTTCCGTGCGCGTGATATCCGATGCGGTATTGCTGGCCAGCTGCTCCAACTGCGCTGTTACCTCCCGGTACTGTGCCAGGTCCTGTTCTTTTGCCGGGGTTACAGCCCGGTTGCTTTTCGCACGCTTTTGCTTTGATAATAATTCCAGTTCTCCTGCCTTAATAAGGGCATGCGTGGGCAGGGAGCGATGTCCGTTTTCGTAAAGGGCAAGGGCAGAGCGCGATACGCCCAAAAGAAGTGCCATTTGTTGTTGGCTAAACTGCAGCCGGTTCCGGAGTTCCTTCATATTGGTTGTTTTGTAACAGTATAAATGTAACAATAAGAATTGTTACAGCTGCGGGTGTTTCAACTTTGTAACACTTCTTTTATTCTAAAGAAAAATGTTACAGGTAGGGCAGGTCCGGTTTTTATGGCAACCGCCTGCGGCGGCGCCAGGTTTATTTTCAACCGGCACTCTCACCGTCTGCTTTATCACCCCAAGGGGCCATCAGCCTCTGCACGTAATGCTCACTGCTCCCCTTCCCCTTCTCGCGCAGGCCTCCGCCTGTGCATTTCAGTAATTGAACAGCTACCTAAAGCAACCTTCTTAACCGTTGCACCTGCAACGTATATGAAGCCGGTAACAAAATCACACCGGGGCCGGCCCGTGTGATAGGAGCGATAGGCTGTACTTCCTGTAAGGTGTAGGTAACAGGCACCCCCCTGGAAAAAATACGGCGGTCTGCGCGTAAACACCAACATCTTTTTAACGGCAGCATTCCGGTATATGCAGTCCGGAAAGCAGATTTTTGAATACAAAAACCACCCCTTTTTGCCTGTCATTCTGGCAAAAATGTTTCAAAAATTACCCATGCCGGTTCAAAAAAGTGGGATATACGAGCACCGAACAAACACCGAACAAAGGATATAGAAAGGATATACAAAGGATATACAAACGATACAGAAAGGATACAGAAACGATATACAAAGGATACAGAAACAATACAGAAAGTTCAGTCTTTCCGGTTTGGGCCATAATAAGGCAATTTAAGGCTTTGGTGCATTGTTTGGGCATCTCTTATTTAGGAAGCACAGAAGTGGCGGCTATGCGGCCTTAAAACCCGCCTGGAGGGCACTAAAAACGCAACAGACCTGCCGGTAATCAAAGCTATTAAAAATGCCCGGGAAGGCAACGTTGCTGCCATCCTGGCACCTGCACGTAACGCGCTCTGTCCCCCCAGTCCCCCAGATCCCCCAAAAAAAAACCGGCAAAATCTACCCCCAAACTTGTCGTATTCCCCCAATATCCAATTCCCCAATCCCAGCCATCTTTGTGTGGTCAATAAAACAGGCAAACAACCCAAAAACGGTCGGTATGAAAATTAGCATCCATATTTTTAAAACCATACTTTTAATCACCATTATTATGCTTACAGCAGCTACATCACAAGCACAACCCACCCCGGCCGACAGCGGCTATGCCCCCCTCAACGGCATCAAGGTATATTACAAGGTATATGGCCAGGGCCAGCCCCTGGTATTGTTACACGGGGCATTTATGACCATCGACGGCAACTGGGGTCCGCTCATCCCCCAGCTTTCAAAAACCCGCAAGGTCATTGCGCTGGAGCTGCAGGGGCACGGCCACACCCCGTACTCCGATCGTCCCTTATCCCACGCCACCCTGGCCGCCGATGTAGCCGGCGTAATGGATTACCTGCATATAGACAGTGCGGATGTGGTGGGCTATAGTTTTGGTGGCGCCATCGCTTACCAGTTTGCCATACAACACCCTCAGCGGTTAAAAAAACTGGTCATCATTTCTGCCACTTATAAAAGTGAAGGCTGGCTGCCCCAGGTAAACGCCGCCTTTAAACAAATGAAGCCCGGGCTTTTTGATCAATCGCCCATGCACAGCGCCTACAATGCCGTGGCGCCGGATACCACCAAATGGATCCCATTCCTGCAGCAGATGATCGCCTCCGCCCGGCAACCCTTTAACCTGGGCGATGCCAACATTGCAAAAATTACCGCCCCCGTGCTCATCATTGCCGGCGATAACGACGGGCTGGATAAACTGGAGCTCATCAAAACCTACCAGCTGCTGGGCGGCAATGTAGTAGCCGGTTTTGGCCCCGCCCCCGCATCCCAGCTGGCCATTGTACCCGGGCAGGGGCACGTAAGCCTGATGGAGCAAACCACCACGCTGTTGAACCTCCTCAACGGTTTTTTAAAGTAGGGGGCAGGGGAAGGTTTTTTATGAGCCCGGCTGCAGTACTCATGGCGGCGGAGTGGAGCCTGTCCCGTTGAAGGCGGGATCACTCACTTCAGCTGTGGAATAAGCATCAGCCATCGGCCCACCCATAACACTCTATGTCCCCCCGGTCTCCCTGTCCCCCAAATAGTACTAGTACCTTTAAGGGCAGGCCTCCCGGCCTGTGCCGCGTCAGCGCCGGTACTACAAAAGCCATCTATTTTTTCCGGGTATCTTTCAATATCTTTCTTGCATCGCCATCCACACCACGCTCGTAAATAATGCCCGACAGTTTTTTCTCCGATTTGGTCAGCTTTTCCCGGGCCCACTTCCAGCAGGCGCTGTTCAATAATTTCCTGCTTACGGGTTTGTACCGCAAAATAAGTTTGGGCAAACGCAATGGCCGGTTTAGCCGGGTCGCCGTTCTGCGCCACCAGGTAGCAGGCGTAGCGGGTAAGGGCAATATCTTCCACCTCCCGTTGTGCGCCACTCCCCAATGTTACCATTTTGTTGAGGCCAACAAAATGGTCAGCGATAGGCTCGCCGGCGGCATTACAGGATTTACGTGCTTTATCCAGCGCATTCAAAAAATTTTCCCAGCGGCTATAGCCCAAAATCACCAGCCCTGAGCTTGCCGAAGGGCACGCCTTTAACTTCATAGCAGGCGGCCTCAAATTTTTGTAATAATTCGGTGATCAATTCTTTTTTCATGGTTATATATTTTAGGTAAAGTTAAAAATAAAGCCTGATGAATATTGGGGCCTGCCCCAGCAAGCGAGGGGAGGGGGCTCTGCGGTATCTTGTTATTAGAATGCTTTCTTGCGCAGCCCCCCGGCCTGTGCATACCCGTAACTTGGGTACTACCTAAAGCGGCTTCTGTAATTACTGTATTTGTAAAAAGGATTAAGCTAAGTAACAACGCCGCACAGGCCGGGAGGCCTGCGCGAGATATGAAAACCACTCGCTAATTTTTGCACTTGTGGAAAATAGGTATATTAGCAAACCAAAATTGCTCAATGAGAGCCTATAAATCAATCTAATATATAGAAATGAAATCCAGGTTTAAACAAGAGTTTGAGGACGAGTATAAAAAGGTGAAGGTAAAAGTAGATTTAGCTGCAAAACGTCTATATGTAATTGCCTTTAATATTTATGCTTGGTTTTGGTTAATAAGGCAAATTTTTGTACGGCACTCTACCAACATTGAAGATTATCTTTTATGGTTCTTTACAACGGCGGGAATGTACTATTTTGTTCTTGATAACAATGATATATTCTTTAAAACAAAAAAGACTAAAATCTAGCCCTCAATTATAGATTCTTGAACTTCACAGCTTATGACGTTAAGTTAAGTGACAAAGCCATATGCCGTACAGTCAGCGTAAACTAAATAATATAATGCCTTTACGGGGTCCCGTAAAAAATTAGGAAGCCAAATTCAGATCTTCGCCCCAAATAAATTATTGAAAAAATGCTTAAAAGACTATCGGCTATTACAGCCATTGCCCTCATTACGGTAACTTCTTACGGACAAGATGCAAAAAAAGAAGGGGAGGCCGTTAAAACTAAAATGGATGTTTTTACTTCAAAAACAGGTAGCTTAATAAAATTTATCGATACAAATTTACCCAGCTTGAAAACTGCCTACGGGATATCAGAAACAAGAGTCCGGAAAATTTCAAGTAGCTCGGGAAACGGATATTTTTATCAGATTGAAAAGAAAGGACAGTATAGCAATACCACGGCTTCAATCGAATATACTGATCTGATTGAAGTATTAAAAGCGGTAAAGGCACTTAAAGCAGACGTTAGCAATGATATTGCGGCTAATCCAGATTATATGGAAAACAAATTTGTAACAGCAGATGGTTTTCAGGTAGGCTATTTTGTTGATAAAGGGAAAGCAAAATGGTACATTAAATTAGAAAAGTACGGGTCAGATAATACCCTGTTTATTAATGATGCCGATGTAATAGAAACAGCATTCACAGAAGCAAAAAATAAAATTGATGAACTAAAAGTAGTAAAGTGATTATTTTGTAACAGCCCGCTGACCCCTTCAAGATCAATGGAAATTTCCTCAAATATTTTATGACGTAGATAAATACACATAACGGAAACTTCTTATCTTTTATTATATTTATAATACCAAGATAATGTTGTCGAGTTGAAGTACCCAAAACTACATGGCCAGTAATTGAATTTAGCTTATAGTATTATAAAATCAACGGAGGTCAAAAAGATGAAACAGCGAATATGAAATATGTCCCCAATTTGATTCCAGAAAGGTCTAAAGTTTTACCCGATTACTTTAAAGGAAGTAGTCCGCAAAAGCCACATAAGAAAAATAAACTAAAGGCCTTTGTAATGTGGGTTCTGGGTGCAATCTTTTTTCTGTTTGCACTGGTCTCTATCAGCCATCCTGCGCTTTTTATACTATATGGTTTGATAGGTTTTATCCTTGTTCCTCCCGGTCATAATTTTCTGGAAAAGAAATTACAATTCAAATTAACTTCAAAAACAAAAACTATAACGGCGCTTGCTTTATTTATAGCCTCTATGCCTTTGATGGATTATTATCAAAAAATCGATAATAAAATAGCTCATGAGGAAAAGTTGACGACTGAGAAAAAGGCAACAGAAGAAGCAATTGCTGCGGAGCAGGATAGACAGCGGATAGATAGCATTACGTTTTATGTGCAGCAAAGTAATCAACTTAAAGAAAAACATAAGATTGACGATGCGGAAAAAAAATTGAAGCGCGCCCTGTCTTTTGTAAATACACAAGAAGAAAGAAGCTCAATAGCAAGGCAACAAATAGCTATTACCACTATAAGAACAGAAGATCTCATTAAAGCCGGTAAATATAAGGCAGCACTTCCAAAAATCGATTCATTGTTAAATTCAGATCCACAAAATTCAGATCTGCGTTATAACAGAGCCCTATGTTATGCAAAAACAGGAAAAATTTCGGAAGCCGTCAGTGATCTAATGCCTTTAATACAGGCGGGCAATATCAACGCTGAGAAGTTACATAACAAAGTCAATCCTATTCGTAAAAGGATTACCGGGTATATTACGCTTTGCCGTGATGGAACCACTTCTAATGCCAGAGGGAGAGGTGCATGCTCCTGGCATGGAGGGGTTAAAGATTGGAATTATCCTATTTATGAAGAATACAGGAAATATGAATAAGTTATGAACGGAAAAGTATATGAAATACAACCATTGATTGCCCGCAGTGTCATGCAAAAGCTGTTTAAGCAACATCCGGATGACAACGCTGTAATAGAACTCAACAATTTACTTGCAACACAAAGCATATATACTATCTCATCTGGCGATTTAGAACAATTAAATCAAAAATACAAGCTGAATTTAAAAAGGGAGTATAGGTTAAACCTGGAAGAATTCTATGCCGTTTATCTAAATCATTGCCTTTCCGACAGGCGATTGGATGACGAAGAGCTGCATGATCTCAATCATTTAAAGCTGCTTTTTGAATTGGATGATAAAACGGTGGATAAGCTTCATGTAAAGCTGGGAGAAAAGATGTATAAGCAATCTTTTTCTGAAGCTGTTGCCGATGGAAATCTTTCAGATGAGGAAAAAACATTTTTAAGCGCCCTTGAAAACACATTGAAACTGCCCAAAGAACTTGCAGACAAAATAGCATTTGAAGTAAAAAAAAATTTCGTTAACGATTTTGTTTCAAAAATCGTTTCAACTAATAGCCTATCCCCAAAAGAAGAGCAGGAATTAGAACAGATAGCCCGCAATTTAAACGTGCAGTTAAAGGCAGACGAACAAACCCACTATCACTTGGAAAAGCTAAAACAATACTGGGTATTGGAAAACTTACCCTTGCAAACGATGGAACCGGATATTGTTATTCAAAAATCAGAATTGTGTTACCTGCAAGTATTGAATGTTAACTGGTACGAGCCCAGAGGCAGCAGATCCAATAATCCCCGTTACCCTTCTATCTTTAGTAGCAATACAAAGACATATGTAGGGCCAGGCAGAAACCAGAGCCGGCCGCAGAATGCGGAAGCGCTAAGGCTTATAAATGATGGTGCTCTCTACCTAACCAATAAGCGAATCATATTTACACATGGCTGGAATAAGTCTATAATACGGCTAAACGATATTTCAAGAACACAGCCCTTTGCAGAAGGTGTGGAAATTTATAAGTATAATGGCAAAAATATAGTTTTGCAAATGGGGCAAAATGCGGATGTTTTTGCAATGATACTTTTACGAGTACTACGTAGTGAATATCGATAGTTTTTTTCTTGTGCAGGTCTCCACCCCCAATGGTAGCACCACTTGCAAAAATAATGCCCCCGACTGGTATGCCGTGGGCGCTCCGATCTTTTGTTTCAAGGCCTATGATCCATGTTCCGGAGGCTTCCCGTAAAAAGGTTTATTGTAAAGAGATCCGTTTGTGTAAAGAACTGCTTTGCAGATTTTTATTTAGTTGAAAAAATAAGTATATTAGCAGTAGCAACAGAAGCTTAGAAGGCTACCAATTGAAAGACAAAAAGCCATGCAAAAGAAGGTATCGGAATAAAGGAACTTAATTGCTTTTAACCATCGATGAATTTGATTTTGAAACTGCAAGAAATATTTAAACTATGAAAGTGCTACTTGATACAAATATCATCATTCATAGGGAGGCAAATAGAGTTAGCAACCCTGCTATTGGCCAGCTCTTTAACTGGTTGGATAAGCTGAAATACGATAAATATATCCACCCACTCACTTTATTCGAGCTGAACAAGTATAAAGATCAGGAGGCAGTAAAGACGATGAATGTTAAAGTTGAGAGTTATAATCAATTGAAACATCATGCCCCGCTAAGTGATGCAATAAAAGCTGTAAGTAAACAGGTTGACACAAAGGATAATGATATTAATGATACCCAAATTCTTAATGAGGTATATGAAAACCGGGTTGATCTGTTAGTGTCGGAGGATAAAAAAATACATACTAAGGCTAAACTATTAGGGATAAGCGAAAAAGTTTTTAGGATTCAGGATTTCTTGGAAAAATCAATCGCCGAAAATCCCAACTTAATTACGCATAAAGTATTGGCAGTTAAAAAGGTTGACTTTGCCGAGGTCGATCTAACTGATCCCTTTTTTGATAGCTTCAGAAATGACTATCAGGAATTTGACAAATGGTTTAATAGCAAATCCGAGGATCCCTGCTATGTTTGTTATAGCGATGGTCAGTTAACGGCATTCCTTTTCGTAAAAATTGAGAACCCTGGTGAAGATTACGCTGATATTTCGCCTGTCTTTGCGCCCAAAAAGAGGTTGAAAATAGGCACTTTAAAGGTTACAGGAAATGGCTATAAAATTGGAGAGCGATTTCTCAAAACAATTTTTGACAACGCTCTTCTTTTTAAAGTAGAGGAAATTTATGTTACCATCTTTAATAAAAGACCAGAGCAGGAACAGTTAATAGAAATGCTTGAAGAATGGGGCTTTTACAAGCACGGAATCAAAACTACTGCCAACGGAAAAGAAATGGTTTGTGTTCGGGCGTTTGGCAAAACGCTTCCGGCAAATGTTGAGAATCCAAAACTGACATTCCCATTTTTTTCAAGGCAAACCAATAAATATTTGATAAAAATCGAAGCTCAATATCATACGGAACTATTTCCTGATAGCATCAATACTAAAGAAGATAAAACTAAATATACCGAGAATGAGCCCCACAGGAATAGGATAAGCAAAGTTTATATTTCTCATTCTCCTGATAGGAATCTGAAATCAGGCGATATTGTATTAATCTATCGTCTTGGTGAAACGTCTCCCAAAAAATATTCAAGCACGGTAACTACCATCTGCATAGTAGAAAGTATAAAATCTAACTTTAAAGACTTTGATGATTTTTACAACAGTTGTAACAGACGAACAATGATTTCAAAAGAAGATTTGGAAACAAAATGGTGGAATAAGTATCCTAAGTTTAGGCCTTTTATTATTAACTTTCTATATGCACATTCTTTACCAACACCCAAACCCACATTAAACGATTTAATCAATCTGAAAATATTTTCAGATCCAATGAGCTTGCCAAAGGGTTTTGCGAAACTAACCGATGCCCAGTTTAACGATTTAATTAAATTTGCTTATTCTAAGAAATGAAACAATGAAAGTAGTATTATCCATAAAGCCCGAATTTGCATATAAAATTTTTGAAGGAACGAAGAAGTTTGAATTTAGGAAGGCGATTTTTAAGAACGAAAATATTAAATCGGTAATCGTCTATGCCTCTTCGCCTGTTCAAAAAGTAATAGGTGAATTTGAAATAGATAAGGTACTTAAACATGACCTTGATACGCTTTGGAGCTTAACCCAGGAGCATTCAGGCATTAGTGAAGCATTTTATTATGAATATTTTGCAAACAAGGACGAAGGATTTGCTATAAAAATAAAAAAAACCAAAAAATACAAAAAGCCAAAGTGTCTAAGAGAAGATTTTAATTTAGCACCCCCACAGTCTTTTGCATATTGGGCAGATAAGTAATTTGTCGGCTGAATTGAAATAGTTTCTATGTCGTTGGTGTTTTATTATAATTCTGTATCAATTTAGGTTGATGAAAATTGATATAGAATTTAACGGCAGACACTATTTTTTTATAATTAAGGGAGTATCCCGAAAAGTGTGTAAGTTAAAATCGAGGTAAAATAATCGTAGAACTTATACCTTCAATCTGTCACCAAAAATAATTAAGAACTGG
>NZ_JBPEHJ010000009.1:0-48882 GCF_051201075.1 Niabella hirudinis
ATCTTCCGTTTTCATTTGTGCATATTGTGTTTAAAGTTAAAAAATCGAATCCGTTATGACTCGATTTTAACTTACACACTTTATGAAACAGTGTCTATAATTCCGGGGGTTCGAATCCCTCTCTCTCCGCTGAGAGGGTCTTCTTCAAGAAGACCCTTTTTTATTTATGTCTGGATTTTTTTAGGCGCCTTAGTAATTTCCGCTGGCCAGACTGTTGTTTGCTTTTCTATGAGATTGGCCAGTATTGGCGATTCGCCTTTTGCTTTTTGGCAAATTTAATATCCTCTGTATTGACCATTTTTCTGTTTGTAATCTCGTTCAGACTGTCTGTCTCTTTCTCTAAACCACTTATCCCAGCCCGATTCATTTGATGAAGGCGATGGTGAATTGGATTGAATGATATTATTCATATCGCTTTGGCTCAGGTATCTTTTGTTTCTCTTTCTGGCGTAGGCAGGGTTTTCCTCATAGTCGTCTTCATCATCTCCCCCAATATATTTTATGTTGCTAAGGTTTATGGATTGGCTTTGGGTGTAGGTATTGGATGCGCCTCTGTTATAAGTAACAGTTTGGTGTTCTTCTTTTTTAGCATAAGGGGTCGCATCTATCGTTTCCGGGTCGGCAAAATTTTTATACATTTCATAACTTGACTTTGCTTTTTCCGAGCCGGGTTTCAGGTTAAGGGCAAGTTGTGCTTCATCCCTGGCAGCTGCCCATTTTTGCTCTTTTCCAAAAACATGCGCCCGAAGCATAAAGCAATTAAAACATTTTGGGTAGATCGCTATGGCTTTGTCCAAATCATTTTTTGCATCTGCCAGGCGATTGTTGTCAGTGAAGGCATAAGCACGAAACAAAAACGGACGGTAGTCTTTTGCGTTTGCTGCAATAGCTTTTGTATAAAAATCGATTGCCTTTGCATTGTTCTTATCGTATTCTGCGTACAGCAAGCCTCTTGCAAACAATGCCAAAAAATTATGGGCATCCAATTTCAATGCCTTTTGTGCTTCGGGCAATGCTGCGGTGTAATTGCCTGCATCTCTATACTCCAATGCCTTGTATGCGGCTGCTTCGGCAGTACTCATTTTTGCGGCTGCGTCGGTTGTTTGTTTTGTAACGCCGCTAAAAACGCCATTTACCCAGTCGCCGTTTTGTACGGCACCGTTTGTTTTAGTAAGAATGCCTTTCCCGTTCAGGTTGTTGTCTTTCCAATCGCCATTATACACATTTCCATTTGCCCATTTATATTTTCCTTTGCCCGTCATATTTCCATTTACCCAATCACCTTCGTAAACAGCACCATCTGCCCACATATATTTTCCTTTTCCGTTAAACATACCGTCTTTCCAATCGCCATCATAACTGTTCCCGTTCTCCAGCACTTTTTTTCCTTTGCCTGTCATTTTATTGTCTTTCCAGTCTCCCACATAAACATCTCCATTTGCCCACACATTGTTTCCTTTTCCTGTCCTTTCCCCATATACTATCTCACCATCATATACTTCCCCGGTTCGAAATCTAAATTTTCCTTTTCCGGTTGTTTGATAATTTACGTCTATAACTTTTCCGGTTTTATCTATATGAACGGTAGAAGCCGTTTCACCCTCCACCATTGCTATCCCGTTGTCATCAAATGAATAGGCTTTTTTAAATTGTACCGGAATAGCCATTGCTCCTTTTTTATTTATGTAGCCATAGCCCTTATCACGTACAGGCTGCACAGCAGCCAAACCTTCGTAGAATGAACCAGCATCGTCATAAGAAAAAGGAATAACCGTGTTGCCGGCTTTATCAATATAACCCCATTTGTCATTGAGTTTAACAGCCACTAAACCTTCACTAAAACTACTATACACGCTGGCGTATATACACGGAATCACCAACTTGCCGCTTTTATCAACAAAGCCCCATTTGTTTCCCCGTTGCACCGCTGCCATCTCTTCATAAAACCCATAGGTAAAATCATATTCACAGGGGACTATTTCTTTACCCTTTTTATCAATGTAACCCCATTTGCCATTGAGTTTTACGGCTGCAAGCCCATGGCTGAAATCAAATGTTACGGTGTATTCAATTGGAATTACCAGCTTTTCGTTTTCGTCCATAAAACCAAATTTCCCGTCTTCATATACGGCTGCAAGCCCTTCAGAAAATTCGTGACCAAGACGATATTTGTAAGGTATTACCAAATCACCAGCCCTGTTTTTATAGCCGCAGTTGCCAGCGGAATCTTGCACCATTTTTAAGTTTTGTGCATACGATACAAATAAGCTAAAAAGCACTACAACAAATGTCAGGATTAAGGGTTTCATATACCGGGTGGTTTATTTGTTTAAAATATCGATGTGAATTTTACCTGTATTATCTAAGGTGATGATGCAGGTTTTTTTCATTGTTTTGTAGTCTTTCACAATGGTTTTGTGGATGATGCTTTTGTCTTTTTCTTTTTTCATCATATCGGGAAAATCTTTCGGGTCTTCCACCATTACCTGGAGAGTGCCGAGTTGGTCGTAGATATCGTTCATCGTTTTTTCATCGCCTTTTTTAGTATAAGTTGCCGAAAGCGAACTGCCCAGCGTAGTAACGGCGTACAGCACTTTAGTTTCTGAATCAGGTTCAGTTGGGGAAATTCTTTTCCATAAATAACTTTATCGGGTATCAATGCTTTTTCTTTTAGTTTTTTCAGTAAAAATTCCTCGTTGATATTTTCACAAAGGCAAGTAAACGTAATAGAATCGTGGTAAGGTGCCGGTCCGCCAATTCCAGTATAATCTTCGGGTAAAACCTGCAATAGGGGCTTTTTGTTTTTCAACACTATCATTTTCAGAAATGACAATTCGTTTGCAGCTTCGCTGTACAATTCGTTTTCAAAATATCGGAACAACAGTTCTTTGTTTTCAAAAGTCAAAAAATCTTTTTTGTTTAGATAAAGAGGAATTTCATCATACTCAAATGCTGATAAGGTAGTTTCCATTAGTTGCAAAAACAACCTAAAGTCAAAAAACATTTCCCCGATTTCTTGCCGGTATGAGGAAAGCACAAGCGAAAATTTCCGGTGCAGGTTTTCCGGTGCATCCCGTTTTTTTTCAATCTGGGGAATATATCCGAAAACTACAGAAAATGAAGATGTTGTTTTTGTTTGATAAGTCACAGCATTCGCGTTTAAAAATTTATTTTCCGTAAACCATTACCGTAAAACTACTTTTCTCCTGTTCGTTTTCGGCTTTGTAATAAATCGTTCTGAAAAAAACAACTGGTTTTTCGTTTTCTTTTACAGCGTACACTTCAGTAACCTTATAACCTTCTTCTTCCGTTCCATCGCTTACCAACTGATAATTAGGCTTGCCCGAAAAATGAATGCGGATGTATTCCTGCACATCGGCGTGTATTTTTGCCGCTTGCTTCAAAGGGATTTTCCACACCAGCGTAGTTACGTACGGATACCGCCCAACTTTTAGCTCGCCAACATCAACTTTGAGTTTCGCCGGGCTAAAAGCACTCGTGTCGTTTGGTTTTCCTGCAATATCCTTGAAACTCTTTTCGGCGTACAGAAAAAATGTGTCTAATAAAGGTTTGTAGTCCTTTTGTTGTGCGTTGCCCAACACAAAACAAAAGATAAAAGCGAATATGAAAATTGCTGTTTTCATTTGCAATTAATTTTAGTATGGACCGGATTATTAATGGAACACGCTAACGGGCGCCATAGCAAACCTACAGTTAAGTTTTATGTTAAAGTTACGTGGAATTTTGAAAGTTCAGCAGTTGTACGTTAGCCGTACTATAGCCAGCCGACTGTTGAATGTTTAGTTATTGGGGTGATTTCCATTAAAATTAATTAATTGTAACTTATTCCACGTCATCTAAAAAGGTTAAGAGCGGTATAAGGCGTTCGACTGTAATCCTTTCAGCCCGTTGAAATTGTTTAACACGATGGATATCAATGCTTTTTGTCTTGTTTAAGTGATTGCCGGGAACAACTTAATAAAACAAAAAGCATTGTCATAAACAGGAACTACACTACACCGATCTTCTCCAAGGATAAAAAATGGAAAGCTATAACCAGCAATGAAGCGCCAACAAGTGTAATGTTGGCAGATGATATAAGGTTTAGAAGCTGTAAGCATGCTTTTACTTTATTGTAGGTGGTCTTTGGTTTTCCAAACTCTTAATAAAAGCAATGATATCTTCTTTTTCTTTTTCCGTTAATTGAAGCTTTTCCGCGGGAAGTGTTTGGTTAGGTAGCGGAATTCCCAAGCCCACAGCTCCGGCATTATTATAAAATTCCATCACCTGCTCCAGGGTCTGGTAGGCGCCATTGTGCATATAGGGGGCAGTGCTTTGGCTATTGCGGATGGTGGGGATTTTGAAGGCATATTTATAGGATTCAACGCCAATTACGTCATAATAACCGCTGTCCGGGTCTATCGTGGAGTCCGTAGGCGACCGGGGAACGCCCAATACTTCGGTTTCACTTGCAACATATTTGGGAGGCGTAACGCCGTTAAACAAAGGAATAAAATGGCAGGTGGCGCATTTGGCTTTCCCGGTAAACAGGTTAAAACCCCTCAATTCCTGTTTGGTAAGGGCTTCTTCGTTGCCCCGCATATAGGCATCAAAGCGGCTATTGAGTTTGGTAAGACTGCGCACATAGGAAGCAAGCGCATTGGTCACTTCGTCTGGTTGGATGTCGTTTCCTGCTTTAGCGGGAAATGCCTTTGCGAACAATGCCCGGTACGGTTTATTTGCAGCAACATATTTTATGACGCGCTCCATTGAGCCTGCCATCTCCACTTTATTGCTGATGACATCGCGGGTCTGGTCTTCCAGCGTCAGCGCCCGCATATCGTAAAAATAGTTAGACTGTAAAGCAGCGTTGAGCAAAGTGGGTACATTTCGTTTCAACAATTTTGAGGGGTCGTGGATGTCTGTATTCTTAACCAGGCCATCTGTAAATGCCAATTCAGGACGATGGCAGGACGCACAACTTCTTGTACCGGTGCCGGACAGGGAAACGTCATAAAACAGTTTTTTACCCAGCTCCACTTTTGCTTCCGTAATATGAAATTCCGGGCCGGGTGTAAATGCATTCACATTGAAAGCATCCGCATCAAACAGGGTCTTTGCTTCCTGGCGCAATAACCGGTTGTATTTAATTTTTTGACCGGGTAAGTTTTGCTGCAATAAAGCGATACCGGTGCTGATCTTATTGGCGAAACGGGTAATAAATAAGGCTCTGTTAAAAGAAGCAAAATCAGGATGATCTTGCAGGTAAGCTATCGCGGTATCAAGGTTGGATAGTAATGCCGCTTCTTTGCGTTTACCCGTATAGTAAGAAAGCGTTTCCCGAAGGCTTTTTAAGGACCTGGCGGACTCTTCCATACTGTTGAGCGAAAGCCCATTATCGAACCCGGTAATACCCAAAGTGATGATTCGGAATATCTCTAATTTGGCAGCGTCCAAAATGCGCCAGTCGGCAAGCAGGTGGTCCGAAAAATAAGCGATCAGGTATTCCGTATTGGTTAGTAGATACCCAACCTCACTACCCAGCCGCTCCTTGTTGGCGGCATTATACCGGGGATAGACTAACGGCTCTATAACCTGTAAGCCCATCGGGTCAATGGCGCGGGCCATCGAAGGGGAGAGCAGGTCTGCATTCTCAATCTCCTGTACCGGAGGCCCATTTAGCCGTTCTGTGAGTTCCCCATTAAAATATTCCGCTGCCCATTCAAATTCTTTGAACAGTAGTCTTGATTTTAAGAAGGCTTTGCGAATCCTTAGGGTGTCGGCCGGCGATTTACTAATCGCAGGTAACAGGCTGTCTTTTACAAAATCCCGAAAAGATACCACCTGGTTAAATACCTTTTCCTGAATTTTATGTTCGCGCCTGCTGTAGTGCGTTTGTACGGAATGGCCGGGCGCCGCATAAAAGGAACTGAGGCTTGCAACAAAAAAACCGGTAAGCAGCAATACAACGAGGCCCGTCTTTTTATACATATCCTGTTTTACTCCATTTTCGCGGATTATTTGAATATTAAAGCGTTCCGGAAGGGGTTGGCATTTTTGTCCCGCTCAGCTAATGGTTTTATTCCCCACCGGTGCTCAATAAAGGAAAGGATGCTAACGGTTTCGTATTGTGTATGATCCACATGATTTTTTTTGGCAAATGGCCCGATAACAATAGCAGGGATACGGCTTCCCGGCCCCCACCTGTCAATAACCGGGGGGTTTACGTGATCAAAAAAACCGCCAAATTCATCGTAGGTTAATACAATCAATGCGTCTTTTGCATTAGGGCCTTCCAATACGGCATTGATCAGGTTTACCGCCAGTTGCTCAGAAGAATATACAGCCGATGCACCCGGATGTTCGTCGTTGCCCCCGCCAGGTTTTACAAACGAAACGGCAGGAAGCGTGCCCGATTTCGCAGCTTTAATAAAATCATTTTGATCTTTCATGTGTTTTCTGCCTGCTGTGCCTTCCTGATATTGGGTAAAATACAAAAACGGTTCATGATTATAGGCAAAATTATTTTTTCTTCCGGCTACGGCATCATCCCATCCTTCAGAGTACCAGGCCCAGGATATGTTTTTTTCACTAAGGCGGTCGCCAATGGTTGCCATTGTTTGCGAGGGCAAAAATAAGGCGGTGTCTGATTTTGCAGGATAAGGTTTATTTCTGGAGAGTACATGATTGACAGCATAGCCATCCGGCGTAACAACACCGTCTTTGATCATTTTGCCATTCGCATCAACCCTGGCAACCAGATTTGCAGGAGCATTTGGCCAAACCGGTACCGCGGCTGAAATCAGGTAAACATGGTTAAAGAATGAACCGCCAAAAACGCTTTGAAAAAAATTGTCGCACAACGTATATTGTTTCGCCAGCGGATACAAAGGAAGTTTCTTTGTTGTATAGTAACCCATTGCCAACCCCTTAGAATCGTTATACGCCGCAAACTTATCCATCTTTCCACCGTTAATCTGTAATTGGTTGTGAAAGAAACGGTGCGTAACATCGGGCGTTCTCTTATCTGATGTTACATACTGGTCTATATTAAAAAGCTTGTTAGGCAGGTTAGTGGGAAATGAATTATTCCTCTGAATTGCGGGCAGGTATTGATAAGGAATCCCTTTCTCATCAACTTGTATAAAATTTCCTTTTCGGGCATTCTTTAAACCGTTTGCTCCTTTAAACTCACCGTACAGGTTATCAAAACTGCGATTTTCCATATAGACCACCACCAGGTGTTTGACCTGGCCGATTCCATCCTCAAATGAAACCGCTTGTTTTTGGGCTTTTTTACTTATTCCACAACTACTTATTCCAATAATGAGTAAGAAGATTAAAAACAATCGTTGCATCGTTATTTTATATTATTTTTAGATATAGGTGTATATTGTTTATGGAACTCCTAAAGCGCTTAGGAAGGGTAAATATAAAATCATTCTACCACTAAATTTCAAATTTCCAGGAAGATTTTAGAAATGCAGGTTGCGTTTTTGGAAGGGTTTTATCCATTGTTACGGATTTGATAAGAGGTGTAAAATAGATCCGTGCTTTAGTGCAATTGATCATTTAAAGTGATAATTTTTGAATAAGCGGTCGAAAAATCATTAAAAAAGATGAGAAAAAACAATGATACCAATACCTAATTTGCAACAGGAAAATTATGAGAAAGCGGTTGTTTTTTAAAATCATGTTCATGATGGGTATAAGCATATCCGGCAATGGACAAATGCTGAACAGGGACAGCTTGCTAAAACTGTTGCCCGCAGCAAAAGAGGATACCGCAAAAGTGCAGCTCTACATCAATATTGGCAACCAATACGAGATGGATGATCATAAAACCGCTGCATATTACTACCATCAAGCCCGGGCACTTAGCGAAAAGCTGGGTTATAAGAAGGGCGTTATAAAATTTATTTCCAATTATACCCAGATATTGAATTTGGAAGGCGCTTTTGACTCCGCCGTTTTATTGAATAAACGCTCTATTGAACTAGCCAAAAGTATCAATGATCCCTTGCTTTTAGGAAAATGTAATGCCAACACCGGTATCAGTTTTCAATATATGGGCCTCTACGACAGTGCCGCATTGTATATAGAAAGAGCCCGGCCGTATATTTTGCAAACGGGAGATAAAATGCTGCTGGCAAAACTATCGGATGCATTGCAAAACCTGTACATGAACCTCAAACGCAACAAGGAGGCTATCAAAACAGGCGAAGAAGCAGTTGCTTATTTTCGTACCGGGGATGACCGTGTTAGTTTGGGAATTGCCCTGTTGAACCTTGGAAACAATTACGAAACGATCAATGATCATGAAAAATCCCTGGTATTATACCGGGAGGCGCTTCAGAGGGGAGAGGCGGCCAACTATCATGATTTACAGGAAGCCGCCTTACTGGGCATTGTAACGGTGTACATACATAAGGGCGACTTTGATGGCATGAAACCCTATATTGACCGGGTGCTAACCCTTACGAAGGATGAGGAGGTGCCGGGGACCAAAGCTGTGGCCTACCGGGCATTGTCCATCTACTATTACTTTAAACGGAATTATCCCGAAGCCAAAAAGTATGTCGACGAATCGCTTGCCATCTGCAATGAAAATGGCTTCAGAGGCGATAAAGTGAAAGGGTTAGAAACCTTGAGCAGTATTTTAATTGCGATGCAACGCCTTGAGGATGCCGAAGAAGTGCTACGCCAGGTAACGCTGTTGCAGGATAGCCTCGTTGGTGAAGATGTGCAAACTGAAATCGTGCGTACAGAAAAGCGTTTTGAACTGGGGAGAAAGGAAGCACAGATCAAATTGCAACAAATCTCGCTTCAGAATAAAAATACGCTCAATTATGTTCTTGCCGGCAGCGCCATTGGGATATTGATTATTTCATTGCTCAGCTACCGCAACTATAAAAACCGGCAAAAGCTTCAACAGGCAAAGATCGATGAACTGGAAACGGAAAAGCAATTGACCGCTACGGAAGCGGTGCTAAAAGGGGAGGAGCGGGAGCGCACGCGGCTGGCAAAGGATCTGCACGATGGGCTGGGAGGCATGCTGAGCGGCGTTAAATACTCTTTAAGCAATATGAAAGGAAATTTAATTATGACGCCCGACAATGCGCAGGCTTTTGAGCGCAGCATCGATATGCTCGATAGCAGCATCCGGGAAATGCGCCGTGTGGCACATAATATGATGCCGGAAGTGCTCGTAAAATATGGACTGAATGTGGCGCTGCAGGAGTTTTGCAGTGAAATAAAAAAAAGTGGCGCATTACATATCGACTATCAATTCCTTGGAGCAGAAAAAGCCGTTATAGACCAGACCATTTCGGTTACTATTTACCGGATTATACAGGAGCTGGTCAACAATACCGTCAAACACGCCAATGCGGAAAATCTGCTGGTACAGGCGTATGTCTCGGAAGAGGAACAGTTGTTAACCGTTACCGTTGAGGATGACGGAAAAGGCTTTGACAAGAAGCTGCTTACCGAAGCACAGGGTATCGGCTGGACTAATATTCTGAACCGGGTTGATTTTCTAAAAGGGAAAATAGACGTACACTCAGAACAGGGCCGGGGTACATCCGTTTTAATAGAAGTGGGTATCGGGTAAACGGGCTATAATTACAGGCAACTTTTGGGTATTCATACCTTTGTTGCAGGAAATTTAGAGTTCCCATTACTTTAAGACAAGGGAAAATATGAAAGCAAGCGTATTTATCGTAGATGATCATTATATGGTAATAGAGGGCATCCGTTCTTTATTGCAGCATGAAAAGGATATTGATTGGCTGGGGCATGCTACCAATGCCGCCTCCTGCATCAGTTTTTTGAAACAACAACAGCCCGATGTACTGCTCTTGGATATCAGCCTTCCGGATAAAAGCGGTATTGACCTGTGCAGGGAGGTGAAAGAATGGTTCCCCAACATTTTTGTGCTGGGGCTGAGCACCTTTAACCAACAGGCTGTTATCCGCAATATGATGGATAACGGCGCCTCCGGCTATGTATTGAAAAATGCAGACAAGGAAGAGCTGCTGGAAGCGATTCATATCGTGCTTACGGGCAAGACCTATTTTAGCCTGGAGGCAGCCGCTTCCTTAAAAGACACCAACAGGGGCCTTCCACTGGTTACACGGCGAGAAAAGGAAGTACTGCAGCTGATTGCCCAGGGGCTTACCAATGTGGAGATCTCAACACAACTTTTTATCAGTGTGCCCACAGTAAATACGCATCGCAAAAGCCTGCTTGAAAAATTCGATGCAAAAAACACCGCAATCCTCATCAGTAAGGCCATCCGGCAGGGAATGGTATAGCCGTTTTTGGGTTTGTAAGAAATTGTTTGAAAATAAGTCTGTAAAAATAGTAGTGACGACTATTTCCCCGATGAAAATGATCAGAACGTGGAATTAAGCAAAAACACAGACTTTAAATGGGTATTTATTTGCGCGATCTGCGAAGTTGTAGCGGGGAAAAATCATTTACGAGTGATAAAAATCTGCCGGCCGTTAATAAAAGATAAAAATGTCTTTTATTGAATTTTCTTTGTATCTTTGCCGGAGCGAACAAAGTGAGGCGTTTTTTTGAGCTAATAAAAGATAAAAAGGTATTTATATATGGTTTTAGCTTTGAAAGGAACCGGGAAGCGCCGAAGCTGATTTTTAATTTTAAGCGAAACATAATATGCAAATTCAGGAACAAACAATTATTGGAGAATTGGTGGCACAGGACTACCGCACTGCTTCGGTTTTTAAAAATTATGGGATTGATTTTTGCTGCGGTGGTGATCGCACTATTGCGGAAGCCTGCACCAAAAAGGAACTGGAGCCGGGCATCCTGCTTCAGGCATTGGAGGAAGCCCATCGTTCGGCCGGTACGGCCGCTATAGCTTATAACAATTGGCCCGCCGATTTGCTGTCGGACTATATTGAAAAAAAACATCACCGTTATGTAAAGGCAAAAATTGGGGAGATTATGCCGTTTCTGGAGAAGATTGTAAAAGTGCATGGCAACGCGCATCCCGAATTGAAAGAAGTAGCCGCATTATTTAGAGATTGCACCGTTGACCTTTCTGCGCACATGCAAAAGGAAGAGGCGGTTTTGTTTCCTTATATCCGGAGCATGGTGGCAAACGGAACCGCTCAGGCAGCGTTTGGCTCCGTAGAAAACCCGATTAGCGTAATGATGCACGAACATCATATTGAAGGAGATCGTTTCGAAAAAATTGCGGCGCTTACCGGCGACTATACGGTCCCTGAAGATGGCTGCAGTACCTACCGGGTTACATACGCATTGCTAAAAGAATTTGAAGAAGACCTGCACCTGCATGTGCACCTGGAAAATAATATCCTGTTTCCTAAAGCGATCCGGATGGAACGGGAGCTGGCTCATTGAGCAGGGTAATGCATTACGACTTAAGGCGAAGTATGTAAAGGCATACAAAAGCACAACTTCAGCGATAAAATAGTCTTGCCGGCGGGTGGTACAGGGCGCAAAAAAATGGACATACTTCAGAAAGCCGGAGCATATCCATTATCAACCCTTAGCACTACGCTATCTCAAAAGCACTTAGTTGGCTTGTTTAACTAGCAACGGCACACTTACGAACAAAAAAGCAATAGTGCAAACAAATTTCTTGACAGCACCGGCATTTTTGGAAGCCACAAAGGTAAGTGAATAATCGTTGCAAGTCAACGATCGTTGACTTGCAACGATCAGGCAACCTGAAAAAGTAAAGAATATATACCCCCGGGGTTCCACTCCAATATGAAATTTAAAGCAGCGGTATAAAAGTTCGGAATTGTTTAAGGTTCTCCGTAAAAATTTTTAATATGTCAAATGAGGAGATTTTTTGGTAACTTGATAAAAATCGGGACCTTTGAAAGCTGGTTATAAATAATAATGAGACAACGTGTGATACAGGAACCCCGGCGGGATAAGCAGAAATCCATGCAGAAACTGTTGCATTCAGTGGGAGCGATCCTCCAGAAGGACGGTTACAAGGCACTAAAGGCCAGCAATATTGCCGCACATGCAAAGCTTGACAAAAAACTGATCTATAATTATTTTGGGAGTCTCCGGGGGTTGATTGATGCCTATCTGAAACAAAATGATTTTTGGAAAAAGGCTGAGGCGGTAACAAAAAAAGAACCGCTTACCAGCCTGGATGCAGATGCGATGATGGGGATTTTAGACGGTCAGTTTCAGTTCCTGGAAAATTCCGTAGAAATGCAGAATATCATTCTCTGGGAGTTGAGCGAAAAGAATCCGTTGCTGCAGGATATACTGGAGGAACGGGAGCAGTTTGGAGAACAGCTTTTTAAATTGTCAGACCCCTATTTTAAAAAAACATCGGTAAACTTTCGTGCTATCAATGCCTTGCTGGTGTCGGCAATCTACTATATCATCCTGCATTACCGTTACAACGATAACACCATCTGCGGTATTCATATCAAGAGCAGGAAAGGCAAGAAGCAAATGCTGCAATCGATCCGGCAAATTATTGACTGGTGCTATCGGGAAGCCGCGGAGCAGCAGCGGTAAAGCCGGCCGGAAATAAAAACCTGGTTATATTTGTAGCTATGTTGAGGCGCACACTGGAAATTGTTGGCAGTAGTTTTCGCATGGCCATGCAGGAGCTGTGGAAGAACAAGTTGCGCACCTTTCTATCACTCTTTGGAGTTACTATAGGTATCTTTTGTATCATCGGGGTGCTGGCCACGGTAAACAGCCTGCAGCAAAATATACAAAATGAGATAAAGACCCTGGGCTCTAATACCATCTATGTAGATAAATGGGAATATGGCGGCGGACCCGATTACCCCTGGTGGAAATACGTCAACCGCCCGGTACCCCGTTACGAGGAGGTAAAACAAATCAAAGAACGCACACCTAATGCAAAATATGTGGCTTTTACCCTGCAGGGCAGGGGGAATGTAGAGTTCTCGGGGTTCCTGCTAAATGGGGCGACCGTGTACAGCGTGAGTGAAGAGTATATAAAGATACAACCTCTTACGATGAGCTTTGGCCGGTACATATCCGATGCTGAATTTAATGATGGTTCCGGTGTGGCGGTCATAGGCAATGAAATTGCCGAAAAGTTATTTAACGAGCCGGAGCTGGCTGTTAATAAAATGATCTCCATAGCCGGTAAGAAGATACTTGTTGCGGGGGTGATCGAAAAACAGGGCAAGCAGATGATCGGAGGCTGGGGATTTGATCAGAGTGTGATCCTCCCTTTCCAGTTCGGACGCAGGATTTATAACGAGGAAAAGACGGATCCGGTAATCATGGTGCAGGGAAGGGAACAGGTTACAAGCAAAGGGCTTAAGGATGAGCTGATGGTAACCATGCGGAGTTTGCATAAACTGAGCCCCCGGCAGGCCGATAATTTTGCCCTGAATGATATCAACGATATTGGCGACCAGGTGTCAGAAGCATTTGCCGGTCTTAATATCGGTGGAGCGGTGATTGGGGGTATCAGCCTGATCGTTGGATTGTTTGGGGTGGCAAATATTATGTTTGTAACGGTGAAAGAACGTACTTCGCAGATCGGGTTAAAAAAGGCGCTGGGTGCCAAACGGCAGATCATCCTTACTGAGTTCCTGCTGGAGTCTGCCTTTCTTTGTATGCTGGGCGGATTGATCGGGTTGTTGCTGGTATATGTGCTGGCGCAGATCCTAAGTAAGGCGCTGGATTTTCCGGTATTCATTTCGGTAGGAAACATGATCTGGACCTTTCTGATCTGTGTATTTGTGGGAGTTATGGCCGGCATTATACCGGCGGTACAGGCCGCAAAAATGGATCCGGTGGTGGCGATAAGGAGTTAGGCAGTAGTCAATAGTTAATAGGCAATAGTTAATAGGGGTGGGTGAGTGGGATCAAATAAATGAAATAATGAGCAAAATAAATATACTGGCTATAGAATCCAGCTGTGATGAGACCTCGGCGGCGGTTTGCAGTTCGGGACGCATTCTGTCTAACCGCATTGCCACACAGGCCGTGCACGCGGCACACGGGGGCGTGGTGCCGGAACTGGCTTCCCGGGCGCACATGCAAAATATTGTACCGGTGGTAGATGTGGCATTAAAGGAAAGCGGGGTGCCGCTGGAAGAAATAGACGCAATCGCATTTACCCAGGCGCCGGGCCTCATCGGGAGCTTGCTGGTGGGGGGGCAGTTTGCCAAATCCCTATCCCTTGCGCTGAACAAACCGCTGATTGCAGTGAATCACATGCAGGCCCATGTGCTGGCCAACCTGATTCCCGAGGCTAAACCTTCGTTCCCCTTTCTATGCCTGACGGTAAGCGGCGGACATACCCAGATCGTGAAATGTTCCGGCCCGACAAAACTGGAGATCATTGGTGAAACGATCGATGATGCAGCCGGGGAAGCTTTTGATAAGGCGGCTAAGATGCTGGGATTGCCTTATCCCGGTGGGCCCCTGGTTGATAAATATGCAAAGGAAGGAAATCCCAGCCGGTTCCGGTTTCCCGAACCCCGCATACCCGGCTATGATTTTAGCTTCAGCGGGGTAAAAACAGCGATTCTTTATTTTTTACGCAATGCCGGTACCGCCCAGGTCTATAAAGAGGAGTTTGCGGCTACGGAAGCGGAACGGAAACACTTTATTGAGGAAAACCTGCAGGATATCTGTGCCTCCATCCAGCAGCGGATCATTTCGATCTTATTAAATAAATTGAGCAGGGCAGCCAAAGAGCTGGGTATAAAAGATCTTTGTATTGCCGGTGGCGTATCTGCCAACAGCGGCTTGCGAAAAGCGTTTTCAGAAATGGGCGAACAGAACGGGTGGAACACTTTCATTCCCGACTTTCAGTATTGCACCGATAATGCCGGAATGATCGCCATCACCGGCTATTATAAATATCTCGAAAATGACTTTTCGGATCTTTCGGTACCCTCTATGGCACGGGGATTTTAAAGAAGGTTTAAAGTTCAAGGTTCAATGTTTAAGTAAACGTTGAACCTGAACGTTTCCCGGCGGGAATGTAAAATATCCAAAGAATGTTAAAGAGAGGATGCCGTTCCAGCTCTATGATCTTTCTTCCGGTCGATATTACTCAGGGAATGGCGAGTAGCGAGCAGAGAGAAGTTAAGCGCATGAAGCATAAAAACGGAACCAACCTGAAACCTTGAACTTTAAACCTGAAACTTATAAAAGCCCCGCCAGTTCCAGGCTTTTCTTTTTTAGTTTCCGTTCTTCAATGTCTTCAATGATCCCGTCGGCTTCTACAATGAGGGATGTACCATTTTCCTTCCACCACATGTTTTGCTTTAATTTTTGTAAAGCGATCACACCGGATAAGTATTTGCGGCTTTCCTGTGCATGCCATTCCTCGATCCATTCAAAATCTTCTTTGGGAATATTGGCCAGTTCGGTAAAGCTTACAAATACCTTCAGGTAAATGGCATCATTAAGCTGATGCGGTTTATGATGGTATAATTTTTTATATTCATACCGGTATTCATAACGCAGGGCAGAAATATCACTCAATACCGCCGATGCAGTGGGGAAACTGCCCGCTCCTTTTCCGTAAAAAAATTGCTGGTCGGCAAAGCCGCTTTCGATCACCACACCATTGTACTCATTCTTTACAAAGGACAGGGGGCTGTCTGCGTTTACAAACTGCGGCAGTACGTAAGCGCCTACGCCGCCATTGATCAGTTTTTTGGCCTGTGCTACCAGCTTGATCTGCTGTCCGCGCGCCTTGGCCACCAGGGCATCTGATTTGGCGATATTTTGAATGCCGTTAAACAGAATATGCTCCGGGTGCGCCACAATACCATAGGCATGCAGCAGCAGGATGGTCCATTTGTTAAGGGCGTCAAATCCTTCCACATCCAGCGTAGGATCGCTTTCTGCAAAGCCCAGTTGCTGCGCCAGTAGCAGGGCATCTTTAAAAGACAGGTTCTCTTCAAAGATCTTGGTGAGTATAAAATTGGTGCTCCCGTTTACGATAGCGCGGATGCTGTGCAGGAGATCGTTATCATAATATTCTTCCAGGTTGCGGACCACCGGGATGGAGGCGCAGGCAGAAGATTCGTATAGGAGCGACCTGCCGGTTTTTTGTTGCAATTCCAGCAAAGCCGGTAAGTTTTCAGCGATCATTTTTTTGGAAGAGCTCACCACATCCTTTCCGTTTTTCAAGGCGGTGCTTACGATCTCAAAGCCGGCAATGGCGTCATCGATCACTTCTACGATCAGGTTGATGGCCGGGTCGTTCAGCAAAGCATCGCGATTTGTAGTAAACAGTTCCTCTGGTGCATTTCTTGTTTTTCCGGGATGTTTAATACACACTTGTTTGATAGTAGCTTTCAGCGAGGGGGTTTGCTGCAGCACTTTGTAAAGCCCTTCGCCAACCACACCAAATCCAAATAACCCGATCACTAATTCTTTATGTTCGCCCATTGTTTTTATTTTATCGCCACGCCTTCGGCGTGCCGGGTTGTAAATCTTTTTATTGCTTCTGATATTTGTTCAAATTCCAATAGGAAGCCATCGTGCCCGTAATCGGAGCGGATCAGTTTTTCTATGCCCCCGGGAATATGTGCTGCAAGAAACTCCTGTTCTTCCGGGGGAAACAGCAGATCGCCTTCCAGCGCCAGTGCCAGGGTTTTGGCCCCAATTTGTTCCAGGGCTTTAATGGCGCCGCCCCTGCCGCGCCCGAGATTATGGCTGTCCATACTTTTACTTAACGCATAATAGCTGAAGGCGTTAAAGCGTGCGGCTAATTTGGTGCCCTGGTAGCGCTGATAACTTTCACTCCGGAAGGCTTCCAGCTGATCGTCTGAGTGTTCCGATTGTGTTTTATTATAAGCGGTAGCATTGCGATAGGATAGCAGGGCAATGCCCCTTGCTACTTCCATACCTTTTAGTCCCGCATCGGGACGCTTGTTTTGCCAGGTCTGATCTGCTTCTATGGCAAAACGTTGGGAGGCATTGAAGGCTTTACCCCAGGGGGAGTGAACTGCATTCGTAGCCAGGGGAATAATGTATTCAAAAAGGGCGGGATCCTGCACGGCCCATTCCAGCAGTTGCTGGCCGCCGGTGCTGCCGCCGATACCGATCTTTATTTTCCGGATGCCCAATTGCTTTTGTAATAACCGATAGGACCGGGCCATATCCCGGATGGTAAAAAAAGGAAAATCGTGATAATAGGGGGTGCCGGTAGCGGGGTTTACATCCAGAGGGCTGCTGCTGCCATAGCAGCTTCCGGGCATGTTTACACAGATGATAAAATCCCTTGCCGGATCAAAAACCCTTCCTTCCCCAATCATCTCGGGCCACCATTCATGCGGGTTGCTGTTGGCCGTTAATGCATGAAAGATCCATATTATATTGGTTTGCTCTTCATTCATGATACCATAGGTGGTATAGGCCAGCCGCAGGTTTTGGAAGATGGTGCCGCTCTCTAAAATAAAAGGATCCGGATGTATAAATAATTCTTGTTGCATTCTGTGTGAAAGACCTGTGAGGCTTTGCAAAACCCCACAAGTCTCTTTGTTTTTTACTTGTTAAAAACAGCGGCAAAAGCCTGTTCAAAATCTGCTTTAATATCATCAATATGTTCAATTCCCGGGCTGATGCGGATGAGGTTGTCCAGTACACCGGCGCTGGCCCTTTCGGCTTCGTTCAGTTGCTCGTGCGTAGTGGAAGCCGGGTGAATAGCCAGCGACTTGGTGTCGCCTACATTTGCCAGGTGACTTACCAGTTTCAGGCTGTTGATAAAGGTCTTCCCGTTTTCGAGTCCTCCCTTGATGCCGAACTGTAATACACCGCCAAATCCATTGGTCAGGTATTTTTTAGCCAGGGTATGGTAGGGGCTGCTTTCCAGGCCGGGATACCATACAAACTCCACTTTGTCGTGCTGCTCCAGCCATTGTGCCAGCGCCAGGGTATTGTCAACCGTGCGTTGTACCCGCAGTGAAAGTGTTTCCAGTCCCTGCAGTAGCAGGAAGGAATTGAAGGGGCTTAGGGCCGGTCCAAAATCGCGCAGCCCTTCTACGCGGGCGCGGATCGCAAAAGCAATATTGGGTAAGCCCAGCGGGTTTCCTTCGCCAAATATCTGCCAGAAGTTCAAGCCATGATAGCCTTCTGAAGGTTCGGAGAACTGGGGGAATTTTCCGTTGCCCCAGTTGTAGTTTCCTCCATCAACAATAATTCCGCCAATGCTGTTGCCATGTCCGCCGATCCACTTGGTAGCGGCTTCCACAACAATATTTGCACCGTGTTTGAGAGGCTGGAACAAGTATCCGCCGGCTCCAAATGTATTATCTACAATTAACGGCAGATCGTACTCTTTGGCCAGTGCTGCAAATTTTTCAAAGTCGGGAACGTTTAACCGCGGGTTGCCCAGCGTTTCTATATAAATGGCTTTTGTCTTTTCATCGATCAGGGGACGAAAGCTATCCACGTTGTCATCGGCAGCAAACCGCACATCAATTCCCAGTCTTTTGAACGATACTTTAAACTGGTTGAAGGTGCCACCGTACAGGAAGGGGGAAGTAACAAAGTTTTCACCGGCCTGCAGCAGGTTGGTGATGGTCAGGAACTGCGCTGCCTGCCCGGATGCAGTAGCAAGGGCCGCCACGCCGCCTTCCAGCGCGGCCACACGCTGCTCAAATACATCGGTGGTGGGGTTCATGATCCGCGTATAGATATTGCCAAACTCTTTCAGACCAAAAAGATTGGCTGCGTGATCGGCATCTTTGAAAACAAAGGAAGTGGTTTGGTAAATGGGTACGGCGCGGCTTCCGGTTGTGGGATCTGGCTGCTGGCCCGCATGAACCTGTAATGTGTCAAAATGTAATTGGTTGCTCATAATAAATCATGAATTTAATGAAGTGAAAAAAGATGTTGGAGTATGATATCAGGGCTGCAACAGCCCACGGGATATAAATGAAAGGGTATGCCTGCTAAGGCATACAACAACAGCTGCAACAACGCATTACTGGCGTAATGCCGGGAGCCTTGTATGTTGCGCTTTCATTCATGCAGACTACGAATTTAATAGAGTTTTCTTTCATATTCAAAAAAATTAAGAGGCAGCAAAATGCGGCGCATAAAAAAAGCCCACCGGATAAACCAGATGAGCTGTTCTATTAATATGTTTAATATACTACTGATCCGACTTATCTTCCTCCCGCATTGCGGGAGCTGGAATTGGCACCTTGTTATTTCACCAACAGGTTGCCAAGGCTTCATTGGGCCAAACCCTCTGCCTTTCTTGATAAGGTTTCCCGCTGCGGCGGGAAAAATAAAAAAGAACTGATCCTGTTCAAAACAGAACGGCGCAAAGGTAGGAAACTAAGGGGAAAGAAAAAAATGCTCCGGGAATCATTATTCTATTTGCAAGCAAAGAATCAATATTCGTAAACAATCGTTAGTTTTTTTCTTTTGTTTTGAAATGTATCTATTTTTTGACCTATTTTAATTTGATATTTTCTAATTTGACGTCTGTTTCTGATATTTTTTTTAGAATTTATCAAATGATATTTTTGTGGACTCAACAAAAGTTTAAAACACAATATGCTTACAAAGCCATTCGAAATTCCCGGGAAACAGTTGAAAGCTGCCGGACTGCAATTGACCAATCTCATCCATTACCAGCTGACACCTGATGAACTGGTTACCGGTACACTTATGAAACGCCAGGGCCGGCTGAACGATACAGGAGCGATGGTGATCCATACCGGTAAATTCACCGGCCGCTCACCCCGGGATAAATTTATTGTAAAAGACGAGCAGACGGCAGCAACGATCGATTGGGGAGGCTTTAATAACCCTATTGAAGAAAAATATTTCGACCGGATTCTTGAAGATGTACGCGCCTATTTAAATGAGCGCAGGGAGTTGTGGGTAAGAGACTCCTACGCCTGCGCGGCGGAGGAATACCGCCTCAATATCCGTATTGTAAATGAACTGCCCTGGATGAACCTGTTTGCCCATCATCTTTTTTTACGTCCGTCAGAAGCGGAGCTGGAATGTTTTGAACCGGAGTGGCATATTCTTTCTGCACCGGGGCTGGAGCTGGACCCGGTGCGCTGTGGTACCCGGCAGGGCAATGCTACAGTGGTCAGCTTTAAACATAAGATGATCCTGATTACCGGCAGCAGCTACACCGGTGAAATTAAAAAGGGGATCTTTTCTGTTTTGAATTATCTCCTGCCACAGAACCGGGATGTGCTCAGCATGCACTGTTCCGCTAATATGGGCCCGGGCGGGGACACTGCCTTGTTTTTCGGTTTGAGCGGAACGGGTAAAACAACCCTGAGTACGGATCCGGACCGCCGGCTGATTGGCGATGATGAACATGGCTGGGACGATAAACAGGTCTTTAATTTTGAAGGCGGCTGCTACGCAAAATGCATTCATCTTTCCGAAGAAAAGGAGCCCGGGATCTATCATGCCGTAAGGAACGGCGCGCTTGTAGAAAATGTTACGTTCCTGCCGGGAACGGACCATATTAATTTTGACGATGCATCGGTTACCGAAAATACACGGGTGGGCTACCCCACCTACTTTTTAGAAAATAGGGTTCCGGAAGAAACAGGGGGTGTGCCCAGGAATATTTTCTTCCTTACCTGCGATGCTTATGGTGTGCTGCCGCCCGTTGCCCGCCTTACCAAAGAACAGGCTTTGTATTATTTTGTCAGTGGCTATACGGCAAAGGTTGCCGGAACGGAAACGGGGATTACAGAGCCGAAAGCCACGTTCAGCGCCTGTTTTGGGGCGCCCTTCATCCCTCTGCACCCCGGCCGCTACGCCTCCATGCTGGGCAGCCGGATTGCGAAACACGGCGTAAAAGTGTGGATGGTGAATACCGGCTGGACGGGTGGCGCATACGGCACAGGTACCCGGATGAAGCTGACCGACTCCAGGGCTATGATCCGGGCAGCACTCAATGGCAGTCTGGATAAAGTGGAATGTCACAAAGACCCCGTTTTTGGATTGATGATCCCGGATAGTTGCCCTGGTGTGGATCCGAAGATCCTGAACCCCCGTAATACCTGGGCACAACCAGAAGCCTATGACCGGCAGGCAAAGGACCTGGCCGGAAGGTTTGCCGAAAATTTTAAAAACTATCAGGACCTGGTGGCAGCAGAGATCAGTGCTGCCGGACCGGCGGTTTGAAATATTGTTTTTGTTTGTTTTATGAAAGGGCTGCCACTTGTGGTAGCCTTTTTTATGGAAACATGACAGAACGGGGGTCTTAGAAAAAAGAAATGGCTATGAGATGGCTCCCTTTGTTATTGCTGATGGGTATGGTGCTTGAGGCGGCTGGTTCCGGCGGTAAAGATGCGCGATCTGAGATCGATCGCATTGCAACCGTTGCGGCAGTGGATAGTTTTTTACAGCGGCATATACCTTCGTATGAAGGGTTTCATGCAGCACCTCCTTTTTTCAGGGTGTTGCCCCGTAAGGCCGATATCTATCGGTATTTTACGGACAGCCTTTCGCTATCGCTGTTTTCAAAGTCGGATCTGGATCAAAACGGTAAAACAGATCTGCTGATCAATGGCTCGTTTAACAACCGTCCGGCAGCGTTGCTCGTACTGGATAAAGGGACGGGGCGTTTTGAGCATCGGTTCTTTACTTCCTATTCATCGGGAGATCAGCAGATGGTTTTTATGCGGTTTAAGCAGCAGGGGAGGCAGCCTTTGCTGGATTATTATCTGTTTGATACAGACCGGTTGTTTGACAGCATCGGTTACCGGAAATTCAGAGACGAATTCAAAACCGGTTTTTTAACTCACCGGCAACTCCTGTGTAAGCAGGGCTTTATTGTAGAAGCAGATCGGCATGGAAATCCTGTATTCAGCATGAAGGTATTGGAGATAGACAGGGCGGGTATTTTTAAGGAATACGCTCATTATAAGATACGTGTTTTGAAAACGGGCAGGGCCATACTTCTTGCCGGAATTGGTTCTGAAAAGGTACTTGAAAAAAAACAGTACGGTATATATAGAGCACGTCTGAAAAGAAAGGATCTCCGGCGGTTAAAGCAACTGGTCTGCTATCTTGACCCATACCAGTTACAATGTCGTTACACCGTGAATGCAGCCGATGTTCCCTATGTAACGGTGGTGTTTACGGATCGGGAAGAAAGGGAAAAGCAAATTCTTGACCGGGGATTAATGGGTACCGTGGGCCTGAGCTCTCTATATCGGTATATTGATGCACTTGTAGGAAAGCAGAAGTGGAAGAAAGGAGATTCGGCGCTTTTGGATGCCCGATGGAGCTACCTGTAACAGGATAAAGGGGGGCGGGATCTGCGTATAGGTACAGAAAAGTCAGCAGTAATCAGCGGGGAAAACCGCCGCGTCCCTGCGCCGTTGCGAGAAATAAACAAACATTGGAGATTCAGCGTTTCTGTAGCAAAAATAGAAATCACTGTTTCTGCGCCTCCGCGGCTTTTTCAAATTTTGGATCAATAAACTCCCATTCCTTAATATGCGGGTGCTGATGCTCCTTTACAGCAATGGCCTCCATCTGCCGGATGAGGTCCGGATACTGCGCCGCAATATTGTGCATTTCCCGGGGATCGGTTTCCAGGTTGTACAGCTGCCATGGGGCGTTCCTGTTTTTTTGCACGCCGGTGCGGATCCCCTTCCATGATCCGATCCGTACAGCAACCTGTCCGCCCTTTTCGGGATATTCAAAATAAAGATAGGCATGCTGTTGCTGGTGACCCTTGCCCAGCAACCCGGGCAACAGCGAAATACCGCTCATTCCTTGTGTCAGTGGCTGCCCGGTCAGCTCTGCAAACGTAGGCATCATATCATATTGGACAGACAGCAGCGTATTGGTTTTACCGGCAGGAATTTTTCCCGGCCAGCGTGCAATAAAAGGCTCCCGGAAGCCGCCTTCGTAAATGTCCATTTTTAAACCCCGTAGTCCCTGTACGCTGTTGAAGAAAGCCGCATCCACACCGCCATTAAAAGTGGCTCCGTTATCGCTGGAGAAAAGGATGATCGTATTTTGATCCAGCCCCAGTTTTTTGATCTCCTTCATGATCAGGCCTACCTGGTCATCGAGGCAGGTGATCATACCGGCATAGGTCGACAGCGGATATTTAGCCGCAGCATATCCCTGTTGCCCGTAGTAGGGTTTTTCATCAAACTGCCCCTTGTACATCTTGATGTACCTTTCGGGAACCTGCAGTGACACATGCGGAATGGTATAAGGCAGGTACAGAAAAAAAGATTGCTTCCGGTGTTTACGGATAAAGCCGAGCGCTTTTTCCGTCATCTTGTCAATCGAATATACATTGCCCTTAAAATAGTCAAAATCCTGGTCCGTGGCGGTTTGCGGGTTGAGCTGCCGGTGCACCCAGATGTTAGGGTTGTTAAGCGTGTCCCATGTCTTGTTTTCCCAAAGATGTGTTGGGTAATAATTGTGCGCCTGCTTCTGATCCAGGTAGCCATAAAAGTAGTCGAACCCCTGCGATAGCGGGTGGCCGGTAGTGTTTACAGATCCCAGGCCCCATTTGCCAATGGCGGCTGTTGCATAGCCGGCATTTTTAAAAAGATGCCCGAGCGTAAATGTTCCTTCCGGCAGCGGCATCTGGCCGCCTTCAAGACTGTCCGGGAATCCGCCCAGTTCATAGTTGCCCCTTATATAAGAATGCCCCCCGTTTTTGCCGGTAAGCAACATGCAACGTGCCGGGGCGCAAACGGGGGTGCCGGAATAGTGCTGCGTGAACCGCATACCCTCCGCTGCCATCCGGTCAAGGTTGGGAGTCCTGATCTTTTGCTGTCCATAGCAGCCCAGTTCTCCGTATCCCAGGTCATCGGCATAAATGTAGATAACGTTGGGCCGCGATTGCGCATGAGTGTTATAAAGGAAGATGCCGAGACCAACTGCAAGCAGGAAGATTTTTTTCATAATGACCTTTTCTTTAGTACGGCTCCTGATGCCGGGAGGGACTTGTGGCTATTTCAGGTGTCCTGCAGCAAACGTACAGAAAAAATCCCGGTTTTGGTTTTGCCATAAGGGCAAGGGAGTATAACATGTTTACAAACTTCTTTTGGGATCAGCTTCAACCGCAAGGTGCGCAGGGAATTCGCGAGGTTCGCGAGGTTGTTTAACAGTAGCGACTTTTGAATACAGCCTCTTTTCGAATTCTTTACATCCTTAGCGTTAAAAAAAGAGTACAAAAAATGTTATACACTTTATGGCAAGGAGGTACTTCATTATTGTGCAATCGAATGCGCAAAAACCAGGGCAGATTTCCTGTCATGCTTGTTTAAAATCTATCTTCGCCGGAACAGTCTTTGACTATATTTGTTTGCCTGTAGCTATCAGCAGATAAGCGCTGCGCCAGGTATTTTTTAATGAGCGGATGACAGCCGGGTAATAGGAACCGGACAGGGGTCTGCATAAACGGTTTTTTTGAATATGAAACGGATCATTTTTTGTATTGCATTGATGTTGGGAATACAGTCGGGATACGCCCAGTCCTCAGTCCGCCCCAATGTATTGATTATTTATACCGATGACCTGGGGTACGGAGACTTAAGCTGCAACGGGGCAAAGGCTATTGCTACGCCGAACGTTGACCGGCTGGCGCAAAACGGGATCAATTTTTCCAATGCGCATACAACGGCTTCTACCTGTACGCCTTCCCGGTACTCCCTGCTTTCGGGGCGTTATGCCTGGCGCAAGAAAGGAACCAATATCCTGCCGGGAGACGCCAACCTGGTGATTCCTACCGATATTACGACCCTGCCAAAAGTATTTCAGCAAGCTGGATATCAAACGGGCGTAGTAGGCAAATGGCATTTGGGCCTGGGCAATCAATCGCCCGTGAACTGGAATCAGGAAGTATCGCCCGGCCCGCGGGAAGTAGGATTCGACTACTCCTTCATCTTCCCGGCAACGGCCGACAGGGTGCCCACCATTTTTATGGAAAACCAACAGGCGCTGGGTTTGGAAGAAAGAGATCCGATATTGGTGGATTATCATAAAGCCTTTCCCGGGGAGCTAACAGGGAAGGCGCATCCCGAATTACTGAAGCAGCCCAACGATCCCCGGCAAGGTCATGACGGACATATTGTAAACGGCATTGGCCGTATCGGTTTTATGCAGGGAGGAAAGCGCAGCGAATGGACCGATGAAGAGCTGGGCTATGTGTTCAATAATAAAGCCCTGTCCTTTATTGATGAAAGTCTGAAGAAAAAAAAGCCTTTCTTTCTTTACTATGCCATTCATAATATTCACGTACCCCGTATGCCCGGAACCGAATTTAAAGGGAAAAGCAAGCTGGGCTACCGGGGCGATGTAACCCTCGAAATGGATCATAGTGTGGGGGTTATCATGAACGGGCTTAAAGAAAGGGGCCTGCTCCGCAACACCATTGTGGTCTTTAGCAGCGATAATGGGCCCGTGCTCAACGATGGGTATATGGATCAGTCGGCAGAAACGGCTGCCGCACTGGATCACCGGCCGGGAGGTATTTACCGGGGTGGAAAGTACAGCGCTTTTGAGGCCGGCACAAGGGTACCCTTTATTGTGCAGTGGCCTGCGAAGATTGCCCCTGGAAAAAAATCGGATGCACTGGTGAGCCAGGTAGATTTGCTGGCTTCCTTTGCAGCCATGCTGAATGTAAAGTTGCCGGCAGGGGAGTTTACCGATAGCCGGAACTATTTTTCTACCCTGACCGGCCAAAGCAGGAAACACCGCGAATTTGTTATTGAGCAGCCCGCTAATAATGTTTTATGTATTATAAAAGATGGCTGGAAATACATCTCGCCCTCAAAAGGCCCCGCATTGATGGGTGCCGTAAATATTGAAACAGGGTATAGTGCTGCCGATCAGTTGTATGATTTGAATAAGGACCCGGGAGAGCGGACCAATCTTGCCGGAAAGTATCCGCAGCGGGTGCAGGCATTAAAAGCGCTGCTTGAGAAAGTAATGGCGGAATAAGCGTTGGATTGCCGGTTGGATAATACCCGTCTGGTACAAGGGACTGGTATGGGATTTGCTGTATATCCAGGTGAATTCAATAGGTTCACTACTTTGAAGCTGTTTAAGCTTTCCCCAAAAAAGCAGAAATGTTGCGGTAATATCATCACAGCTGGAAGTTTAAACAACGTCTTTCAAAAAAAGCTGTTATGAAAGATCGGGTTACACAAAAAGAGGACGACAACAATGAAGGCCGCAGCCGGCGGACTTTCATTACAAAAAGCCTGAATATCGCACTTGTTACAGCCGTTGCCGGTACCGGGTGTCTTGCCGGTTGTAAGGAGGAAGATGAAGAAGAAATAGGCCCGCCGGAGGACCTGATGCGGGAACACGGTATTTTGAACCGGGTTTTATTGATTTATGATCATTTTTTGAAGATGCTGGCGGCAAATGAGCCGGTTAATCCTCAATACATCACAGGTACCGCCGGGATTATCCGCACTTTTATTGAGGAATATCATGAGAAACAGGAAGAGGATTTTTTATTCCCCCGTTTTGAAAAGGCACATCAGCTCACAAATCTTGTTCGGGTATTAAAAGAACAGCATCAGCAGGGCAGGCTGATCACCGGCCAGCTATTGCAGCTGGGCAAACAACCACAGGTATCATCGGATGGGGATAAAGAAAAATTAAGTAGCCTGATAACGGCCTTTATACAAATGTACCGGCCACATGAGGCAAGGGAGGATACCGTACTGTTTCCGGCATTGCGGAAAATCATCAGCAAACACGAGTTTGACGCTTTGGGTGAAGATTTCGAGAAGCGGGAGCACCAGCTTTTTGGAGAAGGAGGGTTTGGATTATTTGTAGATAAGGTGGCGGGCATCGAGCAACAGCTGGGTCTCTATGAACTGGCGCAGTATACTCCCCATATTCAGGCCTGATCGTAATTTTTAAATTAAAAGAGATACCTGGAGCATTATCAACGATTGTGCAAAATATTCAGCTTGTTATATTGATAGCATGTATCTCATTTTGCACTGAGGTTTCATTAATTTTTATGGATCCGATCCGCTAGTTGGCTACCTTTGCGGGCAATGAAGTTTTTTGCGCTCATATTTGTTGTATATCTCCTGGTGGTATCTGTAATACCATGCAGTGATGGGTACAGCAGGTGCGCCAGTTCCGGGTCCCGGGTGGAAATGACCATGAGCCATGACCACCAGGCCAGTCACCGTGATATTTGTGGCCCCTTCTGCATGTGCAGTTGCTGCGGTGCCACCGCAAACTTCGCTTTTCAGCTGCTTAAAGTAAATGAAGCCAAAATGCCGGACGTCAAAAACCGGAAATTCCTGCCGAGGGATTTTTTCTTTCATTCTAACTACTATGGTAACATCTGGCAACCGCCTAAGATATCCTGATTTTTTTTATTGACTGCCGGCTCCGGTTTAATGCTTCCTTGTATTGAACCCGTTTAACCTGTTTGTACGAGGCCGGATAAGAAAGGGTTAACCCTGCAAAGCAGACTACTGTATAGGGGTGGCGCAATAATGATGATACAGCTGCCATATCCGGCGGTGGTAAGGTTTCTATCAAAATAACAAAAAGACATGCTGAATAAGATCATACATTTTAGTATTAAAAATAAACTGGTGATTGCCGTTGGCACCATTGCCCTTATTGTGTGGGGAACCTGGAGTGCCACGCAATTGCCGGTTGATGCCTTGCCTGATATTACCGACAACCAGGTTCAGATTATTACGCAGTCCCCTACGCTGGCGGCACAGGAGGTGGAACAGTTTGTTACTTACCCCGTTGAAAAAGCCATGGCCAATCTTCCGGATGTTGTAAAGATGCGTTCGTTTTCAAGGTTTGGCCTGAGCGTGATCACTATTGTTTTTAAGGATAATGTTAATATCTATTTTGCCCGGCAACTTATTGGCGAAAAGCTGAAGGATGCTGAAAGACAAATTCCGGAGGGTATGGGAAGGCCGGAGCTGGCGCCGGTTACAACGGGGTTGGGTGAAATTTATCAGTACGTTATTCACCCCCAAAAAGGAAGCGAGGATAAATACTCTCCCATGGATTTGCGTACGATGCAGGACTGGATCGTCAGTCGCCAGCTATATGGAATTGAAGGAGTGGCCGAAGTGACGGGGTTTGGTGGTATTACCAAGCAATACGAAGTAAGTGTAAACCCGGACCGGCTGAAGGCCATGAACGTGACCATTCCCGAGATTTTTACAGCCCTGGAGCACAATAATGAAAATACCGGCGGCGCCTATATCGACAAAAAGCCCAATGCGTATTTTATCAGGGGGATTGGTATGGTAAGGTCCATTCCGGATATTGAAAACATCGTTATAAAAAACGCGGCAAATGGTATTCCCGTTCTGATAAAAGATGTAGCTGTTGTACAATTTGGATCGCCGCCACGATATGGTGCCATGACTTACAATGGTGAAAAAGAAGTGGTGGGAGGATTGGTATTGATGCTGAAGGGCGCTAATAGCAACGAAGTTGTGCAACGGGTAAAAGAACGCATGAAATCGGTGCAAAAATCGCTACCGGCCGATGTAATCATAGAGCCTTTTTTAGACCGTTCTTCATTAGTTGGCCGGGCCATTGATACCGTTGAAAAGAATTTAGTTGAAGGGGCGTTGATCGTAATTTTTGTATTACTGCTTTTCCTGGGGAACATCAGGGCCGGAATCATAGTGGCCTCCGCCATCCCGCTGTCGCTTCTTTTTGCGTTAGGAATGATGCATCTGTTTGGTGTAAGCGCTAACCTGATGAGCCTGGGAGCGATCGATTTTGGATTAATTGTTGATGGGGCCGTAATCATTGTAGAAGCCACGATGCATGTAATAGCCGCAAAAAAAATAACATCCGTATACTCACAGCAGCAAATGGATGCCATGGTGAAAGAGAGTGCCGGTAAAATGATGAGTGCCGCCGCCTTCGGTCAGATTATTATCCTGATTGTGTACCTGCCCATTCTTTCATTAAGAGGCATCGAGGGAAAGATGTTTGTGCCCATGGCCCAAACCGTAAGTTTTGCGATTATTGGCGCTTTGCTGCTTTCGCTTACTTATATTCCGGTAATGAGCTCCCTGTTTTTAAGTAAGAAAACAGGCCATAAAAAAAATATCTCCGACAGGATGATGGGCTTTTTTGAGCGCTGCTACGCCCCGCTGATCCAAAAGGCCATCCGGCTGAAGTATTGGGTGGCAGGCATTGCGATGGTGTTTTTTGCCATTAGTGTCTGGACGTTTACAAAAATTGGCGGCGAATTTATACCCACCCTTGAAGAAGGCGATTATGCCATTGAATTTGTTCTGCCACAGGGCGCTTCTATCGGGCAAACGATCGAGATCTGTCTGAAGGCTGAAAAAATGCTCAAAGAATTTCCTGAAGTAAAAATGGTGATCGGAAAAACAGGTGCGGCTGATGTGGCCACAGACCCGATGCCCATGAATGCTTCCGATCTGATCGTTGTGATGAAGGATAAAGCGGAATGGACCACAACAAAAGATTTTTATAAACTGGGCGAAATGATGAAGGCCAAGCTGGAAAATATACCGGGTGTTATTGCCGAGCCCAGTCAACCCATCCAGATGCGTTTTAATGAGCTGATGACGGGAATAAGACAGGACGTTGCTGTTAAAATCTTTGGAGAAAATTTAGACAGCCTGGCCTACCTGGCTTCTAAAACCGCCAAAGTATTGCAATCAGTTCAAGGCGTTAGCGAGCCACTGGTGGAGCGCACCGCGGGATTGCCGCAAATAACCGTTGAGTACGACAGGGCAAGGGTTGCGGGGTATGGACTGAGTATAAGGGATATTAACCAGGTGATCACGACCGCTTTTGCGGGCCAATCTTCGGGGTACGTATTTGAGAATGAACGAAAATTTGAACTGGTTGTACGTCTTGACAGCGCCCATCGTACTTCTTTGGATGACGTAAGTAACCTGTATATCCCAGCCAGCAATGGTTTGCAGGTTCCCCTCGGACAAATAGCAACTGTTGGTTTTAAGGAAGGCCCGGTACAGATAAGCCGTGAGGATGGAAAGCGCCGGGTTGTTGTTGGTTTTAATGTCAAGGACAGGGATGTTGAAAGCGTGGTAAAAGATATCCAGGAAAAGTTGGCGCAGCCCCAAAATAGGCTGCCCACCGGCTACTATCTTACCTATGGCGGTACATTTCAAAATCTGCAGGAAGCATCAGCGCGGTTACAGTTAGCCGTTCCTATTGCATTGCTACTCATTTTCGGGCTGCTTTATTTTACGTTCAACTCCGTAAAACAGGCCGCATTGATCTATACGGCCATTCCAATGAGCGCCATCGGTGGGGTATTCGCCTTGTTGCTCCGGGGCATGCCTTTTAGTATTTCAGCGGGCGTTGGTTTTATTGCTCTGTTTGGGGTAGCCGTGTTAAACGGGATTGTACTGGTCAGCACCTTTAATCAACTTCAGAAGGATGGCGTTTCCGATGTAATACAGCGGGTGCTGCAGGGAACCAAGATGCGTCTGCGGCCGGTGCTGATGACTGCAACTGTAGCCTCATTAGGTTTTTTACCAATGGCGATGAGTGCCGGAGCGGGTGCTGAGGTTCAAAAGCCGTTAGCAACGGTTGTTATCGGAGGATTGATAACAGCTACGTTCTTAACACTTGTTGTATTGCCTTGTTTATATATTATCTTTTCCTCAAAACGAAGGGGGAGGGATGAAGGGCAATAGGCAACATAAAAAAAAATGAAAAATATGGCAGCTACACATTTTATGGAAACGACTTTATATAAGAAATAGGAAAACTAATTTATCACATGATTGATAATCCTGAAAAATATTAACAATGAAATGGTATGATAGGATAATTAAGGTTACAAACCGCCGGGAATGGGAGGTGAAAAGCAAGCGGCAAGCGGCAGCGGGCAAGGGCCGAATGGCAAGGGGCAGGAAATGTAAGACAGGTGATTTTGCCTGCCTCGTTTCATTCCTTGCTCCTGGCGTTTTGCCCCTTGTCTTTTGTGTCTTGCTTTTTTTCTATTCCGCTGTAGCACAGGCACAACACCGCATCAGCGTAAGCCAGGCTATCGCTACCGCGTTGAAAGGCAACCTGCAGCTGGATATCAACCAGTCGGAAATCAGCAGAGCCGGATATGCTGTTAAAACAGCGAATGAAATTCCTAAGACAGGCGTGTTTGCTGAAAATGAGGACTTGCGTCCATCCGACAGCAAAGGTGTACTAAAGATCGGTGTTTCGCAAAGTATTGCCTGGCCGGGCCTCTATAAGGCCAGAAGGGAATATTTTAACGAGCAGTTAAAGTATTACCAGCTGAACACTCCCGCTTTGAACGCGGTAATAAAAAAAGATGTCCGGACTGTTTACTATGAGCTTTGGTATTTGCAGGATAAATCCCAATTGTTTCTGCAATTAGATAGTATTTATTCTTCTTTGTATAAAGCCGCCGAGCTGCGATACAAAACGGGTGAGGCTGCGGGACTGGATAAGATCGCAGCTGATGCAAAACTCAAAGAACTGCGGGCAATGCTCGAGCAGAACGACAAAGATATGGTGGTGCAGCAACAACAGCTGATGATGTTGATGAACCAGGATACTCTATTGTTGCCGGTGCAACAACCTTTAGAAAAAGTAGATCTTTTGGTTGCAGGAGCAGACAGCCTGCATCCCTTATTAATGCTGCAACAGCAGCAGGTAGCCATTGCGGCCTCAGGTATTGCGGTGCAAAAAAATGGGAATAAGCCCGAGTTTTCCGGCAGGTTTTTTACCCAGCGAGTATGGGGGGCAAAAGACCCTTACACCGGTTTTTCCGTTACAGCTGCATTCCCCTTGTTTGGCAACGATGCCTATAAAAATAAAATCAAAGTAGCCAACGCTGAAATGGATATACAGCAAAAACAATTAAGCTACCAAACGCAGCAGATTCAAACGCAACGGCAAACGGCCCTCACAGAAATAGAAAAGAGCCTGGCAATGCTCCGGTTTTATGACGTAACGGGTTTGGAACAGGCGGATGCGATCATAAAAGCCGCAACATTGAGTTACAAAGCGGGCGAGATAAGTTTTGCCGAGCTCAGTCAGTTTCTGACGCAGGCTATCGACACCAGGAGGAACTATCTGGATGTATTGAACAAATACAATCAATCCGTTATTCAATTTAACTACTACAACAATAATTAAAATACCCGCAATGAAGCGCATATTGATTATAGCATCTGTTTTTTTTAGCGTATCCGCATTTTTTTCCTGTGGAAACAAGCCCGGCCCATCAGCGGCTGAAGAAGAAAATCACACGGAAGGTGAAGCAGCACATTCCGGCGGGAATACTACCAGGCTTACAGCAGTACAAATTAAAGCCATAGGCATAGAAATGGGAAATATAGAAGAAAAGGAATTGACCAATTCTATAAAAGCGAATGGAATTCTTACCGTACCCAATCAAAACAAGGCTTTTGTGGTGCCCCTGTATAGCGGGGTTGTTAAGGCACTTCATGTACAACCCGGAAATTTCGTAAAGCAGGGGCAGGCTATTGCCACCATTGTAAACCCGGATCTGATTCAAATGCAGCAGCAGTTGCAGCAGGTAGAGGCGCAAATTGTGTTGTCGGAAATTGAAGTGAAGCGGCAGCAGGAGCTGGTAGAGGGCAATGCCGCACCGCTAAAAAGACTGCAACAGGTACAAACCGAACTGACAACACTCAAAAGTCAGCGAAATGGCTTGCAAAAACAATTGTCGGCGGTAGGTGCGGCCCGCAGTTTTTCTTCCGCCATCGTAGTTAAAGCGCCCATAGGCGGTACCATCAGTAACGTGCTTGCTCAGCTGGGGAGCAAGGTGGATGTCAGCGCTCCTATTGCGGAAATTGTGAATAATTCCCAGTTGCACCTGGATTTATATGTATATGAAAAAGATCTTCCCAGGCTAAAGTCAAATCAAACCATCCATTTTACGATTACCAATAATGCGGGCAGGGAGTACGATGCGCAAATATTTTCAATAGGGACTGCATTTGAAGCCGGCAGCAAGACCATTCCTGTACATGCAAAGGTTATTGGGGATAAAACGGGACTGATTGACGGTATGAATGTAACGGCCCTGGTGAGTCTGGATAAATCCACCGTCCCGTCCGTGCCGTCAGATGCTATTGTAAGTTACCAGGGCAACGATTTTATTTTTATGGTTACGGAGGCCCTTTCGGAAGGCGAATCCGAAAGCAGTCAACGAAAAGAAACGAAGGACATTACGTTTGAGCGGGTACCTGTTGCAAAAGGCACCACCGATGTTGGATATAGCGAAGTGACATTGTTAAAGGACATTCCGGCCAATGCCAAAATTGTTACTAAAGGAGCTTTCTTTATTTTGGCTAAAATGACTAATAGCGGTGAACATGAACATTAGTAAATTTACAGCAGGCTGGTTAAGGTTTCGGACTTGCTTATAACCGCTGTTTATTAAATTCAGTACCATGGAAAGATCAAGAATCGATCTGGATATTCTTTTGCCGGAGATTCCGGATGAAAGGGATGCATGCGTTGAACGGCTGATCAATATGCTTCAGTATAAAAGAGGTATTGACAAAGTACATGTTATTGCCGGGGATACGGATAAAAAAGCCCGGCTTTGTTTTCATTACACCCCTTCTGAAATTTCGCTCAATGGAATTGAACAAATAGCAAAAAAAGCCGGCGCGGAGATCACGGAACATTATGGCCATCTGCTTATTAATACAACAGGAGTACGTCACCCACGCCATGCAAGAATTATTGAAGCTGCCCTTGAAAAATATATGGGAATACTCACGGTTTCCGTATCGGGAACAGGCTTCATACAATTGGAGTATAATAAAGAAGTAACAACGGATAAAACCGTTCTTGAACAGATCGGAAGAACAGGCTTAGCCATTATTAATGTTGAGGATTTTCACGTTCACAGGCAAGAGTCGCAGGAAAAGATGCATGAAGATCAGGATCTGAACCCCGATCATGATCACGAAGCGGGAGCGGATGAACATGCACACGGGGGTGTTTTTGGAGAAAAAACAGAAGGGATCTTTGCTATTATCTGCGGCGCCTTGTTAGGTATAGGTTTTGGCTTATCCTTCATAGGCGGAGTTTCACCCTATGTTTCAATAGGGTGTTATATTGCTGCCTATTTCTTTGGGGGATTTTATACCAGCAAAGAAGCCATTGAAGGTATCAGTAAAGGCGCTTTTGAGATCGATTTTCTCATGCTTGTTGCTGCGATTGGCGCAGCCGTATTAGGTCAGTGGGCCGAAGGAGCATTGTTGCTTTTCCTTTTCAGTTTGGGGCATTCCCTGGAACATTATGCCATGGAAAAAGCAAGAAAATCAATTGCGGCATTAGCAGACCTGGCTCCTAAAACGGCGTTACTGAAAACGGGTGGTGCTATTAGCGAGGTGCAGATCGAAACATTAAAGCAAGGCGACATTATTGTAGTAAAACCCAATTCAAAAATTGCAGCTGATGGAATTGTTGTAAAGGGGAATAGCAGTGTTAACCAGGCCCCCATTACAGGAGAAAGCGTTCCGGCAGACAAGATGCCGGTTGAGAACGCTGATGCCGGCCTGGAGAATAGCGATAAATTAGATGCGAAATACAAGGTGTTTGCCGGCTCAATCAATGGTGGCGAAAATCTGGAAATAAAAGTAACAAGAGTTGCTGCAGACAGCACCATTGCCCGGTTAGTAAAGCTGGTTAATGAAGCACAAACCCAAAAGTCGCCTACCCAGAATTTTACAGATAAACTGGAGCGTTATTATGTTCCGTCTGTGCTCGTTTTGGTAGGCATCCTGCTGCTGGCCTTCCTGGTGGTAGATGAACCCTTTAGTGCAAGTTTTTACCGGGCCATGGCGGTATTGGTTGCAGCCAGCCCCTGTGCACTAGCCATATCCACCCCCAGCGCGGTGTTAAGCGGGGTGGCAAGAGCGGCAAGGGGCGGCGTTTTGATAAAGGGCGGAAAACCGTTGGAAGAACTGGGCGCTCTTTCGGCAATTGCTTTTGATAAGACCGGAACACTTACTGAGGGAAAACCGAAACTTACCGGGGTATATCCGCTTGCCGGGATAGCGGAAGAGCCGCTGCTTGAAATTGTTGTTGCGGTAGAAAAATTAAGTGACCACCCCCTGGCGGCCGCCCTGGTAAAAGGTGGGGAAGAACGCCTGAAAAAAGATATTGCAGCCGCCGCCAATGTATCGGCGCTCCAGGGCAGGGGAATTAAAGCAGATTATAAGGGAGCCGTTATTCATGTGGGAAACAAAGAATTGTTTGCTGAAAAAAACAACAAGCTGCCGGATAATATAAACCAGAAAGTAGAAGTCCTGGAAAGCCAGGGCAATACCACCATGATCGTTCAGCAGGACGATCGATATCTTGGTATTGTTACGCTGATGGATATTGCCCGGGAAGATGCAAAAGAGACCCTTACACGACTAACGGACATGGGGGTTCGCAAAATGATCATGCTCACAGGCGATAATCAGAAAGTAGCGGAAGCAATTGCCGGGCAAATTGGTATTACCGATGCCTGGGGTAACCTGCTGCCCGAACAAAAAGTAGCGGCTATCGAAAAATTACGGGCCAGTGAAAAGAAGGTGGCCATGGTTGGCGACGGTGTTAATGATGCCCCGGCAATGGCCAAAAGCACCGTAGGTATTGCAATGGGTGCCGCCGGAAGCGACGTAGCATTAGAGACCGCAGACATTGCACTGATGGCAGATAAATTAAGCAACCTCCCTTTTGCCATCGGCCTTAGTAAAAAAGCAAGCCGCATTATCCGGCAAAACCTGGTCATCAGTCTTGGGATGGTGGCGGTGTTAATACCGCTTACCATCCTGGGCATTGCCAATATTGGGCCTGCCGTTATCGGACACGAGGGGTCTACCCTGGTAGTGGTGTTTAATGCCCTGCGTTTATTAGGATATAAAAAACAATAACACCCGTTTCTTGTTTCTGCCCCTTTTTCTTATGGTATATACCACAGGACGCGTTGTTTACAAAAGTCTATACAGCCAGGTCCGGATGCGGATCAGGAGAGATGTTAAAATATTGCCATACAAAGACAAAAAATGATAGGTGCACCTTGAAAAAGGAGTCTATCTTTGTATTAGAATAGATTAGACCAGATCTATTATTCTAAAACTGTTTGTCACGAATAAAATAAAGCGATTGTAATGAGAACAAATTCCACCTACCATTTTGACAGTACCTGATACCGCTTTGATACTTCCGGTAAGACAATGATTTTTTAGTTATAAATCCAAAACAAATGATGAAACCTTGTTTTTATAGGGGGAGGGCCCTTTTTTGCCCTGCTCCTGCTAAAAGAATGCCCGCCCTGCTGCTGTTATGGCTGTTGCTGCTCTGTACTTCTCCTTCTGTATTTGCCCAAAAACAACGGCAGATCGGGGGGACCGTAACGGACGATAATGGCGCCCCACTGGGCAATGTATCCATTTCAGAAAAGGGCACGGCACATGGCACGCTAAGCCTGAGCAATGGTCATTTCGAGATGCCTGTTTCCGGAACTAATGCAGTCCTCATTGCAACGTACACCGGTTTTCAGCCAACCGAAATAGTCGTAGGCGACCAGGCCACGCTAACTATTGTACTGCAGCCTCTCAACCGTTCTTTAGACGAAGTAGTGGTGGTGGGATACGGCTCCCAGAAGAAAGCTACTTTAACTGGCGCGGTAGCTACCGTAAAAGGGACTGCTCTTGTACAAAGCAGTTCGCCCAACGTAGCCAATGCTATTGCCGGCCGTATACCTGGAGTTATTGCCAATAACCGCTCCGGCCGCCCGGGTAGTGATGGTTCTACGATTTATATCAGGGGGTTTAACTCTTTTGGAGGCGGCACCAGTCCGCTGATCGTGATCGACGGCGTACCCGATAGGGATTTCAGTCGCCTTAACCCCAATGATATTGAAAGCATCACCGTGCTGAAGGATGCATCCGCAGCTATTTATGGCGTGCGCGCGGCCAATGGCGCTATACTGGTAACCACCAAGCGCGGAAAAACCGGTAAGCCCACCATTCAGTATGATGGCAATTATGGCATCCAGCAATTAACGCGGTTACCTAAAATTGTGAAGGCCTGGGAATATATGACCTACTACAACGAGATCAACCCGGGCACTTATCAGCAGGCAGAAATTGATAAATACAAGGCCGGTAATGATCCCAATTATACCAGCACCGACTGGATCCATGAAGTATTCCGGAAAAGTGCCCCGCAAAGCACCCATTCGCTTTCCGTAAGCGGTGGCACCGATAATGTAAAATATTATTTCTCCGGGCAACTGGTAGATCAGTCCAGCAATTTCCGGAACAGCATCGAGCATTACCGGCAATACAATTTCCGTTCAAACATAGACGCCCGTATTTCAAAGAACCTGAAGGTAAACCTGGATATCGCCGGCCGGCTGGAGGATCGTACCTATCCTACCTGGAGCGTAGGCAATATTTTGCATGAAACCCGCTCCATGTATCCGTTTATACCTACCCATTGGCCCAATGGCTCACCCAGTGCGGGTGTTACGGCCGGACGTAACCCGGTGATCCTGGTTACCGGCGACCCCGGTTATGATAAGATCAAAAATTATGTACTGACCCCACTTGCGGGATTTGAATGGAAACTGCCGTTTGTTACCGAGGGATTATCGCTGAGCGGTTATGCTTCTTACGATGTAAACCTGCGGCATGAAAAAATATTCACCAAGCCCTGGGATGCTTATTCCTATAACAAGACTACGAATGTTTACTCCAATGTACGTGCCAGCACGGCGATATCCGGCGTTACGCAAAATGAAGGCATGTACAACGGCAGCACCCGCTTTGTCAAACTGGCTTATGATCACCAGTTTGGCCGCCATAACATTAATGCCTTTGCCGGCTATGAGGCTACCAGCACTGCCAGTTGGGGTACCTATGCCTTTCGGAAAAACCTGCTGAGTGATCAGATCGATCAGATCTTTACCGGCGCCGCCGAAGGACAGGTAGCTACGGGATCTGCTGCGCAGGATGGCCGTGCCAGCTATCTGGGCCGTGTGGCGTATGATTACAGCAATAAGTATATAGCTGAAGTAACTATGCGTTACAATGGTTCCTTCAACTTTCCGGAAAATAAACGCTGGGGGATGTTCCCTTCTGTTTCTGCCGGATGGCGGATTTCGGAGGAATCCTTTTTCAGAAATAGTGTGCCCTTTATCAACCAGCTAAAACTGCGGGCATCCTGGGGTATCCTGGGTAGCGATGCTGTAGACCAGTACCTCTTTCTGACAAGGTACCAGCTCATCACCAATACCAGCTATCAAACCTATTTTGGCGACTATGGACTAACCAATGCCCTGTACCTGTCCAGTACTCCAAACCCGGACATCACCTGGGAAAAGCAGGATACCCGAAACATCGGGTTCGATATGGCAGTGCTGAACAACAAACTCAACATCACTGCTGATTATTTCCGCTACCTGCGCAGCGATATTCTTGCAGCCCGGAATGCCTCCATTCCGTTGTACACCGGCATGAGCCTGCCCAGTGAGAATATCGGTAAATCCTTAAACAGGGGATTCGACTTCTCCATCGGGTATAACGATGCCGTGGGCGATCTTAAATACGCCATCGGCCTTAATGGGACTTTTGCGAAAAGCAAAGTCATCTTTAGCGATGAGGCTGCTACCGTACCGGAATGGCAAAAATTTGAAGGCCATCCTATCAACTCCTGGCTCTTGTTTGCCAGTGATGGTATTTACCGCACACAGGATGAAATTGATAATTCCGTACACGTGCCCGGCGCCCGGGTTGGCGAGATCCGCATTAAGGATACCAATGGCGATGGCTCCATCACCTTCGATGATGCGGTACGTACCTACGAGTCGGCTGTTCCGCAAATCGTATACGGATGTACCCTGGGCCTCAACTATAAAGGTGTTGGATTGAACGTACTGCTCTCCGGCCAGGCACAGGCCAAACAGCTGATCAACTCGCAAATGCAGGGGTCGCTCATTGCACCGCCCCAATGGCTCTATGATGGCCGCTGGACTCCCGACAACACAAACAGCATTTATCCCCGTGCCTTCAATGATAACAGCACCAATGCCTACTACTATAATAATTCCGATTTCTGGCTGATGAATGCTGCATTCCTGCGCCTGAAAACACTGGAGTTGTCGTACAGCATCCCTTCACAGGTGTATGCTAAATTGGGTCTTTCTTCTGTACGTGTATATGCGGCCGGTTATAACCTGCTCTCTTTTGATCACCTGAAAAAGTACGGCGTGGATCCTGAAACGAACAATACCACTGGCGTTAACTACCCCCAGTCAAAGATCGTCCGGTTTGGACTGAATATAGGATTGTAAATTTTAAAAATCAGTTTATGAAATCAAAAATAATCATTGCAATCAGCATTCTTTGGGCCGGAGCATTCTTGTCCTCCTGCTCAAAAGTGCTGGATAAAGCGCCGCTGGACTCTTATACCGATGAGTCTGTGTGGAAGGACTTGAAGCTGGCAGAAGCCTATGCCAACAACATTTATAATGTGTTACCTACCTTTACGGTTGACTGGGGCAGTTCGCTCAACAGAAGCGTGGTATTATCATCGGCCTGTGATGAGGGTTTTACCAAGTTTGGCGATGGCTACACCTGCGGTGCACGGAATGTGCTGAACAAGGGACTGCTTTCCCCGGATAATGCCGGCAGTTTCGACATCTGGTCAAAAAATTACGGCCAGATCCAGAACGCCAATATTTTCCTTTCGAAGATTGATGATGTGCCTGGTGACGATGCGTATCGCAAACGCATAAAAGGAGAGGTTACGTTCCTGCGGGCCTACGCCTATTTTCAGCTGATCAGCGATTATGGCGGAGTACCACTGATTACGAAACCCTTCAATTTGAACTCTGATTTTACAGCCACCCGGGGCAGCTTTGACGAATGTGTAAAATTTGTGAGCGATGAACTGGACAAAGCGGCGGCTTTACTGGCCAATACCACGGCGCAGAAAGGTCGTGCATCGGCTCCACTGGCGCTTGCTATAAAATCACGTTTATTGTTATATGCCGCCAGCCCGTTGTGGAATCCAACTGCAGATCCCGCAAAATGGACCGCCGCTGCTGCCGCTGCAAAAGCCGTTATCGACCTGCCCGGGTACAGTCTTTTTACCGGCAACTATGCCGATTTGTTTACCACGTCCAACGCAGAACTGATCGGCGTGCACCTTTCCGGCTATAAAGGCGAATGGGATCCTTTTACAGGTTTGGAAATGATGTGCTTCCCCAACGGCTATCATGGCTGGGCTGCCTTTGCTCCCACACAGGAGCTGGTAGATGCTTTTGGAACGGCAGATGGTAAATATATTACGGATCCCGCTTCGGGGTATGATCCGCAAAATCCCTATGTTAACCGCGACCACCGTTTTTATGCAGACATCATTTTTGACGGACGGCCCACCGGCAACGCGGCATTCTTTTCAGACCGTACCACTACGGCAGCTCAATTCTATGAGGGCGGTTATGACTCTGACCAGGGTTTCGATGCCTGGAACAATAGCTTAACCCGTTATGCATTCCGGAAGTATATGGATACAACGTATAATTTTAATGCAACCACCCAAACCAATAAATTCTGGATCCTGGCGCGCCTGGGCGAGATTTATCTCAACTATGCCGAAGCCGAATTTTATTCAGGCCATGAAGATGTTGCCCGTGACTACCTGCAGCGGATCAGAACAAGGGCCGGTATTACCGCGCCGCTCACAGAAACCGGAGCCGCACTTGAAGCACGTATTCGCAATGAACGGCAGGTGGAACTGGCTTTTGAAGGGCACCGGTACTATGATGTGCGCCGCTGGAAGATAGCCGAGGTAACAGAGAATAAACCCGTGCGCCAGGTGATCATTACCCGCAATGCCACCACCGGCGTAAAAACCTACCAGTACAAGGATATTGAGCCCCGGAGCTTTGATAAGGCCCGGCATTACCTGATGCCTATTCCCAGAACAGAAATTAAAAGAACTGGTTTGCAGCAGAACCCGGGCTATAATTAATAAGATTAACAGACCGTAACAAAACCATTAAGGTATTAAGAACCGTTGAGTGATCCTATTCCTGAATGCGCCTTAATTAATCTTAATGGTTTTTTACAATATAATTGATCGATTAACAGATGCTGAAATGACTTTATCAAAGCATCTCCGGAGTAACGATACAGCTAAACGCATACCGCCTCCTTCATCGCAACAACAGTACTATGAAATTTATTTGTTACACACTTGCAGTGGTCGTTTCTTTTCTATCGGCCTGTAAAAAGGATAGCGCCCCTTCGTTGCCAGGCCTGGTTCCTGTAACCATATCCACGCCCGGGGGCGAAGCAGGGTATCTTTATATCGATGGGAAGTATACCGGTATTTTGGTGCCGGGTACGGTCAGCTTTTCAGTCGGTCATCATACCATTGGTGTGGCACTGAAAAATACGGAGATCTATCTGCGGAAAACCATTACTGCAGCAGCCAGTACACCAGTAGCTTTTACCACCGCAGATAAGCCAGCTCCCAAAACCTGGAAGGCCCTGTGGATTGGGTTGTATGAAACCCGGGGAAATACAGAAACAGGCGACTGCAGTACACATTTTTCTACGGCGGATCTGGATGCCGGCTACAATTTTTTCACCTGGAGCCTGAAGGAGCATTTTGAAAAGTATGCTTATGGAACAATGAAATGGGAGGTGGAACGCAGGGACATTACCGTCCCGGTTACCCTTACAAAAGGAAGTATCGGGTATACGGTGGAGCCTGCTGCCATTGCGGCGCTGATGCCGCAGATACAACCCGGAGTGTACGATTGTGTATTTGTGTTCTGGCGAGAAAAGGAAGGCGCCTGCAGCTTTCCGGGTAATTATTTCGGACTGGCCTGGACCAACCCGATGGCAGAAGCCCTGAAGACGGGCTATGTAACGGTCAAATTTGATCCGGGTGCCGATATTGCAGCAACGATTAACCAGTACAAAATAAATGACCCCGGTGTATGGGTACATGAATGGCTGCACACCGTAGGCGAAAATTTTTACCAGGCAAAAGGGCTGAACCTTCCCGAAAAGGCAGGCGGCTTTTCGGTACATGCGGCAGAAGTGTATCATTACTCCTTTCCCTGGATGGACTGGTACCGGGATTTTATTTCGGGCAGGGTTTCCAATACAGGAGGCAGTCCGGCCTACCTGGGTATCGGGCCGGAAGCGCTTTTAGGCTGTACAGTACGGGAAATGGCTTTGGGAAATTGCCGGTAAGGTGAAGGGTGGGGGTCAATAGTGAATAGTCAATAGTGAATGACAACACATCCGGGAGTCGTGTCGTATAAGCATTCACAAAAAATGAAAAAAGAATTCATATTCGTGTTTATGTTTATCTTTCCAATCCTCATTCATACGCAGAGATTTGAAGGCCTGGCGTTTAAGCCTTCACAGGTATGAAATAGCCGGAATTTTTTGGGGGTCGATATCAGCAAAAAAACAATAAGGTATTAACAACATGTATCCATTGAATATACTACGCATTTTCGTGGCACTCTGCTGTTTCACAGGTTCCGCAGTCCCGGCGCCGGCGCAAAGCCGGCCTCTTGATTTTGTGTCGTCAGACACTGCGTTGCAAGGTAGTTTTTATCGCGCCAGGAAGCTCGCCCTCTCTTTCAGGGGAAGCCCATCCGATCCCGTTGGTCCCTGGTATGAAGCGGCACTTCCTTCGCGCAATGCTTTTTGCATCCGGGATGTATCGCACCAATGTATACCCGCCGAAGTGTTGGGCATGGACGCTGAAAATAAAAATATATTCACCCGCTTTGTATCTAATATTTCGGAAAGCAGAGACTGGTGCACCTACTGGGAGATGAACCGGGATGGGCAGCCGGCACCTGAAGATTACCGCAATGACCGGGAATTCTGGTACAACCTCAATGCCAATTTTGAACTCATTTATGCCTGCTGGCGTATGTATTTATGGACCGGTGATACCCACTATATAACAGCGCCGGCATTCAGGTCCTTTTTTGAGCTTACGGTAACCCGTTACCTGGAACGTTGGAAACTGCAGGTGGATTCATTGTTAACAAGGCCCGTTTACCTGAACGCGCCAGTGCCCTTTAATAACAATGATTATTTTCACCGCTGCAGGGGCCTGCCTTCTTATTACGAGGCTATACACGATGTAAAAATGGGCATCGATCTGGTGGCCGCTATTTACAGGGGATTGATGAGCTATGCAGAAATGGTCATATTATGGAAACAGCCTCAAAAAGCAGCCCTGTATCGTCAAAAAGCAGCAGCTTACCGGAAACAGCTGGAAACCTCCTGGTGGAGCGGTGCTATCAACCGGTATCACACCTATTATTCCGGCCAGGGGGGATTTGGAAGTGGTGAGGGAGAAACCTATCTGCTTTGGTACAATGCATTAACCGACAGCAGCCGTATCCGGCACACAATACAACATCTGCTCAGCGCAAAATGGAACGTAGAAAACCGGTCTTACCTGCCCTACCAGCTGGCGCGCTACGGTTATGAGGAACAGGCATACCAGAACATCTTATTCCTGGCCAACCCTGCTACAGAACGGCATGATTACCCCGAGGTGTCCTTTGGCGTTGTTGAGGGACTGGTGCAGGGCATTATGGGCGTAAGCCCGGATGCGCGTAAAGGTAGCGTTGCCACGCTCTATAGCGGTCCATCAGGCGATACCTGCGAATTGCGCAATCTTCCTGTATTGTCATCACGTATCGGGGTGCGGCACTGGAACAAAGGATCCTCCTTTGTTAATAATGGGAACTCGGTAATCCACTGGCGGGCTGGCTTCCGCGGAACCGGCCAATCGATCCTGGTTAACGGAAAAAGCCAAAAAGCGGTTCAGCAAACAACCGTAACCGGTCAGCCATTTTTTTATACAGATATTGCTGTTGCTCCCGGGGGAAAAGCAACGGCTGTTATTTTCTAAATCAATTTAAACCGCCGAAAAGGCTCATGAATAATGACAGTATTTGACAAGATCGCTGAACTGGAAGAGGTTAGTTCCTACTCAAAGCACGATCGGATCGTACAGGGTGTGATCAATACCATTGATGAAAAAATCTTATTGCCCGGAGATACACTTCCCTCAGTCAACACCATGATTCGCACATTGCGATTTTCAAGAGAAACGATCATCCGCGGATACCGCGAGTTGATCAGCAGGGGCATTGTAGCATCACGGAACCGGCTGGGATATTTTGTAGCCAATGGAAGTACCAGACAATTACTAAGAGTAGCCCTGCTCATGTATAATCTCGACAGCTTTGAGGAACAGTTTTACCGGAACTTTCGCAAAACGTTGGGCGAGGACATCAATCTGCAGGTGTTTTTTCATCACGGGAATATCGAGATATTTGAAACCATCCTGCAACGGACCCGGCGGCAATTCGGCATGTATGTGATTGCCCCCATTCCGCACCCCCGATCGAAGGAGCTGCTCAATGCCATCCCGCGTAACCGGTTGCTGATGGTTGACCGTTATGAACCAATCGATGGAGTTTTTAATCATATTACCCAGGAGTTTGAACGCTCGTCTTACGGGGTGTTTGAACAGCTGGTAAACGAGATCCGCGCATTTGACGAATTTGTTTTTTATCATTCACCAGACTCCCTGGACCCGAAAGAAATCGTAACCTCCTTTCATAAGTTCATAAAAAAATACAAGATCAATGGCAGGCTGCTCCGGGAGTTCGTCCCCGGCACCGTTGAAAAAGGAAAGGTCTATTTCACACTGGATAACTTTGCCATGTGGGAAATCCTGAAAGAATGTAAGCTGAAGAAATTCAAACCCGGAAGGGATGTAGGCATTCTTTCGCACAATGATGAACCTGCCAAAGAGTTTGTAGGCATTACCACTTACTCCGCCGACTTTGCCCTGATGGGAACCATGGCGGCTAAAACCATTTTGACAAATGAGCCCATCCAGGCTATCATACCTACAACGCTCGCCCGGAGAAATACCCTTTAAAACTTTTTTTATAAAATGATTCCTGCCATCATGAAACAATTACTCTTGCCGGTACTATTACTTTCCGGCCTTACCCTGTTTGCACAACAACGTTACTGGAAACTGAATAACGATGGGAGCATTCAATGGATCGTTCAGCCCGGACAAACACACCATGATCATATTGAGATGAGCGGCAAACAGCTTTCCGCCATTGTACGCTATGGCGTTCAACCATCGGGAGCAGCCTACCTGAACCGGAAACTGGTATTCCCGATGTTACGCACGATTCCCAATGACACCCGCGGAAACCTGATCAGGGAGTTCAATGGTAATATCACCGACTCCATCACTATCGATGGAAACCATATCACTGAAACACCGCGTAGTTTTTTGATACATGGTTTTCTGCAAACGACCAGCATACTTACCAAAGATATTGTGCTGGAACGTACCCTGTTTCCATCCACAGATCATGCGGCTTACCTGGAGTCGTACATCATCCGGAACCAGGGCCCCGCGCCGGTTTCTGTAAACATTCCGCTTATCGACAGCAACATTGTTACGGATGAAAAGAAAGGAGTATATGGTTCCTATATCATTAATACAAAGCTGTACAACGGCGGACGCATGATTCTTCGGCCGCGGGAGGCCCGTCATTTCTGGATCGTGATATCGGCAAGAAAAAAATGTGAAAACCGCTATTACTATGCCGCCACCTACGAACTTGAAAAAAGACGGGCGTTGGTTCATGAACTGGAACGCGAGCTGGTACTGCAAACCCCCGATCCGTTGATTAACCGGATGTTTGCGTTTGCAAAAGTCCGGGCCGCTGAAAGCATTTATGAAACCAAAGAAGGACTGATGCATGGACCGGGCGGCGGTGAATACTATGCCGCTATTTGGGCCAATGATCAGGCGGAATATATCAATCCCTTCTTCGCCTATTTGGGCAATGCCGCTGGTATGGAATCAGCCCGCAACAGTTACCGGCTCTTTGCCGGCTACATAAATCCTTCCTACACGCCCATTCCCAGTTCCATCATTGCCGAAGGCGCTGGCTATTGGAACGGCGCGGGCGACCGGGGTGATCAGGCTATGATTGGTTATGGCGCCTCCCAGTTTGCTTTAACCAGTGGCGACACTATCGAAGCTGCAATGCTCTGGCCCCTGATCGAATGGTGCAATACCTACCTGCTGCGTAAGAAAACGGCCGATGGTGTGATTGCCTCCCAGTCGGATGAGCTGGAAGGACGTTTCCCGGCAGGAAAGGTGAATCTTTCTACCAATGCCCTGGCCTACGGCTCTTTCTTATACGGATCACGACTGGCAACCGCGTTGGGCAAAACAAAGATGGCTGCAGAATGGCAACGGGAGGCCCTGGAGCTGCGGCAGCACATGGAACACTACTTTGGCGGCACGGTGGAAGGGTATAAAACCTATAAATATTACGAAGGGAATAATAAACTACGCTCCTGGATCTGTTTGCCGTTGGTGATGGGTATTTACGATCGGAAAGATCAGACTCAGGCAGCCCTGCTCTCTCCAAAATTATGGTCGCCCAATGGCCTGCTTACCGAATCCGGTTCCAGCACTTATTGGGACCGGTCTACGCTCTATGCATTCCGTGGCTTGTTTAAGGCAGGCGCCACAGACACCGCAATAGCCTATCTCTCTTTTTATTCCGGCAGCCGCTTGCTGGGCGCACATGTACCTTATGCCATTGAAGCCTGGCCGGAGGGCAACCAGCGCCATCTTTCAGCAGAAAGCGGGTTGTATTGCAGGGCCCTCGTGGAAGGACTGATCGGCTTTGATCCTACCGGCTTCCGGTCTTTTTCCATCAGCCCCCGGCTCCCCAAAAAATGGAACCAGCTTTCCCTTAAAAACGTCAATGCCTTCCATACAAAATTCGATCTGCTGGTACAGCGGGTTTCCGGAAAGTACCGCATTACGGTAACTGAAGAGGGCAGGAGCGGGCTCCATTTCGGATGGGATGGCAAGAAGCCTTTAAACATTACGCTTCGTTAGACAAGATCCGGTATCCATGGCACTGATCAGTTTTATCATCATCATTTTTTCCGTTGTTTTGTTCTCCTGGTTCAAAACAAGAAAGGAGAAAACGGGAACCTTAAATGCCCTGTTCTTTGCTAACCGCAAGCTTGGATTTGCTGCTGTTGGCTGCGGGCTGTTGTTTACCAATATCAATACGGCATCCTTTATTGGTGAAAACGAGCTCAGCTATGTCAATAATATGAGCGTGATGGCCTGGGGCATTACTTCGGTGCTGGCCATGCAACTGGTATCCGAACTGATCATTCCCATCTATCTCCGGACAGGGATCGCAACCACTCCCGATTTTCTTGAACTGCGGTACGATCGGTCGGTTAAGTCGATCGTTTCCCTTCTTTTCCTGGCAAATTACATTGTAAACCTGCTGCCGGCCGTGCTGTATGGCAGTGCAGTGGCATTTGACGGACTGTTTGATATTTCGGGGCATCTGGGGATCGGCCCGCAGGCAACAGTATGGCTGTTGGTATGGGTCATCGGTACATTGGGCACGTTGTATGCATTGCTTGGCGGTCTGAAGGCTCTTACGGTTTCTGACACGGTGCTCGGCTTTGCATTGTTTACCGGCGGATTGCTGCTTCCTTACTTTGCATTGCGCTACCTGGGCGCGGGCAGCTGGCAGGCAGGGTTGCACACCATCTTGTCTTCAAAAACGGAACACCTGAACAGCATCGGAAAAGCCGGAGATGCTATTCCCTTCAGTACCATCTTCACGGGCATGCTGCTGGTGAACCTGTATTATTGGGGCACTGAACAATACATCGTTCAGCAGGTGCTGGCTTCAAAGGATTTGGCTACCTGTCAAAAAGGGATCGCACTGGCGTCCCTTGGCAAACTGGTGCTTCCATTGCTGCTGAATATTCCCGGCGTAATTGCCGCCCATCTTTATACGGGTATTCCCAATACTTCCACTGTTTTTTCAAAGCTGGCCGGGGATGTATCGCCTCCGGCCTACTCCGGTTATCTGGCTGCGTTGCTATTTGGCGCTACGATCACCACTTTTATTGCCGGGCTCAACGGTTCTGCATCGCTCTTCGTACTGAACGTTTATAAGCCTCTGATCGCCGGAAAAAAGCTGCCTTCGGGCGAGCAGGACCCAGTGCGCACCGCCAAAAAATTTCAGGTGCTGATATCCATCATCGCCATGATGATTGCACCCTTCATCCTGTTTGCCACCGGAGGGTTCTATACCTGGCTTCAGAAGATTGGCGGGCTGTTCAGCGTACCCATATTTACAATTATGCTTGTTGGATTTCTTACAAAACGGGTGCCGCCGTTGGCTGCAAGGACTGGTCTGTTCTTTTTTATTATTAGCTATGGAAGTACCCAGTTGTTCTTCGATTGTAAGCTGCATTTTTTGCATGTGCTGGCCATCCTGTTTGTGATCACCACCCTGCTCATGTTGTTGATTGGCCGTTGGAGGCCCATGTCCATACCTTTTGAATTAAAGCAAAACAGTAGGGTGGCGGTCCAGCCATGGAAGTACGGGCGTATTGTTGGGCTGGCGCTTGTGGTCGCTTCTATATTGTTGTTTATGCTCTTTTCCCCGATGGGGCTGGTGAACATAGGCAAATAAAAAAGCCCCGCAACATGCGAGGCCGTAGTGGGAGTTGAGGGGCTCGAACCCCCGACCCTTCCGGCTTAAGAGCCGGAATGCTCTGAACCATCGATTAATTCCTTAATGTAAGCCCTGCTTTTCTTTGCTTTAATTTCTTTTTCCCGTTTCATTGCAGACGGTTTATCGGTGAAGGCTTCGTAGTAGGCAATGACCCAGTCATTGCTTTGGCCGGTGAATCCTTTGTGATTGGAATTGTGTCTTCTGAGGCGTTCCTGCAGGTTGCCGGCGGTAAAGCCAAC
>NZ_JBPEHJ010000009.1:48977-113050 GCF_051201075.1 Niabella hirudinis
TAGGCAAAATAAAAAGCCCCGCGATCTGCGAGGCTGTTGTGGGAGTTGAGGGGCTCGAACCCCCGACCCTTCCGGCTTAAGAGCCGGAATGCTCTGAGCCATCGATTAATTCCTTAATGTAAGCCCTGCTTTTCTTTGCTTTAATTTCTTTTTCCCGTTTCATTGCAGACGGTTTATCGGTGAAGGCTTCGTAATAGGCAATGACCCAGTCATTGCTTTGGCCGGTGAATCCTTTGTGATTGGAATTGTGTCTTCTGAGGCGTTCCTGCAGGTTGCCGGCGGTAAAGCCAACATAATATTTGTCTTTGGCTGCAGAATGCAGAATATAGACGTGAAACATAGGCAAAATAAAAAGCCCCGCGATCTGCGAGGCTGTTGTGGGAGTTGAGGGGCTCGAACCCCCGACCCTCTGCTTGTAAGGCAGATGCTCTGAACCAACTGAGCTAAACTCCCGATATGTCAATGCTCCTTTTGAAGCTTCTTTGTCCCTGTTTTACAGTGTGTTGTTCCGTAAAGGGATTGCAAAGATAAGGGGAAGTTATTTTATATTCAAAATATTTTTCAAAAAAATTTATTGCATTTTGCAGCATGTCATTTTACTGCAGGTTTGTTAAGGAGAAGGGGAAGGGTACTGTTCATGAGATCTATCATGATACGGAATATGGCTTTCCGCTGGAATCGGATAATGAGTTATTTGCCCGGTTGGTATTGGAGATCAACCAGGCGGGGCTGAGCTGGGAGACGATCCTGAAAAAGAAGGAGGCTTTTTATAAGGCATTTGATAATTTTGATATTAATAAAGTAAGCCGGTATACGCAAAAAAAATTTGACATGCTGATGGGGGATGCAGGCATTATCCGCAACCGGCTTAAGATAAATGCGGCCATCGAAAATGCCAAAACCATCACCGCCCTTCAAAAAGAATTCGGATCTTTTAAGAATTGGCTGAATCATCATCATCCCAAAACCAAAGAAGAATGGGTGGTGCTGTTTAAAAAGCAGTTTAAATTTACCGGTGGCGAAATCGTAAACGAATTCTTAATGAGTACCGGTTACCTGCCGGGCTGCCACGCGGAAGATTGCCCCACGTATAAGAAGATTCTTAAGAAAAAACCCATGTGGCTGAAGCAGTAAGCAGCAGCTTAATCAGAACGGCCGGATGCTGCTTATGACGCAAAAGGATTATGGCCGGCGATGCAGGGGCAACTGATCAATCAATAGTTCGCACAGGGAAGAGGGGTTGTACCGGCCAAATTCCGCGGATAGCCCTCCAATAGTTTCCTGGTAAACCGGGTTGCTCAGGATTTTTTGCACTGCGTTCTTTATTCTTTCCGGGCTGGGGTGCTCGGTGCGCAAATTGATACCCACCTTAAAGTAACCTACACGGGCGCATATTTCATTTTTCCCTTCGTGTATACCGGCAACTACCATAGGGAGTTTGTTACAGATACTCTGCATTACGCCGCCGTACCCGCCGTTTGAAATGAATACGTCTGCAAAGGGCATCACCTGGTTAAATGGGATAAAGTCCCTGATAATTATATTGTCAAACGCTTGATATCGCCCGCGCAATACGGCGGTATGCCAGCCTGCCGTAGTTGCTATCACCAGGTAATTAGTGTTTTTGAACGCTTCTATTGCTGGAACAATCAGCTTGTTTACATCGCCTTCAAAGGTCCCTTGTGTTACCAGTAACACTTTTTGATATTGACGAAGCTTATCTTCAAAGTCCAATGTCTGGGGTTTGCTGTTGTTATAGGGCAGCAAGGGGCCAATAAAATGAATATGGCTGCTCATTGTTGACCGTTTGTACTCAAACCCCGGTGTGCCGCTTTGTAAAAAAAGCGTTGCTTTGTCGATTTGTAGATCAAACAGGTTTTTACCATTGGTCGACATGCCCGCCCTCTGGTATTGCTCATCAATGAGTGTGTGCGGCTTTTTAAACAATACCCGGTTTGTAAGAAAGCGCAGGAATGCGTGTGCGGCGCTGCCTGCCAGGGTTTTAGCGGGGGTAAGTCCCATAATGGGCGGAGGTAGCTGCCGGGAGGATTCGCATAAGGGAAGAATGCCGATGGCAACAGCATGCTTATGGAGCTTTTCTTTTACAAACGACATTCCGGTGAAAGCACTGTCGCAGATAAGGATATCAAAATCGAAGCTTTCGTTGATATCTTTTATGTCTTCATAAAATTCAGTGCCCCGTGCTATGAAATAGGTACAGATGTCGAAGATGACCTTTTTGACATGATTTTTGATCTGCTTCCTTTGCGGAAATACTTCGTCAATATTGTGGATCGTTACTTCCTTGGCCTTCTTAAAAAGATAAAAAGGAATACCCAGCTGTTCGATCTTCGAAGCATAGCTGGCGCCGGTATACCACCTTACATCGTGCCCGGCATTTTTTAACTGGATGGCAAGCCCCGTCAAAGGACTAAAATGACCGTCTGCCGGGATATTGGCAAATAAGATTTTTCTTTTGGAAGCATCGCTAATCCGGGTAACAGGATGAACGGCGTCTGTTGATTTTGTATGCATTGTATGTTGTTGTTTAGACTGCAAAACAACGGCGATATGAATGCCGGAAAAAGTGTAATTTGTGCCTTAAAAGGGTCATTTTACGCCATGGGACTACAAGCAACTGCGATCAGGGACATACTCTATGCTGCGGCTACTTACGGGGAGGCTTACGATACCTTACGGGAAATGGCCGGCTTTACGCAGGATGAAATAAGCGATTCGGGGCAGGTAGTCGAGTGGCAGAAAGCTGCCAGATTATACGACCTCTTAGCCGATATCACGCAGAATGAGCAGATTGGGCTGGTGATGGGTGGTGATGTTTCTATGGCTATTACAGGTATGGTAGGGTTTATGATGCAGGCCAGTAAAAACCTGGAAGATGCCATTGATGTATACTGCAAATACGGGCAAATGGTGTGTCCGATGATTACCTATACCTATAAAAGAGAAGGGAAATTTGCCATTGTTGAATTGCACCAGAATGCCCTCTGGAAGTCGATGTACCCCCGCAATGCAAGGATTGCGATTGATTTTGTGCTGGCCTCAACGCTCCATTTTATAAAAACACTCTGCGGCAGGCATATTTATCCGCAGGCAATAGAAGTGGAGTATGCAAAGGATGCCGTAAGAACCTACCAGGATATACTGCATTGCCAGGTATTGTTTAATGCGCCTTTGCACCGCATGCTATTCCGGGCGGAAGATGTGGACACTCGGGTCATAACAAGCGATGCTTCCTTATTTGAGATGTTTAATAGTATACTGGGGCAAAAAAAATCGCTGGCAATACAATCCAGTTGCCGAGATGCAGTGAAGCACTTATTGCTGATGCAGCATAAAGGGCAGATACCCACCATCGAGGATGCTGCCTCTGGGCTGGATATGACTGTACGCACCCTGCAGCGAAAATTGACTGCTGAGCAAACCAGCTTCAGGGAAGTTGCTGCCGAAGTAAAAAAAGAACTGGCGCTGCACCTGATGAAAAACCATACCGGTACCATTACAGAAGTAGCCGAAGTGTTGGGTTATAATGACCTTCCCGCTTTTAGGCGTGCCTTCAAAGTCTGGACCCGGGAAACCCCAAAGACTATAAAAAAAAGATTGGTAACAACCTTGTAATGCCGCGGGGTACTAATGCAGGATCACGGTTCCTAAAAGATTGGTGATGTCCCGCTCCATATCTTTTAATGATTTGTGAATAAAATGGAGCTCCTTGAATTTATGCTCGCTTAAGGTCCCTGACATATCGTTCTGGTTCTGAAGCAGCATCCGGCGGATCTTTTTGAGCTTGAGGTATTGAATAGCAGATTCCACTTTTTGATTAGTGCGGTCTTCTGAGATCAGTTTGTATTTGTTGAGGTCGTTTTCGTTACCCTTGCTGATGACCCGCGAAAACGCCTCGAAGCTCTGGTTAAAGAGGTCGCGCTGATAGCCGGTATTGGGGCTGAAATCGGCCGCCCAGCGCTCACTTTCCTCATAAGGGTGGTTGAGCAGCGACACGGCAAAGGCACTGATCTTTTTATCTTCGTTGTAAATAAAATATTTATCATTCAATTGCTCGGGCTGGTTACGCAGCAACTGTTTAACGGCTGTGATCAGCAGGTTTACTTCGGGATCTTCGATTTCCAGTTCATCAATTTCATCAAAAACGTGCTGGGCTATCAGTGAGTTCTCATCCCATTGCCGGTTCCCGTATTCCAGCAGGATCCGGGCCAGCTCTTTTTCCTGCAACTGGTCTTTAAACAGCAGGTCAAAGGTCGCATCATCATAATTGGTGAGGGTTGCATCAGGGGCCTGCTGCTCTTTTTGGGCATTGCCGGCGGCCTTCCGCTCCATGGCGGTTACCTTATCGCGGATGTATTTGTTTACCAATGCGTGCAAGCCCGCTTCATCGATCTGCAGGATGGCTGCAGACTCCTTTATATAATCCTGCTGTTTGGTAAAGTCCTCGGCTTTGTTGATCCGGCTGATGGATTCAGCGATCTTGTTAACCAGCTCCGATTTCTTTACCGGGTCATCGCCGATGGCGTTCAGGGAGGACTCCAGCTGGAACAGGATAAAGTCCTTTTTATGTTTTTTGATGAACTCTGTAAATGCGGCAGCACCAACTTTATTCACATAGCTGTCCGGGTCTTCCTTGTCCGGGATCAATACCAGTTTTACATTCAGACTTTCCTCCAGCGCCAGGTCAAGGCCCCGCAGTGCGGCCTTGATGCCCGCTGCATCGCCATCATAAATGATGGTAAGGTTGCTGGTGTATTTTTTGATGAGCCGCAGCTGGTCTACCGTAAGCGATGTACCGCCGGATGCAACTACGTTTTCAATACCGGCCTGGTGAAGTGAGACTACATCGGTGTAGCCCTCCACCAGCAGGCATTCGTCTGCTTTTTCAATAGCTGTCCGGGCAAAATAGGATCCGTAGAGAATCTTACTTTTTACATAGATCTCGTTTTCAGGGGTGTTGATGTACTTAGGTGCCTTGTCGGTGGTTTTTAAAATACGCGCGCCAAAGCCCAATACCTTACCGCTGTGGTTGTGGATGGGGAAAATGACTCTCCCCCGGTAATTGTCGAGGAGTGTGCCGTTCCGTTCTACTACCAATCCGGTTTTTAAGAGTAGTTCCTTATTGTATTGTTTGGCCAGGGCCTCTTTGGCAAAAGCATCCCGTTCCGCAGGGGCATAGCCCAGCCGGAATTTTTCAATGATGCCCTCCCGGAATCCCCGCTCTTTGAAATAACTGAGACCGATGGCCCTCCCTTCTTCAGATTGCATCAGGCTTTGGGAAAAATATTGTTCTGCAAAACTATTGATGATGAAGAGGCTGTCTGCAATCTGGTACTGCTCTTTTTGTTCAGCGCTGGCAAAGGTTTCTTCCACTTCGATACCGTACCGGTTTGCCAGCCATTTCAATGTTTCTACATAGCTGTATTTTTCATGCTCCATAATGAAGCTGATCGTATTCCCGCTTTTGCCGCATCCAAAGCATTTATAAATTTCCTTGGAAGGGGAAACGGTGAAGGATGGGGTTTTTTCATTATGAAAGGGGCAAACGCCAAGATAGTTGGCTCCTCTTTTTTTTAGCTTTACAAATTCGCCCACTACATCCAGGATATCGATCCGGGACAAAATCTCCTGTATGGTATTCTGGGAAATCACGGGCCGAAATTACATGAAACCTGATGTAAAAAGGGAATTAAATATTCTTCCGGCTATTCCAAATAGATCTGCCCTTCCAGATATAGTTTTCCCCGGCCGCTGATCTCTACCCGGTCGCCTAAATGGCGGCATTGCAAAAAGCCCTTACGCTCAGAAAGTTGCATGGCTGAAAGTGCCGTTTTTCCCAGGCGCTCTGCCCAGTAAGGAGTAAGACTTGTATGAGCGGAGCCAGTTACCGGATCTTCATTGATTCCGGATTGCGGTGCAAAAAAACGGGATACAAAATCGGCGCTCCTGCCCGGCGCCGTAACGATGACCCCGCGTGCATTTAATGCTTCAATAACCTGGAACGTCGGCACCAGGCTCCGGATAGCGTCTTCATTGTCAAACACCAGCATGTAATCGGTTTTTCCCTTAAAAGCCAGACCGGGCCGGATATTGAAACAGCTCGCCAGCTCGTCAGACAATGTTGCGGGCTGCAGGGGGTCGGTTGGGAAATTGAGGGTCAGGAGCTCCCCATTCCGGGTTACAGTCAGTGTGCCGCTCCGGGGTGAATGGAACCGGATGCTGTTGGTTGTATGTCCTTCCCGTTGAAACAATACAAATGCCGCCGCCAGTGTAGCGTGGCCGCAGAGATCTACTTCAACGGTTGGAGTAAACCAGCGGATTTCGTAATAGTCTGCATGTGGTACGTAAAAGGCGGTTTCGGCCAGGTTATTCTCCATTGCTATCTGTTGCAGTACAGTGTCCGGAAGCCAGTGCTGAAGCGGGCATACCGCTGCCGGGTTTCCTGAGAATACTTCGCTGGCAAAGGCATCTACCTGGTATATGCGTTGTGTCATTGGTTTTGTTGTTGATTGAGTTATTAGATTGCTATTGTTACAGCCACCGGCGTACCTTTTTCTTATAATTCAGGTAGGGCACGCCAAACCACGACTCCATCCATTGCTCCTCGCGCAGTATGAACCGGACGTGCAGCAACAGGATAATCATGGGGATTATTACCAGTGGTGTAAGCGTACCCAGGACGATACCGACTCCCGTAAGTATGGTTACCAATCCGAGATACATCGGATTTCTTGTAAAGCGGAATGGTCCCCCGGTAACCAGCGTTGTAGCCTTTGCTCCCGGCCGCAGACGGGTACCCAGTTTACGAAAAAGTATGCTGCCAGCGGCACTGAGAAGAAATCCGGCAACGATCAGCAGGATCCCGGAATACCGGTATGGAGATTCCAGCCAGCGCAAAACGGGAAAATACCGGTCAAGCAGGACCATCAGGATGATCGCGAGCAAGACGTATACAGGGGGCGGAACACGGGGGATGGAATGGCTCATTGTCGATTATTGAATTGCTTGTTAAAATGGACGGCAATAGGAATGGGTCTTCCAAATTTACTACAAAAATTGATGGGTCAGCGTGTTTCATGAGACGCGGGTGCAAAGCATGCTTGTAAACTTCTTTTGGCGTCAGGGTTCGTGCGCAAGGAATTTGCGGGTTCGCAAAGATGTTTAACGTATTTCAGCGTAAAAAAAAGCTGTTTGAAAATAACTATTCAAACAGCTTTTGTTTCTTATATAAGCTTACTAAAAGCTCAGGCATTCCTTCAGTTCCCGTTCTGTATAGGCAAGCCCGTATTGCTTCAGTACATCATCCGGTACGCCATTCCATTGGTTGGGCTGGCTGCCGGCATACCCGATATCCTTTACTCCGATCTCGGAGGTATAAAAACCGGTAACGGTAAGATCGCGCATCCGCGAAAAAAATGCCACGCCCTGGGCCAGTTCCGGTTTTCCTTTCGCCCTCTCCGGGTAAGCAATAAGGTCTACCATTTCAATTTGCTGTTGCCCGGCACAGTCCTTAAATGCCTTGCCATATTTTTTCAGGCATTGCATGTCAAGCCAGCGAAGTCCGCCTCTTAACGGCGTTTGCAATCCGGGCTGGTCTTTTACAGTAAACTGTATAAAGTCAGGAACCTTTGCGTCACTGGCACTACCGCTCACTTCATCCTTAGGAATGATAATGTCTGCAAGGATCGTAATGGTAGCCATTTCCCCGGCGTTAAAAAAGTCCGGCATTTTTTCCACCTCTTCCTCATGTTTTTTTTCGTCTTCATACCGGTGAAGCCCGGTTTTTTTATCAGGAGTGGCCGTAGTGGATTCACCTTTCTTTTCGCCCGGGTTACAACCAATGGCAAGGGAGCCTGTGGCCAATGCCCCGGCCGCGATATATTTTAAGGAATCTCTTCTTTTCATATTTGATGTTTGACGTTTAATGTTTGAGGTTCGAGGTTTAATATCAAAGCTCAAACTCTTAACCTCTAATGTTTTTAAAGATTTTGTTTTTTCATTTCATCAATAATGTATTCGCTGGCGCGCATGCTCAGTGCAAGGATGGTCCAGGTAATATTCTTATTGGCCTGGGAAGTAAACTGGCTGCCATCCACACAAAACAGGTTCTTACAATCGTGTGCCTGGCTCCATTTATTAAGCGCCGATGTTTTTGCATCATCGCCCATACGCGCTGTTCCCGCCTCATGTATGATCCACCCTGGTTTGTCAATACCATAATTGTTTTCCGGCCCGTCATCGCCCCAGGTGATTACGGCGCCCATGTTGTGCATGATTTCCTTAAAGGTTTCCTTCATGTGTTTTGCCTGCTTAACTTCATAATCGCTGAGCTTCACATTGAATTTTAAAACCGGGATGCCATATTTATCTACCACGTTGGGATCGATTTCGCAGCGGTTATGTTCATAGGCAATGGCTTCACCCCGTCCGGCCATGCCCACGCTGGCTCCGTAGAAATAACGCTGGTCTTCTTTTAGGGATTTACCATAGCCCCCTGCTTCTTTTTTCTGTCCGTTTACGGGGTATTTGCCATTAAAGGATTCAATACCCATCCCAAATCCATAAGCCGGCTGACCAAATCCGCCCCAGTATTCGATGTGGTACCCCCGTGGAAAATCCAGTTTTTTATCATCGCCCCACCAGGGCGAATAAACGTGCATACCGCCCACACCATCTTCATTGTATCGTTTGCGGCCAAAAAGTTCGGGAATATAACCGCCCATGGCAGCGCCGGTACTATCCTGCAGGTATTTGCCCACCACATTGCTGCTGTTGGCCAAACCATTGGGGTGGCGTTGTGATTTTGAATTGAGCAACAGTCTTGCCGTTTCGCAGGCGCTGGCCGCAAGGATCACTACACGGCCTTCTACCTGGTACTCCAGCATATCGTCTTTATTAACATAGGAAACGCCTGTAGCCACGCCTTCGGAATTAGTGAGCACCTCCCGCGCCATGGCATTGGCGATCACTTCCAGTTTGCCGGTTTTTAGCGCGGGGTAAATCAATACATTTGTGGAAGAGAAGTCGGCCTTGGCCATGCTGCAGTTCCGGCCGCATTGTGCGCAAAAGAAACAGGCGCCCCGGTCATCATTTATTTTTTTGGTAAGGATCGACAAGCGGGAGGGAATTACCGGCACATTGGATTTTTGAGCTCCTTTTTTGATAAACAGCTCGTGCAGGCGGGGCTTGGGGGCTGGTAAAAAAATACCATCCGGCTCATTAGGCAAGTTTTCTACGCTTCCAAAAATGCCAATGAGCTGGTCTACCTTATCATAATAGGGTTTTATATCTTCATAACTAATTGGCCAGTCGGCGCCAATACCATCATGGCTGTAACCTTTAAAGTCCTTGGGGCCAAAACGAAGGGAGATGCGCCCCCAGTGGTTGGTTCTTCCTCCAAGCATACGTGCCCGAAACCATTCCCAATCGGTGCCGCTTTCTTTTGTATAGGGTTCTCCCTCAAGCTCCCATCCGCCATAGCAGGCGTCAAAATCGCCAAAGGGGCGGTACTTGGTTGCCCGGCCTCTTCGTTTTGATTCCCAGGGCCTTTTTAACTGAAAGATTTCTTTTTGAGGGTCGTACATGGGCCCTGCTTCCAGCATACACACACTTAGTCCGGCTTTTGAAAGCGTATATGCAGCCATACCACCGCCTGCGCCGGAACCAACAATCACCACATCATATTTCTTGCCTTGTTTTTTAATTTGCAATTCTTTCATTTCAGATGGCCTGTTTTAAATTTTAAAATAGTGACCCAAGATACAATGAAATGTTTAAAAATTTAAACAGGTTCTCTGCCTATTTTTTTAAGTTCTTCAGCGAAAGCCCGTTTTAAATGATTTTCGGCTAATTTTAACGGGAATTTGAACCCCTGCAAATAAGTATACTTATGCAAAAAAGCTGTTTACCTGTTGTGATCCTGTTTTGTGTGGTGGGCATTGGGGTACTGGCCTATTTTCTCGGAAAGCGGAACGGTACCAGGACCGTTGATCATGTTGCGCTCAATGCCGCCTTTGTACAGGAGGTGGCCGAGCTGTCATCACTGGAAGTACAGGGCACCGCCAGTATTAAAACCACCAATATTGCGAACGATGGCAGCCTGTCTGATGAATTGAAAAAAATGTTTACGGAGCAAACCCTGAACATTTCGGTTCCGTATATTGCCAAATATGGTGTAGACCTGGCGGCACAGCAGCTCACAATTGAGGAAAAAAACAAGCAGGTATATATTGTTTTGCCCACGCCGCAACTTCTTAGCTATGAATTGCGTCTGGATCGTGCGGATGCTATGACCCGGAAAGGGTTGCTCGTAAGCCCGGGAGAAGCAGCATACAGTACGGTTGAAAAAAAACTGTATACCGGTACCCGCAAACAGATGGAAACTTATACCATGTATATTGAACAGGCAAAAGAGAAAATACGGAAAGTACTGGAGCTTTATTACGTGCCCATGCAGTTTAAAGTGGATGTGGTATTTAAAGACGAAATAAAAAGTAAGGTAAATACCCCCTTAAATTAAATAATTTTTAAAAAAAGCCAAAAACTATCAACTGTTAATATGCTGTTTAAACGAAATTTATTACTTTGATTGCTTTTTAAAACTAAATTTAAAATATTTTGCCATTATGAAACCAAAAAATCAATATTCCAGAAGAAAGTTTATCCGGAACTCGGCGCTTGCAGGGAGTGCCTTTTTTATTGTACCAAGGCATGTGCTGGGCCGGGGGCATGTAGCGCCCAGCGATAAACTGAACATTGCAGGTATTGGTGCTGGTGGAAAGGGTGAAAGCGACCTGGCCAACTTTGCAAAAAGCCCCAATGTAAATATTGTGGCGCTTTGTGATGTGGATGATCGTCTGGGGACGGTAAATTCAAGGAAACGATTTCCCAAGGCCAATTTTTATAAAGATTTCCGGGAGATGCTGCAAAAAGAAGCGAAGAATATCGATGCCTGCAGCATCAGTACCCCGGATCATACCCATGCCGTGGCTACGCTGGCAGCCATGCAGCTGGGAAAACATGTGTATACGCAAAAGCCCCTTACACATGATATATATGAAGCCCGTATACTGGCGCAGGCTGCAAAAAAATACCGGGTAGTTACGCAAATGGGTAACCAGGGCGGATCCGGCGATGGGGTGCGCCGGATGAAAGAGATATATGATGCCGGGCTGATTGGCGATATTGTGGAAGCGCAGGCCTGGACCAACCGTCCCATCTGGCCGCAGGGTGTAGCCAAACCATCGGGCAACCATCCGGTGCCCAGCGAATTGAATTGGGACCTGTGGCTGGGTACCGCACCCAAAGAAGACTACAATCCTGCTTATGTGCCCTTTAACTGGAGAGGATTCTGGGCCTATGGTACCGGGGCGCTGGGCGATATGGCCTGCCATATTATGGATCCTATTTACCGGATCCTTCCCATTGATTACCCTACATCGGCAGAGTGCAGTATTGCCAACCAATGGACGGGCATGAACCAGGAAGCGAACAATGTGGACAGCTGCCCGGTGGCTTCGATCATTCACCTTGAATACCCGAGAAAAGATAAAAAAGCCACTCTGAAAGTATCCTGGTACGATGGGGGACTGCTTCCCAAACGTCCGGATGAGCTGGAGCCCGAAGAATCCTTTGGTAACTGGGATGGCGGGGTGCTGTTTATTGGTACCAAAGGAAAGCTGCTGGCTGATTGTTATGGCGCTAATCCGAGATTGCTGCCACTGTCGAAGAATGAGAGCGCAAAAGCCGTAAAACAAACTATTGCGCGTGTGCCGGGTGGTACAGAAGGACACTACCTGCAATGGGTGAATGCCTGCATTGCCGGTTATGGAAAAGGCGTAACCAGTTCGCCATTTGAATATGCCGGACCGTTTACTGAAAGCATCCTGATGGGCAACCTGGCTATCCGGAGCGCTCTGTTTATGGACCCAAGCGTATCCGGCTGGGGTAAAAGCAAATTTACCGGCCGTAAAAAACTGCTGTGGGATGCAAAAAATATGAAGATTACCAACTTTGATGAGGCCAACCGGTTTGTAAAAAGAACCTATCGCGAAGGCTGGGGCAGCCTGACCCTTTAAGCGGCTATTTTATTTTATCATGTTCAAATAATTTTTGACGCAATTATGGATCAAAAGAATCAAAATTCCAGGAGAAAGTTTGTCCGCAATGCAGCGCTGGCCGGCGGGGCCTTCTTTATAGTGCCAAGGCACGTATTGGGAAGAGGCTTTGTAGCTCCCAGCGATAAACTGATAATAGCCGGCGTGGGCGTTGGCGGAAAAGGCTCTGGTGACATCAGTATGTTTCACAAAAGCGGGAACGCGGAGATCGCCTTCCTTTGTGATGTGGACGATCGCCAGGCAGCGGGTAGCCGGAAACGTTTTCCAAATGCAAAGTATTACAGCGATTGGCGCGAACTGCTGGATAAAGAAAGCAAACACTTTGATGCCGTTAGTGTAAGCACTCCGGATCATACGCATGCTATTGTGGCCTTTCATGCCATGCAGCTCAAAAAACACGTATACGTGCAAAAGCCCCTCACACATGATATCTGGGAGTCGCGTATGCTGGGAGATGCGGCAAAACGGTATAAAGTGGTGACCCAAATGGGCGACCAGGGCTCATCAAACGATGGAGTGCGGGATCTGAGAGAGTGGTATGAAGCCGGCCTGATTGGTGAAATTGAGTCGGTTCATTGCTGGACGAACCGGCCGGTATGGCCGCAGGGTATCGTATGGCCTTCAGAAAAACCACCGGTACCCAAGGGGCTTAACTGGGACCTTTGGCTGGGTACGGCTCCCTACCGTGCATACGAAGACAATGTAGTTCCCTTTAACTGGCGGGGCTGGTGGGATTATGGTACCGGCGCCCTGGGCGACATGGCCTGCCATATAGTAGGACCCGTATTTAAAGTGTTGGGGCTGGGCTTTCCAACGGAAGTTACCTGCAGCCTGTCTACGCCTTATGTTAAAAACTGGACGCAGATGTATGCGCCCGATAGCCCCCCGGTTTCTTCATCCATTCATTTTAAATACAAAGGAAAGAACGGCAAAGACATTAAACTCCATTGGATGGACGGAGGTATTCAGCCGGAGCGGCCGGATGAGCTGGGACCCAATGATATTATGGGCGGCAAAAATGACGTAGGCAATGGCGCGCTCTTTGTGGGAACCAAGGGCAAGATGATGTGTGGCGTGTATGGCCAGGATCCTACCTTGCTGCCGGTTTCGAAAATGAAAGGATTGAAAGTCTCCCGTAAATATGCGCGCATACCCGGTGGTGCCGATGGACATTACAAACAATGGGTAGATGCCTGTATTGCAGGTTATGAAAAGGGACATAAAATGGTAGACTCGCCCTTTATCGGCTATGCCGTACCATTAACCGAAAGTATCCTGATGGGTAACCTGGCTATCCGCAGCTTTAACCATAAAGATGCAAATGGCAAATTCCCCGGAAGAGGTATTACTTTGCAGTGGGATGGCGATAATATGAAGGTGACCAATTTTGAGCAAGCCAATCAATATGTAAAACGTACTTACCGTGAGGGTTGGCCGGATCTTAAGTTTTAACAACGGTCACTGAATTGCATATAAAGAGATTGTCTCAGAATGGGACAGTCTCTTTTTTTTTGATGCCGGAAAAGAGCACGCTAATAATAAACCGGTATCAAAATTATATAACAAGACTGGCCGATACAATGTGATTGTATGCTTCGTTTAAGAAATTCGGAATTAAATGTTTGTTTGTCCACAGGATCTTGTCCGGATCCTTTAGCTGGTCGATCATGCTGGTCAACTTCGCCTCGCCATGGTTTTCGATTACGGTATTGCGTTTGTCTTCCGATTGAAAATGTTTCAGCATTCCATCTGCATCAGCTTCGGGGTGAAACTGTGTGCCAAACATATAAGGATTGAATGAGATGCCCATCACGGCTCTTTCATAGGGTACATGCGGCCGCTCCTTTTCAATACAGGTAATATAAGCGCCCATGTCGTTCAGTAAAGAAAGGTTTGGTTGTATCAACTGAAAATCCCTGCTGTCAACCGCATAAAAAGGATCGTTTAGGTTTTCAAATACGGGATGCATCTTTCCTTCAGGAAGTATATGTATGGGGAATACCCCAAAAGATGTTGACCGCCGTTTGCAGATCAGCCCCGCATTAAAATACCGGCTGGCCAGTTGAAAGGAATGGCAAATGAAGAATACATATTTTTTTTGTTCATTACCCGGGTTCTCATTCCACCGCAGTACCTCGTTGAGCCACTTGTTCCAGTTAATATCCCAATCGTCAAAACGGGTGCTTAACGGGTCTCCGGGTCCGCCGCTTGAGATATAGATATCGTACGACATATCGGGCAAATCATTGTTTACACGAACGTCAAATACATCGTAAGTCAGGTCAACCTGTTTTTCGTTTGCCCACCGGTACACAATCTCTTTAATGCAACGCATTCCCTGGTTAGGATGCCCGTCATTTAAATCCAGTATTGCAAAGCGAACACATTCTTTTTCCATCGCCATCCTGCAAAAATAGCGATTGAAGCCTTAATGGTACTTAATCCTGCTCAAGAATTACTAACAGCTGTGTATATTTAACACTTACCGGTATTTTTTGGTAATGGTATAACCTACTTTGTCATTGACTCTTTTCAATACATTTCCATTGATCTGCCGCCGTCTTTTGCGGTCAGACCGGTCCAGGAAAACACCTTTATTGTTAAACGGCTGGGGTGTTTCAAAAAACACCAACGTGCAGTAGCTTTCACCCTTCAGGGTACTGTTAAGTGCCTTATTTCTGACAGACATCTGGATAAGCCGGCGGGCCTGCAGTCCTTCATAATAATCAACGTTTGCAATCCATGTGCATTGGATAGCACGCATATCTTCCACCAATTTTTTTATTTGAGGGGCATTATAATGACGCGCTTTCAGGCTGTCTGTAAAAGCGGGCCCATAGATATTGAAATGATAAATATATTTAATGCTGTCCTCGTTGAATTCGAAGGAAATGTTGGTAAAGGTCTTTTCTTCAAACAGGATGGAGAAAGGATGCTGGCTATATAACCGGTTAAAATCATTTTTTATGCTTTCCAGCTGCTGCTCATTTTTTGCGTAGAAATTTGCGGTGAAGTTTCTGGGGTAGGAACAGCCCCCGAGGGTGCTTAGCAGCCCGAAGATCACGATTAATATGAATGTGTCCTTTTTCATTTTGAAGCCTTTGGGATCCACAGGCTGACCCCATAGATAATGTTCTTTAAAAAATCCGGTGAGAGCTGCTGTACGGCCCTTGCACCATAGTCCCAGTATTCGAACTGGATATTGCCGTCCGGAAGCCGCCGGATATCGGTAAGTAATACATAATGGGTGGGGGTGCTGATCAGTGATTCTGTGTGCGATTTTCTGTAGAGCTTTTTATTGTTCAGGTAAAGGAACACCAGGCCTTTTTGCATTTGCGCCTCCAGGTGTGCCGGGAGGTCCCTGATAGAAGGCCGGAAAAGATCTGCACCCTGGGCCTTTACGTTGCCGTTGAAAAGGCGCCGGAGCATCCGGTTAAACTTTGCAAAATTGGTAGAAGCCCAGAAGGTATTTTCATCACCCTTTTGAAAGCGCCGGTTAAAAAAGTTGAGATAACCTTTAAAATGGTCTGCAAGGGCAAGAAACCACATTTGGCCGGCGGGGTTAATGTCCAGGGAGCCTTTATAGCGCAATAGCCCCGCCTCCATGCGCACCGGTTTGCTGGGCCTCAATTGGGTCTTGCCAATGTTGGCCTGGCCGTTCCTGTAAAGTTCCACCATAAACCGTGCAAAGCCCAGGGGGTCATAGGAGAGCGGGATATAGGTAAGTGCAGAGTAGGCGCAAAAATTGGTGGTCTTGCCCTCGTAAAATGCAAAGGGTTGTGTTGTAAAAGTTTTCAGGTTCTGGAGCAATCGCTCCGGCGCAACATTGGGCCACCACTTGCTCTGGCGAAGCTCTTTAATACTGCTGAGGTATTGCAGCGCCTGTTCCGGAGAGCTTTTAGGTGCAATGTCCTCCGGCAGGGCCGCGTTGCTCTTTTGCACGAAAAAGATCAGGAGTGCAATGAAAACAATATGTTTTATGGTTTTTATTTTCCGGGTCAGGGTCATCATGATCCCGAAAATAGTGATTTTGAAATTAATTTATTCGGTACCCGTTGTGCGTGAAGAATTTTTTCGGATGCGTTTCAGCTTGTAAAAGTCTGTATTCAGGGATAGTATGGCCTGGTCAAGAGGGTCCAGATTTATTTTTACCCGGTTCCTGCCTTGCGGCACCAGTACAAAAAAGCTCTTGCCGGATTTGTCCGGATTCCCGGAGGGGAGCTGTATATATAACCGGTGCTTCTTATACTCTTTGCCATTGTCAAAATAAACCTGTCGCTGGTAGTCATATTCGCCCAGGGTATTGCTGTAAAACGGACTGAATTGATCCTGGAAAGGTGAATAGGCTTCTGTCTCCGATTTTGTATACCACTTGCCGGCAACTTCCTGCCCGTCTTTTTGTATATAGGTTAGTATATGGTCCTTACCAAAGCTGAGTATGCTTCCGGGTGAAAGAAGGGGGTTTGTTTCTGAAATGATATCGCTGTTGGTGATCTTCCATTGACCAGAAAGAAGCGCATCCGGCTGAATGGATTTTACACTGGTACAGGCACCGGCAAACACCAACAGGGAACCAAGCAGTATTTTCATATTGGATTTTTGATGAAAGTACGATATGAAAATTTGTTTTCCTGTTTTCTGATGTTAAAACTTTGTGTGATTATTTATTAGCCTCTATATCGCCGTTAAACGAAATAGGGGTTCTGTTGAGGTTTGTTACCCGCAGCGATGCAAACCCCGAAGGAGTAACCGTAAGGTAAAGTGATCGTACCTCGTTGTTGTCCTTTGGAGTGATTTCTATTTCATAGTTGTTTTTGCGCAGGGTTTTCTTATATTCAAATTTTGTGGAAGTGAATTTGATGCCTCCCTTTGCAGGGTCTATCGGTGCGGTATAAGACCTGCCAAAGAACGGGAGATAAGCGATAACCGAATCCGGTGTAATCCTTACATCATAGCGCGATGTGAGTTGGTAAAGATTACTGGCATTGGGAATTAATACCCGGGGATTGAACCGGCTATCTTCTGTAGGAAAAACACTGCTGGCTACAAATGTATACTGCTGGGTTGTAATGGCCTCCGCTACGGCAGCGGACGTGCCGGCTGTTTGTTTTTGAGAAGTGCAGGAGGACAAAATGCTGATTGCCGATAACCAGATCAGCAATGAATGATGTATTGTTTTCATAAAAACGATTTTATTCATGATGCGATCCGGAAGTAATTTACACAATTTTACCCGAATATTTCTGGTTGGTGGATTTGACAGTGTGGGAAATGTGAAAGTTTGGGAAGTGTGATAATGTGGGAATGGGGGGCGGTAAATGAAGCATTTAATCAAAATTGTTTCGCTAAGCCCGTGAGATTGTTCCCGCAGATTGAATGGCGCAGATCAACCATAGAAAGGCCCGCAGCCTAACGGGAAACTGACTCTCAGAAGCCGTTTGCACGATAAATTGGCAAAGCAGCTGAGTGTGCCTTTTTTGAAGACGTCGCCCACAGTTTTAAATTGGCTCTTGTCCGTAAAAACCAGGGCCATCCAATCATTGGCCGGGAGAGGGGTATTGCCTCGGAGGATCTTACAAAAAGGGGTTTCAACCCGTTTGTAAAGCTACGAAAGAGCAACAGGGTGCCCCATCGGCCCGGGGCATGATTTTGACCCGCTTCTAACCCTGGTTTTCGTCTTTGGGCAGTTCCGGTCCGTTTAAATGTACAACATGCTGCCGTTGTTGTTTTTTACGCATGAACAGGTTCAGCAATTCCACGATGAAAGAGAACGCCATTGCAAAATAGATGTAATTTTTCAGATGGAGCTCATGCGCCATCTCGGAGTTCCATCCTTCTACAATCAGGCTTACACCGATCATGACCAGGAAGGATAAGGCCAACATTTTTATAGTGGGGTGATTCTGTATAAAATCAGAGATCCTCGCGCTAAAGGTAAACATTACAAACATCGCAACGATTACTGCAGCAATCATGATTTCGATGTGTTTGGCCGTGCCACCCGCCGTAATCACGCTGTCGAACGAAAAAACGGCGTCAATAACCAGTATTTGTCCGATGGCCTGTCCAAAACTGAGCTGTTTTTGATTTTGAGTGGCCTCAGACGGATTCTCCCCTTCCAGCTTGTGATGGATCTCTTTTACTGATTTATAAATCAGGAAAAGACCGCCCACCAGCATTACAATGCTCGCCAGGTCAAGCCCTTTGCCAAACCAGGACTCAGGAATGATATGTTTTCCTTTTTGCGCCAGCAGCCAGCTTAGCGCCATCAGCAGCAGGCAGCGGGATAAGATGCCGGTGATCATCCACACACGGCGGGCTTTTTTTCGTGAGTCCTTGTGAAGCCGGTTTAAAATAATGCTTACGAAAATGACATTGTCGATGCCCAGCACAATTTCTAAAATGGAAAGGATCAGGAAACTGATCAGGGAGTCTGCGGTGAATATTTCAGTGGTTGAAATTATTAAAAATTGCATAGTACGATTTGGTTTATAATTGTGTGCAGATGTTTTTTACTATAGTAGGTCCTTCGTAAATGAAGCCGGTCCAGATCTGTACCAGTGAGGCACCGGCAGCCAGCTTCTCTTTTGCATCAGCTGCGGTAAAGATACCGCCGGATGCAATAATGGGAATAGCGCCATCGGTTTGTTCGGTAATGTATTTTACTATGGCCGTGCTTTTTTGTTGCACCGGCTTGCCACTCAGCCCGCCGGCACCAATGGCATCAACCTCGTTGCCAGGTGTAACAAGGTTGCTCCGGTCGATGGTGGTATTGGTAACTACCAGGCCATCCAGCTTGATTTCGAGGGCCAGTGCAATTACATCATCGATCTGCTCCCGGGTAAGATCCGGCGCTATTTTAAGGAGTATGGGCTTGGCAAAAGCCTTGCCGTTATTGATCATTGCCAGGTTTAGCAAAATTTTACGGAGTGCGTCTTTGTCCTGCAGCTCCCGGAGGCCGGGGGTATTGGGGCTGCTTACATTGACTACAAAATAATCCACAAAGGGATGAAGCCGGGTAAAGCAGGTGGCATAGTCCTGCCAGGCATTTTCGTTGGGCGTGATCTTGTTTTTACCAATATTTCCGCCAATGATCAGGGGATACTTTTCACGGCTTTCCGCCTTTTTGGCGCTCCAGGCTTCCAGCCGCCGCGCAACCTGATCAACGCCATCATTATTAAAACCCATACGGTTGATCAGCGCTTTATCGGCCGGTAACCGGAAGAGGCGTGGCTGCTCATTGCCGCCCTGTGGCAGGGGGGTAACGGTACCAACCTCAACAAACCCAAAGCCCAATGCTTCCAGTTCATTAAGATAGAGTGCATTTTTATCGAAGCCGGCCCCAAGACCTACCGGGTTTTTAAAGGTCAGATTCAGGAACCGGGTTTCCCGCAACGGAGCATCGGTAAACGATCGGACAATTGATTTGCCCAGCCGGTTCCCGGTAAGCAAATGCAATTGACGCATGGCCATATAATGCGCGCGCTCCGGTGAAAAAGTAAAATAAAACTTTCGTAAAAGACGATACATAGCTGCAAATATAAACCAGAATTGAAAATTTGGGAATATGGATATTCTATAGGCGTTAGACGATAGATATTAGAAGATAAACATCTGGTATCCAGTATCCAGCGTCTAGTATCTAGTATCTAGCATCTAATATCTAGTATCTGGTATATGGTATCCAACATCTTACATCAAGCATAATAACGGATTCAACGTCAAACATTGAACGTCAAACATCAAACTTTCCAGTCGATGGGATCAATGCCCTGCGTTACCAGGTACTCATTGGTTTTTGAAAAAGGCCGGCTTCCAAAAAAACCATTGTAGGCGGAGAGGGGGGAAGGGTGTGCAGACCGCAGGATCAGGTGTTTTGATGCATCAATCAGCGCAGCTTTTTCCTGTGCAAATTTCCCCCATAAAATAAAGACCACATGGGTTTTGTGCTCCGATACCTTCCGGATAACAGCATCCGTAAAGGTTGCCCATCCAATTTTTGAATGACTCATCGGTTCGCCCGCGCGCACCGTTAACGAAGCATTGAGCATAAAAACACCCTGCTGTGCCCAGTGAGTCAGATCGCCGCTTTCGGGGGCAGGAACACCAAGATCTGCTTTTAGTTCTTTATAAATGTTAACCAGCGATGGGGGAGGCGGTACGCCTTTTTGAACGGAAAAACAAAGACCATGTGCCTGGCCGGGGCCATGGTAAGGATCTTGTCCGAGGAGCAGCACTTTTACCTGGTCGAATGGAGTGGTATTAAAAGCATTAAAAATATTTTTACCGGCGGGGTAGATGACTTTCCCTGCCTGCTTTTCCATTTTCAGATGCTGTACCAGTGATTCAAAATAAGGTTTTTGAAATTCCTCCGCTAATTCTTTCTTCCAGGAATCTTCAATTGCTACTTCCATTGAACTTAATTTGAGTAAAAATAATAACTATGTCCAGAAACACAAACATTTAATAAGCAGGGACTGTTTATTGGATTTTTTCCATTTATGTTTTAACTTGAAAAATATTTTAAGATAAATGGATTATATCGATTACTATAAAATTCTCGGGATTTCGAAGGACGCATCACCGGATGACATTAAGAAAGCCTACCGGAAACTGGCCCGTAAACATCATCCGGATCTGAACCCGGATGATAAAGAAGCGGTAAAATTGTTTCAGCAGATTAACGAGGCGCATGAAGTATTGAGTGATCCCGAGAAAAGAAAAAAATACGACCAGTACGGGGCCGACTGGAGGCATGCGGAGCAGTTTGAGCAGGCCCGCAGGCAGCAGTCTTCCGGCCGCCAGGAGGCGCCGTTCGGGGGCAGGGAATCCTATAGCTACAGCAGCGGTGAGGAAGGTGATTTTTCCGACTTTTTTTCCTCCATGTTTGGTAGTGCCAGGGGTAGCAGCGGAGGACGCTCGGCTGCACGGTTTAAGGGCCAGGATTACCGCGCGGCCGTACAGATGAAACTATCGGAAGCCTATCAAACCCATCAGCAAACCTTTACGGTAAATGGCAAAAACATTCGCATTACGGTTCCTGCCGGGATTGAGGACGGGCAGGAAATCCGGATTGCCGGTCATGGCGCACCGGGCGCCAATGGCGGCCCCAACGGGGATTTATACATCACGTTTACAATTGTGAATGATACGGCGTTTGCCCGCAAGGGAAACGATCTGTATGCCCATCTGGCACTGGACCTTTACAAAGCGGTGTTGGGCGGGGAAGAAATGATTGATACCATAACCGGAAAGGTGAAACTTACTATTGCACCGGGCACGCAAAATGAAACAACCGTGCGTCTGAAAGGAAAAGGATTCCCGGTTTACAAAAAAGAAGGAAACTTTGGCGATCTTTATATTACATACCGGGTACAGCTGCCAAAACATTTATCCGAAAAGGAAATTGCATTATTTAAAGAACTGGCAAAGGAGGCTGAAAACAAATCATGACAGAGCAGACAAATAGTATATCCATAGAACAATGCTGTTCTTACTATAGTGTTGAAGTGGCATTTGTTCAGTCCCTGAATGAACATGGGCTGATTGAGTTAATACAACAGGATACGCATTATTTTATCGGGTTTGAACAACTGGCCAATCTTGAAAAGTATATGTATATGCACTACGATCTGGATATTAACATAGAAGGGCTGGAGGCTATTGCACATTTGCTGAATAAGGTGCAGACCCTGCAAACAGAAGTGCGTGCACTCCGGAATGAGTTGGGAAAATAATTAATAAACGAAGTAGTTGAAAGGCGCTTTTTATCAGCAATGGTATCGGGTAGTGATACGGCTGTCCTGCATAATGTTTTGCTGGGCTGCCGGGGGGGCGTATGCCGGAGCTCAAAACGCCGGTGTACCCCGGGCTATTGCCGATTTGTTTTATATCCAATACCCCTATGCTACGGATCTGAAATGCCTTGTAAAAGGCGGCAGGACAACTATCGATTTCCTGATGAAGAATGAAAAGTATGAAGCCGTGTATAAAAAAAATGAGTGGAAGTACACGGTTATGGATTTTAGTTTTGACCGGCTTCCGGAAAAGATAAAGGCCGGCTTCAGGCAGTCGCGGCTCGGGGATGCCGTTGTGGCGGATGTTGATATCCTTTCCATTCCAAGCGGTTATGAAACCTACCGGTTCCAATTGCAAGATACTCCGGCGGCTAAACGATATCATTATTTTAGTGAATCGGGAAAGCTGCTGCACGTGCAGGCACACGAAGGTCTGCCTGACGCTCCTCAATTTTAACAGCCTTTCTTTCTTTTTTTTGCCTATTTTTCGCAGAAATTAAAATTTGGGATCATGCGTACCTTAAAAGGGTGTTTGTTTGTTTTATTGGTTATAAGCGGTTTTCCGGCAAAAGCACAGAATGGTTACTGGCAGCAGCGGGTAAAATATGTGATGAACATTGACATGGATGTACAAACCAACCGGTTTACAGGAAAACAACGATTGGAATATTGGAACCATTCACCCGATACATTGCACCGGGTATATTACCACCTGTTTTGGAATGCTTTTCAGCCGGGCAGTATGATGGACGAGCGAAGCAGGAGGCAGGGAACCATCCTGATGGGGGATAAGCCCGACTGGGATAAACGGGTTAAGGACCGGATCAGCAACCTGAAGCCGGAAGAGATCGGGTACCAGAAAGTAAGTGCCCTTACTATGAACGGAACACCCCAGCCCTATGAAACACGCGGCACCATCCTGGTGGTAACGCTTACGCGACCGATACTGCCCGGCCAGAAAGTGATTTTTGATATGAGCTTTGAAGCCCAGGTGCCGCTGCAGATCCGCAGAAGCGGAAGGGATAACCCCGATACCAAAGTGCGGTATTCGATGAGCCAGTGGTATCCAAAGATCAGCGTTTACGATAAGGAGGGCTGGCACCCCGATCCTTATGTGGGACGTGAGTTTTTTGGAAATTTTGGCGATTTTGAAGTAAATATCACGATCGACAAAAAATATATACTGGGAGGCACGGGGTACCTGACCAATGCCAATCAGATTGGTTATGGATATGAAGCGGAGGGGGCTACCGTGGTGCGGCCGGCGGGCGACAGGCTTACCTGGAAATTTGTAGCGCCGGAAGTACATGATTTTATGTGGGCCGCAGATCCGGAATTCATCCATCAGTCAAAAAAGGTCCGCAATGATCTTACCCTGCACCTGCTGTACAAAGTGGCGAAATCCAAACCCGAAAAATGGGAGAAGGTCCTGGCCGATGCAGAACGGGCATTGCCTTATATTGAGCGAACCTTTGGTCCCTATCCCTACAAGCAGTATTCTTTTATTACCGGGGGCGATGGGGGCATGGAGTATCCGATGGCCACCTTGCTGGCATCGCCCGGTGCCTGGCTGCACGAATGGATGCATGAGTGGTTTTATGGCCGGTTGGCCACCAATGAAACACGGTACCCCTGGATGGATGAGGGCGGTGCCGACTATGCCGATACCCGTGTTTCTGCCTGGCTGAATCAGCAGGGGGTGCCGGGCTACAGTCAACCAGACTCTACCTATTTTTCCTACCTCGACCTGGTAAAAAGCGGTAAAGAAGAAGCGTTGAGTACCCCCGGGGATCATTTTAATACGAACTTTGCCTATTCCAAAGGCAGCTATATTAAAGGCGCTTTGTTTTTGGTGCAATTGGGTTATATCCTGGGCGATGCCGTCCGCGACCAGGTATTACTGAATTATTACCAGCAGTGGAAATTCAAACACCCGGGTCCGGAGGATTTGATCCGGACCGCTGAAAAAACAAGTGGTACAGTGCTGGATTGGTACCGCGATTACTGGATTTATACCACCCGGACTATCGACTATGCGATTGATAGCTTGTGGGAAGCCGGGGGAAAAACGCGGATCCGGCTGCGCAACGATGGACTGATGCCGATGCCGGTAGATTTCCTGATCACGCTCAGGGATAGTTCACGGGAAATGCATAATGTTCCGCTTGACCTGATGTACAACGCCAAGCCACCGGAAGATACGGCAGTCAAATGGCAGGTTGATCAGCCCTGGCCCTGGACAAACAAATATTATATCGTAGAAACCAATCACCGGCTAACAGATATCATTGCGGCAGAGATAGACCCATCGCAGCGGATGGCAGATGTAAAACGCAGTAATAACCGGATCCTGCTGAAATATTGATATTCTTTTACGCGCCGTTGCCTCCTTTGCGGTTCGTATGCCCTATTTTTACAGTTCATGAAACGCAAGTATGTTCCGCAGCTGGTAACAACGGTGGCTAAAAAAATAGCCTACCGGTTTTACCGTTTTTCAGAAAAAGTATTACAGCCGCCGTTTGACCGGTACGATTTTGAAACCTTTGATGTGCTCAAACGGGTGCTGCGGAAAGATAGCAACTGCATTGATATCGGGGCGCATAAAGGAGAGATTCTGCAGGCGATCCTGAAGGCGGCCCCGGCCGGCCGGCATATAGGGTTTGAGCCCATTCCATATTTGTTCAATCAGCTCCAAAAAAAATATGGCGGACGGGTGCGTCTTTTTAATACGGCCCTTTCCAGTGAGGCAGGCGAAGCAGAGTTTACGGTGTTTAAGGATCGCCCGGCTGTGAGCGGGTTAAAAGAGCGGAGTTTTGAGGATGCCCATTATGATACAGAAAAGATACGGGTAAAGCTGGAGCGTTTGGAAGACCTGGTACCCGGAAACCAGCCCGTTCACCTGATCAAGATTGATGTGGAGGGCGCTGAGCTGGAAGTATTAAAGGGCGCAAGACGCATCCTGGAACAGTATAAGCCCTTGGTGTTGTTTGAGTTTGGAAAAGGCGGCAGTGATCTTTATGGCGCCACACCGGAACTGGTGTTTGATTTTTTTGATGAACTGGGCTATACCCTTTCCCTGCAGCAGTATTTCCTTAAAGGCCAGCCGGGCTTTAACCGTCATGAATTCATTGGCCAGTTTGAAAAAGGGTACAATTATTTCTTTATGGCCTATCCTGCGGGGGCGGAAATTTAGAATGCAAAATATAAAATGTAGAATATTGAAGTGCATTAATCCTTTTCCCGGGGTGTACTGCTTTTAAGGGGTTGTAGTATGGTTTTTATAACTTTATTAAAAATAAGCTTATGAATGGTCCATATCGTCCGGTGCCTTTTGATCCGGAAGCTCCCATGGTGTATCAGCCGCATGCAGGCAATGGCTCCTTTGGTCGCATTCAACCTGGCCCGGAGGCTTACTGGAAGAACGAGGGCGACTATCTTCCAGAGCTCGTTAACAAATTTGATCAGTTGCCAATCAAAATCCAGACAATTGCAAAGCAGGTGTTGGCCGATAGCCTTCAACAATGGGCGGATAAAGTGACTTTTCATAGTGCTCAGGTGTACAGTCCCGAACGCTTTTTTAAAGATGAGATGCTGGCACAATCAAACTATCGGCTGATACCCAACTACCGGCTCTGGTTTATTTTTTCTTTTCCCGAAATGCGGGTTCAGGAGTACTGTTTTGAAATGAGCTTCGATAAGCTTGGTCAGGTCCTGAAAATTGATTTTCCACGCTTTTTTCTTCACCTGGAACAAACATTGCATCATTATGAGCTGGCCCAGAGGCTGGCCCTGAATTATGTAAAAGCGCAGCGCTATAAACCCGGCCTTTTTGATGTGGAATTTCAATATTCTGAGGACTCCGGGAGGCTAAACTGGAAATTTTATTACCTGCAAAATGAAGTAGATACTCCGGAACGCAATCAAAAATGGATCCGCATAATCATTGTGGACTCACTGATGCCATTGGTGATCTATGACCAGGAGCTTCGCGCCAGCTGGGGTAAAACCCCGGTTCGTGTAGAAGGCGGAACGGTGGTGTCGGAAACAATACGACACGGCAAAAAGGTACAGGTGGTGCGTTTTACAAATACGGTGAAGGATGGTATTGATCCCGGGGAAGGATGACCTCCTGGAAGCTGTTTAAAGAACAATTCAATAAAACCGGTTTCGACCCGTTTATAAAGCTACCAAAGAGCAATGGAGCGCCATCGGCCCGGGGCATGGCAGGTGTTGTAGCTATGACGCTCATGGGATCCATTGTACGCTTCAAAGCCGCGCTAAAGCATGGCTTTAATCGATGACAACGCACCGATGGCCCCTATTAAGGATTATTGAAATGCCATTGAGGCATTGTGAGCCATTAAGTAGACTTGATTCTTAATGAATCTTAACTTAATGGTTTTTGAGTCGGTTTGGTTTATTGTATATCTTTTGTCAATTAAAATTTAGACAGTTTTTTATACCCTGAATTATTTGGGCAGATAAACCAGGTACTTTTCTTCAAAATACGGCTCGGTAAACAGGTCGCTGATGGCGATGATATGCGGACGGGTGCCGCTCTCCGAGATTTCCTGTGCCAGGTCGCCGCCCTTTAAACAGATCAGACCGGGAGCATGTTCGCCTTTTTCAATCAGCCGGAGGGGATGGGCTGTTTGGTCCTTCCGGATCAGCGGCCGGCTCCATTGCCAAAGGTCTTTTAACGGGGCCACTGCCCTTGATACCACAAAATCAAATTTTTTATCTTTTACATCTTCGATACGGCAATGCCGGGTGCGGATGTTTTTTAAACCAATCGCTTCCGTCACGGCATCTACCACTTTTAGTTTTTTGCCAATACTATCCACCAGCAAAAAATCAACTTCGGGAAAGAAGATGGCCAGCGGAAGGCCCGGAAACCCGCCGCCAGCACCCAGGTCGGCGATTTGTGTCCCCGGCCGGAAGCCGAACATCGTGGCAATGCTCAGGGAATGCAGCACGTGTTTTTCATAAAGACTGCCAATGTCCTTACGGCTGATCACATTTATTTTTTCATTCCATTCCTGGTACAATCCCTCCAGGGCCTTAAGCTGCTCCAGTTGCGCAGGGGTAAAATCATCAAAGTATTTCAGCACGATATCCATTCTGCAAAGAAAACGATTTTTGGAAACCTGGAAATTTGAAAATTTGAAAATGTGAGAATGTGGCAATAGGCAATAGTGAATAGTCAATCAATACCGTTTTCTTAAGAGCGGGTTTCAGGTTTGAGGTTTAACGTTTCAGGTTAGATGCAATTTTACTAAGAGTTGTGTTGAAATATATGCATGGGGCAGGCGATAAAAAAGCTTAAGGAAACGACATTGAATAGTGAATGGGAAGGAGACGGGCTTTCAGTTCACAGTTCTGCTCATTGAGTATGAAACGAAATCCAGCGTTAAACTTTGAACTTTAAACCTGGAACAAAAAAAACGCCTGTGTATAACCCTGTTAATAAGTGGTCCAGAAATAAAGATTTTTTTCTACCCTTTTAAGGGTCTAAATTCGCTTCCTGATTTCACAGGGATTGTAGCGGCATCCCCTCTAAAATCAATAAATTTAAGGTTGGAAAAATGCCCCCGAAGATCATCGGCGCATCACTGATGGTACAGGAGGTTCTGTCTTAATGGCGGAAAAACAGCGCTTTTAGTATAATGGAATTATCGAATGTAAATAAAGACAGGAAGCAGAAACGCAGAACAGCGGTTGACCTGGGAACGATGGTTTACGGGAAAGTGCCCCCCCAGGCCCGGGAGCTTGAGGAAGCCATTTTAGGCGCCATTATGCTGGAGAAAAATGCGTTTGATGCTGTTATCGAAGTATTAAAGCCAGACTGTTTTTATGTAGATGCCAACCAGCGGATTTTTCGTGCCATGCAGTCGCTGGCCAATAAAAGTCAGCCTATCGATATCCTCACGGTGGTAGAAGAACTAAGGACCCGGGAGGAACTGGAAATAGTGGGTGGGGCATATTATGTGACCCGGCTCACCAATGCCGTGGTTTCTGCGGCCAATATTGAATCGCATGCCCGCATTGTACTGCAAAAGTTCATCCAGCGGGAGCTGATCCGGATCAGTGGTGAAATCATTAATGATGCCTTTGAAGACAGTACGGATGTATTTGAACTGCTGGATGATGCGGAATCCAAATTGTTTGAAATAACCAACTCGCACCTGCGCAGTACGATTCAACCGATTGATTCGGTGCTGGTTAAAACCATCCAACGGATTGAAGATCTGCGGCACCGGAATGAAGATATTACCGGGGTGCCCAGCGGATTTAAACTGCTGGATAAGGTTACCTATGGCTGGCAGAATACGGACCTTATTATCCTTGCGGCACGTCCTGCTGTGGGAAAAACGGCGTTTGCGCTCAACCTGGCGCGGAATGCCGTCATGAACAAGATGAAAGAGCATCCAACGCCGGTGGCTTTCTTTTCTTTGGAGATGAGTGCGGCACAGCTGGTACAGCGGGTGCTGTCGGCAGAAAGTGAGATTATGCTGGAAAAGATTGCCCGGGGCAAAATGGAAGATCATGAGATGAAGCAGCTCTATACCAAGGGGATCCAGCGTTTGTCACAGGCGCCTTTGTTTATTGATGATACACCGGCGCTGAACATTTTTGAGCTGCGGGCAAAATGCCGCAAACTCAAAAATAAACACAACATCGGTATGATCATTATCGACTACCTGCAGCTGATGAGCGGCAGTGGCGATTCCAAAGGCAACCGGGAACAGGAGATCAGCTCCATCAGCCGGAACCTGAAAGGATTGGCGAAGGAATTGAGTGTGCCCATTATTGCACTATCCCAGTTAAGTCGTGCTGTGGAACAGCGGGGCTCCAAAGACGGTAACCGGGTACCACAGTTGAGTGACCTTCGGGAGTCGGGCGCTATTGAGCAGGATGCTGATATGGTTATGTTCCTGTACCGCCCGGAATACTATGATATGAACACGAATGCAGAGGGTGAAGACCAGCGGGGACTTACCGAGGTGAAAATTGCCAAACACCGGAACGGCTCGCTCGAAACGATTAAACTGAAAGCGCTGCTGCATATTCAAAAATTCATTAGCTGGGAAGAAGATCCCTATAATATTATGGCCACGCCCGGCAGCAGCTGGAAGCGGATTGATGAGGAAGAAGGCGGCGGCGGCGGGGCGAAATTGTTCCAGGTAGAAAGCAAGATGAATAAGATGAAGGATGATGAGTTTGACAACCTGGAGGATGCGCCTTTTTAATTTGTTCCGGGTTTAAAGCCCGGGGTTCCATGTTGGGACCTGAAACCTCGAACTTGAAACAACCATTTGCATTTTGCAACTTCCTTTTTTTTATATCAGCGCATACACGCCCGGTGAAACGAACATCGTACTGGATGAAAATAACTCACGCCATATCGTGCAGGTATTGCGGATGCAGGCAGGAGAACCCCTGCATCTTACAGATGGAAAAGGGCACCTGCTGACGGCCGCCATTGCAGAACCGCATAAAAAACATTGCTCCGCAACCGTATCCGATGTCGTTTTTACGACACGCCGAAATCCACAGACCACTATCGCTATTTCCTTATTAAAAAATGCAAATCGTTTTGAATGGTTCCTCGAAAAAGCAACGGAGATCGGCGTGGCGGGCATCATTCCGCTAATCTGCGATCGTACCGAAAAGGAACGTGCAAAGGCAGAACGGCTGCAGAATATCCTGGTGAGCGCACTCCTGCAAAGCCGCCAGGTATGGTTGCCGCAAATGCCGGAGCCGGTACAGTTTGCAAACTTTATAAAAGACCCGGAAGTGCTGACCATACCCCGGAAGCTGATTGCACATTGCCTCGAAGATGAAAAGTATTCCCTCAGCAGCCGGCGGGCGGATGAGAACAGCATCATCCTGATAGGGCCGGAAGGTGATTTTACAACGGAAGAAATTGGTGCCGCACTGGCAAACGGATATCAGCCGGTAACCCTTGGCGCCACCCGGTTACGTACAGAAACGGCAGGCGTGGTGGCAGCTGCGTTACTTTGTGTACGGTAGGAGCGCGTTCCTCAAACATCCTTTTCATCGAGTGAGAGTACCACTTCATTAATGCGCGGGGTCATTTTTCTTAATGCAATGTTGGCCGTTTGTAACATCTTCCTTGAAGCAATAGCACTTTCTTTATGCGCATGTTTATCGGATAAATAAATGACCTCTTTAATGCCGGACTGAATGATGGCCTTGCTGCATTCATTGCAGGGAAACAGGGCGGTATAGATCTTGCAGCCACTCAGGTTCATGCCAATATTGTTTAAGATCGCATTCAGCTCTGCATGGCAAACATAGGGATACTTGGTTTGCAGGAATGAACCCTCTTTTTGCCAGGGAAAATCATCATCACTGATGCCCGAGGGTAATCCGTTATATCCCACTCCTACGATCTTATTCTGCTGGTTAACAATGCAGGCGCCCACCTGGGTAGAAGGGTCCTTGCTTCGCTTACCCGATAACAGGGCCACCCCCATAAAATATTCGTCCCAGGAAATGTAGTCGGTTCTCTTTGACATATTGCTTCTGTTCCTGTAAATATACAGCAGATAGAGCAATTTGATAATTTGAAAATTTGAGGATGTGAAAGTGTGAAAATGTGAAAGTGTGAAAGTGTGAGAATGGGGGGACGGGAAATCAATACCGTTTCCTCAAGCCAGATGTTGAGCCGGGAAGACGTAAATCCGGGGAGGGTATTGGGTTTGGCGCATTCCTGAAGTTTCGGGACTTGTGCCGCTTTGCGTATGTGCGCCAACTTAGGAAGCGGTCTGTTTCCATGAAATATAGCACGGGTAAGCCTTTCAAGTCAGGAGGATCGCATCTTTTAATGGCAAACAGGTGCAGCGCGCTGTTGACCCTTATAACGATGAGCGTCCAAAACCTCCCGCAGCCGCAGCGTGGCGGTAATTTCGCAAGCCGGACTTGTACTACCCGCAATGATTACCAGTGCGCTGCACGTTCAACTTCAAACCTCCTGTCGAATACCATTATATTTGCATAAACCCCATTATGATGAAGGCCATCCACAACGGTGTTATTTACACAGGCAATGAGGTGCTAACGGAACATTGTATCCTGGTGCATGAAGGCCGGGTTCTTGCCGTACAAAAGGAGATTCCGGAAGCCGCCATGCCGGTTGACCTGGGTGGCAAAAACATTGCCGCGGGTTTTGTCGATATCCAGCTGAACGGTGGCAGGGAACGCTACTTTTCAAAAGACCCGGATAGGGAAACCCTCAGGGATATGTACCAGGCAAGCAGGATCCATGCCACGCCCTTTTTCCTTACGACCCTCATCAGTTCTCCGCAGCCGGTAATCCATGCGGCTATTGATGCGACCCGTCATTTTAACGCGGAGCGGCCGGGGCTGCTGGGCATGCACCTGGAGGGTCCCTTTATGAATCCTGCAAAAAAGGGGGCGCATAATGAACGGGTGATCCGTAAGCCTATGGACCGGGAGCTGGATGAGATTATTGAGCAGGGCAAGGGTGTAATAAAGATAATGACGATTGCACCCGAGTGTTTTACCGATGCACAGCTGGAGCGCCTGCTCAAAACGGATATAGTGTTGTCTGCCGGCCATTCAATGATGAACTACCAGCAGGCACAGCGTTATTTTTCTATGGGAATTAACCTGGTTACGCATCTTTTTAATGCCATGACCCAACTGGGACACCGCGAATGTGGTCTGGTGGGCGCAACTTTTGACAATGAGGCGGTATATGCACCCGTTATTCTGGATGGCGGGCATTGTCATTATGCGGCGGCCCGGATCGCCTACCGGCAGAAAAGAGATAAATTGTTCCTCATCAGCGATGCTTCATTCCTTGGCCGGCAGATGCCGCGGTTCGATTGGGAGGGACTGGATATTGAAATGGTTGACGGATATTACCGTGATAAAGCCGGAAATCTGGCAGGGGCGGCCATCTCAATACCTGAAGCGATGAGGAATGCGATGGAGTTTGTTGGGGTTTCATTACAGGAGGCCGTGGCGATGGCTACCAGCCGGCCTGCCCGGGCTATCCGGATGGAGGATCGCATTGGGTTTGTAAAAAAAGGCTATCCGGCGGTTTTTTCGGTGTTTGACAATGGACTGACCACTTATGAAACGCTGGATCTTTCCTGAAAGGGAATATTTATGTACTTTTGCAGCATAATCGGATGCGAATGGCAATAACTCCAGGACCTCTTTTGCAGCAAGTGAATACACCTGCAGATCTGAAAAAGATACCGGAAGACAAACTTCATGAATTTTGTGATGAGCTAAGGCAGTATATCATCGATGTGGTGAGTGTGCACGGTGGGCACTTTGCCGCCAGCCTGGGAGTGGTGGAGTTGACGACTGCATTGCATTATGTGTACAACACCCCCGAGGATCTGCTGGTATGGGATGTGGGGCACCAGGCCTATGGCCATAAGATCATCACCGGCCGCAGGGATCGTTTTGAAACCAACCGGAAATATAACGGACTGAGCGGGTTTCCCAAAATAGCAGAAAGCCCTTACGATACATTTGGAGTGGGCCATTCGTCTACGTCCATCTCCGCCGCCCTCGGTATGGCTATTGCTGCTAAATACAAGGGTGAAAACGAACGGAAAGTGGTAGCCGTTATTGGTGACGGATCCATGACGGCAGGTATGGCCTTTGAGGCAATGAATCATGCCGGCGTATCCAATACGGATATGCTGATCATCCTTAACGATAATGGTATTGGTATCGATCCGAATGTAGGTGCGCTGAAAGAGTACCTCACTGATATTACCACTTCTCCCAAATACAATAAATTTAAAGACGATGTGTGGAATGCGTTGAATAAGCTGCCGGTGGGCAAGAGCATATCCAAAAGCATCGGGCATAAACTGGCTGAAGGATTAAAAGGGATGCTCAACAGCAATGCCAACCTCTTTGAAGCGTTGAAGCTGCGGTATTTCGGGCCTATTGATGGGCATAATATCACCAAACTGGTAGACACTTTAAAAGATCTGAAGCAGATCGGGGGACCCAAGATCCTGCATGTGATCACCACAAAAGGGAAAGGGTATGCATTAGCAGAAAAAGATCAGACCAAGTGGCATGCACCCGGCCTGTTTGATAAAGTGACCGGTGAAATTATCCGCAAAACCTTTGATACGCCGCAGCCCCCCAAATACCAGGATGTATTTGGTAAAACCATTATTGAGCTGGCCGAAAAAAATGATAAAATCTTTGGGATCACCCCGGCTATGCCATCGGGCAGTTCCTTAAAATACATGATGGAGCAAATGCCTAACCGGGCATTAGATGTGGGCATTTGCGAACAGCACGCTGTTACGCTCAGTGCGGGTATGGCCACCCAGGGGCTGCGTGTTTTCTGCAATGTATACTCTTCGTTTATGCAACGGGCCTATGACCAGGCCGTGCATGACGTAGCCATTCAGCAACTGCCGGTGGTCTTTTGCTTAGACCGTGCGGGGCTGGTAGGCGATGATGGCCCCACACATCATGGCTGCTATGATATTGCCTATTTTCGCTGTATTCCCAATATGATTGTTAGTGCGCCGATGAATGAATCCGAATTGCGGAACCTGATGTATACGGCCCAGCTGGAAAAAACAGGCCAGCCGTTTGTGATCCGCTATCCGCGCGGGGAAGGGGTGATGCCGGACTGGCGTAGGCCGATGGAAGAAATTACCATCGGCAGGGGCCGAAGGCTGAAGGAAGGAAAAGATATAGCCATCCTGAGTTTTGGTCACCCCGGAAATTTTGCCGCCGCCGCCATCCGTTCATTACAACAGGATGGTATACTGCCGGGACATTATGATCTGCGTTTTGCAAAGCCCCTCGATGAAGCGCTGTTGCACGAAGCCTTTCAGCAATATCCCAAACTGATTACCGTGGAAGATGGCACGGTAGCTGGTGGTATTGGATCTGCAGTATTGGAGTTTATGGCTGCGCATGGATATAAGAACGAAGTGCGGATCCTGGGTATCCCGGACCGTATCGTTGAACATGGGACACCAAAGGAACTCTACCGGGAGTGCGGATTTGATGCCGATGGCATTGCAACCACTGTAAGGGAAATGATGAGCGAAAAAATAACCGTTACAACGGAAGGGCTTAGGGTTTAAGTCATTTGTTTGAGGTTTAAAGTTTAAGGTTCAACGTTAGCTGTTGTTTCATATCCTGTGTGCAATCCCATTTCCACATTTCCACGTCCTCAAATTTTCAAATTTCCACATTGCCCTCAATCCACTTTCTCCTTCGGTGATGCCGAAAGCGGCTGTTTCTTTTGATCCACAACCGCTGGTTCCACCCGTTTTTGCAGGGATGAATCCGGTACGGCGGGTTTAGAAGTATCCGGTCGCCCAGGGTTTTGCAGCAGCATTTCCCGCTGCGTTTGTCTCCGTACATTCCGGAAGATCTCGCCGAGTGTATCAAATTCTTTCCGGAAGGAAATACCCCCTCCGGTCCGTTTTAGTTTTGCGGCACCCGTGCTATTGGTGGTGAGGTAATCCAGGTTTTCACGATAAAAGAAATTCAGACGGATGCTGCCGCTCTGGTTCAGCATCCAGGCGGCGGTAACATCGGGCAGAAACTGCACTGTTTGCTGGATTGAAGATTGCAGGGGTACTTCCATCGAGCTACCCAACGAAATCACAAACCGGTCTTTAAACAGGGGAACCAGTATGGCCCCGTTTACGTTGGCCTGATTAATGTCAAAATTGCTGCTGGGGGTGGCCAGAATGTTCCGGTTGTATACAGAGCCGTTAAAGACAACGCTCACGTCGGCCCCCAGGATCTTTGTAAGCTCATTGTTCAGCTTTTTATTGATCTCATTAAAGAAGAGCCCCGATAAACTGGAAATGGTGTTGTAGGTAAACTCATTTACCGTACTGCCAAAGTTGGCTCCTGTTTCCGGTGGGGCAAAGCTGTTGAATACGATGAGGTAGGTTACCTGCCGGGTTACTTCATTATCATTGTTTTCTATCTGCTGCAGGGCATTGGTAACATTAAAATCGTTGCGGTACTTGCTGCCGGGGTCCAGCTCCAGCCGGAATTTGAAATCGGGTTTCGATAACAGCCCGGTAAGCAACGCTGTTACATATACGTTTTCCCGGGTGTTGGCATAGGCCTGGTCGATGTTGATCTTTGCCAGCGGCGAAAAACTTACCCGTTCGGCTTTATACTGGGCTTCCAGGTTCAGGTTGGCCTTCACCGGATCTCCCGTCCAGGAGATGTAGTTTTCGCCCCCCTTTTTTATTTCAAATGGTTTTTTGAAGAAAGACTGGAACGTGTAATTATAACTCCCTTCCGTGATGTCGAAACGCCCGTGAATGCTTAAGGGATCGGTAGTGCCGGAGTGGATGTTGAGGGTGCCGGATCCTCTCCCTTTGATTTCATCACCCGTAAGATCGTCCATCACGAATTTCATTTCCACCTTTGGGTTGGCGGTTACATCCAGATCGTAAGTAATCTTGCTGGTTTTATCGCGGTAAATGCTGTCGTCCATGGCTTCCCCATATTTACGTTCTACCAGCCAATCGGGCATCTGTCCAGCTTTTGAGCTGGATGAGGCAATAGTGAAACTGCTTTCATCCCTTGGGGAGGCGATGGCATCTATTTTCATGTAGGCATTGTCCTCTTGCCCCACCAGCGAAAAGGAACCCGTGGCCCTTACCTTCCCGTAAAAAGTTTTGTTGTCATTGTACGTAGTGTTCAGCACCTGTACCGGCCGGTTATTGGCAGCGCCGCGGGTGCCGGGTTTACGGGTAGATACGTTTACGTCAAAGAACATATCCCTAAAAGAACTATGTGTGATATTGCCCCGCAGATAAACGGGATTGTTGGTAATGGTATCGCGCAATACGATGCCATCCAGGTTGATCTCGTTTTCTTTAAGCTCTATTTCATTGTCCTCAAGCGCATAATAGCACTGTGTAAAGTTTACACGAAGCCCCGCTTTGTGCAGTCTTCCCTTGCCTACAATATTTAGCTGGTCAAACGGCCCTTTCAGATCGAATTTTCCGGTGATTTCTCCCTGCATATCGGAAAACAGGAAACCAAGAAACCGGTTGATATACCGGATGTCAAAGCTGGTGGCATTCAATGAAATGATATTGTTGGCCTGGCTTTGCCGGTCTTTTAAAAAGAGATTCATGTTAAAGGCCAGGTCTTTCTGCTGCGGATGTCTTGTTTGCCCGTTTGCTACCAGCTCCATGGTGGCCAGGTCAAAAACCATCCGGGCAGTTACGTTACCAATCGAATCATTGTCGAACCGGATTGCGTTGCCCATAAAATTATTGGAAGTGACCCGCATGTTTTTTCCAGGGTTTTCCAACAGGAAATCTCCGGATATCATTCCCTCCAGCCGGTTATCGGGTACAATATATTTGGAAAGATCGCCCAGGTTCAGATCCTTCAAGGTAACAGCAATATCGTTCCAGCTGCCCACATCCGAGGGCAGGGTACGGATGCGGATCTCCTGCTTGCTTTCCCGCAGCACCAATTGTCCGTGTGCCGGCACATTCCGGCGAAACTCCAGCTCGCCCTGGTTTTCAATATTCCAGGTTTTTCCGTTCAGGACAAATGATGAAGGAGCAAACTCGATTTTTACCCCGTTATTATAGGTGCGTACAACGGTGTTGAGTCGGGCCTGGTCCAAACCGGCAGTGCCGCCCGAATAAAGCATCACCCGCGAAACATCGCTCTTAGCCGAAATATTAAAGAGGGCCAACGGCACGTTTAAACTATCGCCGATGAGGATATTCGTTGTGCGCCCGGTGAGGGAAAGGCTGTCATAGTTGCCGCTGCCCGAGATGGAAACGTCGTTGAATTTAAACCGGTCGTAACTAAAGAAGGGTACTTCCGCTTCCAACGTCAGGCTATTGGTAAATGTGTTGATGCTGCCGTTGATAACGGTATTATTAAATCCTCCCAGACTACTGTCAATGATAGGAGCAAAGTTGTCGAAGTTTTGTGTTTTTATTTCAAAGGAAAACGCCTGTTCTTTAACAGTGCGGGATGGCTGTTTGATATAGGCAGGGTAGTAGCGGTTCAGGAATCCGGTTACTGAATTGGGAAGATCGCGGATATTATAGATGCCAAACAGGTTTAATGAAAACTCATTGGACGCAATATGAAGCCTTTTTTTATCGCCTGCGAGCGATGACTCAATGGCTAACGAATCAAAGGATAGAGGCGCCTCATTCCGTACCAGCACCGCATCGGTGATAGTGGCGCGACCCAGGAAGTCATCGATGGACTTGCCGGTAAACTGGGCATTGATTTTCCCAGAAAGCACCAGGTGCTCCTGCAGTAAGTTCAGGGTTTTAAACTTGATTGTCCGGATATCGGAAACGAAATTAAATGCAGGGGTGGCTTTACTAAAGTCTACAAGACCGTTCAGGTCCAGGTCTATAGCAGGGTCATTGACCTTGAGCTTGCCGTCAAAGACCTTGTTGTTGATCTCGCCATCGGCAATAATATTTTTATAACGGTACTTATTGAAGTCAACGTAATTGACATTGGCCGCGAGGGCAACACTTCCGCTGGTTGGGTCAAACCCGGCGCCCTTTAGTTTGGCTTTGAAACTGACAAACCCCAGTTCCTCGTTCTTTAACAGAGGCCCCAGGTTGAAATTGTCCGTGGACACACTTCCGGAATAAACGGGATTGCCGCCCTTCGGAATTTTCATATTTACGTCCGTCTTTACGGTTCCAAGGCCTGTGCGCAATGTTCCAAAGGTTACAAAGTCGCGGATAAAGCCGGTATAGCTTCCTACAAAATTCAGGTACTGCAGACGGGAGAGGTCCGGAATGTCGATTTTTTTTAATGCGGGGGCAAAAGAAAGCGCATCTGAATATGTGGTACGGAAGTCGTTCGCTTTAATATCAATAAAAGTTTCTTCGATTTCGGGCAGCCCGCTCAGCGATGCATCCCCGGTAAAATAGGTTTGATTTCCTGCCTGGATCTCAAGCTTGTGGCCCGTAAGCGAGGCCACGGGTCCTTTAATGATTCCGCTTAAAAAAATCTTCTTTTTCCAGGTGCGCATGGCCGGCGCAAAAAAAGCAATATCATCACTGTTGATATTCGCCTTTTTGAAACGTCCTTCCATATGAACGTCCGAAATAAAATGATTCATCTGGGCGAAGCTGGCAAACTTCATACTGAAATAGTCCGTTAGCCGGCTGTCGTTGGTTTGCAGATCGAGGTTGTTAAACGTGATTTCTTTGGGTGTTACTTTGGCATTGGCATCCAGGTTTCTTACTACAAGCCCGCTTCGCTCCCGGGTGGTAAGGGCAATATGGGTGGTAATGGTATCCATCCACCAACGTACTTTTTTAAGATCAATATCGATCTTTGAAAATTCGATATGCTGCCCGTCAAAAGCGCCGTCATCCGGAGGTATGGAGTCGTTGTCTGTTTTAAAAGTACCGTTGTTGATGGTAACGTTCCCTGCTTTGACCTCCCATTTGCCGCTATTCCATTCAAGATCACCGGGTTCCTTGTTTTTGGGCTGTTTGGGTTTGCTGGCCGGGCGGTCTGTTTTGGGTATTTCAGGTTTGTTGCCCTTGTAGGAACGCAGGGCCACATAGGGTTTGTTAATGACCAGGGTGCTGATATCGATAAGCTTTTTGTCAAAATCAACGTGTTTCGGATCTAAATGGAGCGAAGTAAGGGAAAATGTCAGGTCCTCACCCGTCCAGCCATCTCTTTTTTTCAGAAGGATATTCTTCAGGTCCACTTCTTTAAAAGCGATATTGACCGCCCCCTCCTTTTTGGACGTTTTGCTTGCCGGGGTACTGAAGTAGTCCAGCAGGAACTGGTGGCGCCAAACGGAATCGGTTCGCTGCAGCTGGATATAGGCATCGGTTAAACCGATGTATTTTAATTCGATATTTTTTTTAATAAAGAACCAGTCGGTAATATTGACGGTGACGGAACCTGCGCTCAGGATCGTATCCTTCTGCCGGTCCTCAACCAGCACTCCGCGCAGGTGCATTTTATTAAAAAAGGAGAAATCAACATGCCGGATATCAATCCGGGTTTGAAGATCTTTTGACAAGCGTTTTGTTACTTTGCTGATGAGCCAATTCTGAACTCCCGGCGTTTGCAGCACCAGCCACAGGATAATAACAAGGCCTGCAAGCGTTCCCGCAACAATGAGTAATATCTTTTTTAGTTTCTTCAGTAAATTACACGATTAAAATATTTGTAAAAGTACTTTATTCGGGGAGTACAGGCAAATTTGCGAAGGTTCTATCATTAATTTTATAATTTTAATTACAAGGATACGGCGTTGCTTTGCAAGGGGCTGCACAACCGTTTCTGAAAGTATATTTAAAAATCGGGTATGCGTAAATTATTGTATTTGATCCTGCTTTTGGGGGTAGTAACGGGTGCCGGGGCACAGCAGTTTGGCGGTAATCCTCCATCTGTGCGCTGGCGGCAGATAAGTACAGATACGGTGCGGGTCATTTACCCCCGGGGGCTGGATTCCACAGCAAGGCGCGTGGCGGCGATTGTTCACCGCCTGGCCGCCGGAACCTACCACCCGCTGGGAAACCGGCTGAAGAAGATCGATGTCGTTTTGCAAAACCAGCCCGTGAACTCCAATGGCTATGTGAGCCTGGGGCCATTCCGGAGCGAGTTTTACCTTACCCCGCCGGCAGATAATTTTGATCAGGGTAGCCTGCATTGGCCCGATCACCTGGCGCTGCATGAGTACCGCCATGTAGAGCAGTATAATAATTTTAACCGGGGGCTTAGCCGTGTAATGAAAACACTTTTTGGTCAGGAGGGCTATGCGTTGGCCGTGAGTGCGGCGGTGCCCAACTGGTTTTTTGAAGGAGATGCCGTTTACCAGGAAACCAGCCTGTCTGCCCAGGGCCGGGGGCGTATGCCTTCTTTTTTAAAGGCTTACCCCTCTTTGTGGAATGATGGCAAGCAATATAGCTGGATGAAACTGAGGAATGGATCATTGAAGGATTATGTACCCAATCATTACGACCTGGGTTACCTGCTTACCAACTATGGCTATGCGCAATACGGACCGGGTTTTTGGGGAAAAGTGGCTGCTGATGCCGCTGCTTATAAAGGATTGCTATACCCCATGCAGCAAGCCATCAGAAGATATACCGGGCTTTCGTACAGGAAGTTTACAAACAAGGCCTTTGATTTTTATAAAGATCGCTATGGCTTGCAGACAGCAGGAACCTATACGGATAGTGCACTTGCCTTGCTGCCGGCAGATCACAAAACCCTTACCAGTTACTATTATCCTTACCAGGTAGGGGCCGATTCCCTGCTTTATTTAAAAGTATCCAATAAACAACGGCCTGCTTTTTATATCCGGAGCAAGGAGTGGGAGCATCGCCTGCGTTTCAGGGATATCAGCAGTGAGCGGCAGTATGGTTATGCCAACGGCCGGATCGTGTATGCTGCCATTGAAACGGATCCGCGCTGGGCCTGGAAAACATACAGCGCGCTGCGGGTGCTGGACCTGCAATCCGGTAAACAGCGGCGGCTTACAAAAAAGACCCGCTATTTTTCCCCGGATATTTCGACAGACGGCAGCCGGATTGTTGCTAATAAAGTGGACTTGCAGGAACATTCCTCCCTCGTGGAGCTGGATGCCGGCAGCGGGAACCTCCTCCGGGCTTTTTCGGCAGCCGGCATTGATTATTTTGCAAATCCGAAAATCATCGATGCCAACCGGGTAGTGGCTGCTATCCGGGAGATGAAGGGGACTTCTTATATCGGGATCATCGATCTTCAACAGCAACATGTCCGTGCGCTTACCCCCGCTTCCTTTAAAACGGTAGGGCAGGTTGCCATAGCAGGCGATACCGTTTATTTTACCGGATCGGATGGTTTAAAAGACCAGATCTATTCGGTAACGATAACTTCCGGCACATTGCGAAAATTAAAGAGCAGGGAAAATAACAGCTACTTTGTAAACGCTGGGCCCGGCAGGCTTACCTGGAGCCAGTTTACAGCCGATGGTTTCCAGCTCCGGCAGTTACCAACAGCGGCGGCTGAGTGGGATCCGGTGAGCCCCGGTTTCTTTACGGCCGGTACTACGGGGATCATCAGTGATACGCTCATGGCGGGAAACGGCCCGCTGGATGGGGAAGCTCCGCTACCGGTTTCAAAAAAATATGGATCATTGACAAGACCCATCAATCTCCACAGCTGGCGGCCAAACTATGATGATCCCGAATACAGCTTTGCCATCTATGGCAACAATACACTGAACACTACCGAAACACAATTGTATTATTTATATAACGAAAATGACCGTACGCATGCCGTTGGCGGCAATATTACGTATGCAGGATGGTTTCCTTATATTGGTATTAATACCCAATACCGGATGAACCGCCATCAGCAGGTACAAAAAAAGCTGAAGGAATGGGATCAATGGGATCATTTTCTGTCGCTGACGGTTCCGTTGAGCTGGAATGACGGGCGCTGGTTTCGCTTTTTTAATGCAGGCAGCAGTATCGGCTACCGCCAGGACCGTACCAAGGGCGTAAACAAGGCATTGTTTCCCGCGGCAGATTTTGGCTATATAACTCATAGCCTGGGCTTTGGAACACAGGTGCAGCAGGCCGTACAGGATATTTATCCCCGCTGGGGTCTTAGTATCAGCGGCCAGTACCGGTATGCGATCAATAAATGGAGCAGCCAGCAGCTTGTTGCAAAAGGAGCGGTGTACCTGCCCGGGCTTTTTGCCACCCACAGCTTTATATTGGGCGCGGGTTACCAGGAGGCTTTTTCCAAAGACCGGCTTTTTGGCAGCCGGATCAATTTCGCAAGAGGATTTAACGGCCCCGATTCTGCCCGCATTGCAACCGTTACGGCCAGTTATCATTTGCCTCTGTGGTATCCGGATTGGGGCTTTGCCAATATTTTTTATCTGCGGCGTGTAAGAGGCGCCGCCTTTTACGATTATACGGCTGTTAATGGCCGGCAGCGGGGTAGTTATACAGGGTTCCAAAGTACCGGAGGCGAAGTTTACCTGGATACCCAATGGTGGAACCAGCATCCGCTTACCTTTGGCTTCAGGATGGGCCGGCTGTTAACCCCGGACCCTGTAACGCCCGGCAGGCGCTGGTTTTACGAGGTGATCCTTCCGGTGAGCCTTATACCAAGGTAGGGATTACTCTTTTGGAGCGTCCTCTGCATTTAATAACAGTTGAATGAGTGCGGTAATATTCCTGTGCTGATCTTCCATTATAGTAACTTTTTCCCGTTTGATAACCAATAACGCTGGATATAGATCAGCCGTGATCCGGCCGACCGGATGGTCTGCAGGTTTTTAAAACCCGTGTGAGGATTGGCGGGGAGACGCATATTTTTTGCCGGGGCTCCCGCCGGCTTTTCTGGTCTGTTAACTTCCACTGTTTTTGTGTAAATCTTTATCAGCTGTAGATTTTTACTGGCAGTATCGAGATAGGAAAGGTTGTGGAATGTTGAACGGGTCACCCGTACAATTTGTGAAGTGTCGATCCGGAAACGCCAGGGGTCGGGGATCAGCCGGTCATTCAACATCAGCACCGTATAAGGCGTTAGTTTTATTTGGTGCAGGGCTAAAAAATCTTCTGCGCTAAGGTACTGCCGGGAATCCTTGGTATGTACAACGACAACACCACCGGCGCCCCTGCTGCCATACAGAGCAACCGCTTCTTTTCCTTTTAATATGGTAACGGATTCAATGTCTTCGGGAGGTAGGTAGTCCAGGTTGTCGATGATGGTAGAATCCACAATAAAAAGCGGGGACACCGTTGGAAGGCCTGCAGCCGTTTGTGCTAATGCAGCCGTAATACTCAACAGCAATCCAGTCAGAAACGCGAAGCATTGTTTTTTCATGCGCGTAAATGTTTTGGCCTGTAAAGGATTTTTTTCAGGATGCAGTCTGCCGGCTTTTTACACAAGACGGTTAGACATTACTCTTTTGCAATTACCGAAAGGCCGTGTTTGATCTTGTTGGCCTGGTGCAGTAGATCGGCTTTTTCATGGCTCATAATGGTAACATGCCCCATTTTACGGCCCGCCTTTGTTTGTTTTTTCCCATACAGGTGAAAAAAAGCGTTTTCTATTTTCAGCATCTCATCCAATCCTTCATACACCGCATCGCCGGAATAGCCTTCCTTACCCAGGATATTGAGCATTACCGAGGGCATAATGGCATCGGTATGTCCCAAAGGGTAGTTTAGGAGGATGCGCCATACCATATCAAACTGGGAGCTGTAGTGGGCTTCAATCGTATGATGCCCGCTGTTATGTACCCGGGGGGCGGTTTCATTCACCAGCACTTCACCATCGGGGGTTACAAACAATTCCACGGCAAAAATGCCGGGAGAGTTGAAGTTTTTTACCGTTGATAAAGCGATGGCCTCCGCCTTCCAGTAGGTCTTTTCTTCGAGATCTGCCGGGCATAGCTGAAAGTCGAGCAGGTTCAGTGTTTTGTCAAACACCATCTGAACGGCAGGATAAATGGCGATCTCGCCCGAACGGCTGATGGCGATCATTACTGCAATTTCCCTCGCTACATCTACTTTTTTTTCGAGCACCGACATGGTGTCAAAACCTTTTGCCACGTCTTCTTCGTTTTCGATGATCTGAACGCCGCGTCCATCATAGCCGCCTTCTGCAATTTTATGCACAGCCGGAAAGAAATGCGCCTGTTCAGATAGCTCCTGGATATTGTGGGTGAGGATGTACGCTGCCGTGGGGATCTGATGGTCGGTATAGTATTTTTTCTGGGCCGCCTTATTGCGGATGGTACGCAGTACAGATGGCCGCGGAATAATAGTGACCCCTTCTTTTTCCAGGGCTTCCAGCGCATCTACATTTACGTTTTCAATTTCAATGGTAAGCGCATCCAGCCCCTTCCCAAATGCATATACTGCGTCATAATCGCGGATGTCGCCTTTTATAAAGTGATGGCACAGGTGGGCTGCCGGGCAATGGTCATCGTTTTCGAGAATATATGTTTCTACAGGATAGTTGGCTGCTGTTTGCAGCAACATTCTTCCCAATTGACCGCCTCCAAGAATCCCTACTTTTTGCATGGCGCAAAGATATGAGATTTGAAAATTTGAAAATTTGAAAATTTGCAGATGCGGGAATGTGAGCATGGGCATTCAACCTGAAGGGGATCCGGGTGCCGGGCTCCAAAAAAAATATCATTATTTTAGCGCTCAAAATAATTTTTATGCGTATCGATTATGCAGCAACGGCTCCCGAAGGATATAAGACCCTGTTGGCCATGTATGGCTATTTAAGAAAAACGAGCCTGGCTCCGGCCCTTTTGCACCTGGTGTACCTGCGGGTATCGCAGATCAATGGTTGTCCCTATTGTGTAGACCTGCACTGGAAAGATGCCGTTGCGGCGGGAGAGAAGCCACGAAAGCTGAACGGGATTTCTAACTGGAAGTATATGCCTTTTTTTACGGGAGCAGAAAAAGCCGCATTGGCGTTTGCAGAGGATATGACCTTGCTGCCGGGCCGGGAAGTGAGCGATTCTGTTTTTGAAGTGGCGCGGCAGTATTTTAATGACAAGGATCTTACTGATTTGGCATTGGCCATAGCGCACATGAACATGCTCAACCGCGTAGCTATCGCTTTTCATAAGCTGCCGGAATTGTAAAAGCGGACCGGGGCCCGCTTTTGTTCTTAACTTTTGTATACGGCGCGTTTTTTTAGCGCTGCCGCTCTAAACAGGATTTATGATCAGATCCTGCTCAGCAACTCTTCACCAATAGCATCGGTGCCCAGTATTTTTTCCTTAGGCGTTGTGGCATCTGCAATGTCGCCGGTACGGAAACCCGCTTTTAGTACCTGGTCAACTGCATTGATTACATCTTCGCTTTCCTGTTTCATTCCAAAGGAAATATCCAGCAATAGTGCTGCGGATAGCACGGATGCCATAGGATTTGCAATTCCCTTGCCGGTTATATCGTGTGCGGATCCGTGAATGGGTTCGTAAACTCCGGTTCCGTCCCCGATGGAGGCCGATGCCAGCATCCCCATGGAGCCTGCAATCTGGGAGGCTTCATCGGTAAGTATGTCGCCAAAAAGATTGGCTGTAACTACCACATCAAAGCGTTTGGGGTCTTTAATGAGCAGCATGGCAGTTGCATCTACAAACTGATGCTCTACCTGCACTTCGGGGTATTCCTTAGCCACCTGTTGTACCACTTCGCGCCAAAGGCGGCTGGTTTCAATTACGTTGGCTTTGTCAACGGAGCATAGTTTTTTTCCACGGGTCATAGCCGCATCAAATGCCTTGCGTGCAATGCGCTCCACTTCATAGCGGCTGTATTGTGCAATATCAAAAGCCGTGTAGCCATTGTCTTTACGGCCTTTTTCGCCAAAATAAATATCACCGGTCAGTTCGCGGAAAAAAAGAATATCAGCGCCTTTCAGGATCTCCGGTTTAATGCTGGAGGCGCTCAGGAGTTCATCAAAAAGTTTGATGGGGCGCAGGTTGGCATATAGTCCCAGCTCTTTCCGCATTTTCAGCAAACCCTGTTCCGGGCGTACTTTGGCAGACGGATCATTGTCGTATTTCGGATGCCCCACGGCGCCAAACAGCACCGCATCCGATTTTTTCATTTTCTCCAGGCTCTCATCGGGGAGCGGGTTTCCGGTTGCTTCGATGGCCGCATGGCCGATCAGCGCTTCATCGTATGTGAACTCATGACCATATTTTGCTGCAATTTTATCCAGTACTTTTTTACCTACAGCAGTTACTTCCTGTCCGATCCCGTCTCCGGGCACAATGAGAATATTTTTTTTCATGCGTTTGTTTTATTTGATTTTAACCAGTTCACCCGTTTTTATAGAAATTTTTTAAAAGACCGTCCTGGTGGGCCTCTAAGTTACAGGAAGCGCACCTATTTTTTTCAAAAAAATAAGGAATGACCTTTTTTGCTGCAACAGCTGTCCGGCAGGGGCGGTTATGCGGTGTGTTTGCTTCTGGGTTGAGTTTCAACTGCGGACCTTTTGTGTCATTGCCACTGAAACGCAGAAATACAGATTCTTTTAATGCTGCGATGATTGCATTGCTGTTTCAATTGGAAAAGCCCAAAGCCTTCAGTGTCTCAGCGCTTCTGCGGCAAACAGATGCCCCTGCAATTTTTCTATACCAAATTCAGCATCTTTTGCGTGGCTTTAATGGCCGCTACCGTTTGGTCGCTATCCAGGCCGGTGGTGGTAAACTCGCGCCCGTTGTGGTTCCAGGTAATGATCGTTTCACAAAGCGCATCCGATTTTCCGCCGGGCGGGATCCGTACAATATAGTCGGTGAGCTTGGCCAGGGGTAGTTTTTTTTGTGCATAAATCTTGCCGAGCGCATTCATAAATGCATCATACTGCCCATCGCCTTGTGCGTTCTCTTCTACAATGCCATCTTCAAATCTGATGCGTACGGTGGTAGAAGGGCGCATATTTTTAGAGTGGGTGAGCACGTAGTCTTCAACATGCACTTTTTCTGCAACGGTATTGCTGTCCAGCACATCAGAAATGATAAAGGGCAGGTCGTCCTGCGTTACCGTTTCTTTCCGGTCGCCCAATTCAATAATGCGCTGGGTTACTTTCTTCAGATCTTCATCCGCCAGCTGGATGCCTAATTGTTGGAGGTTGTTTTCGATATTGGCCTTGCCGGATGTTTTGCCGAGGGCATATTTGCGTTTGCGCCCAAAGCGCTCGGGCATCAGGTCGTTGTAATACAGGTTCTTTTTCTTATCACCATCGGCATGAATGCCGGCGGTTTGGGTAAATACGTTTTCGCCGACTACCGGTTTGTTGGGCGATACCCGAAAGCCGGAAAATGCTTCCACCAGCTTGCTGATTTTGTATAATGCTTTTTCGTTGACGCCGGTCTTAACGGTTTTCTGAAAATCATTCAGTACGGCTACAATGCTGGCTAATGGCGTGTTTCCCGCCCGTTCGCCCATGCCGTTAACCGTAAGGTGGAGTCCACGGACGCCGGCTTTTACCGCTTCCAGTGCATTGGCAACCCCAAGGTCATAATCATTATGCCCATGGAAATCAAAATGCAGCTGTGGATACCGTTCTGTGATCTCCGCAATATAGCCGTAGGTTTCGGACGGAATCAGGATGCCCAGTGTGTCGGGCAGCAATACTCTTTTAATGGGTTGCTTCGCAATAAAGTCCAGATATTGAAATACATATTCTTTGGAATTGCGCATCCCGTTGCTCCAGTCTTCCAGGTATACATTGGAGTCGATTCCTTTTTTCTGTGCTTTTTTAATAACGGAGGCAATGTCTTTGAAATGTTCTTCCGGTGTTTTTTTGAGCTGGTGTGTGAGGTGATTCAGCGATCCTTTTGTAAGGATGTTCATCACTTTTGCGCCTGCTTTTTGCACCCAGTTGATGGAAGTATCGCCATCCACAAAGGTCAGTACTTCTATTTTATGCAGATGCCCGTTTTCCTTTGCCCAATCTGTAATGCGTTTTACCGCCTGAAACTCCCCTTCCGAAACACGGGCAGAGGCAATTTCGATACGGTCTACCTTTACTTCCGTGAGAAGTAACTGGGCAATAGTCAGTTTTTCTGTTGCTGAAAAAGATACACCACTGGTCTGTTCTCCGTCCCGCAGTGTGGTATCCATTATTTCGATATAGTAAGGTGCGGCTCCTGCTTTTGAATTGTATTTAACTTGGGAAGACATTTTTTAATAAATAAGTTTTAAGCGATCCGGCGTTTTAAAATTTTACATACTACGGGAAGCTTTTATAGATACTCCCTCTGCTCATAACTGTTATCAGTATAATATCGGGTCTTATGTACTCGCAACCTATCCGATAATTGCCTATTCTTATCCGATAATAGTGCTCGTTCTTTTTTCCTTTCATTTTTTTATAATCGATTCCTTCCGCCGATTCGAGCGTGGCCGCAATTACAAGTTGATGTATACAAGTATCTACATCCTTTTTTACTTTTGCGGGCAGTGTTTTCAGATCTTTAAAAAAAGACGGTTTGAATTTTACTTCCATTCCGCGGTTAGCTTTTTATAATCATCCAGTGACAGGGTTTCTTCAGATTTCCGGCTACGCATGATTTCGAGCATTACATAGTCTTCCACATCTTCATTTACACCGGTTATAGCCTCCACAATATCCTTCACTTCTTTATCGGTCCAGCTTTGGCGCTGCTTTTTTACGGCAAATGCGGAAGCGCTAAGCCCTATTTTTTTCGCAATAAAATCATTGCGATAGCCGGAGATATCCAAAAGTTTTGGAATGTTTTCTTTTATCAGACGGTATTGGTCAATAATTTGCAGCATATTATTGTTATTTAAAATCTTGCTTTTTGATATAATTTATATCAAAGTTACGCAAAAAGTATAATATCCTGTTTTTAGACGGTTCGGCCTCAAAAACTTTCAATCCCGCATTTTATCAGTGATGGAATTGTTATTAGGAATGTTTGAAAAACTATTTTAATACAGACTTTTATCTGCAAAGGCGCCAATTTCCTCCTTCATGGATTGCAGGTAGTCGATGTCATCAAAGCCGTTCATCATGTTATGCTTTTTATAACCATTGATGTCGAAACCTTCTTTTTCTCCGGTGGCCAGGATGGTAACGGTTTGTTCGGCAAGATTTACCTCAATTTCGGTTTTAGGATCGGCTTCGATGGCCCTGAATATTTTGTCAACAAAGGTCTCGCTTACAGTTACCGGCAGCAAACCGATGTTGAGCGAGTTTCCTTTAAAGATATCTGCAAAAAAGCTGGAGATCACACAACGGAACCCATAGTCGTAAATGGCCCAGGCCGCATGCTCGCGGCTGCTGCCGCTGCCAAAATTTTTGCCACCTACCAGGATCTTGCCGGAGTAGATGGGATTGTTCAAAACAAAGTCTTGTTTGGGGGTATCATCGTTATTATAACGCCAGTCGCGGAAGAGATTATCGCCAAAACCCTTACGCTCCGTGGCTTTCAGGAAGCGTGCGGGAATGATCTGGTCGGTATCCACATTTTCGATGGGTAAAGGAACCGCCGTGGATGTTAGTATTGTAAATTTATCGTATGCCATTTTTTTTGTTTAAAGTTTAAAGTTTCAGGTTCCTGTTCTTTGTTATTGATGTATAGTAGTGAAGGAACGTTCATCTTCTAATGTTGCGTAAACTCCCGGATCAGTACTGCAGTACAAGTGTGCGACGCAACGCAGCTGATAGTAGTATTGTAGCTGGGTAAATAACCATTGATTATTGCCTATTAACCATTCACTTCTTCTATCAGCTCCCGCGGGTCGGTTACCACGCCGGTTACCGCTACCGCAGCAGCCACATAGGGACTTGCCAGCAGGGTACGGGCTCCGGGTCCCTGGCGGCCTTCAAAGTTGCGGTTGCTGGTGCTTACCGCATATTTGCCGGCGGGGATCTTATCTTCGTTCATCGCCAGGCAGGCGGAACATCCGGGTTGGCGCAGTTCAAAACCGGCTTCGTTCAGCACCTCCAGGATGCCTTCTTCTTTGATCTGGGCTTCCACGATATGAGAGCCGGGAACCAGCCAGGCGGTAATATTATCGGCTTTCTTTTTGCCCTTTACAATGGATGCAAAAGCCCTGAAATCTTCAATACGGCCATTGGTACAGCTACCCAGGAATACGTAGTCGATCTTTTTACCCAGGATCGCATCCCCTTCTGCAAAGTCCATATAAGCCAGTGATTTTTTGTAGGAGGCTTCACCGTCTTTTACTTCTGAAGCTTTGGGGATATGATTGGTGATACCTGTTCCAAGACCCGGGTTGGTACCGTAAGTGATCTGGGGCTCGATATCGGCAGCGTCAAAGTGCAGTTCCTTATCAAATACAGCATCCTCATCAGTTTTCAGGGTTTTCCAGTACGCAAGGGCGGTATCCCAATCGGCTCCCTTAGGCGCTTTGTCTTTCCCGTTGATATAGTCGAACGTGGTTTGATCAGGTGCAATCATACCGCCGCGTGCACCCATTTCGATGCTCATATTGCACACGGTCATACGGCCTTCCATGCTCATATTTTCGAAAACCTCACCGGCATATTCTGCAAAGTAACCTGTAGCGCCACTGGCTGTGATCTGGGAGATCATATACAGCGCCACATCTTTGGGCAGTACTCCTTTGCCCAGTTTGCCGTTGATGGTGATCCGCATTTTTTTGGGTTTGGGCTGCATAATGCATTGGGATGATAACACCATTTCCACTTCGGAAGTACCAATTCCAAATGCGATGCTTCCAAAAGCACCGTGGGTAGAAGTATGCGAGTCGCCGCAAACAATGGTCATTCCCGGTTGGGTGATGCCGTTCTCCGGCCCCACCACGTGCACGATCCCGTTTTTAGGGCTGCCCAATGCCCACAAAGAAATGCCCCATTTGGTGGCATTGCTGGAGAGCGCTGCCAGCTGGTTGGCTGATAAAGGATCTTTGACGGGCTGGTCCTGGTTCATTGTTGGCGTATTATGATCCGCTGTAGCGAAAGTGCGTTGCGGGTACATTACAGGAATTCCCCTGTTTTCAAGACCAAGAAATGCCACCGGACTGGTTACCTCATGAATAAAATGACGGTCAATAAACAGTACATCCGGGCCATCTGCGATAGGGCGCACCACATGGGCGTCCCAAACCTTATCAAACAATGTAGTAGCGTTGCTCATTATAAAACTTGAATTGTTATTTAAATATATCCAATTGAGTGCTTGTAAAATTAGACAAATTTTTAATGGAATAGCGCAATACACACCGTCTATTTAGGAAACGGCCTGCTTGTTTGAATTTTTGGAAAGTGTAAAATCTTTTTGGACCTATCCCATCAAGGCGGGATGGAAAAGTTAGGGATTTGAAATTTGTTCTTGTTTTTATATATTGATTAGTAGATATTTATGATTTGTTTTGTTGTTTTGTTTTTGGATCGATAGCTGCAGATCACGATTCCGGGTGCTGGTTTGGATAGCGTATTGGGACAAAAAATTAGATGAATTGGCTAGCGGTAAATGCGGGCCGGTGGGGGTGCTATATCGTTGTAAGGGATCAGTTGCAGAAAATTGACTTTTCAAAAATGAACAGGTCAATAGCGGCAATAGGTATCTCCTGTATTTGCCACTGAAGCACTGAAACACTGATGGTCTTTGGGGACGGATTCGCCCGGCAAAAGGACTTTGCAAAGCGGCAGATCAAAAATCTGTACCTGAACTCTGTAGCTGTTTAACCGCAAAGCACGCAAGGGTTTCCGCAAAGTACGCAATAGGCGGGGCTCCAGCCAGATGCCATCATTTGGTTCCTCTGTAAATGCCACTGAAGGACGGAAGTACAATGATTCGGTGTGCCAGTGGCATATCGCGGTATATTTCACGCGGAGGTGCAAAGGAGCAAAGATGCGGCGGCTTTGTCTAATACTTCGTGCTGCTTCGTGCATTTGTGTCTTTGTGGCGTTTATTGCCTTCAGAATCTCAGTGGCATAACGGAATCTCTGTGTTTCTGAGGGAAAACAAGATCATGTTTGCATCAGCCGAGTGTTTTCCGCATCACATAATCGTTCATAAAATAACCGTTGCCGATGTCGATATCTTCTGTTTTTATGATCTGGTACCCCTGGCTTTTGTAAAAATCAACGGCCTTGTTTTGCCGGTTTACATTCAGCCATAGCTCCTGTGCGCCGTACACCCTTACAAGGTTTTCCATGTTCCTTAACTGGTATTTGCCCAATCCCTTTCCATGCAGTTTTTGCGACAGGTATATCTTGTGCAGTTTCCATGAGTGGGGGGCTTTTTGTTCAATGGCGGTATAGCCGCTGTCTTTTCCGTTATAACGGAGGATATAGAATTCAATGCCGCGTTCCATTTCACTTTGGAGAACCGCGGGGGCGTACATCATCTGTATCATATAATCCAGTTGCGCCTGGCTGAGTATCTGTTCAAAGGCCTTTGGCCAGATCTCCTGCGCCAGTTGGTGGATGATGGCGGCATCTTCGACAGTGGCTTTTTTTATGAAGGTTAATTCCGGCTGTATCATGGAGCAAAGATAGGGGGTGGCATCAAAGATTATAGGCTATTGAAAGGCTCAGTGTCCGGTTACGGAATTCCTCTTTAGTTATTTTATGATTTTCGGGTGGTGCTATATTTTTCAGTCCGAGCTGGCCGGCTATCCCGAGGGTAAAATCGGGGGAAAGGAAGACACCCAGCAGCAGGTTGATGCCCATATCGGGCCTCCGGCCATAGTTGAATTTTTTATCATAAGGGTTCTGTTTACTGATGTCGGTATATTCGATGATGCCATTATCCCAGCCGCGGGGCTTGTAATTGAGGGTCCATTTGCCGCCCAGCCCATAGGCATAATAGCCGCCGGCCCCTATAAAAAAACGGTCAATATTGCCGGGGATGGTATAAAGAATATTCAGCGGAAGTTCCGCATACCAGGGGTCAACGGATAGCACCCCTTCTTTGCCGCTGCCATCATCATAGTCCTGGCGGTATCCCTTGGTGCTAAAAGCCAGGCCCGTTTGCAGATGCAGGGAATGCCGCTCCAGGGTGATGGGGATGGTGGTTAGCAGGGCCAGCCGGTAGCCGGGGTTCCATTTGTTTTTAATAGCGGGACTGTTTGAAGATTCTTTCCAGGACACTTTAGACAGATTGGGACCACCTTCAAAACTGACTTTTGTTTGCGCTGTAAGGAGGGAGGCGGGCAAACAAAGCAGACAGGCGATCAGCATGCGGAGTATTAAGTCTGGATGCTTCATAAGCAATGAACCGGTTTTTATGAACAGTTTATTTGTGGGGTTAAGATAATACGTTTTTTAAAGCGCATTGCACATAGGCATGCAAAATTTGGTTAAAATTATACTTCGGCTGTGCTCAGCATGACTTCGTCAATGCCCAGTATGAAAAAAACCGCCCCGGGGGGCGGCTCTATGTTTCATGAGTTGGGATTACCTGTTTTTAGAATTTATATCCTACGGAAATTCCAAATCCGGAGTTCTTCATTTTTGCATCGGGTTTGTTACCATCATTATTGGGTACAATGTTTAAAAGACCCAATTGACCATTCAGCTGGAAGGAAAGTTTGTTGGCAAATTCATAACCAAAAAGGAGGTTGGCGCCGGCGTCAAAAGGTTTACCATAGATGATTTTGTCACTTGAGCCATCATTGTAATCTCCTTTGAATTCAAGGTCCCTGCTGTTGGAACTGCTGCCGCTTATGCCACCACCTGAAAAGCTTCCGTCTGTTTTTACTTTACCACCTATGCCGTAGGCCACATAGGGCCCGGCGCCTAACAACAGTTTTCCGCTTCCCAACTCGGGTTTGTAAATAAAGTTAACCGGCACTTCAATATAAGAGGCATTCCATTTGGATTCTCCGCTATAGGCGGCGCCGCCTATGGTTCCGCTGCCCGAGGTTTTAAAACCCTTGGTGCTGAATAGCGCGCCTGGCTGTACGTAAAACTCGTCTGCTACGGGAATGTCGAAAGTTACTCCCGCGTGGAAACCAGGGTTCAGCTTGGTGTCTGCTTTTTTGTCATTGGCATCTTTGATCGTTGCATTGGAGAAGTTGGCTCCTGCCCGGATGCCGATTTCTACCTGCGACATTGCGGCACCGGAAATGCTGACTGCTGCAGCAACCATAAATGCTTTTAATAACTGATTTTTCTTTTTCATAAAATTATAGGTTTAATGATCAATTTTTTTTGAGTGTTGCTCTTATCCTTTCTTGGCTTCTGTTTCAGCATCAGCCTTCATCTTGTCGTTGGCAGAGATCACAAATTCCACGCGGCGGTTCTGTGCCCGGCCGTCAGGCGTGTCGTTGGAATATTTGGGAACGCTGAAGCCATAGCCTTTTGTACTCATCCGCTCCAGGGAAATACTATGTGATCCCAGGTAGTTGGCTACGCTGGAAGCCCTTCTTTCGGATAATGCCTGGTTGTATTTTGCAGTACCGGTATTGTCCGTGTGCCCCTGGATTTCGAGGTCGGTATCGGGGTATTTGTTCAGGATGGTGATCAGATCGTTCAGGGTACTTTGTGCGGCTGTTGAAATAGAAGATTGGTCAAATCCAAACAGCACGGCGCTGTTAAACTCAACGGTGATGCCTTCTCCCACACGTTCCACTTTTGCACCCGGAACCTGTTGTTTGATCTCCTCTGCCTGTTTGTCCATTTTTTTGCCAATAATGGCGCCGGTTACCCCGCCTACAGTGGCGCCGATGATGGCACCCAGCCCCGCGTTACCAGCAGCTTTCCCAATTACAGCTCCCATAGCAGCGCCACCACCGGTACCGATGATTGCTCCTTTTTGCGTCCGGTTCATAGAATCGCAGCCTGCAAGTGTTAGCCCGGTCAATGCAATTCCAAACGATAAATTTCTCAGTTGTTTCATGTTTTTTCTTTTGATATTCATGTTTTGCCAAATAGTATGCCAAAACGTAATTTGAAAATTTGACAGTTTGAGCTAAAGACCGGTATCCGTTAAAAAGGGTTGCCTGTTTTGAGGCAACCCTTTGATTTTAACAATTTTAATTGATCCTGATTAATTTTGAGCAGGGGCTACTTCCATTGCTGACGTTGCTATATCCGTTTTTGTTCCGGTATAGGTAATGCCTTTAATAGCCGGTTTTTTAGCGGTGGCCTTTTGAGATTTTTTAGCGGTATCATCGGTGACTTCTGCTACAGCTGCGGCATCTTCTGCTGTCGCGTTCAATTCAGGAAATACGGCGGCAGGCTGCTCTTCATTGTATTTGTTGCCAATGTTTAAATATAATGTATTGGCATCTTTATCAAAGATCAATGTGCCTTCCTGTATGGAGCGACCGCTTACCACCTTGCTTTTGGTTTTTGTGGTCGCTGCATCTTCTTCGGTTGTTTCCATTGCATCATCATTTGCCAGGGCTTTTTGCGCCGGGATTTTATAAGTGGCCGGGGCATCTTTTATTAAGGCCTTGAACTTGCCCTGTGGCAACCCGTTCACCCATACAATGCCTTTGTTTTCGCTATCCCTGGTAATGGTTACGTGTGAGGCTGTCCCCTTGGGATCCGTAAGGTCAAATGCGCCCAATACCGGGAAGATTTCGTTTTCGGTAATCGAATCCGGCATGGGAAGTAATTCCTTGGGTTGTGGTTTATAATTCCGGGGAACCTCAGGGGTACTTGTTTGAGCAAAAGTTGCCAATGTTATGGCTATTGCTAAAATGAATGTAAGAAGTGATCTTTTTTTCATAAATACGTTTTATTTAAGAATGATTCAAATTATCCTACATACTGAAATTATTATGCCAAACACGGAGTTTAACCGGAAAAATATATATTTTAATTTTTGCTTATAATCTTCCTGCGGGGTTCTTTGATCGGGTATTGCAGTCAAACGGTTTGTATGAATTGAGTTTCAATGTTTCCGGAGGTCTGTTCATTTCCGGCGAATTGGCAAATTGAGAAAAAAAAGTGTAGGGTTTTCCTGTAAATTATTATTGCTTTTCGGCCAGGGAGCGCTCCTGTTTCCCGAAAGCATTCGGGATTCGTCCATCCTATATGTAATTTATGGATGAAAAATTTAATGTACGTTTGTGCCTGTTTTTTTGATCATTCCAAATTTAATATACAAGTGAAAGCGGATAAGGAACACATTGAGGTGTCGGGAGCCCGGGTGCACAATTTAAAGAATATTGATATTGCTATTCCGAAAAACGAGTTGGTTGTGATCACTGGAATCAGCGGCAGCGGAAAATCATCGCTGGCCTTTGATACGATCTATTCGGAAGGGCAGCGCCGCTACATGGAGACCTTCGGGGCGTATGCCCGTCAGTTTATCGGTGATATGGAGCGTCCCGACGTGGATAAAATCACCGGGCTTTCCCCTGTGATTTCCATCGAACAAAAAACGACCAATAAAAACCCCCGGTCAACGGTGGGCACCATTACGGAAGTGTATGATTTTTTCCGGCTGTTGTTTGCCCGGGTAGGCGAAGCGTATTCTTATAATACCGGGAAGAAGATGGTGAAATGGAGCGAGGAAGAAATTGTAGATAATATTTTTGAGCGGTTCCGGAATCAGAAAATCAACCTGCTGGCGCCGGTGGTGCGCGGGCGTAAGGGACATTACCGGGAGTTGTTTGAAGATGTGCGAAAAAAAGGATTTTTAAAAGTGCGGGTTGACGGGGAGATCGGGGACCTGGTGCCCAAAATGCAGGTTGACCGGTATAAGATCCATGATATTGAAATTGTGGTAGACCGGCTGGAGGTAAATGCTGCATCCAAAACGCGGTTGAGCCAGAGTGTGCAGGCTGCATTGAAACTGGGAAAGGAACTGATGTTTTTGCTCGTAGAACAATCGGATCAGCCGGTTCAATACAGCAAACAGCTGATGTGCGAGGATACGGGTATCAGCTATGAAGAGCCTTCTCCTAATTCCTTTTCCTTCAACTCACCCTATGGCGCCTGCCCTTATTGTAAAGGTATTGGCACGGCCTATGCCATAGATATGGGATCGGTATTGCCCGATCGCCGGCTAAGCATCAGCGAGGGTGGAATAGCGCCGCTGGGGGAAGAGCGCAATGCCAGCGTGTTTCAGCAGGTAGTGGCTTTTGCAAAAAAGCATAAGATCAATATGAATAAACCGGTGGAGGCTTTGCCGGCCGGTCAGTTGGACCTGCTATTATATGGAGATGGGGGGGCAAGCCAGGAACTGGACCTGGATGGCGCAGATGAGTCCATCCCCGATATGTACACCGGCAGTTACGAGGGTATTATCCCCATGCTCAAACGGTGGTTCTTTTCTACCCAAACATCCGAATGGCTGCGGGAATGGGTGGAGCAGTTTATGATGCTGAAATCCTGCCCTTCCTGTAATGGCGATCGCCTGAAAAAGGAGAGCCTGTGGTTCCGGGTAGATGAAAAAAATATTGCAGCGCTCAGTAACTTAAACCTGGACAAGCTGGGGCTCTGGCTGAAGGGGATCGAATCCCGGTTGTCAAAAAAACAGAATACGATTGCCAAGGATATTTTGAAAGAAATCCGTGAGCGGCTGCAGTTCCTGCTGGATGTGGGACTTACCTACCTGACACTGTACCGCCCCTCCAGAACCCTGAGCGGAGGCGAGTCGCAACGGATACGGCTGGCCACACAGATCGGCTCGCAATTGCAGGGCATTACGTATATCCTGGATGAACCTTCGATCGGGCTGCATCAGCGCGATAACCATCGCCTGATTACGTCCCTGCAAAACCTGCGGGATATCGGTAACAGTGTATTAGTGGTAGAGCATGATAAAGACATTATGCTGGCGGCCGATTACCTGATCGATATCGGTCCCAAGGCCGGTTATCATGGTGGGCGTGTGGTGGCAAAGGGTACCCCCAATGAGATCCGGAAGCTGGATACAATTACCGCGGGCTACCTGAACGGGCATCTGAAAATTGAAACGCCTGCAACCCGAAGACAAGGCAACGGAAATACGCTGGAACTGAAAGGAGCTTCCGGCAATAATTTAAAGAATGTGAGCGTGAAGTTTCCGTTGGGTAAACTCATCGTGGTGACCGGTGTCAGCGGCAGCGGCAAATCAACCCTCATCAATGAGACACTGTATCCCATTTTATCGCAGCATGCCTATCATTCCAAGAAGGCTCCCATGGCGTATAAATCGGTAAAAGGGCTGGAGCATGTTGACAAGGTTGTGGAGATAGATCAATCGCCTATCGGCCGCACACCGCGGAGCAACCCGGCTACCTATTGCGGTTTTTTTACAGATATCCGCACGCTTTTTGCTGCGGTGCCAGAGGCAAAGATCCGGGGGTATAATGCCGGACGTTTTTCATTTAATGTAAAAACGGGCCGCTGTGATGTGTGTGAAGGCGGGGGCATGCGGGTCATTGAAATGAATTTTTTGCCGGATGTATATGTGCCCTGTGAAAAATGCAATGGCAAACGCTATAACCGGGAAACACTGGAGATTCGTTACAAAGGAAGATCCATTTCAGATGTGCTGGATATGACGGTGGACGATGCCGTGGAATTTTTTCAGGCGGTGCCGTCTATTTACCGGAAAATAAAGACCCTGCAGGATGTGGGCCTGGGGTACATCACCCTTGGGCAAAGCGCTGTAACCCTTAGCGGGGGCGAAGCCCAGCGGGTAAAGCTGAGTACGGAGCTTTCAAAAAAAGATACAGGTAAAACTTTTTATATCCTTGATGAACCGACTACCGGGTTGCATTTTGAAGACATTAAACATCTGTTGCAGGTATTGAATAAACTGGTGGAGAAAGGCAATACGGTGTTGGTGATTGAGCACAATATGGATGTAATTAAAGTGGCTGATCATGTCATTGACCTTGGGCCGGAAGGCGGTGATGGAGGCGGACGCATTCTGTTTGAAGGAACGCCGGAAGCGCTGGTAAAGTGTAAGGAAAGTTATACCGGGCAGTATCTGAAGGAAGAATTGTGATACGGACTGGGGTATGTGTTTGGGGGGCGGTTTTTCGGCAGGCTCAAAACGGCAGGGAATCATGGTCGTCCCGACCGCAGTGGAGAGGCCTCTCGATGTTCATGGAGCAGGAGCGTGTTTTAAAACCTGATTAGAAGTATAATCTTGGAGAGGTTTCTCGGCAAGCTCGAAACGACCGGGTGTTTGGGGAGCGGTTTTTCGGCAGGCTCAAAACGACAGGATTTTTCATACCTTTAGTAAACCTATTTTTAACACTAAAAAATGTCCTATGAAAAAAGGTGGGTTTGTATATGTTTTAACCAATAAGGCCAGAACCGTTTTGTATATTGGCGTTACGTCCAACCTTCCGCGAAGACTATGGCAACATGTGCATCGGGAATATGAGCATAGTTTTACAGACCAGTACAACGTGACATTCCTTGTTTATTATGAGTGGTTTGATGCGATCGTAACGGCGATTGAACGGGAAAAACAATTAAAAAATTGGTCCCGGGCAAAGAAAATAGCATTGGTGGAAACAAAAAATCCGGAGTGGTTGTTTTTGAATGAGGAATTGGATCATGAAATCTATAGTCTTTTGTATTGACAGGTGAAGCATGTTTTCGCAGCGGTTTCTCGCCTTGAGGAATATGGTTGCGTAGAGGTTTCTCGGCTGCGCTCGAAACGACGGGGGGAGCGGTTTTTCGGCAGGCTCAAAACGACAGGGGAATCATGGTCGTCTCGACCGCAGTGGAGAGGCCTCTCGGTGCTCATGGAGCAGGAGCGTGTTTTAAAATCTGATTAGAAGTATAATCTTGGAGAGGTTTCTCGGCTGCGCTCGAAACGGTAGGGTGGTTGGGGAGCGGTTTTTCGGCAGGCTCGAAACGACAGGGGGGCGTGTTCGGGAACCGGATCACCCTAATTCAGCTCCACCGCCACATTCCAGTTGGCCTGTTTGGAAAGGTATTCGATCAGTTCGTTGTTCATTTCAAAACCTTTTCCACGGGTCAGCAGATCCACCGTTATTTCTTCTGCTGCATCCTTTATAGACAGCTTCAGCGTGCTAGGGCCTTTATGCGCTTTCAGGTTGGCGTGTATGAACTCCACCGTTTCCTTTGTAACCTCTTCTACCGGCAATTCAATTTTCAGGTTCTTGGTCTGGTTTTTTATGACGCTTTCGGCGAGGCAGATGGATGTGATTTTAAAATCGAAATCGCCATTGAACCGCTGTTTGAAATAGCCGGTCAGGTATACGGTAGCGCCCAGTTGCAACATAGGGCTGTATTTCATATAGTCTTCCGAAAATAGCACCATATCGAGCTTTCCACTGTAGTCCTCAAGAATAAAGCTGCCAAACTTGGTGCCGGTCCGGGATATGCGGTGTTGGGCATCGGATACCAGTCCCATTACTTTAAAACTGGCAGCAGAGCTTATTTTTTCTTTGTCCTGGGTTTTGTACTCGTTTAAGTAGGAAATTTTTGTAATGCCATAGTGCTCCATTTCAAACCGGTAATCATCCAGCGGGTGACCGCTGATAAAGATCCCGGTTACCAGTTTTTCATGGTCGAGCTGAACCACCAGGGGCCAGGGCGTACATTCGGAGATCTTTGGAACCTGTACTTCCATTACTTCGGCAAGGTCGCCAAAAAGCGTGTTGGTGGTATTCTGTGTTTGCGCCTGGCAAACCTGTCCGTATTTTACGATCTTTTCCAGGCCATTGGTGGTGTCACCCTGGGGTACATGAAAATACTGGGCTCGGTGCAGATCGGTAAAGCAATCAAAAGCACCGGCATAGGCGAGGCTTTCCAGTGTTTTCTTGTTCACGGTGCGCTGGTTTACCCTTTTGATCATGTCGAAGATGGAGGCGTAAGCGCCGTTCTCATCGCGTTCCTGGATCAGGCTTTCAACAGCGGCCTCGCCCACGCCTTTTAACCCGCCCAATCCAAACCGGATCTCGCCTTTTTTATTTACGGCGAATCCCTTTTGTGATTCATTGATGTCTGGTCCCAGCACGGGTAATCCCATGCGTTTACATTCTTCCATAAAGAAGGTGATTTTTTCCAGGGAGCCGGCGTTGTTCAATACCCCGGCCATATATTCGCTGGGGTAATGGGCCTTTAGGTAAGCGGTCTGGTAGGCTACAAAAGCATAGCAGGTGGCATGCGATTTGTTAAAAGCGTACTGCGCAAATGCCTCCCAGTCTGTCCAGATTTTATCCAGTTTATCGGCAGGATGCCCTCTTTGCGTGGCGCCTTCCACAAACTGTTTTTTCATTTTGTCCAGTACAGCTTTTTGTTTTTTACCCATGGCCTTCCGCAGCACATCGGCGTCTCCTTTACTAAAGCCGGCCAGTTTCTGGCTCAATAGCATCACCTGTTCCTGGTATACGGAGATTCCGTAAGTGTCTTTCAGATCCTCTTCCATTTCCGGAAGGTCGAAGGTTACTTCCTGGCGGCCATGTTTACGCTCGATGTAATCGGGGATATAGGCCAATGGTCCGGGCCGGTACAAGGCGTTCATGGCAATCAGATCATCAAATCTGTCGGGTTTTAGTTCCCGCAGGTATTTTTGCATACCCGCACTTTCAAACTGGAACGTGGCGTTGGTTTCGCCCTTTTGGTAAAGTTCATAGGTCTTTTCATCGTCCAGCGCTATATCATCGATGACGATGTCCAGGTTGTGGTTCTGTTTAATCAGCTTTAGAGCATCCTTGATGATGGTAAGGGTTTTTAAGCCCAGGAAGTCCATTTTGATAACTCCGGCTTCTTCAATCACGCTTCCCTCGATCTGGGTTACCCAAAGGTCAGAGTCTTTAGCCGTACTTACCGGTATCAGTTCCGTAAGGTCTTTAGGGGCAATGATGATGCCCGCAGCATGGATACCCGTATTGCGTACAGATCCTTCCAGGATCTCGGCCTCGTGCAGTACTCGGGCCTGGAGATCGTTGCCATTGTAAACATCGCGGATCCGTTTTACATTTTCAATATCATCGGCGCCCAGGCCCTCTTTTTCTGTTAGTGATTTTTCACCGGCCTTTGGCTGCAGCGGCGCATGCAACACGCGCTTTAATGAAATTCCCGGTTTTTCCGGAACCAGTTTTGCCAGGGCATTGGAATCGGCCAGGGGCAGGTCCATTACCCGGGCCACGTCTTTGATACTCATTTTGGCTGCCATTGTACCATAAGTGATGATCTGTGCTACCTGGTTTTTCCCGTATTTCTGTACCACGTAGTCGATCACCCGCTGGCGGCCCTCATCATCAAAATCCGTATCAATATCCGGCATCGATTTACGGTCGGGATTCAGAAAACGCTCAAACAGGAGGTTGTACTTGATGGGGTCTATATTGGTGATGCCGATACAGTAGGCCACCACGGACCCGGCGGCAGAGCCCCGCCCCGGGCCGATGAATACACCGCTGTCGCGCCCCGCCTTGATAAAATCACTTACAATCAGGAAGTACCCGGCAAAACCCATGGTTTTGATGGTAAATAATTCAAAGTCGATGCGCTCTTTGGTGCTGTCCGGCATCACGCCATAGCGTTGCTGTGCTCCCTCGTAAGTCAGGTGCCGGAGGTATTCCCACTGGTTGAGGGAGTCGGCAGTAACTACACCCTTATCCGTTTTTTCATCCTCGGTATGCCGTTTATAGTCTTCCGGTATGGGAAAGTTGGGCAGGAGGATGCTGCGCTTTAGATCCAGCAATTCAATTTTATCCACGATTGCGTTGGTATTGTCAATGGCTTCCGGAAGGTCGTGAAACAGTTTGCTCATTTCCTCCGTGTTCTTAAAATAGAACTGGTCGTTGGCAAATGCAAACCGCATGTTCTTCATGTTTACGTCATCGTCTGCAAAGTCACCCCGGAATGCGGGGGTTGACTGCTTTTCGCCGGTATTGATACAAAGCAGGATATCGTGCGCGTTAAAGTCTTCCTGCTCTACATAATGCGAGTCATTGCTGGCAATGATGGGCACTTTGTATTTTGCCGCAAAGCGGATCAATACTTCATTTACCTTGTCCTGGTCGCCAATACCATGGCGCTGCAGTTCTACGTAGAAGTCGTCTCCAAAGAGATCGAGCCACCATTTGAATTCCGCTTCGGCTTCGGCTTCTCCTTTTCGCAGGATGGCCTGTGGAACGGAGGCGCCCAGGCAGCAAGTGGTGGCAATCAGGCCTTCGTGATATTGAAGCACCAGTTCTTTGTCGATACGGGGATATTTTCCGTACATTCCTTCGATGAACCCCAGTGAGGTCAGCTTGGTAAGGTTGCGGTAGCCCTGCTCGTTTTTTGCCAGGAGAATCTGGTGGTAGCGTTTGTCTTTCTTTTCTTTTGTAAAGGTTTTTTCATGCCGGTTTTCTACCAGGTAAAATTCGCAACCTACTACGGGTTTTACTTTGGGTTTCCCGTTTTCATCCAGGTGTTTATAGGCTTCTGCCACAAACTGGAAAGCCCCATACATATTTCCGTGGTCGCTGATGGCCAGTGCGGGCATCCCGTCTGCAATAGCTTTTTTATATAAAGATCCGATTGGTGCGGCGCCATCCAGTAATGAGTATTGGGTATGAACGTGTAGATGCGAAAATTTCATGCTGCTAAAATGGGATAAAAACGGTAAAGTCCGTGGATGTTTTTATGCACATCTGTAATTGAAACAAGAAACCCGGGTTAAATGTTATGTTTACGACCGGTTGTTTGTTTTTTGTATAACTGTCGGCTGATTTTCAGGTATTATACTGTTATAATCAGCATTTTAGGAGAATTGTTAAAAAAAAGTTCCATTCCGGGCAATAATTTCTCCTGATTTGCGTTTTTCTAAATTAGAAATTTGGCGCCACATCTGGGGCTGGTATTTTGGAACAATATTAAAAGAAATTATTTTGAGACATATATTGACGGGATTTAGCGTGATGGTGCTGATGGCTAGCTGCTCAACCGCCTCTAAATTTTTTGCCTCATCAAATAAAAAAAGTACAACTACTGAACTGCAACCCACTCAAAAGTCTGGTGTTGCTCCTAATGCATATATGGAGCAGGTAACCATTTCTCCCCGGAATTCAAAGACGGATACCCGGATGCAACGGATCGAAAAGAACATCGCATCCAGTGAGGTAAAGGATGTGAAAGCGGTACATGCTGCCATCCTGCTTCCGAGGACAGCCCCGGCAACGGAGTTGCAAAAGAAATATGCGGCTATTTTGAATGTGCTGCCCAATTCGATCAGTAACAATGATCTGTTAGAAACAATGGACGATTGGTACGGAACCCGGTATCAATACGGCGGTACCACAAAATATGGTATCGACTGCAGTGCTTTTACCCGGGAAATGTACCGCGGGGCTTACGGCATTGAATTACCCCGTACTGCCCGCGAGCAATATGGCCGGGTAAGGAAGATCTCCAGCACCGAGCTACAGGAAGGGGATCTTTTGTTTTTTAATACTACGGGCGGGGTATCACACGTAGGAATGTATCTTGGTAATAATAAGTTTGTGCATGCTTCCACCAGCAGGGGGGTTACCATCAGCGACCTGTATGAAGCGTATTATATTTCACGCTTTATTGGGGCCGGGCGGGTTGAAGCTACAACTGAAGAGTATCTTGCGCATAATAATAATAACGGCGCCTCGGGGGTCAGTAATTAATGATTTTTTTATTAGAAATGAGAGCGCTTCCTTAAGGGAGCGCTTTTTCGTTTGAGGCAACTGAGGCACAGGGATTA
>NZ_JBPEHJ010000009.1:113147-227276 GCF_051201075.1 Niabella hirudinis
TTCTGGATTCTGGATTCTGGATTCTGGATTCTGGATTCTGGATTCTGGATTCTGGATTCTGGATTCTGGATTCTGGATTCTGGATTCTGGATTCTGGATTCTGGTCAACCTACTAATATACGAAGACCCCGTTAATGGTCCAACTTGAAACTTTAAACCTGGAACTTTAAACCTTTATCTACGGAGACCCCGATTTTAAACGTAAGCCTCATTTCCAAATTTTCAAATCAGCACATTTTCACATTAATCCCTGATTCTCTTCAGCCGTTTTACCAATGTAGCCAGCACGGGTTTTAGATCGGGGGTCAGGTTGAAATAATAAACGGCGCCCACGAATAGCGCCACAATAAAAGTGCTGCGGGCAAATAAACCGGGGAAGCCATGCAGGCCCCGGAACAAAAGCCAGGCCGCCAGGTACACGACTGCACTAAGGATGAGTGTATAAAGTGTTTGTCTTGTAAAAGGAAAGAGCCGGAACTTTTTCCAGAGAAATACAATGCGGATAATATTGTAAATAGTAATAGAAATGAGGTTGGCAATGGGCGGCCCCATGAGGCCATACCTTTTAGTAAAAATATAAGTGAGGGGCAGCATAAACAATAACAGGATGATCCCGCTGACCAGGTCAAATTTCCAGTAGGTAGAGGTGCCGATGATCTGGGAGTTAACGCCGGTGCCCATATCAATAACCCGGGTTAATCCCAGTAAAATAAAGGGAACAAAGCCCAGCAGAAAGCTTTGCCTTAGCTTTAAGGTAACAATGGCATCGGTATAATTCAGGGCAATCAGCGTAAAGAGCAGGCAGGCAAATATCAGCTGGTTGATGGAAGACCGCTGGTAGATATTTTGGATCTGGCTTATTTTTTTCTCCTTCCAGGCCTTTGATATATAGGGGATGGAAGCGGCAATGATACTGCGCTGCGGGGCCTGTATGAGGCTGGTTAAAAATACTGCCAGCGTAAATATGTTGAGGTTTTTTAAGCCGGTTTTGGTGACTGAAGCCAGTACCAGGGAATCGAACTGCTGGGAAATGGTAAATACCAGCAGCCCGGAGTATACAAAAAATATGAAACGGATGATCTTCTTAAAAAAGCGGCGCGTTACTTTACTTACGCTGAAAGTAAAGTGTATCTTTTTCGTGATTGCCAGGTACAACAACAGGATCAGGGCAATGAGTGGATATATAAAGGAATATAGTTTGATGAACAGGCCAAAATCGGGAATTATCTTTAGCAGAAACAAAACAATCAGCAAAGTGGTCAGCAGCCGCCACTGCACCTCTCTTAAAAAATTCGTAAGGACCGATTTCTTTAAACTCCATCCATAGGCCTCCAGGATCCCGAAAATGGTTAAGCCCAGCGATATGGGGTACATCCAATAATAATAATAAACGGCCAGGGCAGACCCGTTGCTGAATTTTCTTGCAAAAAATTGTTCAAAGGCAACCCCCAATAAAAAGACGATGACAAAGCCAACCAGCCCGGTTAATAAGGCCCAGGCGATCATGTCGTTTTTCCGGGGTTCCAGGTTGTCATTATAATAATGATAAAACTTGTAAATAAATGAAGGCATTCCAAGGGATGCTACGGATACAATTACCTGGGATGCAGATATGAATAGTGTTGTAAGCCCATATTGTTCCTCGGTAAAAAAGCCTTCTCTCCCATATAAATAGGTGTTTAATGCACCTATGGCAAAGCCGATATAAATAACGGCAGACGAAATAATACTGTGTTTCCTGATCTCTGCACTCATGGAACCGGATTAAGAAGCTTTTTCTACTTTGATATAAAAATTTGGATCGACATGGAGCAGGTTGTTGTCTAAAATATCTGATGGCGCCTCCTGGTATTGCTCTTTAGGATGGAGCCATTGCCCGTTGGCCAGCTGCACCGGCATATTAAATCCCGGTACGCAACGCGTCCACTTATAATGTATTTTGCCACCATCAATCGTATAGGTCAATACGGGAATATTGGTGGTACGCAGATACTGGTCAAACACTTTTTGCAATGGTATGCCCGTCTTCCGGATGATATAGTTTTCAATTTGTTTGCCGGTTACCGTTTGATGATAAAAATCCCGGTTCAGGGTTCTTAACAGGTCGCGGAATTTTTCATCATCGTTGATGATCTGGCGGATGGTATGGATCATACTGGCGCCTTTATCATACATATCGCTGCTGCCCTCCTTGTTTATCCCATAGGTGCCGATGATGGGTTTATCGTTCCGGATGATCTTCCGTTGCCCGATCAGGTACTCGTTGGCTGCTTTTAAGCCATGCCGGCATTGCACAAAGAGGATTTCGGAATAAGTGGTAAAAGCTTCGTGCACCCACATATCAGCAATATCTTTGGTCGTAATGTTATTGGCGAACCATTCGTGCCCGCTTTCATGCACAATAATAAAATCCCAGTCATTTCCCCAGCCTGTTCCGGACCGGTCTTTGCCCAAATAACCATTCAGGTACTTGTTGCCATAAGCCACGCCGCTCTGGTGCTCCATACCCAGGTGCGGGGCGTCTATCAGCTTATAACTGTCTTCGTAAAAAGGGTAGGGGCCCATCCAGTACTCAAAGCAGCGGAGCATGGGCTTTACAATCTTAAAGTGTTCTCTGGCTTTTTCCCTGTTATAATCCAGCACCCAGTAACCAATATCCAGCTTCCCCTTTTCTCCCTGCAAGGTATCGTTGAAGTTTACATAATGCCCGATATACGGGGTAATCAGGTAGGTGTTGATGGGTTGCGTAACAGTCCACTTCCAGTCGGTAGTACCGTTCCCGTTACGGGTTTTGGAGGTCAGCCGACCGTTGCTTACGGCCGCCAGGCTATCCGGTACATTGATGTTGATGGTCATGCCCTTGTCGGGCTCATCGGCCTGGTGATCCTTACAAGGAAGCCAGGAGCTGGCGCCAATACCTTGTGTGGCAGTGCTAACCCAGTTACGTCCTTTTTCGTCCTTTGTAAAAATCCAGCCTCCATCCCAGGGAGGAGTTTTGGCTACCACGGGATTTCCACGGAAATAAATGCGGATTGTGCTGTTTTTTTTATTGGCAACTATACCGGATGTATTGATCCAGTATACGTTTCCATCCCGGCGAAAGGTAACGGGCCTGCGGGTATTGAGGTCTTCTATCTTTTCGATCTCCATGGGCTCCTGCAAGTCTATCTGCATGGGGGCTTTTGAATTCCGGAGGATAGCATAGGTGATGTCATTGTACCCGCTGATGAATTTTTCATCAATGTTGACAAGAAGCCGGATATCATATTTGAGCACATTCCACCAGTTTCTGCCTGCACCGTAGCCGCCCCTGAGACTGTCCTGACGGGTACCTGTTTCCTGCTGGTGCAGCAATTGCGCCCGGGGCTCCCCGGCAAAGAACAGCATCATGCAGAGTGCGCATACTATTTTTGTCCCGAACGCTTTTGCGATTGCTTTTTTTGTCATACAAGGACGACCGGTTTTGCCGGAAAGGATGCGGTGTTGTAGAAAAAATGTTATGTACCCCACTGGTGTGTTAATAATATTTTTCAAAAAAATCATTACCGGAATGGTTTGGATTGTAAATTTAAACGTTCAAGATGAAAACAACGCTACTATATTGGATGCCTGCTGCACTTTTCTTTTTGCTATTGGTGATAGCGTTGGGAGGATGTACGGATCGCAACGTAAGGAAACGAAAAGTATTCCGGTATAATGAGTATACAGGCATTGCTTCACTGGATCCTGCATTTGCCAAAAATCAATCTACCATGTGGCCCGCGCATCAGTTGTTTAACACCCTGGTAGAGATTGATGACGGTTTGAACATAAAGCCCTCCCTGGCTACGCATTGGGAAGTATCGGAGGATAAACGGGTCTATACTTTTTACCTGCGCAGCGATGTTTTTTTTCATGATAACCCGGTTTTCCCGGGGGGGCGGGGGCGTCGTATGACGGCCGCCGATGTGGTGTTTAGCCTTGGCCGGATCATCGATCCCAAAGTAGCCAGTCCCGGCGCCTGGATTTTTAATGGGAAGGCCGATGCTATAAACCCGTTTACGGCATTGAGTGATACGGTTTTCCGGCTAAGATTGCAGCGTCCCTACCAGCCCATCCTGGGTATTTTATCTATGCAGTATTGTTCTGTGGTAGCCCGGGAGGCCGTACAGCAATTCGGCGTGGATTTCAGAAGCCACCCGGTAGGCACCGGGCCATTCCAGTTTGTAGCCTGGGAAGAAGGGCAGGGACTGGTGTTCAAAAAGAACCTTCATTATTTTGAAAAAGACAGTGCCGGCAATCGCTTGCCTTATATTGACGGCATTAAAATCAGTTTTAAAGATAGTCGCGCTACGGAGTTTCTGTTGCTGCGCCAGGGCAATCTTGATTTTGTAAATGAACTGGATCCCAGTTTTAAGGATGAGGTGCTTACGAAAAGGGGAACGCTTAAAAAGGCCTGGGAAGGAAAGCTGGTGTTAAAAACGCAGCCCTATCTTAATATAGAGTACCTGGGGATCCTGGTAGATACCGCTAATGAGATCGTACGTAATTCGCCGCTACGGTTTAAAAAAGTACGGCAGGCGATCAACTATGGGTTCGACCGGCGGAAGATGATTCTTTATTTGCGCAACTCGCTTGGAACGCCTGCTGAATCGGGGTTTGTGCCCAAGGGACTGCCTTCGTTTAATGATTCGCTGGTCAAAGGCTATCATTATGATCCCGCAAAAGCTATCGCTTTATTAAAAGAGGCGGGTTTTCCTGCCGGTAAGGGATTGCCGGTGATCAAACTGCTCACGATTTCCCTGTATGCAGATTTTGCCAATTTTATAGCAAAACAACTGGAAGCGATTGGAATGCACATACAGGTGGAAGTGGTACAGAAATCGTTGTTGTTTGAGATGACAGCCAACTCAAGAGCAGCCTTTTTCCGCGGAGGCTGGATTGCTGACTACCCCGATGCTGAAAATTATTTATCAGTATTTTACTCCAAAAACCCCGCTCCGCCTAATTATACCCGTTACAGCAACTCAAAGTTTGATGCCGTTTTTGAGGCGGCCATCCGGGAAACCAATGATTCGCTGCGGTATATTTTATACCGGCAGGCCGATCAGCTGGCCATTGATGATGCTCCGGTGGTGCCGCTCTGGTACGATAAAGTGATCCAGTTTATACAACCTAATATTAAGGGGTACCAGCCCAATGCGTTAAACTTACTGGAATTACGGAGGGTGCAGATCCTTGATATGTAGCGGAAGGAATCTGTTTTCTAACAGCTTCTTCAATCTCAAAAAAATAATTATCTTCAAACAAAAGAAGTGACATGGGCAAATAGCAGCTGTTTGCAACGCTGCTTTTGATAACCGGGGCCAGTAAGCTGATGCCCCGGAAAATAAGAAAGGATCAGAAGGGAAATCGAAAACAACAAGAACAATGATAACTACAGACTGGAGGCATACAACAAATATTTACGAAGTCAACCTGCGGCAGTATACACCCGAGGGCACGTTTAATGCGTTTGCTGCGGCCTTGCCGCGCTTAAAGGATATGGGCGTGGCAACCCTTTGGCTGATGCCCATTACGCCTATTGCAAAAGAAGAGATGAAGGGCACATTGGGTAGTTACTATGCCTGCTCTGATTACACGGCCGTTAACCCGGAGTTTGGTTCCCTGCAGGACTTTCAGCAGCTGGTAAAGCAGGCGCATACAATGGGCTTTAAGGTGATCATCGACTGGGTGGCTAATCACACGGGTTGGGGGCATGTGTGGACAAGAACAAACCCGGATTTCTATTTAAAGGATAGTGCTACCGGTGCCTTTAAAATTGCCAGCGGCATGGATGATATTATTGAGCTGGACTATAGCAATCCTGAGCTGCGCCGGGCCATGATCGATGCTATGAAGTTTTGGGTAACACAGGCGGATATTGATGGATTTCGCTGCGACCTGGCTTCCTGGGTACAGCTGGATTTCTGGAGGGAGGCGCGGCCCCAGCTGGATGCGGCAAAACCTTTGTTCTGGCTGGGTGAGTTTGATGAACTGGAGAACCCGGACTATGGTACCGTGTTTGATACCAGCTACTCCTGGAAATGGATGCATAAGACGGAAGAATTTTTTAAAAAGAAACAGCCGCTCTCCGGTTTATATGACCTGCTGCTGCAATACAATGTTATTGGCGACTCCAGCATGCGTGCATGGTTTACTTCCAATCATGATGAAAATAGCTGGAACGGTACCGAGTATGAAAAATATGGACACCTGGCACTCGTTCTTGCCGTATTCAGTTGTACCTGGAACGGCGTTCCGCTGGTATACAGTGGCCAGGAAATTCCTTTAAAAGATAAACGGCTGCAATTTTTTGACCGGGATCCGATTCCCTGGCCGGCAAAAGAGGTGCAGTCAACAAACGGTTTGCAGCTGCATCATTTTTATAAAGTATTGCTGAACCTGCACACGGCCAATCCTGCATTGCGGGGTGGCGACCCGGCGGTGACTACCTTTAAGCTGGCTACTACGGCCGATGATAAAGTGCTGGCCTATTTGCGTAAAAATGGCGATCATGAGGTGTTGGTTGTACTGAACTTTTCAGATATATCGCAGCTGCAAATTGATATTACAGATACTCATCTGACCGGAATGTTCAACGATGTTTTTTCCGGCGCCGCCCGCGATTTTACAATGGCAAAAAGTTTTGAGATGCAGCCTTACGGGTACCTGGTTTATGAAAAGTAATAAGGGGAATGTCCGATTCATGTTTGAGGTTTCAGGTTAGTGTTCTAACGTGGAACTTGAAACCTGGAACTTGGAACCCGGACCTGAAACAAGAAATCTTACCCGTTGCTATGTATATAATCCTGCAAATGGCTAATGGTTTCTTTTTGCTGCAGAATGGTTTCTTTTACTACATCGCTGATGGAAATGATACCTGCAAGCCGTGCGCTGATAAACACCGGGAGGTACCGGATGTTCTTGTCGCTCATCAGTTCCATGCAATGTTCTACGGAATCATCCGGCGAAATACGGGGCAGGTTGGTGGACATGATCTCTTCTGCCGTGGTATCGGAGGAGTGCTTTCCCTTCAGGATCACTTTACGGGAGTAATCGCGCTCGGTGATGATCCCAAGGTAGGTTTCGCCGTTTTGCACAACAAGCGCCCCGATATTTTTATCGGCCATTAATTCCAGTGCCTGGTAAACAGAGGTAGTGGGGGCAACGCTGATCGTATCATGCCCTTTACGGGCAAGAATATTGGAAACCTTAGCCATAGTAGCAATGATTTAGATCAGCAATATATTATAAATCGCGGAAAAAACCTAATCGCGGAGAGATTTTAGTTTCAAGTTCCCGGTTTCAGTGTTTCAAGTTCTATGTTTCATGCCGGATCTGCTTTATAATGAACCGGGATCAAAATTATTTATATTTTTGGTCATTGCCCTCACTGACCGAAGCCTGGCCATGGTTTGTATGCTCCAAACCACTTTCGATCAAACATTTTAATAAAATTGCCCCCGCTTCTTTATTATATGTGATGCAAAATCTTCACCGGAGAAAAGTCTATCGAATATACCAGGGTTTTTATTGCCACTCCCGATAACCACTGATCCATATCCCCGGAACCTGTTCCGTTTTGCGGGATCTCCCATTTTCACATTTTCACATTTTCAGATTGGCCATAGTCTTTGATCACATTATAAAGCGTACCCCGCTCCACCGGTTGGCGTTTGGCCTGTTTGATAAGCACTACCAGGTCTTCCGTAGACATGGAGGGTGTTTGCTCTTCTGCGCCGGCCATGGAGTAGATTTTGGTAGTATCATCGATGGTGCCATCCAGGTCGTTTACGCCAAAGGAGAGCGACAGCTGGGCATTTTGCCGCCCCAGCATCGGCCAGTAGGCCTTCAGGTGGGGAAAATTGTCGAGGTAAATGCGGGCGATCGCATAGAGCCGCATGTCTTCTACCAGGGTCGATTCCGGCACGTGGCTCATGTCATTGTCCTTATTGCGAAACTTAAGCGGGATAAAGGTATTGAACCCCTTTGTATGGTCCTGCAGTTCCCGCAGGCGGCGCATGTGATCTACCCGGTCGGCAAAGCTTTCAATATGTCCGTACAGCATGGTGGCGTTGGTATGCATCCCCAGCTGGTGAGCAGTTTCATGGATCTTCAGCCATCCATCGGCATCTACTTTATCGGGACATATCTGCTGCCGAACGGCTTCTGCAAAGATCTCGGCGCCTCCGCCGGGCAGGCTTTCGAGCCCTGCATCTTTGAGGTACTGCATGCCTTCGGCTACCGTCTTTTTCGCCTTGCGGAACATATAATCCAGCTCTACTGCCGTAAATCCCTTTATATGAAGATCGGGGCGGTGTACTTTGATCTTCCGGAGCAATTCTGCAAAAAACTCCAGGTTCATTTTAGGGTGTACGCCGCCTACAATATGCACTTCCGTTACCGGTTCGCCATCATATTTTTTTACAATATCCATCATCTGTTCCAGTCCCAGTTCCCAGGCTTCATCCCGGTGTGCATACAGCCGGCTGTAACTGCAGAAATTGCAGGTGTAGATGCAGGCATTGGTGGGCTCTATATGAAAATTGCGGTTGAAATAGGTAATGTCTCCATGTAATTTTTCACGCACAAAATTGGCCAGGGATCCTACAAAGCCCAGGCTCCCTTTTTCAAACAGGAGCAGCGTGTCTTCATCGGTAATGCGCTGGTCGTTGTATATTTTTTGAGCAATTGCTCTCAGATCGGTGTCTCCAGGTAAAATAGATTGATCCATCACTGCTGCCATACTGCTTATTTTTTGCAAATTTAGCAAAACTTCGGGGTAAATAATTATCTTCAACTGCCGTACAATGTATAAAGCAACTGAAGTTCATCTATGAGTATAAAACTAAGATTGATCATCATCAATTTTTTTACAGTTTTTTATCTGGGGGGCCTACCTTACTTCCATCGGGGGGTATATGTACTCAACCCTTCATTTTAAAGGGGAACAGATCGGTACCGTCTTTTTAACCTTAGGAATCGCTTCTATCTTTATGCCCCCCTTGCTGGGTATCATTGGTGACCGGTGGGTAAATGCGGAGCGGCTTCTGGGACTGTCGCATATCGCAGGCGCAGGCGCATTATATTATACGGCTACCCTAACCGCGCCTGGTGAGATGTTTTGGGGCATGCTGCTCGTGTGTATTACCTATATGCCAACAATATCTTTAAATAATGCCGTTGCCTATCACGTTTTAAAGAACAACGGTCTGGAGCCTCAAAAAGATTTTCCTCCTATACGAGTGTGGGGTACCATTGGATTTATTGCGGCAATGTGGCTAACGGATCTGTTTCATTGGACCCTCACCAACGGGCAGCTACTCTTTGCCGCAGGAAGCGCTTTGGCAACCGGCCTGTATTGTTTTACATTGCCGCCCTGCAAACCGGAGAATGAAGGCCCCCGCTCGCTCTCCGCTGCATTTGGTGTGGATGCATTCCGCCTTTTTAAGACGCCGAAGATGGCGGCCTTTTTTATTTTTTCAATGTTTCTCGGAGCTGCTTTACAGATCACCAATCAATGGGGGGTTCCTTTTATCGATCATTTTAAATTTGATCCTGCTTTTGCGAACACTATTGGGGTAAAGTACCCCAACATATTGATTTCAATCTCCCAGATATCGGAAACAGCCTTTATTGTAACCATCCCTTTTTTCCTGAGAAGATATGGTATCAAAACGGTAATGTTGATGAGCATGTTTGCCTGGTTTCTGCGTTTTGGTTTGTTTAGCATCGGAGACCCGGGGAAAGGGCTGGTATTTCTTATTTTGTCGATGATTGTATATGGAATGGCTTTTGATTTCTTTAACATTTCCGGTTCGCTTTTTATAGAAAAAGAGGCTCCTTCAAAAATAAGAGGGAGTGCCCAGGGATTATTTATGATGATGACGAATGGCATTGGGGCCATGATCGGAAGTTTTGGAAGCGGATGGCTCGTGCAGCACTTTACCCGGAACGAAACGACAGACTGGAGCACTGTTTGGTTGGTCTTTGCGGTTTATGCGCTGGTTGTCGGGTTCTTTTTTGCATTGGTGTTCCGGTACCGGCATAGCCCCGAAATACCAGGTGTGGGCGCTTCGGGGTGAACAGCTGTTAGCGGTCATTTGTCAGGCTGTTTGCCGGTATTGACATTTTCTGCACAACTTTTTGTCAATATTGCCTGTTATTTAAATGGGAACTAAATTTGTAATTCGGTTTAAACAATTAACAAACTAAAATATTTGAAATGGCAAAAGAATTTAATGATTCTAACTTTCAGGCAGAGGTATTGGACTCCGATAAATTAACTGTGGTAGATTTTTGGGCAGAGTGGTGCGGTCCCTGCCGTGCAATCGGTCCCGTAATTGAAGAGTTGTCCAAAGAATACGAAGGAAAAGTAAATATCGGGAAAGTAAATGTGGATGTAAACCCACAGGTTTCCATGAATTATGGGATCACCTCTATTCCCGCCATTTTGTTTATCAAAAACGGGCAGGTAGTAGATAAGCTGGTAGGTGCGCAGCCCAAGGGCAATTTTGTAAAGAAAATTGAATCCCACCTCAATTAATTTAAAAGCCGGCACATAGTTAAAGCCCCGTGATGATTTTCACGGGGCTTTTCATTATTTATTGGTTTGCGCAGGGATTTTATTAGTTTTGTTAAACAAAGCCCTCTTTTGTTAGCCCAAATGTTACCAACTGCTGCTGAACCCGTGAATGATTATTGGATCTGAATAAAACCAATCGGTAATGACAACGGTTATTATTGAAGACGAAAACAGGGCTGTAAAAAAATTATCCAGACTGCTGTCTGCAGATGGGGGCATCGAAATTATGGCCGTTCTGAAAAGTATTCCCGAAAGCCGGGAATGGCTGGGAACGCATCCCGCGCCCGACCTTATATTTATGGATATAAAGCCGGCAAGCGATCAAAGCTTTGAAGCATTTAAAGACCCCCTGGTTTTTGTGTTTCGCCCAACGGCTGGCATGGAGGACCATATAACCGGCCGTACCCGTTTCCTGGTAAAATCCGGAAAGCGGATGGCGAGTATTGAGACATCTGATATTGCCTATTTTTATGTAGATAGAAGAGTCATTTTTCTAAAGACCTTTGACAACAAAAAGTTTATTGTTAACTATACACTGGATGCCGTTGATGCCATGTTGGATCACCGCTCTTTTTTCCGGATCAACCGCGCCTGCATGGTTGCTGCAAAAGCGGTGCGGGACATAGTGCCTTTTTCGGGCTGCCGGCTTAGCCTGTGCTTAAATCCTTCTTTTAACAGCAACCTGCTTGTAAGCCGTGAAAGGGTAAAAGCGTTTAAGAAATGGATTGGCCAGTGAGCGTTGGTTCTTATAGGGAAGGCAAAAAAAAAGTTGTATCAGCGTAGTGATACAACTTCCGGAGGGAGCACTCCCGGGGAGTGGTTAACTCGCTTCCCTGTATTCAAAATTTTCAAGTATTATTAAATAGCCATCATCCGTTTTCTGCAGCCGCAGCATCTTGGGGTAGTACCCGCTAATGGCTACCTTTGCCGGCCGGGGAACGGATCTTGTAAATCCCGAATTGTCGTCCAGGAACGCCTTGGTGATCATGGGCTCTATGAAAGTGACTTTGCCGTTGTAAGTTCCATAAATAAATGTTTGACCAAAAATAGCGTTTTGGGGCGGGAGCTCCGGGGATGTGGCGTCTAACCAGTGGGTACCCATTTGCGGTACGCCACCGCCGGGATTAAAATAATGTGAAGGAAGATAATCTTCGCCCACCAGAACATCAAATTTTGAAGGGTCCACCTCGTAGGGAGGAATCGCTTCTACCTCCGCCACGCTTGTATTATAAAAATGAAAATCGAAGTGCGGCAGTCCGTAAATATTTTCCGGTTCGTGGCCATGGGGGTTCCAGTTCAGCTCCACGTGGTTGAAGATATGGGCGTCTACTTTGGGATGAAAGCGAAGGATGACTGTATTGGCCGGAACATTGTTGCTGCCGCCCGGAGCCGGCATATCAAGGCTGTTCCACGCGGCATTGTTAATGTAGATGGCGAGGCTCACGGGATGGTTCATGGCATCTACCTCGTATAGGGTGGTAGCCTTTCCTTTTTTAAAGGAAACTTCGGGCCCGCTGTAAACCTTGTTTTTCTGTTTGCCGCCAGCCGCCATTAACGTGGCAACTCCGGCGTCTGGCGCGGTTTTGCTGAGGGTACCGGACTCTTTTACACAGGAACTCAATAGTAAGACAGCGGCTGCTGTCGGCAAAAATAGTTTTCTCATAATCGTTTTTTTTATGTGTAAAGGTTACATTATTTGTAATTAGCAGATCCTGATTCATTGTACGAAATGCTGAATAAACTGTTTGAATTGTAATCCTGCCAAAAATTTTAAGCGGTATCAGACTATCGGATAAAAACAACTAATTTTATCCATCGTAACAGAAACGGGGATTTCTCAACATCAAACTTTTTGATCATCTGTAGTGAAACATTTATCTATTAAAGATATTGCGCGGCTTGCCGGTGTTGCGCCATCAACGGTTTCCTTTGTAGTAAACGGGAAGCATCAGGAGATGCGCATCAGCGATGAAATGGTGCAGCATATCCGGTCTATTATTAAAGAAACCGGTTATATTCCCAACCGGGCTGCAGCGAGCCTGCGAACGGGAAAAACGCATGTGATTGGTTTGATTGTGGAGGATATTGCCAACTCGTTTTTTGCTTCACTGGCCAAATCGGTCGAAAAAGCCGCAGCTATGGTTGGCTACCGGGTGGTGTATGGGAGTACGGAAAATAATGACAGCAGGGGGAACGACCTGATCCAGTTGCTGGTAAAACAGGTAGATGGATTTTTGATCGCCCCTTCTCTTGGCATGAAAGCCGGAGTGCAGGCTTTAAAAAAAAGCCGTAAACCGCTGGTGCTGATCGACCGTTATTTCCCCGATGAAGAAATTCCGTTTGCCCTTGTTGATAATTATGGAGGTGTGAGGCAGGCTGCGGAATACCTGGTAGAGAAAGGCAGGAAGCAGATCGCGTTTGTGAACGTAACTATGGACCAGGTACATATGAAAGAGCGGGAACGGGCTTTTGTGGAAGTCATGAAAAGCCGCAGTCTTTTTCAGAAAAAGTTATTGCTTCGTCTTCCTTACTACGAGGATAAAGCGCAATATGAACCAAGGATCCGGAGTTTTCTTAAGAAGCACCCGGAAATTGATGCCATCATCTTTGCAACCAACTATCTTGGTATGTTTGGTATAAAGGCATTAAAGGATCTGGATATAGCGATACCGGAAAAAGTGGCCGTGTTCAGTTTTGATGATACGGACCTGTTCCGGTTTTCTTCTCCCTCCATTTCGGTAATCAGTCAGCCGGTGCAGGAGATTGCGGTTCAGGCCATGCGGTTACTAATGGACCAGATGGGCGGCCAAATAAAAAAGACGCCGGAAGAAGGCGCCCTGATTGCTGCCGAACTGATTTTACGGAATTCTGTTTAAAAAAATTTTGTTAATTCATTTGGAAGTTTTACTTTTAATTTGCAAAAACGATTTTGTTGTTTTATGGATGCTAATTCCGGTTTAAGAATACTTAATAAAGATAAAATAGGAGCTGCTTGCTGATTTGCTGTGTAAGGAAATGGATATATACCGGGTAAGGAATAAAAAAGTGAAGGGACGTGTTATAAAAAACTGCTCTTTAGAAAGGCTTCTGAAAATGTAGAATAATAAATATCCGATGTGAAATGTAGAAGGGGATCCGGTCAAAACCGACCAGCTCCTTTTCCTAAAAGAATACCCCTTTTTTATTTTACATGCTTCATTTGGTGTTTTACATTGATTCTGAGCAGGGGACGAAAAAATGCACTGATTGGCTGTGTAAATTTTACTAACTATTCCTTGTTAAGTATAGCTGTTTATATAGTTCAGATTTAAATTCAGATAATGGGTAATTCAGGATAGTTTGACCGAACCTGCGTTTTCGAAATTTAAACGATTAAGCTTTAGGTAAAAGGCATACGGGCTATTGAATGCGCGTATACCGGATACATAATGATTCACGGTATTAAAAACCAATAATTGTATTTCTATGAGTGTACACAAAACTTTGATGCTCTGGATTGCTGTTCTTTTTTTAGGAGCATTGCCCAACCGGCTCGCAGCCCAGGACCCGGAAGCGATTGCCATAACCGGAACAGTAAAAGACAAACTGGAAGCGCCTATGGAAGGGGTTACCATTGAGAACCTGCGTTCCGGACAGGTTGTGGCAACCAACGCACAGGGTCAATTTTCCATCCGCGCAATCAAAGGAGATTCATTGGCGGCCTCTTTTATCGGTTATCAAACCTTTCGCTGGGTATTTAAAGAGCGGATTGTTGAAAACATTTCACTGGAGGCAATCGCAGGCAGTATGAATGACGTGGTGGTGGTCGGTTATGGGCGTCAGAAAAAAGTGAGCCTGGTGGGCGCCCAATCCACGATAAAAGCAGAAGAGCTTCAGCATCCTGTGGCAAACCTGAGTACGATGCTGGCGGGGCGTATCGCCGGTTTGGTGGGTGTGCAGCGCTCGGGAATGCCCGGCAGTAATTCGGCAGACGTCTGGATACGGGGCATACAGACATTCGGGGGAAGCCAGAGTGGCGCCCTGATCATCATTGACGGCATACAGGGACGCGATTTAAACAGCATCGACCCGGAAGATATTGCGTCTTTTACGGTGCTGAAGGACGCGGCTTCCACCGCTGTTTATGGATCCCTGGGGGCTAACGGTGTAGTACTGATTACCACCAAAAAAGGGAAAACAGGCAAGATTAACCTGATGGCGAACTATAATGAAGGAATGACAACTTTCACAAAGGTTCAGGATATGGCGGATGCAAAAACCTATATGAGCGTTAAAAATGAAGCGTTGATCGCTTCCGGTCTCCAACCGCAATTTACGCAGGCTTATATAGACAGTACGCTATCCGGGACGGCAAATCCTTATGTGTATCCGAATATCGACTGGATTGACTATTTGTTCAGAAAATATTCATCAAACAGGCGGTTTAATTTCAGCGCTTCGGGTGGTACGGAAAATACCAAGTTTTATACCTCTGTGGCCTATTATAACGAGGCCTCACTTTTAAAAACAGATCCGAATGTGGACTATGATGCAGGAACCCGTTATCAGCGCTATAATTTTACTTCCAATATTGATATGAACTGGACAAAGACCACCAGGTTTAGCCTCGGTATCAGTGGCTGGATTACTGATTTTAACGAGCCGGGAAGTGGCGCGGCGCAGGCTTTTGGACAGGCAATGAACGCGAGCCCGGTGTTTTACCCACCAATGTATCCCGGCAACCTCGTGTCTGGTATTGCTTATGGAGCTACGGCTTCGCCCAACCCCTGGGCGGCCGTTACACAAACAGGATATGTAAAACGATTTCAATCCAGGGTACAGAGCAATGCTAAACTGGAGCAGGATCTGAGCTTTTGGCTGAAAGGTCTTTCTGTAAACGGTACCTATTCTTTCGATGTATTTAACGAGTCTTTCCAATACAGAAGAAGAAACCGGAGTATCTATTACCTCAACCAGGCCAACCATTATAAAGAGGATGGATCGCTGAACCTGGAGCAAATGATCAACGGGTCTGATGATCTTGGTTTTGGCATTGGAAATGGGGGCGACCGGCAATTCACCGCCGAAGGGCAAATTTTGTATGATCGCACATTCGGGGTGCATCACGTTACCTCAACCCTGGTATATAACCAGCTAAGTAAGGTATATCCCTTCCAGGGTAATTTAAGCCAGTTTATTCCGCACCGGCAGCAAAACTATGCGGGAAGGGCCACCTATGCTTACAAGGATAAATATTTTGGAGAGGTGAACATTGGCTATAATGGTTCTGAGGACTACGCGCCTTCCCGGAGGTTTGGGTTTTTTCCTTCTTTTGGCGTGGGATGGGTATTGTCGAACGAGAAGTTTTTTGAGCCCTTATCGAATGTGTTCCAGTTTTTTAAACTGCGGTATTCCAACGGTATTGCAGGTGCACCGGGAACGGGCCTGCGTTTCGGATACCTGACCCTGATCACCACCGGGGCAAGAGGCATCAATTTTGGTTTGCCGGGTAACAGCACCGGTATATCCGGTATTAACATTTCTCAATATGGGGCCGATGTTTCCTGGGCCACGGCGCATACACAGGACCTTGGGTTGGAATTTAATGTATTCAATAATAAATTGTCATTTGTGCTGGATTACTTTAAATCCTATCGGACCGGTGTATTCCTTACCCGTGCTGATTTCCCGAGTTACGCAGGGCTTCAGTACAATCCTGTGGGGAACTACGGCACCGTAGATGCTTCAGGTTTTGACGGAACGGTGGAATTAAAAGCGATTCCGCTGGGCGCAAAATCCAATATTTCATTCAGGGGAACGTTCACTTATAATACCGATGTGCTGGTGGAGAATAAACAGGCTCCTTTTGCAGATCCTTACCAGGAACGGCGGGGACAAAATATCCTGGCACAGTTTGGTTATGTGGCAGAGGGGTTGTTTCAAAGTCAGCCCGAAATTGACAACAGCCCCGATCAGAGCGCATTGGGCAACCCAAGGGTCGGGGATATCAAATACAAGGATTTGAATGGCGATGGCGTCATCAATGTATATGACCAGACAAAGATCAGCCGCGGTGATGTGCCCAACCTGGTATATGGGTTTAGCTTTACATTCAATTTTCACCAGTTTTACCTGAGCGCTTTCTTCCAGGGACTTTCCGGGGCTTACCGGACCATCGGCGGCATTGCCCGTACGCCTTTTGCGGGTGGCGGAAACGATGGCAATGTTTATGCCAATATTGTGGACCGTTGGACGGAGGACAATCATGCGGAGCATCCGTTTTATCCCCGGTTGGGCTTTAGCAGCAATTCTACCGCCAATAACAACCAAACCAGCACCTGGTGGGTGAAAAATATCAGCTTTATCCGGTTTAAGACATTAGACATGGGTTATAATTTACCCAGGGGAAGCTTTAAACGGATGGGGCTGCAAAATGCAAGAATCTATTTTTCGGGAGTGAATTTGCTTTACTGGAGCCCCTTTAAATTATGGGACCCCGAAATGAATACGGGGGATGGCAACACGTATCCCAATACGAGGAACCTGTCAATAGGAATTCAAGCTAATTTTTAATCTTATGTAAATTCTGAATACAATGAAAAGTAGAATCATCATTATCGTCATTGTTCTGAGCGCGTTGTCCATCTCCTGTAAACGGTTCCTGGACCAGATTCCGGATAATATTTTAAAGGAGGAAGATATTTTCAAATCATTGGCCAATACAAGAGCGTATCTGGCCCAGGTTTATACAAATATGCCGGACGATTTTAGCGCCCGGTTTGCACCCAGCAATTATGCCGGGCCATGGACGGGCGCCTCCGATGAGGCCAATTACTGGTCGCTCTCCTGGGTGATGTCCAACTCGCTCAACCAAAGCACCTGGGATAACAATGTTGGGGGGACTTACTGGATCAACTGGTATAAGCCTGTAAGAACAGCTACTGATTTTATCAATAAAGTGGATGGCGCCAATCCAAACGAAGTAAGCTCCATGATCCGGATGCACTACAAGGGCGAGGCGCGTGCCATGCGGGCCTTGTTTTATTTCTGGATGATGCGCCTGTACGGACCGTTGATTATCCTTCCCAATGAAGTGCCGGTAAATGGAAGCGGAGATGAGATCTTCTTTAAACGGTCTACATTTGATGAATGTGTTAACTATGTAGTCGGACAGTTGGATTCTGCCTATAATGAGATCAAACAGTCGGTAGCCGGTAGCCCCCAGGCTCCTGATCAGCCGCTTACTTATGGAACCACCAAAGAATGGGGCCGTGTTACCACCGGCGTTTGTAAGGCTTACAAATTTCAGGTACTGATGCTTGCCGCAAGCCCGCTGTTTAATGGAAATAAAGAGCTGGCATCTTTAAAAAACCACGATGGAACGCAACTGGTTAACCAAACCTATGACCCTAATAAATGGAAGCTGGCAGTGGACGCCGCAAAGGAGTTTTTAAATGAATTTGATAATAAGACCTATGCGCTTTACAAAGAGTCGGATAATGACGCCTGGGTGGCGGCGTATAAGTCCTGCAAAAATGTGATGATAAAGGATTGGAATTCTGAATGGATTTTTGGAAAATCCATGGCCAGTGCGGGGGATTATTGGTATGATATTACTCCAAAGCTGGTAGGATATGGCAACACCGTAGGCAAGGGCGCTGGTTTCCTGTCTGTGAACCAGTCGATGGTAGATGCTTATAATATGAGGAGCGGGTACCCGATAACCGATCCTGAATCGGGTTATGTGAATGCCGGTTTTTCTGATTTTAAATCGCCCTATGATGTTAAGTCCCGGTCTACCTTTAATCAATGGGTAAACAGGGAAGCCCGGTTCTATGTGGGCGTTACATACAACAAGAGCTATTGGCAAAACCAGGGGGGCAGCGCTACGGAAGTAACACCGGTTTTTGAACTTAGTGGCAATTCCGGTAAAACACAGAGCTCCTGGGATGTAACCTCCACCGGGTATGTGGTTCGGAAGCAGCTTGCTGCAAGTGGCGATAGCAGGGGATGGGTCCATCTCCGGTTGGCTCAAATTTACCTTGATTATGTAGAAGCGCTCAACGAAAGTGATCCGGGTAATCCTGATATTTTGAAGTATCTGAACCTGATCCGGGAGCGGGCCGGGATTGCACAATATGGCAACGGGGTAAATGCCCTTCCGCTGCCAGCGGGCCAACAGGAAATGCGCGAAGCCATCCGGCATGAGCGTATGGTGGAGCTGGCTTTTGAAAATGTTCGCTACTTTGATGTGCGCCGGTGGAAGATTGCGCCGCAAACTATGGGAGCGGATGTGTATGGTATGAATGTATATGCCGATGGCAATGATTTCTACAAAAAAACACTCGTTCAAAAAAGAAGGTTTTTACCCCGCGATTATTTGTGGCCAATACCCAATGATGAAGTCTTGAAAGACAAATACCTGGTACAAAACCCCGGATGGTAAATGAAACCCACGGGTACTGGCAGTTCTACTTTATTACAATTAAAACCATACACATGAAGTGTTTTAATACCAAAATATTCTTTACAAAAATCCTGTTTTGGGCCGCCGCTGCAGGTGGAACCGGTATAATGATGACGGGTTGTGCGAAGCCGGATGACCTGTATTCACCGGAAGAGGGAACGATCTATATGCCGCAGGCATACCAGGACCGTTCTGTAATGACGCTGTATAAAATGGATTCGATACAGCAGGTTACTTTTGGCGCCTATTATTCCGGGTTCAATGGTCCGGGCTCGGATGTAACTGTACAATTTGAAGTGGATCCGGCCCTGGTTACCCAATACAATATTAACTATGGGTATTTAGGATATACATACTATCCGCTTCCGGACAGCGTTTATACGCTTTCCTCCAATACCGGTACCATTAAGGCCGGTAAAAAGAGCTCTGAGCCGCTTTTTGTTTTGGTAAATGGCCAAAAGATATCGTTTGGCTATCATTATCTTTTACCCGTTAAAATTAAAAGTGTTTCGGCGGGCAATAAAGATTCTGCATTGTCCGTGACCTATTTTAAACTGGATTCCCTGCAAACCCGGGTAAAAGACATTACGCCGTTGGGAACATTGACTGTGAGCGATGAAAACCGGGATGGCGCAAATGCAAAAGAGGGCTCGGTTAAATTGGTCGACAACGATTATTCCACAAAATTCCTGAGTTTTAACTACAACCCCAATTTCTGGATGCAGCTGAAATTGAATACGCCGCAGCGATTGGATGCGTATGAAATTACTTCAGGTAATGATGCTCCTGACAGAGATCCGAAAAACTGGTTGTTCCAGGGATCCAATAACGGAACGGACTGGACAACACTGGATAACAGGAAAGATGAAATATTTCTTGGCCGGCAATTAACACGCCGGTTTAATGTAAATTTTCCCAATGCGTATACTTATTACCGGATGCTGGTAACAGTAAACGGAGGGTCCAGCCTGATTCAGATTACAGAATGGAAGATTATTCAGTTCTATTAAGAATAACAGATACAGAAAAGAGGAGAGGCGTGTTCTGCGGGATTGGATAGCGCCTCCCTTTCGCGATTGCCAATGATATTCAAATATTATAAAAGGTTTGGGGGCCTGCTCCTGGCGCTGCTGTTTCAATGCGCTGGCGCTGCTCAGGAAAAAACGGCCTTTCAGGTTGCTGCGCCCTGGAACGCGGCGTATGATGTACGATCAGATGTGGCTATTGTTTATGGTATCAATGATGCGGGTGGAAAATTTGAAGAGCGGGTAAAGGGATGGAGAGATAAAGGTTACCAGGTTCATTTTATGACCGGCATTGCATGGGGCCAGTACCAGGATTACTTTTTGGGAAAATATGATGGCAGAACCCATTTGGATGAAGGACAGGTACAGCGCAATGGCGATACAATCTGGCATGGACATAATGTGCCCTATATTGTTCCATCAGCCGGTTACCTGGAGTATATAAAGACCCATTTAAAACGGGCTATTGATGCGGGTGTAACGGCCATACACCTCGAGGAACCGGAATTTTGGGCAAGGGCAGGCTACAGCACCGCGTTCAAAAAAGAATGGAAGAATTATTATGGGTTTAACTGGAGGCCACAGCATGAATCGCCCGAAGCCACCTACCTGTCTTCAAAGTTAAAATACCATCTTTATTATCATGCACTCAAAACCTGTTTCGAGTATGTGAAATCGTACAGCAGGGCCATTGGTCGCAATGTAAAGTGTTACGTGCCTACCCATTCATTAATTAACTATTCTTCCTGGCAGATTGTTAGCCCCGAAGCCAGCCTTGCCGCTATTAAGGATGTAGATGGTTATATTGCGCAGGTGTGGACCGGCACCTCGCGCGAACCGGTTTATTATAACGGAGTAAAGAAAGAACGGGTTTTTGAGAACGCTTTCCTTGAATATGGATCCATGGTATCGATGATACAGCCCACAGGGAAAAAAATATTTTTGTTAACCGACCCCATTGAAGATTGGCCAAGAACCTGGGATGATTATAAAAAGAATTACCAGGCTACTTTTACCGCCGAACTTTTATACCCAACCGTAGCCAGCTATGAAGTAATGCCCTGGCCCAACCGTATTTACCTTGGCCGGTTTAAAGTTGAAGGAAATAGTGAAAAACAGCCGATTTCTCCTGCTTATGCAACACAAATGCAGGTAATGGTGAATGCTTTAAATGAAATGCCGGTATCATCCAATAAGGTTAGCGGTAGTCAAGGTATTGGAGTGCTGGTTTCGAACTCAATGATGTTTCAGCGTTTTCCAACGCATGCAGGATATGAAGATCCGCAGCTTTCCAACTTTTATGGTATGGCCTTGCCATTGCTGAAGAACGGCATACCGGTTGAAACGGTGCACATGGAGAGCCTGGAAAACAATCATACACTAAAGGATGTTCGGGTACTGATAATGAGCTATGCAAATATGAAACCCCTAAAGCCGGAATATCACCGGTTCCTGGCGCAGTGGGTACGCTCCGGCGGCGTACTGCTCTACTATGGGCGCGATGATGATCCTTTCCAAACCGTAAAGGAATGGTGGAACAGCAACGGACGTCATTATAAAGCGCCTTCGGCAGATTTGTTCCGACTGTTGCATATTGATGGCAGTAAGCCGGGTTTTGTAAAAGCCGGCAAGGGCTGGGCAGTAGTTAATCGCATTGATCCGAAAGAACTGGTGCTGGAAGCCGGGCGCGATTCTGATTTTTTAGGGCAGGTGGAGCAGGCCTATAACCAATACGCAGATGCCGGAAAACTGGAAAAGAAAAATCACTTTTTGTTAAAACGGGGCCCTTATATTATTGCCGCAGTACTTGATGAAAATGCCGACCATCAACCGTTAATCATTAATGGCCCCGTGGTGGATCTGTTTGACCCGCGCCTGCCTGTTTTGGCGCATAAGGAGGTCCTGCCGGGACAGCAGGCCTTTTTATACGACCTGGAAGCCATCAAAGGAAGCAAGCCAAAGATCCTGGCGGCGGCAGGCAGGGCTTATAATGAAATTTATAACAACCGAAAATATTCCTTCCTGCTAAAAAGCCCTTCGGCAACCAATAATGCCATGCGCATCTACCTCCCATCGGAACCTCAAAGAATAGTGTTAACAAAAAGCGGAAAACCGGCTCCCCTGTTGGATAACACCTGGGATGCGGCATCCAAAACCCTTTTTCTGCGGTTTGAAAACAGCAACGAGGGCGTTGCGGTTACTATACAGCTATAGGGTATTTGGTGATGTCGCCGTTTGTTTCTACTTTTGCTTTAACGATTAAGTATGGCGTATGAAACCTTTTGCTGCAAATGCAGATTAATCCTAATTTAGCGTTTGTACCGCTGACTGATAACATGATTGGTAAAAGTTTTTTTTAGAGTTAATATATATATGCAAAAACGCGTGTCGCTGAAGGATATTGCTGAAAAAGTGGGCGTTTCTACCGCACTGGTGTCTTATGTGCTGAATGGTAAGGAAAAAGAGGCGCGGGTGAGTGATACTGCAGCACGAAAAATAAAGAAGGTGGCTGCAGAAATGAATTACCAGCCCAACCTGATTGCCCGGGGGCTCAAATTTGGAAAAACACATACCATCGGGCTCATTGTAGCTGATATCTCCAACCCCTTTTTTGCCATGCTGGCGCGGATCATTGAGCTGGAGGCGCAAAAGCGGGGATATACCGTGCTGTTTGGCAGCAGTGATGAGCAATTGGAAAAATCCCAGAACCTGATCAGCACTTTTCTGAACCGGCAGGTAGATGGGCTGATCATTACCCCCGTAGCCGGCTCCCAGCTGCAGATTGAAGCGCTCAGGGATAAAGGAGTTCCGTTTGTGCTGATGGACCGGGGCTTTAGGGAAACGGAGACCAATGTGGTGGTTACCGACAATCACGATGCGATGTATAACGCCGTTACACTGCTCATCCGGAACGGGTACAAAAAACCGGGGATTATTGCCTATGATACCACACTGACCCACATGGCCGACCGGATCGCCGGCTATAAAGATGCACTAAAAGATGGTGGGATCCGGTTTAATACAAAATGGCTGGTGAAAGTACCCTATGGAAATTATAAGGACGATGTGAGCACGGCGCTTGACCGCTTCCTGGATGGGAAAAACAGGGCGGTGGATGCGCTGGTTTTTGCCACCAACAGCATCTCTGTACAGTCGCTGAAACGCCTCCATGCCCGCGGCATAAAAGTACCGCAGGACCTGGGTGTGATCAGTTTTGACGAAAGCGACGTCTTTGATTTTTTTTATGCACCCATCACCTATATCAAGCAGAACCTTCAGGCCATCAGCGAAAATGCGGTACAGCTGCTGATGCAGTCGATTGATGCCCGGAACAAAAAGTATACGCAGGTTACAGTGCCGTCCACCATTGTAGAAGGCGAAAGCAGCAACCATTTGGGTTAACTGCGATGCTTGCAGACCTGCGCTAGTTTTAAATTGACGAAGAGCGATGCTACGGGATGCGTGTTGTTGCTACTGATTTTTTTTCATTTAGAAAAGCTCAAGGTCTTCAGTGTCTCAGCGCTTCTGTGGCAAACGGGTACAGAAAAGAGAATAAAAGTTGGCAGTTAAAAAGATTCCGTTTAAATTCGCTTAAACGTATAAGCTTTGCAATCCCATACTCAAAAAATGTCATTATGAAAAAAAAACTGTTTCTGTTTTTATTGCTATTTACTTTTTATTCGGGCTTCTCGCAGGAGCGTTTTAATGGCCTTGATATGAACCTGGGGAATTTGTCCCGTCTTTCCGATGCAAAAACCCGCTCAATAAGTCCGGAGAATTTTACGGGTGAGAAGGGGAAGGGGGGCATGGCAGATCCTGCCCGCGATAAGGGAAAGCGCAATGTTGCCAATGCGGCCAATGAAGCACGCGAGCTGGGAAAGGGATGGAAGGTGAACCCCTTTATCATTATTGAACCAGGCGAAACCTTTACGATGGCTGACATCGCTGGCCCCGGAGCCATCCAGCACATCTGGATGACGCCAACAGGAAACTTTAATTTTTCGATCTTCAGGATCTATTACGATGGCGAATCGGACCCTTCCGTGGAAAGCCCCGTAGGCCCTTTCTTTGGGATAGCGTGGAACGAGTTTTCTCCCCTTAATTCACTGGCCATAACGGTGAACCCGGGCAGCGCTTTTAACAGCTACTGGAAAATGCCGTTCCGTAAAAATTGTAAAATTACGATGCAGAACACGGATACGCAGCCCATGCGTTTGTATTACCAGGTAGATTATACCTTAACGGATGTTGGATCCGATGAAGGCTATTTTCATGCTCAATACCGCCGCAGCAAACCCAATATGGGATCTCTGCATACTATCCTCGATGGTGTAAAGGGAAAAGGACACTATGTGGGCACCTATATGGGTGTTGGCGTTACCAATAATGGCTGGTGGGGCGAAGGCGAAATAAAGTTTTTCATGGATGGCGATGATGATTATGCCACCATTGTAGGCACCGGCACTGAAGACTATTTCTGCGGCTCCTATAATTTTGAAAATAAAAGGACCCGCCAGTACCAGGAATTTTCAACAGCCTATGCCGGCCTGCACCAGGTACTAAAACCCGATGGACTGTATGGCTCACAAATGCGTTTTGGCATGTACCGTTGGCATATTATGGATCCCATCCGGTTCGAAAAAGACCTGAAAGTTACCATACAGGACCTGGGTTGGAAGTCGGGCGGGCGTTACCTGCCGCAGCATTCGGATATCATTACCGTGGCCTACTGGTACCAGACGGAACCGCATAAGAAATTTCCGAAACTGCCGGGGGCGGATGTGCTGGAGGTGAATTAGGCAATAGTGAATGGTCAATGAGTAACTATGAGCGGAATGCTGATGCTGCTTAGTAAATAACGAACAACATATAAAATGAAAATACATTATTTAACCGTTCCGTTAATAGCAGGAGGAATGTTGTGGCAGTCCTGCAACAATGAAGCTAAGCCACCGGCGGCTTCGGCGGACTCTTCAAAAACAAAAGTGTCAATGGATCAGCAAATACCCGGAAGTTTTGGTTACGACAGGGAGTTCCTGCAGCAGAAAGACAGTGGCCTCATCGTACTCAAAAGCAGTGATGGCGCCAGTCAGGTTATTGTATCTCCAAAATATCAGGCAAAAGTGTTTACCTCTTCCGCCAACGGAGCTGCGGGCAAAAGTTTTGGATGGGTAAACTACAAGGCATTTGAGGGGCCACAGGATGCGCACATGAACGCCTATGGCGGCGAAGACCGGCTCTGGCTGGGACCGGAGGGGGGCGTGTTCTCGCTCTATTTTAAGCCCGGGTCAAAAATGGAATTTGAACACTGGAAAACACCGGCTCCTATTGATACGGAACCCTGGAGCCTCGATGCAGCAGATGCCGCTTCTGTTTCCATGTCGAAGGATATGAACCTGCAAAATTATGCCGGCGCACAATTGCAATTAAAAGCCACCAGGCAGGTTTCATTGATTGGCGCCGATGCCATTGCTTCTGATTTGGAGGTTTCGCTGAGTGCCGGTGTTAAATCTGTTGCATTTAAAACAGTGAATAGCATTTCCAATAGCGGTGTACAAGCCTGGGACGAAAAGACAGGAGCCCCCTGTATGTGGAACCTGGATATGTTTATGCCCTCCGGGGGCTGCACCATTGTGATCCCGTATAAGAATGAGGCGGCCGGTAAAGTAGCAACCACCGACTATTTTGGAGAGATTGCGAAGGACCGGATTCAGTATAGTAACGGGCTGCTGTTTTTTAAGGCCGATGGTAAATCGAGAGGTAAGCTGGGCATCCCACCTGCAAGGGTAAAAGATGTTGCCGGCAGCTATGATGCAATTGGCAATGTACTCACCATTGTAAAATATGATATAGATCCCTCCGGAAAATATTTAAACCAGGAGTGGCGTACCGACAGGGCCCCGTTTAGCGGCGATGCTATGAATGCCTACAACGATGGCCCGCTGGCCGATGGGACGCAGATGGGCCCCTTTTATGAAATTGAGAGCGTATCTCCCGCGGCTTTTCTGAAGCCGGGCGCCACATTAACCCATCAGCACAGCGTATATCATTTTACAGGCGATAAAGCGGCATTAAGCGCCATTGCAAAAAAAGTACTGGGCGTATCAGTAGCGGAAATAGAAAAAGTATTTAGCAGGTAATTGGGGACTGTGGATCCCTATGACTATCGGGAGTGGGAATGTGGATCCCGGTATTACCGGAAGTGCAGGTGAAAACCGGATAGCGGGCATGGGAACAGGTGATCTGGTATCCAGCATCCAGCATCCAGCATCCAGTATCCAGTATCCAGTATCCAGTATCCTGTATCCAGTATCTAACATCTAACAGCAAACAAAATGGCAGTAAAACATAAAAAACAGGAAAACAAATATCCTAAGATCGGGATTCGCCCCATCATCGATGGCCGACTGGGAGGCATCAGGGAGTCGCTGGAGGCAACTACTATGAGCATGGCGGCGGCAGTGGCGGCATTGTATGCAAAACATCTACGTTACCCGGATGGAACGCCGGTTGAATGCGTTATTGCCGACAGCTGTATCGGAGGTGTTAAGGAAGCTGCTGACTGCGCAGCAAAATTTGCGGTTAGTAATGTAGGGCTGTCCCTATCGGTAACGCCCTGCTGGTGTTATAGCTCAGAAACCATGGATATGAACCCGTCGATACCAAAAGCTATCTGGGGCTTTAACGGCACGGAGCGCCCGGGGGCGGTATACCTGGCGGCAACCCTGGCGGCGCATAACCAAAAAGGCTTGCCCTGTTTTGGTATTTATGGGAGGGATGTGCAGGATATGGGCGACAGGTCCATCCCCGGTGATGTGCAGGAAAAACTGCTGAGCTTTGCAAAGGCAGGTATGGCCGTGGCCATCATGAAGGGACAATCCTACCTGGCCATTGGCTCTGTATCTATGGGCATTGCCGGTTCCATTGTAGATCCGCAATTCTTCCAGGAATACCTGGGCATGCGCAATGAGTATGTAGATTCTTCCGAGATCCTGCGGCGCATCCGGTTAAATATTTTTGATCCTGCCGAGTTTAAAAAAGCATTGGCATGGGTGAAGAAGCATTGTAAAGAAGGGAAGGATTATAACCGGAAAGAAAAAATTAAATCAAGAAAAGAAAAAGACCGGGACTGGGAATTTGTGACCAAAATGACGATCATCATCCGCGACCTGATGACGGGTAACCCGCGGCTGAAAGCATTGGGGTATCCGGAGGAAGCACAGGGACATAATGCCCTGGTAGCAGGTTTCCAGGGGCAGCGGCAATGGACCGACTTTTTACCGGATGGTGATTTTTCGGAGGCAATGCTGAACTCTTCCTTCGACTGGAATGGTATTCGTAAACCGTATATGGTAGCTACGGAAAATGATTGCTACAACGGGGTTTCCATGTTATTTAATTATCTGCTGACCAATACCGCGCAGATCTTTGCCGATGTGCGTACCTACTGGAGCCCCGAGGCCGCGGAGCGGGTATCGGGCTGGAAACCGGATGGCGCTGCACAGCATGGATTTATTCATCTGATCAATTCCGGTTCGGCCACATTGGATGGCACAGGGCAGCAGTCGCGGAATGGAAAGCCGGCCATGAAGCCCTTTTGGGAAATCGGAAACAAGGAGGCCGCCTCCTGTATGGCTGCTACCACCTGGAGTCCCTCCAACAGGGATTATATGCGCGGGGGAGGTTACTCCTCTACCTTTCTTACAAAAGGCGGAATGCCGGTAACCATGTGCCGGCTAAACCTGGTAAGAGGGCAGGGGCCGGTACTGCAGATTGCAGAGGGTCATACCATCGATTTGCCCGAACAGGTACATGCGATCTTAAATGAGCGCACCGACCGCATCTGGCCTACTACCTGGTTTGTGCCCAACCTGACCGGGCAGGGGCCTTTTAAAGATGTGTACTCGGTGATGGCCAACTGGGGCGCCAATCATGGAGCCATCAGCTATGGGCATATCGGTGATCAGCTTATAACCCTGGCTTCCATGCTGCGTATACCTGTAGCGATGCACAATGTTGCGGAGGAAAAGATTTTCCGCCCGTCTGCATGGGGTGCTTTTGGTATGGATCCGGAAGGCTCCGATTACCGGGCCTGCGCGGTTTATGGGCCGTTGTACGGGTAAGGGGGCAATAGTGAATCAATACCGTTACTTTAAGCCAGATGTTGTGCTCCGAAGACGTAAAACCGGGAAGAATATTAGGTTTGGCGCATCATGGGCGTCAAGTTAGCATGCAAACTGTACCCGCCGCATAGCGGCAGATTTGCTGGCATGCTTACTTCCCCTTAACTTGACGCCAATGCGATGCATCGGGAGTGAGCAATATATTGGACGTCCAAGTGCTAAGGAAACGACATTGAATAGGAAATAGGCAACAGAGAGCCGAACTCCTTACTGATGGATAGCTAAGGGATGGTTTCACGTTTCACGTTTGACGTTTGATGTTTCACGTTGAATCTGTTTCTATGCTCGATGTAAGATCTCAAATCTGGAATCGGAAAGCCGGAAGCTGCAAATAAACAAAATTCACATTTTTGTAGTTAATATTAACACTAGTGGATTGGATCTTGCAAAAAATATGTATTTTACCGCTTCGTACAGAAAGGGCTGGTGAAAAAGTGAATGGTCAATTGCTTTAAACCCCGAACCTGATTGCGTTGCCGTTTTGTACAGATAACGATGAGTAAATAACAATTAAGAATATTTTATCCAATTTATACAATTGATATGAGCAACAAGAAATCACTTTTTATCAAAGACGGTATTAACTATGCAGCGCCTTTTGCCGCAATCAGCGCGTTATTTTTTTTATGGGGCATAGCGCATGGATTGCTTGATGCATTGGATAAAAATTTCCAGGAAATGCTCCACCTGAAAAAATGGCAATCAAGTTTAATACAGTTTCATTTATATGGCGCCTATGCTGCTATGGCAATACCGGCTGGCTTATTCATGAAGAAATACGGGTATAAGAAGGGCGTTATATTCGGGCTGCTTCTTTTTGCCTGTGGTGCTTTGATAGCGGCGGTTACGGCTCCGTTACAATCTTTTGTATTGTTTTTGCTTTGCCTGCTCATCATCGGCTGTGGCCTGGCCACGCTGGAAACAGCGGCCAATCCTTATACCACAAAATTAGGACCGCCGGAAACGGCAGAGCGCCGGATCAATTTTTCCCAGTCGTTCAACGGCCTGGCCTGGACGATTGGTCCCCTGATTGCCATTTATATTTACGGTAACCGGAGCCATGTTGAAGGCGAAAAGATGATGTCTATTGTGCTGCCATTTGCAATGATTGGCCTGGCGGTGCTGGTGGTGGCATTTATTTTTAAACGTCTGAAACTTCCTGAAATTACTGAAGAAGATGAGAATGCTGCCCACGGTGTACATGGTGCTTCAACGACTTCGGGGGACGCCGTGGAGGTGTCAGACCCTTCCGCCTCCGGATACATTACCAGGAAACCTTTATGGCAAAACCGGCACTTTAAATTAGGGGTCATTGCACAGGCCTGCTATGTTGGAGCGCAAACGGGTGTTTTCAGCTACCTTATTAATTTTCTTACGGATGACAAGGATATGCACATGGAACCCCGCTTTAATGTAGCAGACGGTCCTTATTTTTTATCCATCGGGTTTGCATTGTTTATGATCGGGAGGATATCCGGCAGTGCGATGATGAAATATTTTAAACCCACCAAATTGTTAGCATTCTATGCCCTTGCCGTATGTATTTTATTACCGGTAATAGGAGCTGAAATTGGATGGGCATCCGTGATAGCCCTTTACGGCGTGTTCTTTTTTATGTCCATAATGTTCCCCACCATTTTTGCATTGGCCATTAAAGGCCTTGGTCCGCAAACAAAACGGGGGGCGGCTTTTCTTGTTATGTCGGTTGCCGGCGGCGCCATCTTTCCCCTGCTGATGGGCGCTGTAGCTGATACCTATGGCATGGCAGTAGGCTTTTTTGTTCCTATCCCCCTGTTTTTATTCATCCTGTATTATGCCACCAGCGGGTATAAAGTGAAAGCTTAAACGATCATCAGTTATACATAACAAAGGCGCGGGACATGGTCCCGCGTTTTTTTTGCTTATAGAAAAATTTAAGCAGGATTTGCAGATTAATTAAAGAAGCTTCCGGATTTTTTTGCGCTGTTTGTAAAAAACGTTTATCTTTACTTAAACGATTAAGCTTTTGCGATTGTCTTGGAAAGTGCTGCAGGGGATGAAGCCGGATTTTATAAAACTGCTGGAGTGGTGCAGGAAAGGGGTATTGCCCGGTTCTTTTATTTAAACGATTAAGCAAAACTTTCTTCATTTATAACAGGCCATCTTTTTAATCATCTATAGTTATGAACCAAAAACAAAACCTTCCACTGAGCTGCTGTTTATTGCGATGCTGCTTACTGGTTTTATGGAATGTGGGCCTGCTGTTGCTTTGCAGCCCGGCTTCGGGTAGCAACAAGGCCCGGCTTTACCAATCGGATCCGCTGCCGGACACGGTGCCTGAAAGCAGCTGGGTATTGCGCGGAGTTGTTTTGGACGAGCAAAAAAAGCCGGTTCCGGGCGCTTCTGTCCGGGTGATCCGGAAAGAAGGGCGTATGGTTTTGTCGGACCTCAACGGGAACTTTATTACCGAGATGAGGGATGCAGCCGATACCCTGGAAGTATCCTCCGTTGGCAATCTTACCCAAAAACTGCTGCCGGGAAATGTACGGTCCATTGTGGTAACCCTGCATCCCGATGAGGCATCCCAAAAATTAAATGAAGTAGTGGTGGTGGGTTATGGTACGCAAAAAAAGCTCACCGTAACGGGCGCATTGTCCTCCGTTTCCACCGATGATCTGCAGCGGGTGGCGGTGCCCTCGCTTTCCAATGCCATTGGTGGTAAACTGCCCGGGATTATTACCCGGCAAAGCAGCGGTGAACCGGGTTACGATCAGGCGCAGGTGTTTATCCGGGGTGTAGGTACCTTTGGAGGAAGTCAGGCGCCACTGGTACTGGTAGATGGGGTAGAACGGGATATGAATAATATTACCCCCCAGGAAATAGAAAGTTTTACCATTTTGAAAGATGCATCAGCTACTGCCGTATATGGGGTGCGGGGCGCCAACGGCGTAATCCTGATCAACACGAAAAAGGGAAAAATAGGAAAACCTGCCATTACCCTGCGCGCGGAAGCGGCGCAGCTGGCCGCCCTGCGTATGCCGGATTATATTGATGGCACGACCTATGCCAGCCTGCTGAACGAGGCATTGGTGCATACAGGAAGCAGCCCTTTATACACCCCGGAGGATCTGCAAAAATTTGCGGATGGCAGCGATCCCTATTTTCATCCGAATGTGGACTGGACGCACCTGATCCTGAAAAAATACACAAATCAGACCATTAATACCCTGAGTGTATCCGGCGGAACAGAAACGGTAAAATATTATACCAACGTAGGATTTCTGCTGCAGTCGGGCATCTATAATACGGATGGCCTGAACGCCTATAATACCAATGCCAATGTAAAACGCTATAACTTCAGATCCAATGTGGATGTAAACCTGTCTAAGTCGCTCAGCGTTACCGTAGGGCTGGGCGCCATTATTCAAAACGGGCATTACCCCGGTTCCAGTGCGCCGGATATTTTTAGCGCGCTATCGGTGATTTCGCCCATCCAATACCCGGTATTAAATCCCGATGGCTCGGTAGCGGGGGGCGCTTCTTATTTGGGCCGTAACCCCTGGGCCCTGGTTACCCAAAGCGGTTATTCGGATCAGGCAAGGCATACCCTGCAAAGCACCTTTGCTGCTAAATGGGACCTGTCGCGACTGGTTACCCGCGGGTTAAGCGTCAACGGAAAATTTGCCTATGACTATTATAATTTTAGCGGCATCAACCGCATCCGGCCCTATGAAATTAAACAATACCTGGGCCAGGATCCCGCATCGGAAGAAGAACGGTACAGCGTTGTGCGCGAGGCCGGTACCCTGGGCTATGGCCCGTTTACGGCAGATAACAACCGGAACTCCTATATAGAAGGATCACTAAACTATCAGCGGTTATTTTCCGGAAAGCATGATGTAAACGCACTGCTGCTGTTTAATCAAAAGGAATATACCAACCTGGTAGCGGCCAATTCTACCAACGGGCTGCCCTACCGGAGCCGGGGATATGCGGGAAGGGGTTCGTATGCCTACCGCAACCGCTACCTGGTGGAGTTTAATATGGGGATCAACGGATCAGAACAGTTTCCCCCGGGAAAACGCTTTGGGTTCTTCCCCTCTGTTTCTGCGGGATGGATTGTGTCCAATGAGGCTTTCTGGCATTCTGATCTCATTAATCAATTAAAGATCCGGGGCTCCTATGGTAAAGTGGGTAATGACCAGATCGGTAATGGTACCCGTTTTCTTTACCTTACCCGGATGAAAAAGGATGCCAATACCTATTGGTTTGGCTCCAGCCAGCAGGCGTTCAGAGGTTTTGATGAAGGCCAGATCGGGGTGCCCGATATTACCTGGGAGTCTTCGCTAAAGAAAAATATTGGGATGGATATCGGTCTGTTTAATAACGTTGTTCAATTACAGGTGGACGCCTTCCATGAGCACCGGACCGGCATCCTGATGCAGCGGCAAACCATTCCCTTTGTATCCGGCTTCTTCCCCTGGATTATTCCCTATGGCAACCTGGGCGAAGTGGTAAACAAAGGCCTGGATGCGAGCTTGAAAATTCAGAATAAACCAGCCGGAAATGGCGTGTATTATTCGCTGATGGGGAACTTTACCTATGCGCACAATGAAGTGATCGAAAACGATGAGTCCTTAAAACATGTGCCCTATCAATCGGGTAAGGGCCATTCTATTGACGCGCCCTACGGGCTGCTGGCCATGGGCATGTTTCGCAATCAGGAAGAGATTAACCAAAGCCCGGTACAACAATTTTCCACTACCATCTACCCGGGCGATATCCGGTTTACTGATGTAAACGGGGATGGGGTAATAACAGCCGATGACTATATGTACCTGAACGGGTTTCCGCGTACTCCGGAAATTGTGTATGGCTTTGGCGGCACCGTGGCCTGGAAAGGCGTGGATCTGAGTTTGTTTTTTTCGGGCGCTGCGCGTACCAGCCTTTTTATAGTAGGTCCCTCTATGTATCCTTTTTTACGCGGAGCGGGCAGTTATAATATTTTGAAGGAGTATTACAACAACCGTTGGACGCCTGATAACCTGGATGCCCAATACCCTGCGGCAACACCGGCCAACAACTCAAACAATTTTCAATACTCTTCGCAATACCTCCGGAATGCTTCTTACCTGCGCCTCAAAAATGCCGAAGTAGGCTATAGTCTGCCTCCTGTACTGGTCAGGAAATACCGGCTGAGCGCTTTCCGGGTGTTTATCAACGGCACCAACCTGCTCACATTTGATCATCTGAAATTCCTGGATCCGGAATCCAATAACGGCAGCAATAACGGAAGGGATGGAGATAACCTGGGTTTATATCCCATGCAGCGTTCACTGAATTTTGGTGTGCAAATCAATTTTAATTAATGTATAAATAAATAGGAATGAAAAACTATTCACTGATAGGAGGGCTTTTTTTACTAAGCTTGTTTTCCTGCAAGCGCTACCTGGATAAAACGCCCGATGAGGATATTACATTAAAAGAAGTATTTACCAACCGGCTGTACACAGAGTCCTTCCTTACATCGATTTATGCCGGTCAGCCCTGGGAGATTAACCCGGTGGACATCGATGGAATCAACCGGTATGCCTCTCCCTGGACGGGCGCCTCGGATGAAATGGAGATTACTTTTCCGGGCAGCTATGTGCATTATATGAACCGGGGCGGTTGGAACGCGCAAAACATTGTTTCCAACTGGCAGTTTGCCTATCAGAGTATTCGTAAGGCGGATGTATTCCTGGAGAATATTGATCAGCTGCCATTGCAGGACGGTTATACACAGGACAATAAAAACCGCTGGATCGGGGAAGCGCATTTTCTGCGGGCCTTTGATAATTTTGCCGTTTTCCGGATCTATGGCCCGATGGCCATTATGGACCAGGCCAAAACGCCGAATGACGATTTTAAAAGTATCAAACGTTCACCGGTAGATGCCTGCGTGGCGTTTATCGTAAAAGACTGTGATGCGGCGGCAGGCCTGTTGCCCATAACAGCCAACAGTGATCAGCAGGGGAGGGCTACAAAGGCCGCCGCGCTGGCTTTAAAAGCCCGGGTGCTGTTATATGCCGCCAGCCCGCTTTTTAACGGCAACGCCGATTTCAGGGACTTTAAAAACCCTGACGGGGAAGCCCTGTTTTCGCAGGCCTATGATGCCGGCAAGTGGAAGCAGGCAGCCAATGCAGCCAGGGAATGCATTGAGGTATGTGAAGCTGCCGGTTATGGTTTGTATACAGCACCCAGTAATAACCCCGTTGAAAATTATACCAATCTTTTTTTACAAAACAATAACCGGGAAATTTTATGGGCCATGAATCGCCAGGCCTTTCAGCACCTGGAGCGCTGTTCCAATCCGTTGAGTTATGGTGGATTTTCCATTTTGTCGGTATCGCAGCAATTGGTGGATGCCTACCAGGATACGCTGGGGCGCGATGTGATTACCGGCTACAATGCAGACGGGTCGCCGGTTATAAACGGCGATGCCAGCTATACTGAAACCGGTTTTGCTGCTGCAAGTGGTAAAAACTGGGATGCGGGCATCAGCAATATGTATGTAGCCCGCGAACCGCGGTTTTACGCCAGCGTGCATTTTACCGGGGCTAAATGGAAAAACACGGTCATACAAACCTATTTTAATGGTAAGGATGGGGCTTCAAAAAATGGTACGGATTTTTCCAAAACCGGGTATGTGCTGCGGAAGTTTTCCAATCCCCTTATCAATATTCAAACCAATAGCGGCTGGGATCTGAAAACCTTTATTATGTTTCGCCTGGGCGAGCAATACCTCAACTATGCCGAGGCGCTTAATGAAAGCGATGGCCCTGTGGCGGATGTGTACACCTATGTAAATGCCATCCGTGCCCGGGCGGGTTTGCCTGGTTTGCCGGCCAGCTTATCAAAGGAGCAGATGCGCGAAAAAATCTGGCACGAGCGCCGGATAGAACTGGCTTTTGAAGGGCATCGTTATTTTGATACCCGCCGCTGGAAAATTGCCGCCAAAACCAATAACGGAAGTCTCCTGGGTATGAATATTAACAGTGGAAATTCGCAGCAGGATGTTTCTTTTTATAAACGGACCGAAGCTGATAAGCGCATCTTTAAAGCGCCCCGCGACTATTTTTGGCCGGTGCCTCAGTCGGAGCTGGATAAGGACCCAGGTCTTATCCAGAGCATGTATTGGTAGTTTCTTTTGTAAGGTCATCAACAATAAAAGTAAAAATGAAACAGATAAAAAAAATAGGGTTTGGAATACTGGCCGTGGTGGCAATTGCGGCGGTTTCCTGCAGCAAATATAATAACGGTATTGAGGACGCTTCCATTTATAGAAATATCTATATGCCGCGCGCAGCCAATGATTCTACCGTACTTACCGTAAGGCCGGGCGATAGTGTTTATCGCCTGGGATATAGTGCATATATTGGAGGTATAGAAAATGCACAGACGGATATAAAAGTTTCCTTTGAGGTAGCAACAGCCGCCGCCGCGGATTTTAACGCCCGGAGCGGTACCAGCTACCCGCTGCTGCCCGCCACCAACTATACGCTCAGCAGCCAAACGGCCATAATAAAGGCGGGGGAGCGCAGTACTGATAGCCTTACATTAAGTGTAAAGTCTGACAATAACTTATCGCTGTTTAAAACCTATATCCTGCCCGTGGGCATTAAAGCAACGGAAGGAGAGGGGCAGGTGCTGAAAAAATATGCAGTTACCTTTTACCTTGTCCGGGTAGCCCTGCCGCCTGTATTAAAGCTGGGAAGTAGCTGGGGCGGCATTTTTAGCCTTGGTCCCAAAAATACCATTATCTCCAACGATAAAAACAGCCTCGATATTCTGATGAACCTGCCGAAGAATGATGGCGATTACAACCAGGCGGCGCTGCATATCGGAATTAGATGGGATGCTTCCGAATCATTTTATTATTTGAACGAAAATGCCATGGTGGTAAGAAATGCGCCTTACTGGGCTGGCCTGTTCCGGTTTGATATGCACCCCGAAAATATTCTGCAAAACAATCCCAAACCCGCCGAAAATATTATAACCGGTATTGCAGACTGGAATACGTTTTGGCTGGGCGACTTTTGGAATAAATACCTGATTGTTCCTTTTAGAAATTATATGATAACCGCGGATAATGGCGGCGTTTTGTGGCGCCAGCCCCTGTTTGCAAAAATTGATCAAAACCGCACACAGGTGGGCGCCGGCTTTAATTATTCCCAGGGGGTAGCCTACCCATCTGTCAATTCCAATGCATTGCTCTTTGTAAATGCGGCTGGTGAACTCTGGTACTACCCGGTGTCGGAAACCGGGGTGCCGGGCACCGGTAAAAAAATCGGTACCGGCTGGAATGTGTTCCGCAAAATCATCGTAAGCGGAAATGATATCCTGGCGCTGGATGGTTCCGGCAGCGTTTATCGTCTGGCATTTGATCCCGAAAAAAATTATTCTTTTTAAATCGAAACAACTCATGAAAAATAAGATCAACATCTTAAGCGGCCTGTTTTACCCGGTCATCTGTTGGGTGCTGCTGGCGGCCTGTTCCAGGGATGGCAAACGGATCATTGCGCCGCTGCCGGTACCTAAAACACCCGGCGACCCCATCTTCCAGGCAGACCCCACCGTTTTTGTTAACAAGGGAAAATATTATTTGTATGGTACGGATGGCCTTGCCCCCGACAGAGGAATTAAAGTATACATTTCGGACGATAAAAAGAAGTGGAAGCTGCCGGCCTCCAGTGCAGACGGGCTGGCGCTGCGTGCGCTCGAATCCTTTGGCACTGCGGGTTTTTGGGCGCCGCAGGTATGGACGGCTAACAATAAGTTTTATATGGCCTATGTAGCCAATGAGCAGATCGCTATTGCTACAGCTGCTTCACCGGAAGGGCCGTTTTATGCAAAGGACCCCATCGCTTTTGATCAGAAGAATATTGACCCCTATGTGTTTTTAGATGATGATGGTAAAAAGTATCTTTATCATGTAGATATTACGAATGGCAATAAAATATATGTGGCGGCGCTGAATGATGATTTTACGGCTATTGATAAAGCAAGCCGGAAACTTTGTATTACGGCTACTGCCAGCTGGGAGCTGAAACAGGCTAATGTGGTAGAGGGCCCTGCCGTTATAAAGCACAAAGGGGTGTATTATCTCATCTATTCGGCCAACCATTATGTCAACCAGCATTATGCCGTGGGCTATGCCAGCGCCGCAAGCCCCTGGGGACCGTGGACAAAAGCCGCCGAAAACCCGGTGCTCAGCATCGATAATTCCGGTAAGCCGGGTATCGGCCATGGAGACGTGTTTTTTGATCCGGATGGCACCATGAACTATGTGTTCCATACACATAACTCATTGACCACTGTTGCCCCCAGGCGTACGGGTACGCTGAAGGCTTCTTTTGTAGCCGACCCGGGCGGCGGCCCCGATAAGCTGGTAATGGATCTTAATAGCTTATATTATCTAAGAACGAATAATTAAGGCCTGAAAATGGCTGGTGATTTATTTATGAAGAAGATCGCTTGTTGGATGGGGGCGTTTCTTTTATTAACGACCGGTGTGCAGGCTTCAGGCCCATACCCCGGGTTACTGAAAAAGTATATCCGGGATATACAAACGGATGAGGTGGAAGCAGCGCAAAAGGTCGTTACTGTTAAAGCGGTATCGGACAATATTTACCATGTATCCGTGGTATGGAAATTTCAAAAGCCTGTGAAACGCGGCGCTGTTAGCCTGCGCGTGATTCCGGCTTTTGTGCCCTCTTTTAACTGGGCGCCGCTTTTAACCCCGGACAGTATGCATGTTATTGCACAACATGTATTTCGGGCACCGGCGCTGATTGTTGCCGGCGATACAAAATTACTGGCTGTGATACCGGATCTGGACCTGCTGCAAAACGAAAGCGCTGTGCCCTGGTATATGGATATGGACGCCCCCAGGAACCAGCTGGTGCTGGGTATGGGAAAGGCCGCAGTAAAAGAACATGTGCTGTTTACAAAAGTACCGGGCGCTGTATTTTCCGAAGGAGTACATACTATTGGGTTTTATTGTATCGTTTCAGATAAAAAAGAAGCGCTGCAAAACCCCTTTGGGCAAACGGCCGCCTTCCTGTGGCAAAAATGGGGCCGGCCGCTATACAGGCAGGGGATGCCATTGCAGCGTACGGAGCTGGAGCCGTATGTAAAACAAACCTATGATTGGGCGTTTAAAAACTGGAGATCTGCGGTATGGCAGCAGCTTGTGCTTGACGGCAGGAATGTGGGCGCGCCGGCATTTATTGTAAACATAACGCAGAGCCCCAACTACAAAGGAATACCCAATCAGCGCGAGTTTCTTTCTGTCTGGAACCAGGCCTGGTTTAACTCCCTGCGGTCGGCACAGGGCCTGTACCGGTACGCGCGGAGAATGCATGACGATTCATTGCTGCATTATGCATTGCTTACAAAAGAGCTGGCGCTTTCCTTTCCGAAGCAAGAGGGTCTGTTTCATTCGGTGATTGCCACCGGAATGGAGGAGGTAGACGGAACGGATGGAAAAAAATACAGCCGTTCCACGGGGTGGGATACCCGGTATTTTGGCAACTCTAACCGCAACCCGTATACCTGGGATGCACGACAATCGCCCTATCATATTGCAGATATGAGCTTTACCGCATACTGGATGCTGGTATGGTATCAGGAGCTGGAAAAGGATCCGCGTTTACTGAATTATGCGGCCCGGTATGCCAACAGGCTGCTTGGTCTGCAGGATGCCGAAGGCTTTTTTCCTGCCTGGCTCGATTTAAAGGAACAAACCCCCTTGCCCTATTTAAAACAATCGCCCGAAACATCAGCTTCTGTTACGTTTTTATTAAAACTGTATGCGCTTACCAGGGAGTCGCGGTATTTAAAAGCTGCAAAAAAAGCCATCGATGCCGTCTCCCGGGAGATCATCCCCATGGGCCGGTGGGAAGATTTTGAAACCTATTGGTCCTGCAGCCGCATTGGAAGCGATACCTGGGTGGGGCGCAAAATACCCCGTAACAATATGTATAAACAGAATACCTTTTGCATATTCTGGACCGCAGAAGCGCTGCTTGAAATGTTTCAGATTACAAAGGAAAAGAAGTATCTTGTTACCGGGCAGCGGGTGCTGGATGAATTGCTGATGTGGCAGGCCGTTTGGCAGCCGCCTTATATGGCCGTTCATACGCTTGGTGGTTTTGGGGTGATGAATGCGGATGCCGAGTGGAACGATTCCCGGCAAAGTCTTTTTGCGGAACTGATCATCCGGTATGGCGCCTTGCTGCACCGCGCGGATTACCGGCAGCGGGGCATTGCTGCCCTGAAAGCCTCCTTTACAATGATGTACACACCGCTAAACCCGGGTACTATGCAGCAATGGCAGGCCCGGTGGCCCTTTTTTAACGAAAAGGATTATGGGTTTATGATGGAGAATTATGGGCATGATGGTGTTACCGATGCCCATGGCCTGGGGATTGGGGAGTTTACTATTTATGATTGGGGCAATGGCGCAGCAGCAGAAGCTTACAACAGGATCTTTGATCACTATGGAGCCGGTCTGTTTAAAAGCAATGCTGAATAGGCCCTGTTGTGTTCATACGATCAACGGGAACGCTGCAATACCGGGCAGGGCTCCCGGCGGTCGGTTTAGTTTGTTTTAATAATCATTTTTGATACAGTGCCGTTGTTATCAGGAAAGCATCCCTGTAATATCAACATGATGAAATGAAAGCACGTAAGGTAAAACTGGTTTTTGTAGGGGGCTTTTTAGGAGCCGGTAAAACAACACTATTACAGGCTGTTTGCGGATTGCTTGCGGCCCGGGGCAAATCTGTTGGCCTCATCACCAACGATCAGGCGGAGGGATTGGTGGATACACTACTGCTCACAAAAAGCAATCGCGTTACCAGGGAACTAAGCGGCAGCTGTTTTTGCTGCAATTATCACGGATTTACAGAGACGGTTAATGAACTGATCCGGCAGGGTGCCGGGCTGGATGTCATCATTGCGGAGCCGGTAGGCAGCTGCACTGATATTTCTGCAACCATCCTGCAACCTTTAAAAGAGCAGATGCAGGCGGTGGTAGAGATGGCGCCTTTTTCCGTGCTTGCAGATCCGGCGAAGCTGGAGCAGATCCTTGATGGCGGTGATGCCGGCATGCATCCGTCCGCTGCCTATATTTACCGGAAGCAGCTGGAAGAAAGCGATCTGATCGGGATCACAAAAACCGATACGATCAGTGCCGGACGGTTGGCCCTATTAGCGGAAAAGGCAAAACTGGTATTTCCCGGGCGGGAATTGCAATGCATCAGTGCCCGTACGGGGGCCGGGTTGGAGGCCTGGCTGGATGATATAATGACAAGCACGGTTTCGGGGAGCCGGCTGACGGCCGTGGACTATGCCATCTATGCCGAAGGTGAGGCCCTGCTGGGCTGGCTCAATGCTGCCGTGTTGCTGCAGGGCACAGCGGTGGATTGGGATGCGTTTCTTGAAAATTATTTTTGCCGGCTTAACGGTTTACTGGGTGCACAGGCACGGGTGGGGCATATAAAGATCATGATCGAAAGTAAGAACAATCAATACCGGGTGGGCAACCAGACCGGCCCCGCCGGTACATTGCAGTTTAGGGGAGCTGCGGGGGCCGGCAATATTGCTCAAATGACGATTAATGTGCGGATAGAAGCAGACGCCCGGGTATTGGAGCGGCAGGTGTTTGAAGCGCTGGCAAACACCATTGATGACGGAATGTTTTATGAAATCCGTCAATGCCGGTCGCTAAGCCCCGGTTACCCGAAACCTCAATACCGGTATGATTATGTAGTTGCCTGATGTCCGGCACCGCAAATAAAAACGAATGGCATGAACCATACAAAAGGAAGAAGGTCTTTTATTAAAAAGGTAGGATTGGGCAGCCTGGCAGCAGTTGCATCCGGGGTTACCGGAGCCGTGGCTGCAAACGATGGTAGTGATCTGCCGGATATACCGGCTAAAAACGAATGGCCCGCGGCTGAAAGAGCATTTAATGGTGTTTACAAAGGAGAATACCTCAACCGGGTAGCCTTTCCCATTGGCGGGCTTGGCGCCGGTATGTTTTGCCTGGAGGGAACGGGCGCCATCTCGCACATGTCGATCAATAACCGCCCCGAAGTGTTTTTTGAACCCAATGTGTTTGCAGCTGTATGTGTAAAGGGGGCACAGCCGGTGGCAAGAGTATTGGAAGGGCCGGTACCGGAATGGAAGATCTTTGGCCAGCGGGGTACAGGCAATGGCGCTGGCGGTACCAGCTACGGCTTACCGCGTTTTGAAGAAGCCACCTTCCTGGCCCGTTTTCCTTTTGGCATTATTGAATTAAAAGACAAAGCAATGCCCCTGGAGGTGGAGGTTACGGGTTGGAGCCCGTTTATACCGGGCGATGAAGATAACTCCGGCTTGCCGGTGGGGGCGCTGGAATACCGGTTTGTAAACCGCACGGCAAAAATGCAGGAGGCCGTTTTTTCTTATAATGCAAAAAACTTTGTGGCGCGGGGCGAGCGGGCACGCATTCGCAAAATGGAACAGGGGTTTATCCTTTCACAGGAGCCGGGCAAAGACAAACCGTTTACAAAAACGGACTTTGCAATTTATACAACAGCGGATCAGCAGCCGGTTACCGACTATTGCTGGTTCAGGGGCGGTTGGTTTGACCCCGTAACAATGATCTGGAATACCATTGAAGCCGGGGCCACAAAAGACAATCCGCCGGTAGACTGGGATGCGCCCGGGGCTTCCTTATTTGTTCCGTTTACATTGGCGCCCGGGGGCCGGCGAACGATCCGGATCATGATGGCCTGGTATGTTCCGGAGGCAGACCTGCGCATACAGGATAAAGGTCCGGATGGAAAGGAACAATGCCATAGTGATGCCTGCTGCATTACGCCGCTGGAATCGGGACTGCAAGCCTATACAAAATTTACCGGTGAAAAATACCAGCCCTGGTATGCCTCCCGGTTTAAAAATATTGAAGCCGTAGCGGCCTATTGGCGCGCGCAATACGATACGCTGAAAAAGAAGTCGGCCTTGTTTAAGGATGCTTTTTACAGCAGCACGCTGCCGGCAGAGGTAATAGAAGCAGTGGCAGCCAATCTGACCATATTAAAGTCGCCTACCGTGCTGCGCCAGTATGATGGCCGCATGTGGGCCTGGGAGGGCTGCAGCGATGAGGCCGGGTGCTGTCATGGTACCTGTACCCATGTGTGGAACTATGCACAGGCTATTTGCCACCTGTTTCCAGGGCTGGAGATCGGCCTGCGGAATACCGAGTACTGCGAAGACCAAAGCGCTGCCGGGCATCAAACCTTTAGAGCCAATATGCCCATCAGCCCTGTAAAGCACGATTTTCATGCAGCGGCAGACGGACAGCTGGGCGGCATCATGAAAGTATACCGGGAATGGCGCATCAGCGGAAATCACAGTTGGCTGAAAAAAATATATCCCCTTACAAAACGCAGCCTCGATTATTGCATCGAAACCTGGGATCCAACGCATAAAGGCGTGCTGGAAGAGCCACATCATAACACCTATGATATTGAGTTTTGGGGACCCGATGCCATGTGTACCAGTTTTTACCTGGGAGCCCTGCAATCCATTATTACTATGGGAAGCTTTTTAAAGGAGGATATTGGTATTTACAGATCGTTGCAGGAAAAAGGAAAGGCCTTCCTGGAAAACCAGCTCTACAACGGGGAATACTTTTTCCAAAAAATACAATGGGAAGGACTGAAGGCTCAGAATCCTGCCGAAGCACAATCCTTTGGCGGCGCTTATTCCAGGGAGGCAGTTGCCATCCTGAAAAAAGAAGGACCCAAATACCAGTATGGCAGCGGTTGTTTGTCGGACGGTGTCCTGGGGAGCTGGATGGCGGCGGTTTGCGGACTGGAAGATCCGGTAGACCCAAAAAAAATAACCAGTCACCTGCTTTCCGTGCACCGCTATAATTTAAAAAAAAGTCTTAAAGGGCATGTGAACCCGCAGCGCCCGGCCTATGCACTGGGCAATGAGGGCGGCTTATTGCTGTGCACATGGCCGAGAGGTGGCAAATTGTCATTGCCGTTTGTATACAGCAACGAAGTGTGGACGGGTATCGAATACCAGGTGGCTGCGCATTTAATGATGATGGGAAAAGTGGCAGAAGGGCTGGATATTGTTAGAGCCTGTCGCAACCGGTACAACGGACGTGTTCGCAATCCGTTTAACGAGTATGAATGCGGGCATTGGTACGCCCGGGCCATGTCGAGCTACGGCATGCTGCAGGGGCTTACCGGCTTGCGGTATGATGCGGTAGATAAAATATTGCATGTGCATTCAAAGATTGGCGACTTTACCTGTTTTCTTTCAACTGCTACGGGGTTTGGAACCGTGGTGTATAAAAACCGGAAAGCGCAGGTACGGACTGTATCCGGTACCATTGATATAAAAGAGATCCGGTACGCCCTATGAAAGTTCGTCTTTATTTGCAATGCCTGAATTTTGTTTTGTTATTGCCGGTGTTCATCGATGCACCGGGGGGCAGAGAACCGGAGCTTGTCATACTTCCTTTAACGGGGGATATTATTCCGGTTAATGTAAAAAGGACGGCTGGGTGTATATGCTGGGGACGCCTGCCGGGCGGCATGGGGCCATCTATCTGCTGCGGGTGAAAGAAGCGGAGTTTGCTTTCCTGCAACAGTTTGAGTACTGGAATGAAGTCCGGGGCTGGGTTAGCGGCGATGAGGCCGGGGCCACGCCGGTGATCAAAGCCCCGGCAGGAGAAATGTCGGTGATCTATAATGAACATTTTCAGCGCTGGATCATTGCGTACCTGGATGTAAGCCACAAGGCGCTGGTACTACGCGATTCAAAGGCCATAGAACAGGGATGGAGCGCTCCCAAAATACTTGTTCGTTCTGCGGATTATCCCGGCCTGTATGGCTCCTTTATCTATCCTTTGCAAAACGGAACGGAGCTTTATTTTCTGATGTCTGTATGGAAAGACTATAACGTGTTTTTGATGAAGGCAGATCTGAAGCTGTCTGATGGTTCAGGAAGGATACCGGGGCTGTATGCCGGGTAAGCAGCTGTTCTGTTGCAAGGCCGGGACCGGCATGAGATGCCTGCAGACCCCTATGTTATAAACAAAATGACCGGCTCCTGTTTTGAACCGGTCATTTTGCGGATGTTGTGTCGCACATGAATGCGGGTGGATCATCGGTTTCCTTTGTCAATCCCGATCGCCATCGCATGTGCATCAAGTTAGGAAACTCAATCCAGGCGCTGCAGGCGCCACGTGTTTATAGTATTCATGACCAACGATGCAGCGCATCGGCTCCGTCAGTGCCTGTCCCGCCTCTGCGCCTACGCGTCAGGTTAGCATGAAACTGTGTACCCGCCGCATAGCGGCAGATGAATATTGTAAGAGCGGGTTTTAACCCGTCTCGCCATCCGGACGAAGGGTTGAGAGCCGTCAGCCCGAAACATCTGCCGTGCCTATGGCACTCACATCTGCCTTTTGGCTGCTAACATCGCGATGAAGCACGACGTTCCAACATCTATCCGGGGCTATGCCCCTCAAAGCCTTTAATAGCGCAGATTTGCTTGTATGCTTACATCCCCTTAGCTTGACGCATACGCGATGGCTACCCGGATTGACGACATGCGGGGCACCGGAATGCCAGGTATTTTTTTTGTCGTGGTGAGCTTTCTGAACCACGGCATTTTTGCTTAAAACGATTTATTGACCACATCCCACCAGAGCCGGGTGGCGCCATTGCTGGGACCGCCAAGTGTGGCAACCGCGGCTTCTGCTGCGGCCTTGTTGGTAGTAAATTCTACTTGGGGAATGGGAATGCTGCGTATGCCCGGTACGGTTGGGATGGCGCCGGCACTTTTATTAACCACCACCGGAAAGAGGATGGGGTATCCGGTCCTGCGGTACTCGGCCCATGCTTCTTCGCCGTCCGGGAACAGGGCGATCCATTTCTGGGTAATGATCCGTTCCAGCTTGCGGTTATTATTGTCGGCATCGCTCCATTTGATGGTAATCGTGCTCAGGTTTGGAGAGCCCGTCAGTACATCGTTCTCGCCTGCGGTCTTGGCCTTTGGATCAATATAGGGTTTAGGTTTGCTTGCCGCATCGTTTTTATACGCGCCGGCTTCGGCTGTAAGCCCATACATGGCAAAGGAACGGTCGATGCCGGTTTCATAATTTGCTTTGGCATCTCCTGCATTGGTCCAGCCCCTCAGTGCGGCTTCTGCTTTTAAGAACCAGGATTCTGCTGCCACCATCAGCTGCATCTTATTAACGGAGAAGAACACCAGTTTGGAATAGGAATCGTATCTCGATTTTTCGTCAATATTAATACCGCTCCGGATCCCTTTATATTGTCCGGCAACGGCGGGGTCGGTGGCTTTCTGGAAGTATTTTGATATCCGGGGATCATTGTATCCGCCCAGGATCGATTCCATCGGTGCGCCCATACGCGTATCGCTCCAGTCGTTCACGATCACGTTGAGCGGGTGCGATACGCTTAGCCCTACGGAGCAGTTCTGGCTGTTCTCACTTAACAGGCCGCCATTTGCGGGGTCCAGCGCCGCCTCGCCCTGGGTTTTGGCCATTGCATTATCAATAAGGGCTGCACGCAGGGCCAGCCGCAGCCGCAGCGTGTTGGCATATTTCAGCCAGTTTTCATAATTGTTGGCCGTATAAGCCAGGTCGGCATTCTTCATCTGGGGCGAGATGGTGGCCGGCAGCGCTTTTAAGATGCTGATGGCAGTATCCAGGTCTTTAAATAACAGGGGATAGGCATCCTTCTGCGCATCGTAGCTGATCGTTCCGTCATCATTGGGGGTATTATAGTGGCTGTAAATAATGGGGCCTATTTTATCGCTGACGCGCGACATGGCCGATACCCTTACAATTCTTGCCAGGGCTTCCAGGTCCTTAAGGACCGGATCTGCTTTTGCTGCAGCAATGACCTTGTAGGTCGGGTTCATCACATTGATGTAACGAGATGTCCAGATAGAAGCGTTCCACCCGTCTACCAGGCTATAGGTAAGGTTGTTGGAGTTGGATACAAAGGGCGCTTCTGCTGCCATATAACCGGAATAGGAGTCGCTGGTCAGGTTCTCCGACAGCTGGTAAGTGCCTACATCCTCCGGAATGATGAAGCGTTGGGCCTGTTGTAAAAACGCAGACAACAGGGTGTAGTCGGCATCGGCCTGTTCTGTTGTAAGCCCGATGGGGTTGGAGTTCAGATCCTTGAAATCCTTGGTGCACCCGGTCATCAGCAATACGGCGACCGTTGATGAACAAAAGGTCCTGAAGAGATATTTGAATGGTTTCATATTTTAATTTTTTCTGCATTAATTAATTGAATCGAAGCGTGTACCCGCGCGGCTTAAAAGCTCAGGTTCAGGTTAAGACCATAACTGCGGGTGGCAGGCGGCCCAAAACTGTCCAGGCCCTGTCCGCCATCGGTTCCTGTTGCCGTGGTCGAGCTCAGTTCCGGATCAAACGGTGCTTTATTGGTAATAAAGAACAGGTTGCGGCCTACCAGGCTAACGCTGGCGTTTTTAATAAAATTGGATCTTACGGGTATATGATAGGCCAGGGAAAGCTGCCGGAGCCGGATATTGGTGGCATCATATACTTCACCCTCAATGATCCCATCGCGGTTGCCAACGCCCTGGTAATATTTCTGGGCGGGCACATTGGTTACCGCTTTTCCATCCTGGTCTACCGCGTCTACCGTTACACCGGTCTCCCGCTGATCGGCGCTTAGTTTGCTTACGCCAAAGGAGTTCAGGTATCCCTGTGTAATACTGATCACCTGTCCGCCAAACCGGCCGTCAACCGTAAAATCCAGGGAAAGTTTGCCAAGGTTGAAACTGTTGTTCCAGCCCACCAGCACTTTGGGATTGGAGCTGCCGATGTATCCGTCTTTCGATCCAAGCGGGGTTCCGTCTTTGTCTACAACGATCTTTCCGGCGGCATCCCTCAGGAAGGTCTTACCCCAGAAATCACCAAAGGACCCACCTACACGAAGCACATTGAAGTTGCCGATGGGATAGGCATTGGTCAACCGGGGATGCAGGGCCAGCACGGTGTTGCGATTGGAGGTATAGTTAACGCCGGTGCTCCAGCTGAAGGAAGGATGTTTGATAACATTGTAGTTCAGCGACAGTTCGATCCCCTTGTTTTCCACATTACCGGCATTGAGGTAAACCGTAGTGTTCAGCAAGCCCAGGGGCCCCTGAAAGGTAAAGAACTGGTTCTTTGTATTGGTCTTGTAAAGGGCTAGGTCTACGGTTAACCGGTTGTCGAGGAACCGGCCCTCGTAACCCAGCTCCCAGCTGTTGCTGATCTCGGGTTTCAGCGGAATGTCATTATATACACCCGCGCTGTTGGCTACAATGTTCCCGCTGGCCATAGTGGCTTCGGGTATCTGGGATACAAACACCCCTACACCGTTACCCACCTGGGCATAGGAGAGGCGCAGCTTGCTGTAATTGTTGCGTAGCTGCAGTATATCGGACAGGATGGTGGCAATACCGGCGGAGTAATAGAAGAATCCGTTTTTCTCATTGGGGGTGCTGGCTAGGGTAGAGGACCAGTCGTTCCGGCCGGTGAGGTCCAGGAACAGGTATTTTTTAAAGCCCAGGTTGGCAGATGCAAACAGCGATTGGGTCTGGTTGCGCTGGTATACTTCGGTTAATGCATTTACCGGGTCCTTCCGCGAAAGATTGGCCAGTGAGAATCCGTTGGCCACCCTCAGTTGCCGGGCATCCAGGTTCCATCCATAACTGTTCAGATCGGAGATGGCCGTACCAACGGTGAAATTTAATGCCAGGTCATCGTTCAGGTCCTTGTTACCGATGAGCAACAGATCGCCGTACTTATTGGTAGAGGCCACTTCTTCGCGGATGTACCGGCCATTGTCTACCGGTGTGCCGCCGGTTGTTTGCCCGGAGAGTACCCCCTGCGTTCCTGCAGAAACCTTCCGCTCAAATTTATTCCATACCCGGTTCAATGTACCGCGGGTGCTGATGCTGAGCCAGTCGTTTATATCATATTTCAGACTTACCGCACCGATGAGGCTATGCCGGGTTTGATCTGTTGGGATCTTGTTCAGGATCCAGTAGGGGTTTTGCGAATGGTGGGTGCCGCCCAGGCCCGCATCTGCATTTACGTTGAACCAGTTTTGCAGCAGCAGGTTGCGGGTGGGGGAAAGGTACTCGTATTCGTTTCTGAATTTATCAAAATCCAGCCCGCGCGGGAACATGTATAAGCCACTGAGCGGGTTAAAGTAAAGACCGGATGCCGGCCGGTTGTGCACATCCTGGAAGGCATACATCAGACTTCCGTCAAATAAAAGTTTGTCATTGAAAAGCTTGGCGGAGTTGCGGAAGCTGAGGGTATGCTGTTTGAAGGTATTGGTGGGCATGATCCCTTTGTTAGCCGTATTGGCGTAGGAAAAGTAATTTCTCGATTTATCCGTACCGCCGCTTATGGCAATGCTGTTGATAAACGTGGTTCCCAGGTTAAAGAAATCTTTTACATGATCCTTATAAGAACCCGGTTTGCCCCAGCTATCCTCCGCATCGCCTTTTTCGGAAGTGGATTGTCCGTATGTATACTGGAGCTTGGGGAGGTAAAAGGCCTGGTCGATGTTTGCCGTACTGGAAAAATCGATCCGGGTAGCGCCGGCAGCTCCTTTTTTAGTGGTGATCATAATGGCGCCATTGGCTCCCTGGCTGCCATACAGGGCCGAGGCGGAAGCACCTTTCAGTACATTGATGCTCTGTATATCATCGGGGTTAATGCTGCTGAGGATATCCCCGCGGTCTGTATTACCGCCAAAGGGTCCGGTGGAGCCGCTTCCGGCGGAATTCACCACCGGTAATCCATCGATCACATAGAGCGGCTGGTTGTTCCGGTTGGATTTTAATCCCCGCAATACGATGCTTACAGATCCTCCGATGCCGGAAGAACTTCTGTTGATCTGCAACCCCGCAACTTTACCGGTGAGGTTGTTCATGGGGTTTACATCCTTGGCTTTTACAAGGTCCGACCCGCTGATCGTTTGCGTGGAGTACGTAAGTGATCGCTCGGCCCGTTTAATGCCCAGCGCGGTTACCACTACGGTTGTAAGCTCCGCATCGGATGTTTGCAGGGAAATGTTCAGTTCTTCCCCATCGCGGGCAACAGCTTCCCGGGTGGCATAACCTACGTAGGAAAATACCAGGACCTCGCCGGGCGCGGCTGCGATGCGGTAATCGCCGTTGGCGTCGGTGACGACCGCCTTGTTCGATTTCCGGGAGGAAATGGTTACCCCGGGCAATGGTGCTCCGTCCGCCCCGGTAACACGGCCATGTACCGATTTTCCCTGCGCATGCACGGTGAGGGTGCTTAGCAGGAACAGGCAAAATGCAATGAATTGTTTTGCTTTCATTTGTTGATAGTTTTGCTTTAGGTGAATAATAAAAATGTGTATAGGTGATAGAGGATATATACGATTGACCGGTACAGGATTTGATGCGTCCCGTATGGTGTAACCGAACACAATATGACCCTGTCGTCCACGTAGGGTGGTCGTTTACGTTGATCAGCGATCAGAATTGAGCCTTCCTGCTTTTACGTATGTAACAGGCAATACCGGACATCGTGATACTGTTGTTACAGCATACGCTGGTTTATTCGCCGGGAAGGAGGCAACGCGCAACGGATCGTTTTCTTCTCATGTATAATGGATCTCTTGCATTGTTGAACAATAAAATTTCATGCCAAGGGCCTGAATGTAAGAAGGCCGGTCAGCTTTTTTTTAAAACATGCAGGGCACAGGCGCCCAGCAGGAGACGAAGTCCGTTGAAAGGTTTTGTTTTCATGTATAATAGAGGTTCTGTTTGCAAGAAAGGAAGGCGGTATCAGGAGGCCGGTTCTCTGAGCTCGTCCGGGGTTTTGGCAGGCAGGCTGTTGACCACCAGTACCGCTGCGCCCATGGAATAGGCCTTGTACCGGAGCGTTGAGCTGTTCAGTTCCACACCTTCGGTTTGGGCCTTAGCCGGTTTAATAATGCTTTTCTCCCGCCAGTGGAATCTGCATGGCCCTCAGCAATCACCACATCATCCTGTTTCAATTCGGCAAGAGCCCGGGCCACAAGGGGAATGCTTTTATCAATCGAGGAACTCAGGTTGCTGCAGGTAAGCGCCCTTTCATAGTATAATTTCTCAAATGTATTATGCTTCAACTTACTATAGAAGGCGATCCTGCGCAAGTAAACCATATTGTTAAAACGAATATAACAATATACCCCGTAACTTATAAAATAAATTCAAAAGGTTTGATCATTGACCCGCTCTCCATTTTAAAATGGAATGCATTAGTTGTGCTATCTCTTTTACTAACAATTAGCTACATTTGTAGACTGAATTGATGTTATTTTATGACGGAAGAAAATAAAAAGAGCCTGAATTTTTTGGAGGAAATTGTGGAAGCAGACCTGGCTGCCGGAAAATATAAAACCATTATGACCCGGTTTCCGCCGGAGCCCAACGGTTACCTGCATATTGGCCATGCCAGCAGCATTTGTCTCAATTTTGGGTTAAGCCTGAAATATGGAGGCGGAACCAACCTCCGGTTTGATGATACCAACCCGGTAACCGAGGAAACGGAATATGTAGAGGGCATTAAAAAAGATATCCGGTGGCTCGGTTTCGAGTGGGCAAATGAGTTCTATGCCTCAGATTATTTTGAACAATTGTACGACTATGCCGTAGCGCTTATAAAAAAGGGGCTGGCTTATGTGGATGACAGTTCCAGCGAGGAAATTGCAGAACAAAAAGGTACCCCCACCCAGCCCGGACGGAGAAACCAGTATGCGGAACGAACAGTAGAGGAGAACCTTCGCTTATTTGAAGAAATGCGCAGGGGCCAATACCGGGATGGGGAAAAAGTGCTGCGTGCAAAAATAGATATGGGCTCGCCCAATATGATCATGCGCGACCCCATTTTATACCGTATCAAGCATGCGCACCATCACCGTACGGGCGATCAATGGCCCATCTATCCCATGTATGATTTTGCCCATGGACAAAGCGATTCCCTGGAGCATATTACCCATTCCATCTGCACGATGGAGTTTGTGCCGCACCGCGAGGCCTACGACTGGCTGATCGAAAAACTGGAGATCTATCCCTCGCACCAATATGAATTTGCCCGCCGCAACCTGAGCCATACGATCACCAGCAAACGGAAATTATTGCAACTGGTGAATGAAAAATATGTATCAGGCTGGGACGATCCCCGTATGCCCACCATTGCCGGCCTTCGGAGGAGGGGGTACACGCCTGAAAGCATCCGGGATTACTGCGATCGTATCGGGGTAGGAAAAAGAGACAACATGATTGACGCCGGGGTACTGGAATTTTGTGCCCGAGAGCACCTCAATAAAATCGCTTTGCGCCGTATGGTGGTATTTGATCCGTTAAAGGTGGTCATTACCAATTATAACGGAGCCGGCGAAACACTACATGCTGAAAATAACCCCGAAGATCCTGACGGTGGTACCCGCGTCATCAGCTTTAGCAATGAGCTGTATATTGAGCGGGAGGATTTTATGGAAGATGCGCCTAAAAAATATTTCCGCCTGGCGCCCGGTAAACAGGTGCGTCTGAAAAGTGCCTATATTATCCAGTGTGATGAAGTGGTGAAGGATGCCGGAGGCAATATCGTTCAATTGAATTGCTCCTATTTCAATAATAGTAAGAGTGGGGAAGATACCTCGGGTATCCATGTAAAAGGAACGCTCCATTGGATAAATGCGAAGGATTGTTTTCCCATCCGGGTAAATGAATATGACCGGCTTTTTACCGTGGAGGATCCGGCAAATGTGGAAGGTGTATTTACGGACTATATCAATAAGGACTCATTAACAATTGTTGACAATGCACTGGCCGAGCCGGCGCTGAAAGCAGCAAAGCCCGATGAGCGTTTCCAGTTTTTGAGGAAGGGTTATTTTACACTGGATGCCGGCAGCACCCCCGGACAAATGGTCTTTAACCGTACCGTTACATTGAAAGACAGCTGGGCCAGGGCGGGGAAGTAGGTTGGCACCGGAGGGCAGTTTCAGGTTTAAAGTTCAAGGTTTGATGTTTGACCCGTCTTAATACTTGATGATCAATACTGAAAGCTTTTATACAATACTGATATTTATTTCAGACCGGCTAAATCTTTGCGCCGTTGCTCCGTTGCGTGGTTGCTAGAAATGTATAGGTCTGTTTTATTAATGTACTATTAAATTTGTCCGTGTTGCTGGCAGTTCAGGAAAATTTGCCTAACTTACTTTAGTAAACTATATTCTAAACTCCTTAAACGTTGATTATGGAATTAAATGAATTTTTGTTGAATGAAGACGAGTTACAGGTAACGCGTGCTACAGAAAATGAATATGAGGAAATGGATGGTGATGGGGCGGATGGGGACGGCAGCGATGGCGATGGATCCGATGCCTCCGACGGTGATGGGGGAGCAGATGGTGACGGCGGCAGCGATGGTGATGGCGGCGATGCGGATGGATCCGATAATGCCTGATAAAAGTGAATGGTATTAAAAAGCTGCGGCACAACAAATGCTGCAGCTTTTTTTATTATTTTGTGCAGTATAAAAATGGATTGAATCTATGACCGCTTTTTTTGATAAGATCATTGCACCCTGCTCCATCGAAGCTTTTTTTAATACCTATCATGAAAAGAAGATCCTGCATATCCGGCGGGACGATCCCGCTTATTATAATACGGTGCTGACCACCGCCGAAATATCCGCTTTTCTCGACCGGCAGGATGTGTTTTATCCATCGCTGCGTATTGTTAAAAACGGGCAGGAAGTGCCTTCTGCGGCGTATACGCTAAAGGGCGTGCCCATCGGGCATCATAAGCGGGATGGGATCATTCACACGGAGAAAGTCTTTGCATTGTTTAACGAGGGCGCCACACTGGTGATACAGGCAGGGCAGCGTTATTTTGATCATTTGTCTGCCTGCTGCATGGAGTTGTCCCGGAAATTTAATGCACCGGTTCAGGCCAATTTATATATTACACCCAACAGGTCGCAGGGGTTTAATCCCCATTGGGATACTCATGATGTATTTGTGCTTCAGGTTTCGGGAACAAAAACCTGGAACCTTTACGGGTTTGAAAAAGAACTGCCCACCAAAAACCAGGGATTTGTGAGTAAAGGGTACCATAAGGAGCCGGAACAGACCCTGCAATTGCAACCGGGCGATTTTTTATATCTGCCCAGAGGCTACGTGCATGATGCCGTGGCGGATGATGGTATTTCTGCACATATTACCATGGGAATCCTGTCCTTTACCTGGATCCGGTATTTTTCGGAGTTGCTAACGCAGCTCGAAAATGAAAAGGCTTTCCGGGAAGCGGTTCCTTTCTGGAGCAATGACCTGGATAGGGTTATCCGCGAAAAAACAGAGCTGCTTAAGGAAACCATCGGGCGGCTGGCCCATACTGATGCCTTGCAGCAGCTCAATGATCAGTATCAGAAAGCACAGCCGCAGCAGGCGCGGGGGTATTTCGATAGCCTCCTGCAGTTAAAAGAACTTGGAGCCGGCACGGTACTGCAGGTAAACCGTAATGTGTTTTATGAGCGGGGAAACGCGGGCGACAAGTGTTTTATAAAATGTTTTGGCAAAACAATTTCATTCGCCGGTTCCTTAAAGCCGGTGATTGATCATATATTTGATACAGAAAAATTTACGGTGGCGGCACTGCCCGGCGAACAGCCGGAAGCCGGTAAAATAGCGGCTGTGGTACAGCTGATCCGGGAAGGAGTGGTGTACATTGATCATTCAGAAACAATATAAACGCAATTATTGAAAAAGACAGGCACCCGGCACGTTTTTTTTTGTAGCGCGGCATCGCGGTATTTTAAAGAGGATATTCACGGCTCTGCTGCAAATTATAACGGTTTTATATTGCTGGAGCACAGCGATCCCTTTCCGGAAAAGATCAGCCAGGCGCATGTTGATCCTCTTTTTATAGCCAGCCTGCAGGAGCTGGCAAAACAAAAGAAAGCCAAGCTCCTGCTGATCCGTAACCGTAAAACGGATTTTAAAACCTGCCGGCTGATTTATGTGGATTGCATCGGACACCGCTACCTTACCCTACGCTCCACATTGGCAGATCTGGCTGCTATCCGGTTGGAGTTTTACATCAATAACCCGGATGCGATTTGGGAAACGGATCCTTTTTTTGTGGTATGCACCAATGGTAAAAAAGACAAGTGCTGCGCCAAGTTTGGCTTCCCCGTTTTTAAGTTCATCGAGAATCATGATAAGGCGGTTTCTGTTTTTGAAAGTACCCATGTGGGGGGCGATCGTTTTGCGGCAAACGCGGTTTGTATGCCGAAGGGTATTTATTACGGGCGGGTGATGGTTGAAGATGTAGATGCCATCCTGGAAGCCACTGAGCGGGAGCTTATCCATTACCCTAATTACCGCGGGCTTTGCACCAGGTCGTTTCTGTACCAGTCGGTAGAGTGTTGCCTGAGGGAGCAGTTGCAGGATTTTTCAGTCAGCTTTGATTTTACCATTGATGAACAGACCGAAGGGGAGGAGGGCTACGATTTCAGGGTTACGGTAAATGGGGAATCTTATCAGCTTCGACTTTTAAAAAAGGTGATTCCTTATCCCTATTACCTCACCTGCAAATCGCAAAAACCGGGGAATATCACGAAGTACCTGCTGCAAAGTTTTAGTAAGGCCTGATCCCGTGGCGGCACTTTATTGTTTGAGCTTTCAGCTATTGATAATTGGTTTTCAGCGGATAGCTTTCCCTTATTTAACAGTCTTCGGCCAATTAAAAGATATTCATGATGTGGGGTATCGTTTGTTGGAAGAAATCTCCCGGGGAACAATTGCCCGTGTAAGATCTGTGAAGTTTACCGGTCTTAAAGATCCAGTCCCATCTGTATATTGACCCGTTTGTAGGGGCTGGGGCGGTTGGTGATCTTTTTAAATCCCAGCTTGTAATAGAGACGGATAGCTGGTTTTAGCCGGGTGTTACTCTCCAGGTAAAGTTTGGAAGCCCCCTGTTCTTTTGCTTTTTCAATGATGGCATTGGCCAGCAGGAACCCGATATTTTTTCCCTGGGCTGAGGGCGCAACGGCCATCTTGGCCAGTTCATAATCATAGTCGGGGTCATTCATTTTTATAAGTGCACATACCCCAACCGGTTCTCCTTTATACAGGGCCACCAGGATAAAACCACCCTTTTCAAGAATATACTTCCCGGGGTTGGAGAGGGTTCGGGTATCTTTTGTTTCTATTTCAAAGTACTGCGATATCCAGGCTTCATTTAAAGAACGGAACGCGGCTTTGTACCCGGGTTCGTAGCTAACAATGCTGACAAGGTTGCTTTCCCGTTGTTTTTTTTGTTCCAGTACCCGGCGTGAAAGGGATTTTTGCTCCAGGAGGAATTCCCATTCCTCTATGGCTTTCCAAAGATCATGCACTGCTTCCTGTATCAGGCCCTCCACAGCATGGTCAACATCTGTGCATTGATCCATCATCCGGGGAACAAGAGTCCTGCCTTTTGCGGATAATGCCACCAGGTTCTGCCGCTTGTCGCCGGATCGTTTGTTTTCGGTGATCAGCCCCTTTGCGGTCATTTCACGGATGGTTCTGCTTACGGAGGGCTGCGAATGCCCGATCTCCCGGGCGATTTCGGTGATCGTTTTTTTCTCGTTCTGCGAAAGCATATAAAAGACCGGGAACCATTGGGCCTTCAGCGGAAGCTGGTTTTGCTCATAGATCTTTCCTGCCTCTTCGGTAAACAGGGCAGACAGCATCCGGAGCCGGCTGCCCAGGGCGGTTTTACCGGTACGGGTATAAAATATCTTTTCCATAATTAATTCCATAACTTGTTATGTAAATGTATGAAATCTCTTTATAACCGGGATGGTTTTGGATCCGGAATCTTTGGTCTTGCTACCAGCTTTGAGCCTTTCAATCACCTCAAATACGAAACCGCTCACTGAGGACGAAAACAGATCTGACCAGGAACGTTAAGCTTGAAACTTTAAACCGAAAACTGATGCTTCTTTAAAACCAGGTTTAACCTCACACAATCGGTTCATCGGATCATTAGCCCCTGCGGGTCCCGGGCAAACAGGTAAGCATCGTATTCAATAAAATCCGTTGCCTTGATCTGTACGGTCTCCGGTTTTCCGTTCTTCAGGGTAAAAACAGCGGGGAACACACCAAAGCCGATATTGGAATAGGTGAGCCGGAAAGTATTATTGTCCATATACTCCAGTGTGGCCGTCAGGTCCGGATGATGCTGAAAGGAACAGCTGAGCTGGTTGGTCCCTCTTTTCGAGATCCGGATCCTTCCGTAAACCGTATTGTAATAATCGCCGGTATAAGCATCCAGCGGCACCGGAGTGCTGTTGCGGGCATCTACCCGCTGCTGCAGCTGCTTCAAACCGGCCTCGGTCTCTTTCCGGTTCTTAGCGGCAAAGCCCTGAAGGAAGCGGCTTCGGTTTTTATAAGGAACTCCCAGGTAGGCATCCAGTACCTGGTAACGCAGGGCTTCAAAAAAGCTTTGGTTGTCATTGTTGCTTAATATTACAATGCCCAGTTTTTCTTCCGGTACAAAGCATACATTGGTCACAAAACCAAAAGCGCCGCCCGTATGCCAGTACACTTGCCGGCCATTGTAATCGGCCGCGTATACGCCCAGGCCATAGGTTATAAAATGGATGGGATAGTTGTTGTTTTTGCGGCTGTTGACCGTTATGTTGGCATCGCGCGTTTTTTGCAGCACTTCCCAGGGTAAAATACGCTGGCCTTCAAAGCGGCCGCTGTCCAGCTGCATACGCAGCCAACGGGTAAGATCAGCTACATTGCTTATCATGCTGGCCGCTGGGCCCAGGTTGTCTACCTGGTCAAAAGGCAACACGGTCAGCGGGCTAAACATATTGCTGTGAGGTGCCGCCACATTGGATCGCTGCTGTATACCCGCAGTATTCATATAAGTATGACTCATGCCCAGGGGAGTAAGAATATTTTCCTGCACATAATGTTCCCAGGTTTGACCGGTTACCTGTTGCAGTACCTGGCCTGCGGTTAAAAAACCAGCATTGCAATAGCCATAATCCTGCCGGAAGGTGCCGGGAGGCTTCAGGTACCGCAGCTTCCACAGGATGGAATCCCTGGGAAGACTGGAGTCCCAGAAGGTGAAATCACCCTGGAAGGTTTTGGTGCCCAGGCGGTGGCACAATACATCCCTGAGCGAGATGAGGCGGGTGGTCGTACTGTCCCACATACGGAACCAGGGAAGGTAGCGGGTGACGGGATCGTTGAGCGATAATTTTTTTTCATAGTCCAGCTTGGCTATGGATGTACCGGTAAACAGCTTTGAATTGGAGGCGATCATGAAAAGTGTGTTTTCATCCACCGGTTCCGGCTTATTCATATTACGTACGCCATAACCTTTTTCAAGAATAACCCGGCCATCCTTTACAATAGCGATGGCCAATCCCGGAATTTGCCATTCCTTCATGCCTTTTTTGATATAGTTGTTGAGGCTGTCGCTGACAAAAGAAGGGGTCTGGGCCGATGAGATATAGGCGATGCAAGAAAAGATTGCAGGCAGCAGTATTTTTTTCATGCTTTTATTGTGGGTTGAAGAGATCCGTTATGGAGGTAAATATAGTTTAATTTGAAAATTTGAAAATATGGAAATGTGGAAATGTGAGAATGTGGGGAAAGAAGATGTGTTGCGGTGCTATATACTTTGCTCGGGGGTTTCTTTCGGTTTTGTGAGAACGGGCACCGGTCATCGGTTTTCCCCCCGCTTTACGCTTAATGAACCATTAAAGGGCGGTTTTGACCGACAGTTATTGCCTTTTGGGCCATTGCTGAAAACGAACCGGCCCCGGTTAATTTATCTTCAGGATCTCATTAGCAATAACAAAACGGATATAAAATTTATAAAGCAATAGGCAAACACTTAGAGGCAAAGAAGGCGCTCCGGTTTATACCGGGCGCTTTTTTGATGAGGTGTCGCATCAAAACCTGCAGGATTCTAATCGGATATTAGTACATTTAGCAGGATGAATGATGCAGTTATAAAAAAAATAAAGATTACCAATATTATACGCGAAACAGCGGATGCAAAAACATTTGTCGTGGAGCCGCTGGAGGGCTGGCAGCCTGTTTATAAACCCGGACAGTTTCTTACCCTGGTTTTTCAGAATCATCTGGGAGCGCAACGGCGCTCATTTTCTATTTCTTCGAGCCCCGATGTGGGAGAGCCACTTGCATTTACGGTAAAAAAACTTGATAATGGCGAGTTTAGCCGTTATCTTATTTATAAGGCGCAAACCGGCGATGTGCTTCAAACCTCCGGTATCAGCGGCTTTTTTGTGTTACCCGTAAATGCCAGAGAAAAGGAGTTTTGTTTTCTAGCCGCGGGGAGCGGCATTACACCCTGTTTTTCCTTAATTAAAACCCTGCTGAAGACAACGGCCGTACCGGTAACCCTGGTGTACAGCAACCGGTCAGCGGCAGCTGTCATTTTTTATGAAGCGCTGCTGCAGCTGCAAAAAGAGTATGAAGATCGACTTCGGATCCATTTCCTGTTTAGCAATCATCCGGATGTACTGCAGAAGCGGCTCAGCCATTGGGTGCTGACGCATTTTGTGGAGCAGTACCTGCCCCAGCCGGTAAGGGCGCGTACCTTGTTTTATATTTGCGGCCCTTATGATTATATGCTGATGGCCGGCATTTCATTAAAGAGTAACGGGGTTGTGGGCAAGCAGATCATTAAAGAGGACTTTTACCCCATGCCGCGCTTGTTAAAACCGAAGCCGCCGGATCTGGATGCGCACAAGGTTACCATTCGGATTGGCCGCACCATGCAGGAGCTGATGGTACAGTATCCGGATACGATTACGGCCTCCGGCAAAAAAGCGGGCATTACATTACCTTATAGTTGCGAGTCGGGGCAATGCGGCAGTTGTGTGGCTACCTGTACTTCGGGAAAGATCTGGATGGCCTATAATGAGGTGCTGACGGATGATGAAATAGCAAAAGGCCGTGTACTTACCTGCCAGGGTTACCCGGTAGGTGGCGATGCCGTTATTGTTTTTGAATGAGGGGATCGCGAGAACGGGGCGCCTGGCGAAATAAAACCCGCGTTCGTCTTTAAAATCCGGGGATTTGTCGAATTTTTTTTAATGTGCCCTTTTTTTGAACGTAACTTTAGTTAAGGCTGAAAAGAAATATTGATTATTGCTAAAATTTGAAGCAATCACAGCTAGCTGCTTTTGAATTTGAAACTGTAACCCGCTCAAAACCCATCATCCGAGGGTTTCTCCATTAATTATACTTTGCCCCATAAACGGGGATGGACGAGTGATTTTTTAGGAAATCAGTATCAATTATTTTACATTTTCTGCAGCCTTTATGAAAGAACGGTTTTTTATCGCTGATCCATTCACTTTTTTATCCCCTGCCGTGTATAACAGGGAATCTCTTTGTTGCTGTTGTTTTCTGATTTCCGGAAGGGAGGTGGCCAGGTAGTTTTTGAGGCTGTCCAGGTGAATGGTGAGCGCTGCGGGGTCTTTAGCAAGTTGAAACCAGGGGCGGGCTGCTCCAAAAGGATACTGGCCAAATACGACTACGGGCGTGCCGGCAGCCACCTGCTGGTTGTTTTTAAGGATCCATTGTTCGGCCCAGCCGTACAGGTACCGGGCATCAGATTCCTGCAGTCGCATACAGCTGTGAGATGCCGGGTAACCCGGAAGCGCATATTCATGAAAGCCAATGCCCCAGCTGTTGTGCACATTAAAATTCCATTTGAGTTCCCATTCGTCATTGACGGTACTGGTGGTTTTGCGGGCCTTCCAGTTGGTGAAATAAAGCCGTGCCGGTGTGGGTTTGCTTTTGCGGCCCGTATTGGTTTGCCCTGTTAAAACCAGTTTCCCGTTTTCATAGGCTGCAAATGCCTGGGCATGCAGCGAAAAAAGGATGATCTTGTGGATGTCCTTTAAAAAGTCAACTTCCTCCGGAAAAGGCAGGTAGGCGGTACGGGATAATGAAAAGTTGCTGGGCACCAGAATGCTGTCCAGGCGCCGGATATGGTTGGAGTCGGTTCGGTTAATAGCAATTAAAAGATCAAGATGCCGGGCACCTTCAAAGCTATCCTTTAAGGATTGCCATTCTTTTTTTTGCATAAAGCGGTAGCTCAGGCGGGGCGGTTCCGGCACCCCGGCCGTGTCTTTTGGCATGGCTCCGGTGGCGGTGTTGGTGGTCTTTTTTTCGATCTGCCTGCAGGCGGTAAACAATATACAAACGACTGCAGCAGTTAGGAAATGGCGGTTCATTTTAAAATAAAAATTGCAATGCAATATCGGTAAAAAAAGATACAGACAGGTTATCGCTGTTTTAAATTTTTATCGCTAATTCCGGCGAACTCCTTCCAGATATCGATGGCTTTTATGTAAGATATCCTTGTTTTTGTAAAGCCTGGTTTCTGTTAGAAAGATGTATATTCGTAACCATTTACGTTAAATAAAAATTACTATATGAAAAGAGAAAAGTTGCGCGTTGGTATGATTGGCGGGGGAAAGGACGCTTTCATCGGGGCCATCCATCGCCTGGCATTTAATATGGACGGGCAGATAGAACTGTGTTGCGGGGCGTTGAGCATTCATCCCGAAGTGGCCAAAGAATCCGGCGAAATGCTGTTCCTTCCGGAAGATCGTATTTATATGAACTATGAGGAAATGATCCGCAAAGAGAGCCAGCTGCCGGAAGATAAGCGTATACATTTTGTATCGATCGTAACGCCCAATTTTGTGCATTTTGCGCCGGCCATGATGGCATTGGAGCATGGGTTTAACGTAGTGATCGAAAAGCCGATGGTGTTTAGTTTGGATGAGGCCAAACAATTACAGCAGAAAGTGAAGGAAACAGGATTGATGCTTTGCCTTACCCATACCTATACCGGTTACCCGATGGTAAAACAAGCCCGGCAGATGGTAGCGGAAGGCGCTTTTGGCAAGATCAGAAAAGTTTATGTAGAATATCCCCAGGGCTGGCTGAGCCGTTTGTCGGAGCGGGAAGGCAATGCCCAGGCTGCCTGGCGTACCGATCCCAAAAAGAGCGGGAAGAGCGGTTGTATGGGCGACATCGGTACCCATGCGGCCAACCTGGCAGAATATATTACCGGCCAGCATATTTCAAAACTTTGTGCAGATCTGAACACGATTGTGGAAGGTCGCAATCTGGATGATGATGGCGCGGTACTATTGAAGTTTGACCAGGGCGCATCCGGTGTATTGATAGCGAGCCAGGTGGCAGCGGGTGAGGAAAATGCATTAAAGATCAGAATCTACGGTGAAAAAGGCGGACTGGAATGGCATCAGCAGGAGCCCAATACCTTGCTGGTAAAATGGCTGGATGCCCCCACGCAGGTGTACCGGGCCGGCAGCGGTTACCTGGGCAACTATGCAAAACATAATTGCCGTACTCCGGGAGGCCATCCCGAAGGATACCTGGAAGCATTTGCCAATCACTACCGGAATTTTTCCCAGGCGCTGCAAGCCAAATTGCATGGTGAAACCCCGTCTGAGGAAAGCCTTGATTTTCCTTCTGTAGATGATGGCGTAAGGGGCATGGCATTTATCGACAATGTTGTGGCCTCTGCACAATCAGATCAGAAATGGTGGGATTTTGTGGTGTAAGGTTTTGGTCCAGGTTTTCAGGTTTCAAGTTCCAGGTTTCAGTTGGATCCGTTTGTATGCTTGGGGAGTTTATTTCTTAACATATAAGGTTCAATGTTTCAGGTTGGATTCGGCGTGAAACATTGAACCTTAAACTTTAGACTACCCTACCTGATGCCGGCTTCCGGATACTGGTTTCTTGTTTCTGATGCCACATTCGCGATCTTCCAGGAAGAGCACCATTTATTTTGGACAGCGACACTGCTTTTACTCTGACTGACTGAAAACGAGGTGTTGGGGCTATGTTAATTGCGTGTATTTTCGAGTTGAACAAAAGTTGCTACTCCCGGCAGCCACACACGGTGCTTCGCCTTTCGTACCTCAAGGCTTCCCGTATCTAGCTTTTGTCCAACGAGCCGGGTTTACACGGTAGCTGCCTCAACTTTCAATATAATCAAACAGGCAATCCCGTGGCAACCTTCGTTCAACCTGGTGTTTGCTAAATGGCAACTCCCGTGTATTGCTTCCGTTTCAAGATGAAAAAAGCCATATCTCTATAACTGGCAAAAACTTAAACTAAGGCAAAAATAAAATAGACGGGCTTTTTTCATTTGCCACTTCGCAAACACCCGGCTCATTGGCAGTAAGTTTTAGCGACACCCAACGTTTACAAGAAAGTGTATAAATGAAAAAGGAACCCGAAATGAGTTCCTTTAAATCTTTTACTTGATTACATTTCCATGAAAGAAAGAGGCTTTACCAAGTCTATATGATACAAATTTAAAAAGAATAGCCGATATTGCCAAATATGAAATTAGAATTAAGGAATAAATATTTTTCAAGACCAAGATATAATAGATATCTCAATGCGACAGGAAATAATAATGCTAGAGCGAAAAAGCTATACAACGCTAACATACGATTAGCCTAATCATTTCACCCTATTTTAAGCCAATTTGAGGTCGTTCTGAGAAATAGCCTAAACATTATCTTAGTAGCACATTTTACTGACCCAGACTGGATTATCAATCAGAAAACTGGTTTTATGAGAGATAATTCCTTGAGAAGTTCCCATTATTTCTTGAGAAGCTGTGTTCAAAAAAACGAGATCAAACTAACAAAACGAGGTATTCCTGTAACAAGCGGTAAAATAATATCTGACCAAACTTTTGGATTTTGGTTAGCGTTCTTTTTGTCGCATCATTATTCATTAGTTGGCGGGCAACCAATACACATATTCCCTCATAAACCAATAACAGAAAATAGAGCAAGCATTTATGACAAGCTTGACGACATCAAGAGTTTTAGAAATAGAGTTAACCATTGTGAGCCACTCTGCTTTAACGGACATAATATTGATTGTTCTTTAGCTTTAGACATAAGAACGAAACTCTACAATTTAGTAGAATGGATAGACCCTCAGTTAGTTCCTTTTTTTGAAAGCATTGACAATATTCGAAGTAAGACAACTCACATCATGACGATATAAACCTGCCTCCAATAACTAAGCTTTCGTTGCGTCCGCAGGACGAACAATGAAAGCGATGTTGAACGGAACCTACGGTAGCCGCTCTTACATTATGGGATTCCCGAACTTTTTGATAAGGATACTGGGCAGACTTTAGCGGTCTGCTGAAACAGTGTCAAAAATAATGAGTTTAGTTCGCTTCTCTCAAACAGCAAACCCGATTGATGATTTGAGGAACAAAATCAGACACGCTTACGACATTCATTTAATGTTGGCAGACGGCAAACTCAATTCATTTTCAGTCCAGCTAAATCTTTGCGTCATTGCTCCTTTGCATCGTTGCGGGAAATGTATAGGTCTGTTTTATTAATCATTTTTTTATAATAACCTGGAACTTTAAACAAGCCCCGGATGCATGTTGTTAAATGAGTAACCCGCGATCTTCTTAGAAGAGCAAATCCCCGGACCAGTGTAAAATCTAACGTGAAACCTTGAACGTGAAACTTTAAACCCTCCTAAACGCTGACTGCTCAACGCTCATCTCAATATATCCCCTTCCAGCCGCATCAGTTCTGTTTCGGATAACTTGGTATTATACCGCGCCTCAATAAGCCGGTCGTAGGCCTGCGCCAGGCTGAGCTGTGCTTCGCGCAACTGTACCAGGGTGGCCATGCCCAACTTGTAGGTTTGAAAAACAATGTCCACGTTTTCCTTTGCCAGTTCTATATTTTCCTCTTCCAGTTTCAGCGCCCGCTTTTGCTGATCATAGTTTTTATAAGAGTTAATGGCATTCAGCCGGATGAGGGAATGCTGGTTGTCGTAGTTTAGCTCTTCCATCTTCAAACCCCACTGGCTTTGTTTGATATTCCTCCTTGCCGACAGCTGGTTAAAAATCGGAATGCTGGCGGTTAGTCCATAGTTGTATCCATGACTTTGATTAAACAGGGTGGAGAAGGGGTTAATGACCTTCTTGTTTTCTGTACGGGTAAAATTATACATGGAGTTAAAGGACAAAGTAGGGTAAAGATCCGCCCGGCTTTCCTTTACACCATATTGGGCAACCTGGATCCTTGTTTTGGCCAGTTGCAGCGAGGGGTTTTTTTGTTCAATCGCATCCAGGATATTTCCCAGTGAAAGATCATAATTGAGCGGGATCGTATCAGGTATATCAAATGCCGCACCATTGATCTGGCTGTTCATGGCCTGGGCCAGCTGTTCTTTAAGTTGTGCCACCTGCACTTCCTGTTGCATGCGCAGCGACCGCTGGCTGTTCAGATCTACTTTGCTTTGCAGCACATCCGGCTTGGCGCCGGTTCCGATATCAAGTTTGTTCTGTGCCAGCCTGGCCCGCTCCTGGTTGAGTTTGATCTGTACATCGGTGGCCCCGATCTGCTGCTTGCCCCTGGCAATGGCGTAGTAGTTGTTGATGACGGCAGCAATGGTATTAACAACCTGTTCTTTGATAGTGTATTCACCGGCTTCGAGCAGCGCCGCGGCTTTATCGCGTGTGGCAAACATCTTAAGCCCGTCAAACAGTACCCAGCTAAGCGCCACATTAGCCTGCAGGTTATTACTCCGGATATTACTGGATTTGCGTTGCGTGCCATCTGCCAGCGTCTGCTTCTGGTTGTTGTTGGTATTGGTAAGCCCGGCATTGCCGTTTACACTGGGGAGGAACACCATGTTGCGATAGCTGTAGTCGATAGCGGCGATGGTTGAATCGTTTTTCGACAATTGTATCTGGTAGTTATTGAGCAGGGCGGTGGCAATGGCTTCTTCTAAAGTTAATGTTCGTTGTGCGCAAACCGATCCGGAAAATACCAGTAAGCCCAGGATAAGTATCAGTATCTGCGCTTTATGAAAACAGGTTGGCTGGTTTCTTCCTGCCGATAGTTGCCGTATTTTATAAAGATCGTTGTTCATTTATTAAAGCGTTTTATCTTCCAGCCGGAGCATTTCATCAAATTCTTTATTCTTCTTATTGGATGAAAGATAACTGTAAATAGCGGGAATTACATACAGGGTAAGTATCAGCGAAAAGATGATACCCCCTACAATCACAATCCCCAGCGGAATGCGGCTGGTGGCGGCGGCGCCCAGCGACAGGGCAATGGGCAGCGCGCCCAGGGCCATGGTCATGCTTGTCATAAGGATGGGCCGCAAACGCTGACCCGCCGCAAATATTACCGCCTCCCGCTTGCCCATGTTTTTCTTGCGGCTCTGGTTGGCAAACTCCACAATCAGGATGCCGTTTTTGGTTACCAGCCCAATGAGCATGATCATACCGATTTCCGAAAAAATGTTCAGGGTATGCCCGAAGATCCAAAGCGACAACAGGGCGCCGGCCAGGGCCAGCGGCACGGTAATCATAATGATAAACGGATCAATAAAACTTTCGAATTGTGCCGCAAGGATCAGGAATATAAGACCCAGCGCCAGCAGGAAAGCAAAGCTGGTATTGCTGCTGCTTTCTGCAAAATCCCGGGCGGAGCCGCTCAGCGAGGTGGTAAACGATTCATCCAGCATCTTTTGTGCAATCCGGTTCATTTCCTTTACCCCATCGCCCACGGTGTGCCCCTCGGTAAGCCCTGCAGATATGGTGGCCGATTTGTACCGGTTAAAGTGATAGATTGTGGGCGGGGTGGTAGACTCTACAGCGTTGGTGATATTGTCCAGGCTGATGAGCTGGCCCTGGTTGTTCCGTACAAAAATCTTTTTAAGGTCATTCGGGTCATCGCGGTCAATACGGTCTACCTGCGCCATTACCTGGTATTGCTTCCCACTACGGGTAAAATAACCCAAACGCTGGTTGCTGTATGCGGTTTGCAGGGCCTGCGATACATCGCTGACCGTTATGCCCAGCTGTGCGGCTTTTAACCGGTCTACATGTACTCTTAATTCCGGCTTATTAAATTTCAGGTCGGCATCCACCTGCTGCAGGATATCGCTTTTATTACATTCTTCCAGGAACCGGGGCAGCATTTCCGAAAGCTTTTCAAAATCATTATTCTGGATTACAAACTGTACATCCTGCCCGCCACGGCGGTTTACCTGAATGGTTTGATCCTGTATTGCAAAGGCGCGGGCTTCCGTATACTTCGACAGGTGCCGGTTTACGTAATCCACGATCTGCTTTTGAGAACGATCCCGTTCATTGGGGGGCACCAGGCGCACCCGCACCATGCCGGAATTGGAGCTGCCGCTCCGGCGGGATCCCGTAATGGAAAGTACAATCTCTTTTTCGGGAATGGAGTCGATCAGGAATTGCGATACTTTGTCTACATAGGAGTCCATCGCATAAAAAGAAGTACCCTCCGGCGCGGTAAGGTTTAACCGGAACTGGCTCTTGTCTTCCATGGGGGCCAGCTCCGACTGGATATTGCGCCCGATGACTCCAATAATACAAAAGCAGGCAACCACGATCAGCCAGGATACCCACCGTACTTTCATAAAGGCTTTGAGTGATCGCTCATAGTAGTACTCGAGCCCGCGGAAAAAAGGCTCTGTTTTATTGTAGAACCAGGAGTGTTTGTGTACGTTCTTTTTAGACAGGAACACATTAAGCACCGGTGTAAGGGTTAATGATACAAATGCGGAAATGAGTACCGCACCGGCTACCACGATCCCGAACTCGCGGAACAGGCTGCCCACAAAGCCCTGCAGGAAGATGATGGGCAAAAAGACCACCGCAAGGGTTATGGATGTGGCAATAACGGCAAAGTAGATTTCCTTGGAGCCTTCCAGTGCCGCTTTTCGCTTGCTCATGCCCTGCTCCAGTTTTTTGAAGATGTTCTCCGTTACCACAATACCATCATCTACCACCAGCCCCGTAGCCAGCACAATAGCCAGCAGGGACAGTACATTGATGGTATAGCCCATAAAGTACATGATAAAGAAAGCGCCGATCAGCGATACCGGGATATCGATCAGCGGACGTATCGAAAGGATCCAGTCGCGGAAAAATAAATAAATAATGATCACTACCAGGCCAATGGCGATGAAGAGGGTTTCTTCTACTTCGGTGATGGATTTTTTGATGTATTGAGTTTGGTCCAGGGCAATATTCAGTTTGATATCATCAGGCACTTCCTTTTTAATTGTTTCCATCCTTTTATAAAATTCATTGGAGATGGATACATAATTGGCGCCCGGCTGGGGGATAATGGCCAGGGCAATCATGGGAATGGCGCTTTCTTTTAAGGCCGATTCTTCGTTTTCCGGTCCCAGTACCACGTTGGCTACATCTTTAACGCGGATATCGGCTCCCCCGTCATTTTTTATAATGATGTTTGCAAATTCTTCCTCGGTGTCGAGCCTCCCGAAAGTACGGATGGTCAGCTCGGTATTTTCGCCGGTTAATTTTCCGGAGGGGAGTTCGATGTTTTCGCGCTGCAGGGCCGACTGTATATCGGATGCCGTAATGTTAAAGGCAGCCATCTTGTTGGGGTCCAGCCAAAGCCGCATGGCAAAGCGTTTTTCGCCCCAGGTATCGATACTGCTGACTCCGGGAATGGTTTGCAGCCGGTCTATCAGACTGTTGGTAGCATATTCTGTAAGCTCCAGCGGATTTTTGGTGGCGCTCTGTACGGTCATGGCAAGGATGGGCTCGGCGCTGGCATCGGCTTTTGTAACGGCGGATGGTTCTTCAAGATCGGGAGGCAGCTGGCGCTGTGCGGCAGATACCTTGTCGCGCACATCGTTGGCAGCCGTTTCCAGGTTGGCGCCCACTTCAAACTCTACATTGATGTTGCTGGTGCCGTTGCTGCTGCTGGAGGTAATATCGCGAATACCGGCAATACCGTTGATGGCGTCTTCCAGGGGCTCGGTAATCTGGCTTTCGATAATGTCGGCATTGGCACCGGGGTAGCTGGTCCTTACGCTGATATTGGGTGGGTCAATAGCCGGGTAGTCACGCACCCCCAGGAATTTAAACCCAATGAACCCAAACACGATAATAACCAGGTTCATCACAATGGCCAAAACCGGTCTCCTCAAACTTAGCTCAGAAATATTCATCAATAATATATTAGATGATCTGTCATCTCTTTTTTCAGTTGACGATCTTGTTGATATTCACTTTTGCATGAGGCTTTGTAGCCATTACGCCTGTTACAAGGACTGTGTCTCCTGTTTTCAGGCCTCTTGTAATTTCGATCCGTGCAGAATCCCTGCTGCCGGTTTCCACATCTGAAAAGAGCGCCTTGCCATTGCTTACCAGGATTACCTGTTTGCCGCGGGCCGTGGGCAGGATGGATTGGGTGGGAATAAAAATGGCATTGTTTTTTGGAGCGAATCCTATTTTTACTTTAGCAAAAGCACCGGGAATCAGCCCCTGCACCGGTCCTGTAACCTGGGCCCTTACCGTTAAACTGCGATTGCTGACGGCTACATTGGATTCGGTGGCCATCACTTTGGCCGTATAATTGGTATTGTTGCCTTCAACTGTGAAACTTACAATTTGGCCGGCAGCTATTTTTGTCGTGTATTTTTCGGGAACCACAAAATCGATCTTAAGGGTGCTGGTCTGATTGATGGTGGCAATAACGGTTGCGGGCGTTACATAGGCGCCGGGGCTGATCGCCTTCAAACCCATTTTTCCGCTAAAGGGCGCCCGTACTACAGTGCGCGAAATTTCGGTCCGGATCAGGGCCATATCAGCCTGGATATTCTGCAGCGTCAGCACGCTGTTATCATAGTCCTGCTTACTGATGCCCTGTATGCCTACCAGTTGCCGCGCCCGGTCCTCGTTAACTTTTGCAATAGCCAGTTGTGATTCCAGCTTTTTTAACTGTGCCTGCAGATCGCCGTCATAAATTTTGGCCAGCACCGTTCCCTGGCTCACAAACTGCCCTTCCCTCAGGTGGAGCTGAACCACCCGGCCCGATACCTCGGGATGGATCTCCGTTACCTCATTGGCAACGATGGTTCCCGGTGTTTCAATGTTTTCGGCAAACGACTCTGTTTTTACGATAAATGCATCCACCCGGGCTGCATCTTTTTTCTGACCAGACGGGGCCGGTTTTTTCTTTTCATTGCAAGCCAGGATGCTCAGTGTCAGCAGCAAGAAGAGTAACGTTGGGAACCGGTTCAAACGAATGTTATTTAGTTGAATAATTAAATGGTGGCTATCAAGTCTATAAGACGCCTTCATGGGGCAAATCTTGCGGAAAGATGCGGTTTTTTCTGATTTCTGATGAACCTACTAATATATGAAGAACCCGGTTAATATTGAACCTCAAACATCAAACAAAAAACGATGAACGGCTCATGGAGTATAAAACCGGATCTAATGTGAAACCTGGAACCGGATCAGTCTGCTATAAGCACCCCTGAAACATTCCATGCGCTGAAGCTGGTCCCCTCGGGTTTCCCCTGTGGAATGGTTACCTGCAGAGTATATTCCCCCGCTTCAAGGTTGCCGAGGCTGATCCGGAAGGGGTTGGTTACCGTACCCGGGCACCAGTTGGAGCGACTCAGATCGGAAGAAGATAGCCCGTTACTGAAATTGCCCGATGCCGGGTTAAAGAGGCGATAGCTGCCGCAGTCCTGCCGCCAGGGCACCAGGTCAAAGATTACTTTACCATTGAGCCGGATGGTGTTCTGTTTGGGCACAAACTCATCGCCATTGCCCCAGCCTCCGTGCCCGGTGGTGGTATAAAGTAAATGAGCGTTTTTTAGGGGGGTATCAACCCGGAAATGCACGATCAGCCCCTTATCATTATCAAACATTGTAGCATAATCCTGCCCGGCCATCTCCATAATATTGAGTGTATTAAAAAGGGAACGAACCTGTTGGGGTTGTTTGTCGGGTCCGCCCTTATGAATGGTAAGATGCGCGGTTACCTTGTGCCCGCCTTTATCATAGTTGCCAATGAATACGCCGATAAAGACTTCTTTGTTGCTGAACATTGAAGCAAGATCTGTAAGGTCCTGGCGGTAAGGAACGGCTTCCTGCCATTGTTTTCCTTTAAGCTGGATGTGGTTAAACTGTTTTATACCAAAGGGTGTAAAGAAACGCATCAGTTCCAGCGGGGGCGTATAGTCCGCAGTGGCAGTTACGCCCTGGTAGCTTTTTCCGTTACCATTCGTATAGGCCGGAAGGGTTTTTACACCGTTTTTTAACCCATCCATGAAGGATTGCTTTTTGTCTGTGGGGATCAGAAATACGGTGCCCGTGCGGTCGTATGCATCACCATTGGATTGCTCTTTAAGGTCCAGGAAAATGCGACTACCACTATCGACTACCGGCATCTTTATTTTTTTTACAATGATGGTGCCGCTGGCAAATCGCATTACATCACCGGTTGATTTGCTGGTATCGGAAAAGTTGATAACCTGATCGCTAAACAAGGGGATGGTGGTAAACCGGCTGTTCCAGATGGCATCGCGATAGCTCAGCAGGTCCGTTGGCTGTGTTTTCTGTGCCAGGAAGGAGGGGAGCTCCGGTTTTTGCAACTCAATTTTTTCGGCACGGATCACATTATTGCCATTGCGGACCTGCTCCAGTACCAGGCCCAGGTTTTGCCCCAATATGGTAGGTGCCCCCTTTACCGGGAGCTGGTCCGTATACCATAGTTCGATCGTATTGGAGTTTACAACAGTTTTTGCCTTTTTGCAGCGATAGCCCAATAGCTCTTTGGTCTCATTCAGCAATTCAAATTGCTGGGTACGCAATGCGGTGTCGATCGTAGAAATACGTTCCCTTTCGTTTAAAAAAGCGAAAAGCTGCTGCTGGTTAGCTGCACGGTCAACCAGTGATAGCTCAAAGGGGTAGGAGGCCTTCCCGGTAAAATCCCTTTCTGTAGTGATCAATGTCTGATGTGGCCCGGCAAACACCCAGGTCTTGTTTTGTTTTTCCGGCATTTTTCCGTTAAATCCGGAGCCGTAGGTGATCTTATAAACCGGGCTGCCGGTAAAGGCTACCTGAGTATTTCCCAATATATGTACACCTGTTACTAAGGCCGCCAACAGTAAGACTTTTATTTTCATCATAATGTTATTCAGTGGTGCAAAGATAACCACCTGAAGGGATTAAAACTTAACCGCAAAGTGCGCGAAGGACCCGCAAGGATCGTTATGACCCTTTGCGAACATTGCGAAAAAACCTGGCGTTCTTTGCGGTTGGGTGTTAACCGCGATGTGTAAGGCTCCTTGCGAAACCCTTTCGTTCTTTGTGGTTAGAACTTAACCGCAAAGTGCGCGAAGGACCCGCAAGGATCGCAATGACCCTTTGCGAACATTGCAAAAAAAAAACTGGCGTTCTTTGCGGTTGGGTGTTAACCGCGATGTGTAAGGCTCCTTGCGAAACCCTTTCGTTCTTTGTGGTTAGAACTTAACCGCAAAGTGCGCGAAGGACCCGCAAGGATCGCAATGACCCTTTGCGAACATTGCAAAAAAAAAACTGGCGTTCTTTGCGGTTGGGTGTTAACCGCGATGTGTAAGGCTCCTTGCGAAACCCTTTCGTTCTTTGTGGTTAGAACTTAACCGCAAAGTGCGCGAAGGACCCGCAAGGATCGCAATGACCCTTTGCGAACATTGCAAAAAAAAAACTGGCGTTCTTTGCGGTTGAGTGTTAACCGCGATGTGTGTAAGGCTCCTTGCGAAACCCTTTCGTTCTTTGTGGTTAAAACTTAACCGCAAAGTGCGCGAAGGACCCGCAAGGATCGCAATGACCCTTTGCGAACATTGCGAAAAAACCTGGCGTTCTTTGCGGTTGAGTGTTAACCGCGATGTGTGTAAGGCTCCTTGCGAAACCCTTTCGTTCTTTGTGGTTAAAATTTAACCGCAAAGTGCGCGAAGAACCCGCAAGGATCGCAATGACCCTTTGCGAACATTGCAAAAAAAAAACTGGCGTTCTTTGCGGTTGGGTGTTAACCGCGATGTGTAAGGCTCCTTGCGAAACCCTTTCGTTCTTTGTGGTTAGAACTTAACCGCAAAGTGCGCGAAGGACCCGCAAGGATCGCTATGACCTTTTGCGAACATTGAAAAAAACTGGCGTTCTTTGCGGTTGAGTGTTAACGATCGTTAGAAGCTGGCCCGGATCACCCGCAGCACATTTCCGCCCAGTATTTTCCGGATCGATTTTTTGCTATAGCCCCGTTTCAGCAATTCGGCGGTGATACGGGGGTAGGTGCTTACATCCTCAAGCCCGATGGGTACAGACCCGATACCATCATAATCAGACCCGATGCCCACATAATCATCACCCACCAGTTTTACAATATAATCAATATGATCTGCGAGGTCCGAAAGCGTGGGGCGGGCAGCTTCCATTTCTTTTTTAAAATAGCGGTCCCATTGCGCGAGGGCCTGTTGCGAATCTCCGGTTTGCCGGGAAACGGAATCGATGAACTGTTTTTTTACCGGCTCGGAAAGTGAAGCCAGCTTTTGATCAAATTTCCTGCTGATGAAGCCGGAGTAAAAATTGATGCAGATGACCCCGCCGTTTTTTGCTACGGCCCTGATCTGATCGTCTTTTACATTGCGGAAGACGGGACAGAGATTGTAAACGGAGCTGTGCGATAGAATAACGGGTTTGGTGCTGGCGGCAATGGCGTCATAAAAGGTTTGTTCGCCGGTATGGGACAGATCCACCAATACGCCGAGTTGATTGAGCCGCTGTACAACGGATTTGCCAAATGCGGTAAGGCCTTTATGTTGTAGTGTGTCGGCATGGAGCGTTTCATCCAGGGCGCTTGTAGCCCATGCGTTGCTGTTGTTCCAGGTAAGGGTCAGGTAACGCATCCCTCTTTTTTGCAGGCTGTCCAGTTTATTCAGGTTGTTCTCAATCATATGGCCGCCTTCAACGCCAATGAGGGCCACCAGCTTTTTTTGTTTGATGCCGCGCTGTATTTCCTGATAGCTTTTGGCCAGCATCAGCTGTTGCGGGTGGCGGTGCACGAGGGCTTCCAGGGAGTCGATCTGGTCCATGGCATCGGCGTATACACCTTTGGGGTTTTGTGCCACGGGACCGGTAAAAATGGAAAAGAACTGCACATCCAGCCCGCCTTTTTTCCATCGGGGAAGGTCCGTGTGCCGGTCTGGCTGGGGTTCCGTAATATCTCTTCCGCGCACTACGGATGCAGAGGTTACATCATTATGCCCATCAATGAGGATGGCTTTGTTGTGGATCCTTGCTGCTTTTTGTGCGGATGCATACAAGGAGCAAAGCAACAGGCATATTAACCCCGTTGTTTTTAAACCGGATCGATTCATGGTTTTAACGATTGATGTGTGGCCACAAAGATGCTGTGTTATTGCCGCTGAAACACAGATTCTTTTAGGGCTACAAAAATAACGGCTGTTTTTAATGTAGAAAAGTCTAAAGTTTTCTATGTCTTCTATGTTTGTTTATTTCCCGCGGCGGCGCAAAGGAGCAGGGACGCAGCGGTTTTCCCGGCAGATGGCTGCTGCCATTTCAGAATCTCTCTGTGGCAAACAGAGGCGCAAAGGGAAATGGGAACCTTTGTGGCGCTTTGTGTCTTCGGGCCTTCGCGGCGGCCGTTTTACATCCGTTCCCGCTCCTCCTGGTTGCTATGGGTATGCTCCGTTGCCGGCATCCCTTTTTTGCCAAATTTAAAGATCAGGGTCAGCGAAAAATTCCGGTTCAGCTGCAACACGGCATAACGCTGCCGGATGCCGTTGATTACGGTTGTATAAGACGGGGCGCTGGTGCCCAATATATCCTGCACGTTGGCGTTAAGTGATAGTTTATTTTTAAATAATTGCGCATTCAAACCGAGGTCTATATTGTAGTAGGCATCGGACTGGTTTACCAGCGTTACTTCCCGGAACTGGTACCAGAAATTTACGGCGGCGGCTAAGGTTTTACCGGGGTTTAAATACAGGTTGTTGCTGCTGGAAAAATAGGCGCCCCAGCCTTTCTTGCCCTCAACATAATCCAGTTTTGATTTTCCGCTGGTATGATAGAGGTTAAAGAGGTTATTGCTTTCCCACCACCGGATAGCGGAGAAGTTATAGGTTTCAGAAATGCCGAAACGTGTACTGTTGACAAAATTTTTGGGAGTGCGCATCACAAAATTGGTGTCCGCACGTGCAATGGTGATATCATCAAATCCATTGTTGGTAAGGGCCACAAAGAAAGCGCTGGTGAGCTTGTTGTCATAATTGTGCTGCAGCTGGAAATTGCTGTTGTATTCCGGTTGCAGGAAGGGGTTGCCCTCATAATAGCTGTATGCTGTAAGTATGGAAATGTAGGGGTTCAGGTTCCAGAATGTAGGACGGCGTACCCGCTTGTTGTAGCTAAGGGCAAAGCTGTTCTGGTCGTCTTTTTTAAAATTGATCAAGGCATTGGGGAATAATTTTACGTAGTTGTTGGCATTGCCCTGTTGCCGGGTATAAGAGTAGCCGTTGGTTTGGGTAAGCTCTCCCCGCAGGCCCGCCTGGAAGGTCCAGTTGCCCGCGTCGCGGCTTCCATTTAAATAGAGCGCCTGGGTATTTTCATTGTATTTATATTCATTGCTTAACCGGGAATCAAAATTTTTGTCGCCGCCGGACACACGGTAATAACGCATGTTGTTGTAGGTTTCAATAAAATTAATTTTACCGCCCCATTGCAGTTTGGCTACCCTTGTGGGAAACTCCATATCCGCCTTTAATGCGTAGATGTTGATGTTCTGCATGGTGTTGTTGTAAAAGAGTGCGGTTGAGGGAGCAATCAGCGCGCCTTCCGGTGTAAAGGTTTTTGCAATAACATCGGATTCATCTGTACGGTAAAAAGTAAGGAAACTGCCATCCATTGAAAAGGTTTTGCCGGTGGTATCCAGTTTTGTTTTGTAGTACAGGCTATAGGATTGTGCTTTTGCCAGGGGAATATAGGTTGCGTAGGTGGTTAATACCGAATCGGCTTTGCCCTGTCCATTGTAAAAGGGATTGCGCACATAGTCGGCACCCCCTTCGTAATATCTTGAAAAGCCGGCGCTGAAGCCAATCAGCGATTTTGACGAAAGCTGGTAGTCGGCCCCTGCATTCAACACCAGATTGTGCTGCTTATAATCTCCGGTATCGCTCATCACCCAGGAGCGGTCCGGGTAATATTCTTCCCAGCGGAAGCCGTACTTATGGCGGATCCGGAAAAGATTGCCGTTGGCATAAAGATTCCATTTTCCGGAATTGTAATTGATATTGCCGGTAACATCCATGCCGGGGTATTGCTGCCATTGTTTATAACCGGCCTGTATGCTGCCATTGTAGCCCTGTTGTTTGCTGCGTTTGGTAATGATGTTGATCAGGCCGGCGTTTCCTGCTGCGTCATAAGCGGCAGAAGGATTGGTAATGATTTCGATCTTTGACACATTTGCAGAAGGGATGGATTTTAAATAGTTGACCAGGTCTTTTTGTGAAAGCTGGATCAGCCGGCCGTCCTGCATTAATTGTACTTCTCCTTTTCCGGGAATGCTAACCCGGTCGCTGTTCATTTGCAGGCCGGGGATTTTTCCAAGTGCATCTGCAATATTATTGCCCACAATAGCCAGGTTGTTTGCCAGGTTTACGACTGTTTTGTCAGGCTTTATTTCGATCAATTTTGCTTTACCTGTTACGGTTACATCCTTTAACAGGGTATTACTGCGTGTGAGAACGATCCGAAGCGTAGTATCGCCCTGCAACTGAAGGGCCAGCGCCTGGTCCAGGTAGCCCACTGCGGATATTTGTAACAGGTATTTCTCCCCGGCCCTGAGGGCATCGATTTGAAAAGCTCCTGATGCATCGGCGGCAATTATTTTTGCGGCCTGGTTACTTCTGTAAAATTCGATAGTGGCGCCGGCAAGCGGCGAATCGGTTTCATCCCCAACGGTGCCTTTGATGGTCAGCTGGCCTAAGCAGATGGTGTTTAATAGAATAACAAAAAACAATACTAAAATCTGTCGCATCCGCCAAAAATAGGGAAACCTGCAAAAATGGAGAATGTAAAATATCGAATATAGAATGTAGAAGTAGTAATTTTCCCCGGTAAGAAGATGGCGATGCCGATGCGGGTATGGAAAAAATGATGTACGACCGGTATAATTAGGGCCTGCTGATTAACTCGAGTATCCAGGCTTTTTTCTTCCACTTTTCTCCCGATGTATCGCATGTGCGTCAAGTTAGGAACAGATCATATTGCCATGAAATGTAGTACGGGTAAGCCTTTCACGTTAAAAAGATCGCACCTTTATTACCCGTATTGTTGCTTACTAACAGGATCAGCGCTGCGCTGCAGCTCCCAGGGCAAAAGTTAACCTGACGCCAATGCGATCAATCGGGAATGAAAAGAGGAGCAACCGACCGAAGGGAGCTCGTAAGGTCCATTAAAAAAATAATAAATCAGCGAATAAAAATCTAGTCCGCCACGGGCAATTCCGCCAAATTGTAATCCAATAGCGGAGGATATTGCGGCTACGGCGGAACCGATAAAATCTGCGTTGCAGGCCTGGTTATGACAGCCTTCCAGCAGCAGCCTTTTGGGCAAACAAAAAGGCTACAAGAAAATTAACTGCAAGGGTTTTGCAGGGTGGCTGCATTTTGCTTGCATCATCTTCGCTCCTTAACAACCAAAACTTATTGTCTTACCGTCTAATTTGCCTGAATACCGGTGAAACAGCAGGCCCTAATTATGCTGGTCCAATGAATAAAAAAGGTGGATCGATTCGTTATAGAATACCGTTCTTTCATAGGGACTTCAGGAAATGTAAAATGCAAAAGTGGATGCTATCAAAAATCAACAAGCTTCTTTTCCTAAAAGAATACTCTTTGTACCTTTTCCCCTGTACCTTTTACATTCTTCATTGGGTATTTTACATTCCCGAAGGGCAGATTACTGATACTCACCAAAAACCTCCACGAGGGTGCCTGCAATTTCTCCCAGGGTGCATTTGGCTTCTACGGCTTCGATCACGGATGGCATCATGTTTTCTGTACCGGAGGCTTTGGAACGGAGCAGCGATAATATGCGATCGCATTCGGATTGATTGCGGTTGTTACGAAGTTGCTCCAGCTTTTGCTTTTGCAGGGCACCAATGCTATCGTCTACTTTGAATATAGGAGTGGTATTGGCTTCTGCTGTTTGAAAGCGGTTGACGCCTACAATGATCTTTTGGTGTGCTTCAATTTTTTGCTGGTATTCGTAGGCGCTGCGCGCGATGGCCTCCTGCATAAAGCCTTCCTCGATGGCTGTAATGCTGCCTCCCATGGCATCTACCTGGTCGATGATTTCCTGCACTTTTTGTTCCATTTCGCGGGTCAGTGTCTCCACAAAATAAGAACCGGCCAAGGGGTCTGCCGTGCCTGCAACACCACTTTCAAAGGCTACAATCTGCTGTGTCCGCAAGGCAATCCGTGCTGCTTCTTCGGTGGGCAGGCTCAGGGCTTCATCAAAACCATTGGTGTGCAGCGATTGGGTGCCCCCCAATACGGCGGCCAGGGTTTGGATGGTGACCCGGGATATATTGTTCTGCGGCTGCTGGGCGGTAAGCGTACTGCCGCCGGTTTGCGTGTGAAAGCGCAGCATCTGCGCCCTGGGGTCGGTAGCGCCCAGGTCCTTCATGATTTGCGCCCACATGCGGCGTGCGGCACGGAACTTGGCTACTTCCTCAAACAAGTCGTTGTGCGCATTAAAAAAGAAGGAGAGGCGTTTGCCAAATACATTTATGTCGAGCCCTTTGTTGAGGGCAGCCTGCACATAGGCTTTGCCGTTGCTGAGGGTAAAAGCAATTTCCTGTGCTGCCGTGCTGCCGGCCTCACGAATGTGGTAACCGCTGATGGAAATGGTATTCCACTTGGGCAGCTCTTTGGAGCACCACTCAAAAATATCGGTGATGATGCGCATGGAAGGCTTTGGCGGGTAGCGGTAGGTGCCGCGGGCCGCATATTCTTTTAGAATATCATTTTGGATGGTGCCGGAGATTTTGGAAAGATCCGCACCCTGTGTTTTGGCCTGCGCCACATACAGTGCCAGTAAGATAAAAGCCGTGGAATTGATGGTCATACTGGTAGACACCTCCTCCAGCCGGATGCCGTTAAACAGTTCCGCCATGTCTTCAATACTGTCGATGGCCACGCCCACTTTGCCTACTTCGCCTTCCGCCAGGGGATGGTCGCTGTCGTAGCCGATTTGTGTGGGCAGGTCAAAGGCCACGCTGAGCCCCATAACACCCTGCGATAATAAATAGTGGTATCGTTTATTGCTTTCTGCGGCCGTGCTGAACCCTGCATATTGCCGCATGGTCCATAAGCGGCCGCGGTACATATCGGGTTGTATGCCGCGGGTGAACGGGAATTGGCCAGGCTGCCCGGGTTCCTGCTGGGGCGCATCTGCGGCTGTATACAGGGTATTTACCGGTATATTACTGTCTGTATAAATCTTTTTTGCTTCCATTTTTTATTTTGATACTCGATGCTTGATGCTCGATACTCGATGCTCGATGCTCGATACTTGGCGCTCGATGCTTGCTTCTCGATGCTGATCCAGTATCCAGTATCCAGCATCCCATACCGGGTATCCCCGCTTGTTTTGCATCAATTTTAAGGCTGTAAATATATGAACACTTGTTCGTTTAAGAAAACTGTCTTTTATATTTGCAGGACTTAAACGATGCACGTATGGATTTTCAATTGTCAGAAGAACAGCAAATGATCCGGCAGGCTGCCCGCGATTTTGCCAACCAGGAATGTTTGCCGGGGGTCATAGAGCGCGATGAGCAACAAAAATTTCCAAGGGAACAGATCGAAAAACTGGCCGACCTGGGTTTTATGGGCATGATGGTAAAACCGGAATATGGCGGCGCCGGGCTGGATACGATCAGCTATGTGCTGGCTATGGAGGAAATTTCGAAAGTAGATGCCAGCGTAAGTGTGTGCATGAGCGTAAACAACAGCCTGGTTTGTTACGGACTGCAGGAGTTTGGTACCGAAGCCCAGAAACAGCAATACCTGGTACCGCTGGCCCAGGGCAAAAAGGAAGGACAGTTGTACATTGGTGCATTTTTACTGAGTGAACCGGAAGCGGGCAGTGACGCTACCTCGCAACAGACAACGGCGGAAGATAAAGGAGATCATTATCTTTTGAACGGTACCAAGAACTGGATCACCAACGGCAGCAGCGCTTCGGTGTACCTGGTGATCGCGCAGACCGACCGGTCGAAAGGCTCCAAAGGCATCAATGTATTTGTCGTGGAAAAAAGCTGGCCTGGTGTAACGGTGGCCGCCAAGGAAAATAAAATGGGCATCCGCGGAAGCGATACGCATACGATCCTTTTTTCGGATGTGAAAGTGCCAAGGGAAAACCGGATCGGGGAGGATGGGTTTGGATTTAAGTTTGCCATGAAAACCCTGGCCGGGGGGCGCATTGGAATTGCTTCCCAGGCGTTGGGTATTGCGGGTGGCGCCTTTGAACGGGCCAGGGATTATGCAAAAACCCGAAAATCTTTTGGAACAGAAATTATGAATCACCAGGCCATTGCCTTTAAACTGGCAGATATGGCGCTGAAAATAGAAGCCGCGCGGCTGCTGTGCTTGAAAGCAGCCTGGGAAAAGGACCAGCACCTGAATTATGATATCAGTTCCTCGATGGCAAAACTGTATACATCCGAAACGGCCATGTGGGCTGCCGTGGAAGCCGTGCAGGTACACGGGGGCTATGGCTTTGTAAAAGAATATCATGTAGAGCGGCTGATGCGCGATGCCAAGATTACCCAGATTTATGAAGGCACCAGTGAAGTACAGCGGATCGTGATCAGCCGGGGAATTTTGAAGTAACACATTTTAGTTCCAGGTTTCAAGTTTGAGGTTTAAGGTTTCAGTAAGGTTTCAAGTTCCAGGTTTCAGGTCGGATTTCGCCTTGCACTCGATGTTTGGAGGCATTTTTTATACTTCATGTACAAACTTCTCACTACTCGCCATTCCCTATTTCCTGTATAATATGGACCAGGAGGAAGATCAGGGAGAGCATTAACGGCATCTTCATTTCCACATTTCCACATTTTCAAATTCCATTTTTTTCTGCACAACCGTTTGCGCATTTTTTAGCCATACATAATCTGTATTTTCCCGCATCATCAAATTATTAAAACTATGAGGATCGGGCTGCTTATTGCTTGCTTTTTGGGTTGGTTGGTTGCGAGGGCGCAAACTCCGGATATGATACAGGTCGAAAAGGATCTGGCTGTTTTTAAAACGCCGATGGCATTACAGCTAAAAAAGAGGGTAAAGAAAAAAGACATTGAAAAAATACAGGATCCGCAATTGAAGGCTGCGGCCTTATTAATGGCAGATAAGAAGTATGATGTGGACTACCGTATGGCGGACTACCCTGCATGGCTGAAACCAACCACCCTGGGCCGGGAACTGACGATTGGGGATGGCTATAGCAAGTATGAAGGCATCACGGGTATCTATCTTCCCGTGGGAAGGCAGGTGGTGCTGGTTGATGGTATTGCCGAAGGAAAAGAAGTACGGCTGCTGGTGCCCAACTGGAACCGGCGTGCCCCGGAGGGGGTAGAACCTACAAAGGACCCCGCGGGCTGGGGAATCAAACGGCAGGTATTCCCGCTGAAGAACGGCGTGAACATCATCGAACTGGAAAAGCACGATGGACTGGCTTATATTGATTACTATTCTGATGAGCCCGAAAAAGAGCGGCCCATCCGGGTTCATTTTGTGAACGGGAAGGTGAATGGCTATTTTGATATCGCAAAAAATAATGATGCAGACTGGAACCGGCTGATCGATCATGCGGTGTACCCGGTGATCGATGCAAAAGGACGCCATATCCAGATTGCCTACCCGGCGGAGGATTGCAAAAAATATGCATACGGAAAGGGAGTGGAACTAATCAGCAACTATGATTCGCTGGTATATCGTCAACACCGGATCCTGGGACTGATCAAATACAATAAAGTGCCCAAAAATCACATCCTGGCGCGGGTTAACTATAACTACTATATGTTTCGCGATGGGGATGGGGTGGCCTATATGGGCACCAAGCCGGGCAACGCGATGCCGCTGGTGGTAGATCCCGCCCGGGTAATTAAAGGCGACCCCTGCTGGGGCTTTAGCCATGAAGTGGGGCATGTGCACCAGCTGCGGCCCTACCTCAACTGGGGCGGGTTGGGTGAAGTAAGCAACAATATTTTTTCGCTTTACGGAACCACGTCTTTTGGAAACAAAAGCAGGGTGTCTGAACAAAAAAATTATCAGAAAGCACGCGACAGCATTATTGCCCGCGGAATCTGCTACCTGCAGGATAATGATGTGTTTAACCGGCTGATCCCCTTCTGGCAGCTGCAATTATATTTTACGGGGGCGGGTGCAAATCCTGACTTTTACCCCGATCTTTTTGAAGCATTCCGGCAGCAGGGAGCAGCCGAAAGCAATAAGGAGCACCGTTCCGGGGGCTGGGGTAACCGGGGCAAAAATCCTGCACTCTATCAGCTGAACTTTGTAAAGACGGTTTGCAAAGTGGGAAAGACGGACCTGACGGATTTTTTTGAAAAGTATGGCTTTTTTTATGTGGGATCATTTAAGATCGGCGATTACGGGAACTATGATTATGAACTGACGCAGGAGATGGCGGATGCCTGCAGGAAGGAGATCGCAGCAATGAACCTGCCCAAGCCAAAGGTAGACCTGACCACACTGGAAGATTAACCAGTGGGCTGCGGGCCTTTAGCAATGGGTCAGTCCATGGTGTTTGAGAGTCCGGAATTGATACAGTTTCCTTAACCCGGTCAGTCGGGAGCGGGCCTGATGGCTATCACCCAGGCATCGGGTCCATTATTGAGTTTTCAGGTTTTTTTAAAAGTGTCGCTAATGAAAAAACAGATCATTCTTTGGGCCGTTTTACTGGTTGTCTCGGGTGTTTCGGGACAACCCCCTAAGCCAATCCAGGGCCGTCATACGCCCATGATGGGCTGGGCCAGCTGGAATAACTTCCGGGTTCATATTAATGAACAAATCATCCGGGCGCAAACCGATGCGCTGGTGGCCAGCGGTATGAAAACGGCGGGCTACACGTTTATCAATATCGATGATGGCTTTTACGGGGGGCGGGATCAGGATGGAAGGATAAAGACGCACCCTGTACGCTTTCCCAGGGGAATGGGGGCGCTGGCGACCTATATTCATTCCAGGGGATTAAAAGCGGGCACTTACAGTGATGCAGGCATCAACACCTGCGGTTCTTATTGGGACAAAGATTCCATAGGAATTGGTATGGGACTTTATGGACATGAACGGCAGGACCTGGAGCTGATGCTAAACCAATGGGGGTTCGATTTTATAAAAGTAGACTGGTGCGGCGGTGAATGGCTGGGCCTTGATGAACAAACCCGGTATACAGAAATCGGACGGCTGATCAAAACCATAAAACCACAGGCCCTGTATAATGTATGCCGCTGGAAATTTCCGGGTAAATGGGTAGTAAACGTGGCTAACTCCTGGCGGGTATCCGGCGATATAGGGGAGCAATTTGATGCCATTGCAAAGATCATTGACCTGAATGCTGATCTGTGGCCTTATTGCGGTCCGGGTCATGTAAACGATATGGATATGCTGCAGGTGGGCCGGGGGATGAGCTATGAAGAAGATAAAGCGCATTTTTCTATGTGGTGCATGCTGAACTCGCCCTTACTGGCGGGGAATGATCTTACAAAAATGTCGAAGGAAACACTGGGTATCCTCACCAATGAAGAAATGATTGCTATTAACCAGGATCCCCTGGTATACCAGGCCCGCCGCCTGCGGGACAATGGCGATCAGGAAGTATGGGCCCGGCCATTGAAGCATACCATGAGCGGGGAAGTTGCAGTAGCATTGTTTAACAGGGCCAAAACAAAGGCACTTATTAACTTTAGTCCCGATTCACTAAGCATCAATTCAAAAAAAGGATATACCATGCGGGATTTGTGGAATAAGAAGGAATATTCTCGCTCTGTAAATAAAGAACAGTCGTTTGAGGTGCCGGCACATGGGGTAGTGGTGTTGCGTATAAAAGGTGTATCGCTGCCGTATAATGTGTTCCAGTATAAGTGAAACATAAGAATTAGCCGCTTCTCTGAAGTTGTCTGAAAATAGAACTTTCCTGATACAGTTCCCGCTCCCGATAACCGTCAGCCTTTTTTGGTGTCGCTCTCCCCGGCATCATAACCGTCATTTCACTTGATTTTATCCGATTCGAATCGGGACCGAAAAACGCAGATTCAAAAATGTGCTTCTGCGCACATCTGCGTCCCGACTATCCATCTGAGTCAGGTTAATTTTTGCCCCCGGGAGCTGCAGCGCAGCGTTGATCCTTTTAGTAAACGACCATACGGGTATAAAGGTGCAGTGCACCGGTAATCATTGCGGTTTGTACAAGCTGTGCACAGGAAATTACCGCCGCGCTGCGGCTACGGGAGGTTTTGGAGGTTCATCGTTATAAGGGTCAACGGCGCGCTGCGCCTGTTTACCATTAAATGATACGATTTTTTTGGTCTGAAAGGCTTACCCGCACTGCATTTTGTGGAAATAGACCTGTTCTTAGCTTGATGCGTATGCGGCTATCGGGAGCGGGAGATAATTGTTACTATATTTTTAGAAAATGGCATTTGGATAGTCCTTATAAGCGCTATTGGCGCGTTGTTATCTTTAAAGCCGTGCTTTAGCGCGGCTTTAAAGGGCGCTGTGGTCCCCTGGGTGTCGTAGGTACGGCCTGTCATTATCATGCTCCGAGCATTGTTCTTTGGCTGGCTTGATAAACAGGTTAAAACCCGTTTTTAGACAACCTCTGAGAACCTCTTTAAAAATAGAATCTGTATTTTTACCCCATGTCGGTAAATGAACAGCATTATAAAGCCATTCTGGCAAAGACAAAAGCAGCAGGGGCAACATTGGTAGCCGTTTCCAAGCTAAAACCGGTAAGTGATATAAAAGCCCTGTATGATCTCGGACAACGGGATTTTGGCGAAAATTATGTGCAGGAGCTGGTGGAAAAACAAGCACAGCTTCCGCCAGATATCCGCTGGCATTTTATCGGCCACCTGCAATCCAACAAGGTAAAATACATGGCGCCCTTTGTGCATCTGATCCAGGGAGTGGATAGTGAAAAGCTGCTGATTGAAATTGATAAACAGGCAGGCAAGAACGACCGTGTTATCGACTGCCTGCTACAGGTGCATATAGCGCAGGAAGAAACAAAGTTTGGTTTTGATGGGGCGGAGGTTACGGCACTGATCGACAGGATCGGTTCCGGAGCACTGGTGTTGCCCAATATTCAGGTAAAGGGAGTGATGGCCATGGCAAGTTTTACGGAGGATGCCAATAAGCTGAAGCAGGAGTTCACGGCAATGAAGACAATTTTTGAAAGGAACGCAAAATCTGAAACCCCAAACCTGAAACTTGAAACATTATCCATGGGCATGAGCGGCGATTATGAACTGGCGCTGGAATACGGCAGCACCATGATCCGGGTGGGGAGCCTGTTGTTTGGGGCAAGGACATAAAGGGCCGGGGTTTGAAGGTTGATAAAAAAATATCCTGAGGCGTAAAAGAATAACCCGGATTTGTTAAATTTGGGGTAGAAAAAAATAATCTATGAAACACCTGGCACCCGCGCTATTGTTGCTGGCTACCTGTTGGTCCTGCGCAAAAGACAGATTTCAGCCTTCGCTCCCGGCTGAAGATTCCATGCTTTTAAAAAATTATAACAAGGAGCTTGTTATTGTAAACTGGAACATCGAATGGTTCGGTTCCGGCCGATCGGGTAGTGCTCCTGATGTGCAGGAAGCAAATGCCGGGGCCGTCCTCCGTTACCTGGGCGCAGACTTGTACGGGATCTGCGAAGTGGTGGATACGGCGCGTTTTGGAAGCATGGTCCGGCATTATCTGGGCGATGAATTCCGGTTTGTGATCAGCCCTTATCCAAGAATTGAGCAGAAACTGGCCCTGGTATATAACCGGAATATTTTCAGGAATGCCCGTGCAAGGCCGTTTATGAGCACAAGCGCAACGGCTGCCGTGCACTTTGCTTCCGGGCGTTTCCCATTCCTGTTTACTGCCGATGTGGTGGTGAACGGCCAAAGAAATACCGTGCATTTTATCCTCCTTCATGCAAAGGCAGGTAGCGGAAAAGAGGCTTATGAGCAACGCAGGGATGGCGCCCGTGAGCTGAAAGACAGCCTGGACGCCTATTTTGGGGGACAGCACTGCATGATATTGGGCGACTTTAACGATCATCTTAATGGCAGCATCGTTCCGGATTCGGCATCGCCCTATAAAAATTTTATCGCAGAACCGGCCCGCTATAGTCCGGTTACCTTATCCTTAAATGTTCCGGGATACCAGTCGACTATTAACTTTCCCAATTCCGTGATTGACCAGCAGATCGTCTCGGGGAAAATGATGGATTGGTATAGAAGAGGGTCCGTAAGGGTCAGGACCGATGTGGCGGCTGTGGTTCCGGACTATCCATCCGGCCACACATCTGATCACTACCCGGTATCATCGGTATATCAGGTGGTTGCGGCATCTAATCATGCAACCGGCAAACAGGACCTGAAACCCGTTCGGATTTGCGCCCGTTGAAAATTAAATTTTGGATTTCCCTTTATCGGATTTGTAACTTTGCAGAGGTTCTTTAGTTTATTCATTCACCTTAAAATACAAAAAGATGACACTGATTCAACGTATTGAGTTCTGGGGTGAAAGACATCACCCTGCCTGGATGGATATCGTCCGCATCGCATTGGGCGTTTTCCTGGTTGCCAAAGGGGTTCAGTTTGTTAATAACTACAATGTGCTGATGGACCTTATGCCGGAATGGATGTCATTCAGCGCCTTCCTGACGATCATGGTTGGGCATTATATTGTGGGGGCACATATCCTGGGAGGGGTATTGCTCACATTGGGATTGCTGACAAGGGCGGCCTGCCTGATGCAGCTGCCCATCCTGCTGGGGGCTGTATTCTTTGCCGGAGCGGGCAATGCGCTGCATCCTTTTTCCAACCTGCTATTAACAATTGTGGTGTTGCTGCTGCTGGTTTATTTTTTGGTTGCCAGTAACGGGCCCTGGTCGCTGGACGCTATTCATGCGGGGGAGGAGGAAAAGAAACGGTAGGATCCGCGCAAAATGCGCTTATTGCCGGTATTTTAAATAAAAATAATCCGGAGTCTCCGTTATGTTTGCAATCTCAGGTGCATTGAGGGTATTAAATGAATAAAGATGATCGCAGTTGAACAAATAGAAATGAGCCATCCTTTTTATAAACAGGAACAGGACCTGCGGAACCGTATCCTGCTGCGTCCGATTGGTTTGCCGGATCATGGCTGGGAGATGGACGACCACAAAGCCTGGCATTTTGTAGCAGTGGAAAAGGATGCGGTGGTTGGGTGCGTGATCCTGGTGCCGCTGGCAGATAGAGGGGCGCAGCTAAAGCAGATGGCTGTTGAAACAGGAAACCAATCGCGGGGCATCGGCCGGATGCTGGTTGAGGCATTGCTGACGTTTGCAAAGACGCAGCGCCTGCAGGAGATCATTTGCCATGCACGGGACACCGCGATTCCTTTTTATCTGAAGAGCGGATTTGAGATCTATGGCGAGCCATTTTTGGAAGTAAGTGTGCCGCATCATCACATGCGCATCCCCCTGTAATGCCTGGGCCTAATGAATGCGGTCTCCGCGCAGTTCCATTTCCTGCATGATTACCGCCTCATGCGCCAGCCACTCAGTCCAGCGTTTCCGGACCTTTTCTTTGGGCAGGTATGTTTCTGCCAGTTCAATAAAGAGCGTATAATGCCCGGCCTCGCTTTCCATAAAACGCCGGTAAAATTTGCTCATATAAGCATCGTTCAAACCTTCGCTCAGTCGTTTAAAACGCTCACAGCTGCGCGCTTCAATCATAGCCATGGTCAATAGCTTGTCCAGGAAAAATTCTTCGGGGCTTCCGCCTTTTAACTGGAACTGTAACAGGGCATTTACATATTCATCTTTTCGCTGGCGACCCAGTTTCAGACCTCTTTTTTCCAGCTCCTGCAATACCAGCCGGAAGTGTCCCCATTCCTCGGTAACAATAGGCGCCAATGCTTTTACGAGCTGTTCCTTATCGCTATAACGCTGGATGAGCGAAATGCAACTGGTGGCCGCTTTTTGCTCACAGTAGGCATGGTCGGTGAGGATCGCCTCCAGCGAAATCTCGGCCAGGTTTACCCAACGGGGGTCAGTCGGGAGCTGCAAGCCTAAAATATTCTTTGTGTCCTGAGAAAACTCCATGCCGGCGAAATTAAAGAAATTATATCCGAATAGGCAGGATGAATCAGAGGGAGCCCTTTCATAAGATCGCTAAAAACGGCGGGCAGGGACGAATTGCGATGGATCAATACCCGTTATTCCGTTTTTTATTACTACTTTGGGCAAAAAATCAGACCTCTTGCTGTATGTTCACACTAAACTCACGCCTTGCTGCGGATATATTTGATGGAGAATATATTATAGCCAATTTAGATACAGGACTTTACTATAGTGTACAGGGCCTCGCTGTTTTCCTGCTTAAAGCGCTTCCGTTTGAGGACGAAACAGAGCCGGTCCGTTTTCTTTGTGACGCCATGCCGCAACATGCAACTGCGATTGAAGCGGAGCTGATGCCTGTTTTCCGTCAGTTGCTGGAGGAAGATGTGATCCGGAAAGTGGATGGTACCGGTATTGCTGCCAGGCCACTGACGGATGCTCCGGCTGACTATCAGGCGCCGAAGTTTAATAAGTATGCGGATATGCAGGACCTTCTGATGTTAGACCCGATTCACGATGTGGATGAGGAAGGTTGGGTGGTACAGAAGGATTCCTAAAAATGCAATTGTTTTGACGCTTAATGATTATTTTTCACGTATTCTTTCCCTGTTTACAGCATTGCCGGCCTACTATACCGACTGTTTATTGCTGGCTGGCAGAACTGTGCGGCTGAATACCCCATCTGATATTTTACAAAGCAGGCTGATCCCGGCATTGGCGCATCTGATCGTTGATGCCGGGGATGCGGCTGCCGAACTAACGATCTGGTATGCCGTGGACGCGGATCTGCCCGGTAAGATAACGGCACCGCCATGGTCAGGGTTTAATGCCCAGGGATTCAATACCACACTGGATCAGGAAGAGGTGCAGCTCTTTTTTCAACCCTGGCAACGGCAGCTCTTTCTCTATTCGAGACAAAGCCGTACCGGAATTTATTGGGTACAAACGCCGGAGGATCTTCCCTGGTGGGAGGCCAGCTTTCCTTTCCGGGTCATTTTTCATTTCTGGACACGGGATCTGCCGGCGCAGCTGATACATGCCGGCGCTATTGCCAAAGGAGGCAAAGGGGTGCTGATCACGGGGCCCAGCGGATCCGGAAAATCTACCTCCTGTCTTACACTGCTGCGCTGCGGTTATCAATATCTGGGCGATGATTATGTATGGATCGAATTAGGGAGCGATCCAAAAGTATATACCCTCTATCAAACGGCTAAAGTGGAACCGGAGAACCTCAGGAAGCGCTTTCCGGACTGGATGCCCCATGTGGTCAACAAAGAATTGCTGGAGCAGCAAAAAGCCATTTTTTATGTCAGGGAGCTGTGGGCCGGTTCGTTTATAAACCTTGCAACCCTGAGCGCCGTGCTGCTGCCCAGGGTCATGCACCAGGAACATTCGTGTCTTGAACCTGTAAAACCCAGCCAAACATTGCTGGCTATGGCGCCCACCACCTTGCATCATTTGCCGCACCACCGTGAGGCGGCTTATCAGAAGCTGATGCAGGTTAGCGCGGTATTGCCCGGGTTCCGTTGGAATTTGGGAACCGATCCTAAACGGTTTGAACAATCATTTGATCAATTATATTCAGATGCATTATCCTGAGATCAGCGTTATTATACCCACGTACAATAACGGTCCCGAGCTCTTCAGGGCTGTACAAAGCCTCCTGCAACAGGATCTTGTCCGCAATAGCGGGTGCCAGCTGGATATTATCGTAGTCAATGACGCATCGGGGCCCGTTGCCCGGCCGTTTTTACAGGAGCTTCAGGAGCGGTATCCACAGGTACGGCTTATTTCTCATGCCGTGCAAAAGGGCCCGGCGGCCGCCCGTAATACCGGTATCAGGGCCGCCCTGGGAGAACTGATCAGTTTCCTGGATGCTGATGATGAATGGCCATTGAACAAGCTCAGTCTCCTGCTGCCTGTACTGGAGGATCCGCAAGTGGACGTGGCGGGCGGGAAAATAAAGTACCTGCTCCGGAATGGTACCCCCGATCTTCATATAAAATATGAAGACGATGAAAACCGGCTGAGCCATGTGCACCTGGGGGCCCTGCTTGTGCGGAAGCGTATTTTTGAACAATCGTTCTTTTTTGACGAAAGCCTCCGTTACAGCGAAGATATAGACTGGTGGCTCCGTTTAAAAGAACAGCAGGTTAAGATCATTCTTCTGGAAGCTACCACGCTTTTATATCATGTACATGGCGGTAATATGTCGGTGCATAAAAGTATTAAGGAATTGCAGCTTTTAAAGGTGTTGCATAAAGCGGCACAGCGCAGAAAAAATAATACAAAAATGAGTCACATACCACAGCTCAAAGATTACCGGATCCGGAAGGAAGATCCGTTGATCAGTATTGTCCTTCCCCTGTACAACGGCAAAGATCTGGTAACAAAATCGATCGGGAGTGTGCTTGACCAAAGCTATACCCATTGGGAACTATTGGTGGTTGATGACGGATCAACCGATGGAGGTGCCGAATTTATCCGCGGGCGTTTTCCCCGGGCCCGGATCATACAGCAGCCGAATGCAGGTGTGGCCGCTGCCCGCAACAAAGGGATCAATCATGCCGGCGGGGAGATCATCGCTTTTCTGGATCAGGATGATGAATGGATGCCGGATAAGCTGCGCCAGCAATGGGAGGTGCTTCAGCAGGATCCGTATTGCGCATTTGTTACCTGCAACCAGTATTTTGTTTGTGCAGATGATATTGTACTTCCTGCCAACTTTAGTGAAAAGCTCCTTGAGGAGCACCGGGGGCTGGTGCCCAGCGCGCTGCTGATCCGTAAACAGGCATTGCTGCAGGTGCATAATTTTGATGAATCGCTGGATGTGAGCAGTGATTTTGATCTGATCCGCCGGCTCCGGAAAGCGGGGTTCGCGGAAAAGAATGTAGATCGCCTGCTGCTCCGGAAATGGTATCACGGTGCCAATGCCAGCCTTAACAAAGCCGTAATGCGCAGGGAGATACTGGGTTTACTTCACCGGCAAATCAAAAATCAATGAGCGCCCCGCTGATCGACGTTATTATTGCCGTATACAACGGCCGGCAATTTATTGGCGAGGCCATTGCATCGGTACAGGCTCAAACCTGGAAGGAGCTCCGGATCATTGTTGCCGATGACGGCTCCGAAGATCAGACCACGGCCATTGTTGAATCCCTGATGTTGGATGATCATCGTATTGAGTTATTAAAATACCCGCACCGGGGCGTATCTGCTACACTTAATGCGGCCATAGAATATGGTTCGGCGCCCTTTATTGCCTTTCTGGATGCCGATGACCTATGGGAGGCGGAGAAGCTGGAAAAGCAAATGAAGGCATTACGCACCGGCACGGCTGAAGTCTGTTTTTGCCTGATCCGCGAATTTGAAAGTCTCGCAAAGGAACGGGCAGGCACTCAGCAGGCCCGTTCAGGACCACTAAAGGGATATTCAAAGATCGCCTTTTTAGGAAAAAGAAAACTCTTTGAAACCTATGGCGGTTTTGACCAGCAGGTCCGGATCGGTGATTTTGTGGAATGGTTTAGCCGGATCATAAGGGCCGGCCTGGAGCAGATCATGCTGGAGGAGGTGCTGGCCTACCGCAGGGTACACGATCATAACACGACCCTTGGTGTGGATAAATCAGCATTCCTGGGATTGATAAAAGCGCATTTAGATGAAAAGAGAAAACCTCAAACAGATGCCCGCGGATCGGATCAATAGATATTTGAAGTGGACCGGCTTTCTCCGGATGATTCCCAAAAAGCAATTGCTGTCAACGCTTGCTTACGGGATATTCCGCATAATAGCTGCAACAATATGGCCTTATTTCCTGTACCGGTATCTTAAGGATAGTACATTACCGCATGTTACCGAACTGGTGCCGGGAGTGCTTGCCGTGCTCTTATTATTTATAGGGAGTGGTGTTGCCTCCTACCGGCAATCCGCCATCAATATTGAGCTGCTCAAGACCTTTTCACTGGAGCTTACGGAGCGCATCTGGAAAAAAATGCATGCGCTCAACTGGCTTACCTTTCACCAGCAAAGCCGGGTATACTATTTTGATATGATGATGGTGGAAGCCTGGCGCCTGCGTGGCGCCATGGGTGCAGTACTGGAAGTACTTGCCATTAACGGTATTGTTGCGGTTGCCCTTATTGTGGTGATTGCGCTGATCAGCTTTCCCTTGTTCCTGTTATGCCTGGGTGCACTGGCGGTACTGGGGGGGCTGCATCTTTATTCTATGCGAAAACAGCGTCCCTGTATTCAGCAGTTTCATGCCGCCTGGCGCCGCCAACATCATTGGGTGGCCAAGAGCGTGGATCAGTTCGATCTTATAAAAATGGGCAGGGGGTATGCCCGGTCTGCAAACCAGAACCGGGAGGAAACCGATCAGTTCCTTGAGTCCAATTCTGAAAAGCTCCGCCAGCAATCGCGGTGGCGTATTGCGAATCAGGCGGCGGGCAACCTGGTAAGAGTGCTGATCTTCCTGGTGGGCATATTCTGGCTGCAACAGGGATATGTTCAGTTTAGTGAACTGCTCATTGTACTGTTGCTCGTAAGCGTTGTGCAAAGTAATCTGATGCAGGTTCCCGGAGCGGTAAGCGCACTGATGGAGGGGCAGGATGCGGCGGTTACCCTGTCTGGCTTTTTCGATCTTGTGGAGGAACCGGTTCCGGATCCGGAACCGGTTCCTCCCGGGGCCATCGGACAACTGTCCTTTAAAGGTGTAGGCTATCTGTACAACGGTGGCGCAGGAATACAGGATCTCGATCTGGACCTGGTGCGGGGTAAGATCTACCTGTGGCAGGGACGCAATGGCAGCGGAAAATCCACCGCGGCACACATGCTCCTGGGATTGCTGGAGCCCCAGGAGGGTAGCCTGTTTTTGAATGGGGAGCCGGCCGGCTGGGAGGTATTGAAAACATTGCGTTCCCGGTTTGGTTTTTTAGATCAGGATGCCCCGATATTTATGGGCAGCATTAAAGAGAATACGGTTTTTGGTCATGAGGAACCCGAACGGGCCTGGGCCGGCCTGGGCAGCTCCTGGCTGTATGGCCTGCTGCCTTCGGGCAGTGATCCCAACAGCCGTCATGTAGGTGAACGGGGCGAGGGGTTGTCCGGCGGGGAGGCAAAACGCATCGCGCTGATCCGTGAACTGCTGCGTTCGCATGAGGTGCTGATCCTTGATGAACCGCTCAATCATCTGGATGAATCTGCGATCCGGGTACTGAGGCAGGAGATCGCTCATCTAAAAAAAGATAGGATCATTATTATCATTAGTCATCAACCAGGTTTTGAATCCATTGCCGATGAAATCCGTTCTTTCTGATCCCGTTGACAATCTGAGTGTGGCACAAACATTACTGGTACGTGCATGCCTGGCGGGGGATAAGACCGCGCGGGAAGGGTATGTACGCGCCTGGGAGGATGCCGTGCAGATCATGGAGCTGGATTTTAGTTCTTTGCGGTTGGTGCCCTACCTGCTGCACAAAAATCAGCAGGAGGGGATCCGCTGCCGGCATGATAAACGGCTTAAAGTGATTTATAAGTACTGGTGGCTGCGTACACAGCATATCAGTAACCAGCTTCAACAGGTACATAGGGCCCTCCTGGCTGCGGGTATTGAAGCCGTGGTAATCAAAGGAGCCTCCCTCCGGCAGTATTATGAGCGGGCAGAGTTAAGACCGATGGCCGATTTTGATCTGCTGATCCGGGAACGGCAGCTTCCGGAAGCCTTTGCGGCGCTGCGGCAATTGAACTTTACACCCGATATTTTAGCAATCCGGTGCCTGGAAGAAGTGCCCCGTCTGTCGTCCGATTTTACGCACGCTATTTCCTGCACCAATCAAAGCAATGACACTTACATGGATCTTCATTGGAGGATAGGATCAAACTGTACCCGAAGGTTTACGGACCTGCTATGGGGTAATCTGGCGCCCTGTCCGGCTTTGCCCGGGGGAAAAAAACCTTTCCTGGCCTTTGAGGTGTTTATGATCCTGATTCATGCAGGTGATATGGGGAATAAGGATAACCTGAACTGGGTCATTGATATAGCTGTGCTGAACCCGCAAATGAATGAATGGATCTGGCAGGAGGCCCGGCAGCTGGCCGTTGAAGAAAAAAAAGAAGACCTGTTCGACTATGCCTGTAAAGTATTATTGCAATTGGGTGTGTCGGCTCCCGACCCGGGTGCGGTAAAGATACCCCGCAGGTTGTTTTATAAAACGACCAATAAAGAGGGTATTCTGCAGTGGATCCTTAATGGTCCGCGTACCATGAAGAACCTGATGTATATTGTATGCCGCCTTTACCCAAATATAAACCTGTTGGGAAGGTGTTATCATTTTATAAGAAGCGCAGGGTTTATTTTTATTTCCAAACGGATCCGGAGGCGTATGGAGCTATAGTACATTATAGTACAATAGTGTCAGCCTTCGGGTAAGAACCGATCCGCATATAATCCCCGGCCGTTTTAAGGGTGGCGCCCGGGGTACGGACTGTTACATCCCAGGATCAGGGCGCATTAGCAGGGTTTCTCCGGTAATAACCATATCCTGTGTGTGGCATCCCCGATAAAGGGAACCTGCAATGTTTTTGCATCAGCTGGTGCATTCAGGTAAAAGAGCCGTCTCGTTTTGGAAGTGTGGCCCTCTGGCTGCCTTTCCGCTTGTTTATTTTTGTGTTCCGGTTTTTATTCGGATATTTGATTTTTGTAATGGATTGATATCTAATTATTTAATGTTGGGCAACGCCTCCCAAACGGTGACTGATATTTAATTGGCAATTTCCCTTTTATGCGTTACCTTTGCAGCCAAAATATTGAATAGAAAAAATCGGATGATCCCTTAAAAGTTTAAAGATGCCAATTACAAAAGAAAGAAACGCAGCAATTTTTACCGAATTTGGCGGTAAAGCCACTAACACCGGTTCTATTGAAGGACAGGTTGCTCAGGTTACTGAGCGTATTGCACAGATCAGTGCACACTTAAAAGAAAACAAAAAAGATTTCTCTACACACCGCGGATTGATGCAGCTGGTTGGTAAGCGTAAACGTTTACTGTCTTATTTGCAAAAGCATAACCTGGCTGGTTACCGTGCTTTAATCGAAAAGCTGGGTCTGAGAAAATAAATGCACCATCCCGAAGGGGTATTGGTGAATATTTTATCCGGTTTTTGATTATTGCAGATCAATGCTATTATAATATCTATTCCCAATGTCCATCGGATATTGGGAATAACTTTTTATCGCCGGGGCGCTTTCAGAAAATAGCATTTGCCAGAAAGAAATCACAACCGTCCTGGCCGGAACACCAATAACGGATCGGCGTTCTGTACCAGAACTGCGGCGGGTTCTGATGCCGGAACAAGAACAATAATCGGAGCCAGCGTAAGCATTCAGGACCAGATCCATAATTAATAATAATTTCAAATTTATTTTATGTTACAACAGCCTATAAGAAAGGTATTTGATATAGGAGATGGAAGGGAAGTGACCATTGAAACCGGTCGCCTTGCCCGCCAGGCCGATGGTTCCGTAACGGTAACCATGGGCAAATGCATCATCCTGGCTACGGTAGTAGCTAATAAAGAGCCCAAAGAGGGCCAGAGTTTTTTCCCGTTAACAGTAGATTACCAGGAAAAATTTGCTTCAGCGGGGCGTATCCCGGGTTCCTTCTTTAAAAGAGAAGGCCGCCTGAATGATTACGAAGTACTGGTTTCGCGCCTGATCGACCGGGCCCTGCGTCCGTTATTTCCTGATGATTACCTCTGCGATGTGCAGGTACTGATCACATTGGTGAGCAGCGACCCGGAAATTATGCCGGATGCATTGGCTTGCCTGGCTGCTTCCGCAGCACTGGCGGTTTCGGATGTGCCTATTAAGGAGATCATCAGCGAAGTGCGTGTGGGCCGTGTAAATGGCGCCTTTAAAATCAACCCAACCCGCTCCGAAATGGAGCAGTCTGATATGGACTTCATCATCGCGGCTACTGAAAAGAACCTGATGATGGTGGAAGGCGAGTCGGAAGAATGTAGTGAAGACGACCTGGTGGCAGCCCTGGCAGTGGCGCATGATGCAATCCGGATCCAGATCAAAGCCCAGGAAGAACTGCGCGATTTAAAAGGCATAGCTGGTAAACGTGATTATACAAAACCGGCTCAGGATGAAGTGCTTCGCGAAAAAGTATACAGTTTTGCAAAAGATAAGGTTTATGCTGTTTCCAAAGGAAAGCTGAGCAAGCATGAGCGTACTGACCAGTTTGCTGCTATTGAAGAAGCATTGCTGAAAAGCTTTGAGGAAGCTGCTACGGAAGAAGCGCCTTTTACCGGCGATCAAAAGAAAATGGCAAAGGGCTACTATCATGATTTGCAATATGATGTGGTACGGGATATGATCCTCGATGAGCGTGTTAGGCTGGATGGCCGGGCGCTTACCGAAATCCGCCCGCTGGATATGGAAGTAGATGTATTGCCTTCTCCACACGGATCTGCATTGTTTACCCGCGGTGAAACACAGTCGCTTACGACAGTAACATTGGGTACTGCTTTAGATGAACTGCTGATTGAATCTGCTGCCAAATCAGTATATTCCAAATTTATCCTGCATTACAATTTTCCTCCGTTTTCGACTGGTGAGGTAAAAATGATGCGGGGCCCCGGCCGTCGCGAGGTAGGACACGGAAACCTGGCCATGCGCTCACTAAAGCAAATGATGCCCAAAGATGGAGAGGATTTTGGTTACACGGTACGCGTGGTAAGCGATATTCTTGAGTCGAACGGATCCAGCTCCATGGCTACAGTTTGTGCCGGGTCACTGGCATTAATGGATGCTGGTGTACCGCTGCCCAAACACGTTTCGGGTATCGCGATGGGGTTGATTACCAAAGAAGATAAGTTTGCTATCTTAAGCGATATTTTGGGTGATGAAGATCACCTGGGTGATATGGATTTTAAGGTGACCGGTACCCGCGATGGTATCTGCGGTGTGCAGATGGATATTAAGGTAGACGGATTACCGATGGAGGTGATGAAACAGGCGCTGGAACAAGCCAAGGCCGGCCGTCTTCATATCCTTGAAGCGATGTACACAGCTATTCCGGGAGCACGTGAGGAAGTGAAATCGCATGCGCCGCGCGTGGTGAAGATGTTCATCGATAAGGAATTTATTGGCGCGGTGATCGGGCCAGGCGGTAAAGTGATTCAGGAAATGCAGCGGGAAACCGGTACTACCATCAATATTGAAGAAGTAAACAATCGCGGTGAGATCAGTATCTTCGGTGTAGAAAAAGCCGCAGTTGAAAAAGCTGAAAACTGGATCAAGGGTATTGTTGCCGTACCGGTGGTAGGCGAGGTTTATGATGCCGTGGTAAAAGGGATCAAGGAATTTGGAGCGTTTGTTGAATTCCTGCCTGGAAAACAAGGGCTGGTGCATATCAGCGAAATCAGCTGGAAACGCCTGGAGACCCTTGAGGGTGTGGTAAAAGAAGGCGATTCCATGAAGGTGAAACTGATTGGTACCGATCCTAAATCCGGAAAATTCAAATTATCCCGCAAGGCGTTAATTCCCCGTCCGGAACGCAAAGAAGGCCCCGCTCCGGAAAATAATTAATCGATCGTTAAACGCTATTATAAAGACTTTCGCTCCGGCGGAGGTCTTTTTTTATGACTGAAATCTTTGTTAAAAGAGGCCGGGCAATCGCTTTTACATTGTTGGTAGTGTAACTTTAGAACACCAAAATCCCTGGAAATGTCTATTGTAAAACAAGCGCGATTGTTGCAGAGCGGAATACTGCCTTTATTATTTCTGGTCATTGTTGCAGGTTGCAGCAAAGATTTTTTTAAACCCTATGATGAGCGCATCATCGGGCAATGGGAGCTATATGATACGAATAAAGCCGGGTTTGGCAGCGGAAAAATTGTTTATTCCGAAGGCCGGTTTCAGTTTATGTCCGATGGTTCCTTTCTTTATACCCGGCAATCGGGGGCAAAATATACCGGTACCTGGAGGCTGAAGAAATATACCGTTACGGTAACTGACAGCGAGGGTAAGCAGCAGTCGGAACAAAAACACAGCCTGTTGCTTTCGGCCACCAATACAGAAGATCAGCAGCTGCTTTCTGAAAATTTTGATAACCTTTATTTTACCGGCACCAATAAGTTTAAAGCCGAGGTTAGCAATAATTTTAATACCGTTATCTATAAATTTAAGAGGGACTGAGTGCCCGTTTTTCAATAACGGCAACCGTCAGGCGGCTTATGCAGGTCAGTTCGCCCGCATCATTGTAAATGCGGATATCCCATACATGGGTTTTATTTCCCAGGTGCAGCGGGCTGCAAACAGCCTGTACAAAACCGGCGACAACGGGTTTCAGGTGATTGGCATTGACCTCCATCCCAACTACCATAAACCGGTCGTTGTCCACTACCAGGCTGCTGGCATAAGAGCCAACCGTTTCGGCCAATACAACCGATGCGCCGCCATGAAGAATGCCGTAAGGCTGGTGCACTTTCTTTGTAACCGGCATGGTGGCAGTAAGACTGTTATCCGTGGCTTCCGTAAATTTTATGCCAAGGTAGCTGCCCATATATTCAGGGGTGTGATTCAGCTGCGCTGTATCAACTGGTTTTTTCCAGATCATGGCTTTTTTATTAAAAGTAATCAATTAGTACATCGCGGCAAAGATGATCGTGTCAGCGATGAGCTGCCGGCCGATAGTTCATCGCTAAAAAGAGCCGCCTGTCCATTTTTGCAATAATTTAATTTCGGGTATAGTGAAATCAATGTAACTTAACGATCCATTTAAAAAAAATCCTACCATGTTTGAAGAAATCTTAAATGAAGTAAAAAGCCAATTGGCGGGGCACCCGGATATTGCCGGTGCTGTAACTCCGGAGCAGGAAGCCGCTATTCATGATGAAATTGCCAGCCATGTCAGCAATGCAGCTGCAGCGGCACCGGCCGAAGGCGGAGGTATTCTGGATACCTTAAAAAATGCAATCGGTTCCGGCGGCGCAGTAACCAGCGCACTTGAAGGCGGGCTGATTGGTTCCCTTACTTCAAAATTTGGACTGCCCCCGGCGGTTACCGGTGCTATTGCTGCTGCGCTTCCCGGGCTGCTCCAGAAGTTTGCCAATAAGCCACAGGAGTAAGCCTAAACCCGCTCCCGGATTTTGGGAAAGTGGAACATGTTTGTAAGGGCTGTAGCAGGATCTGCTGTTGCAGCCCTTATATTTTTTACCGGGAGAACACTGCTTTGAAAACTCCGGTCTCTGAATTTTCTAATAATTCCTTTCCCTGATCCCGTTTATGGTTTGTCAACAGACTTCTTTCATTCATTCATTTTATGGTATGATTTAGATAGATGGGATCAGAAACAGGATTTGATGGCGTGTAACAATAAAAGTGTAACAATTTTATTTGTTACATCCGATACTGTTTCAATTCTGTAACAATTTTTCTATACTGAAAAAAAATGTTTCAAACCAACCGCTGCCTTATCGGAACAGAAAAAATAAGATGAACCGTATCTCGGGGCTTTTTTCCTGAAATAAAATAAAAAGTATAACGTTTTCGTAAGCCATACTTTCTCCGGTTCTTTTTAATTTTGCACACACTTAATGAATAAAATCGCTGAATGTGGCTAAAAGACAAGAAATAGAGACGGATGTGGTATTGATTGGTGCCGGGATTATGAGCGCAACCCTCGGTGCCTTTATTAATGAATTGGAACCGGGACACTCGATGCATATTTTTGAGCGCCTGGGCAAGGTGGCCGGTGAAAGCTCCGATGCCTGGAACAATGCGGGTACCGGGCATGCGGCCCTGTGCGAGTTAAATTATACTCCTGAAAAAGAAGATGGAACCATCGACACCAGCAAAGCGCTGGATATTACGGAACAGTTTGAGCAATCCAAGCAGTTTTGGTCTTACCTTATAAAGGATGGCCAGATCGATGACCCCCAGGATTTTATCCGCACGGTGCCGCACATGAGTTTTGTACGCGGAGAAAACGATGTAAAGTATCTCCGGAAACGCTATAAGGCGCTGCAGCAATTCAACTTATTTAAAGGGATGGAATATTCCGAAGATCCGGAAGTAATTAAGAGCTGGATACCATTGGTAGTTGAGGGGCGCGATGGGTCGGAAAAGATTGCTACTACTTATACCGGATTAGGTACGGATGTAGACTATGGAGCATTGACCCGGATCTTTATCGATAATATGGTGAAAAAAGGGAATACGGAATTGCATCTGCTGCATGAAGTATATGACCTGATCCGCCAGGACGATGGACGCTGGAAAGTAAAGGTAAAAGACCTGTCAACCGGCGAAAAATCAATTTACTATTCCCGGTTCGTATTTATTGGCGCCGGCGGAGGCTCCCTCCATCTGCTGCAGGACAGCGATATCCCCGAAAGCAAACTCTATGGCGGTTTTCCGGTAGGCGGGCAGTGGCTGGTTTGCAGCAACCCCGAAGTGGTACGCAAACATAATGCAAAAGTATACGGACAGGCATCGGTGGGCGCACCCCCTATGAGCGTGCCGCACCTGGATACCCGGGTGATGGGAGAAGATACTTCCATCCTGTTTGGACCTTTTGCCACCTTCTCTACCAAGTTTCTGAAAGAAGGCTCATACTGGGACCTTTTTGAATCGATCAAATACTGGAACATTGTTTCGCTGATGCGGGTGGGACTCAGGAACTATGAGCTGGAAAAATACCTCGTGCAGCAACTGAGTCTTTCCTTTGAGGACCGTATTGAAGCGCTGCGGGTATTTTACCCCGGGGCCAAAACAGAAGACTGGAAGCTTGAGGAAGCGGGGCAGCGGGTACAGATTATTTATAAAGATGCAGAAAAAGGGGCATCGCTTCAGTTTGGAACAGAAATCGTTACCAGCGAAGATGGCACCATCGGCGCATTGCTGGGCGCTTCTCCCGGTGCATCTACTTCGGTATCTATTATGCTAACATTGCTGGAACGTTGCTTCCCCGACCGGTTTAATGGCAAATGGAGCCAAAAATTAAAAGCAATGATCCCTTCTTTAGGGCAAAACCTGGAAGAGAATGATGCGCTGCGCTACCAGGTACGGACAGAAACCTGCGAACTGCTGCAACTGAACTGGAAAGAGCCGGTGCCTGAGGGGATGGATGTAACGGAAAATGCCTGAGTAATCAAGAGGATAAAATGATTTGATAAAGCCTCCGCAGCGCGGGGGCTTTTTTGTGCACTCCTGTCTGTGTTGCCATAGAAGCACTGCGTTGCAGAAGCGTTTGGGCTAATGGGGGCGCCGTAAACGCATCGGCAGGGTAAACGATATCGGCGTTTCAGCGTTTCTGTGGCAGAAATAAAAGAAAATTTTTTTGTTTTAATTTTTATTCTACATTTGTAGAAACAAATCTATATTTGTAGAATGATAAAATTATCAAAATCGGAAGAACAGCTGATGGAATATATCTGGAAGGCGGAGAAGGCCTTTATGAAAGACCTGATCGATGCCTTTCCTGATCCCAGGCCGGCAAGTACTACGGTGGCTACGCTTTTGAAACGCATGACGGATAAAGGCGTAATCAGCTACACCCAGTATGGTAATTCGAGGGAATACTACCCGTTGATCAAAAAGGCGGACTATTTTTCGAAGCATGTAAACAGTATGATCAAAAATTATTTTGACGACTCTGTCCTGCAATTTGCTTCCTTTTTTACCAAAGAGGCCCGGTTGAGCAAGGAGCAACTGGAGGAACTGAAAAAAATTGTAGATCAGCAGATACAGTCGTTACCCGGTCAAAAAAAGAAAAAATGATCCTCTATCTTTTAAAAATGATTGTATGCAGCAGTGCTTTTTACGCGCTGTACGCCCTGCTTTTTCAAAGAGAAAGAATGCTGGTGTTCAACCGTATCTATCTGCTGGCAGCATTGGTATTGTCTTTTGGGGTACCGTTGATCTCCATAACGGTAAAGGCTCCGGAAGCGGTGCCGGTTTTACCTGCAATAACCGGAGCTGAGCCGCTGCAGTCGTTTACTGAAACCTCTTATGTTGTTGTGGACGATGCCCCGGTTTATGGCAGCAGTCTTTTTTATATTTTGGGTGTTCTTTATGTAATGATATCCGTTCTGTTGCTGCTGCGGTTTTCAAGGAATATCAAAAAGCTGCATCAACGCAAGGTACAGTACCCCGCAGCGTACCTGCAAAAGATCCGGCTGGTGTTACTTCCGGAACCGGTTGCTCCTCATAGTTTTCTGAACACGATCTTCTTAAACAAACAGGAGTATGAAGCGGGGAAGATAAAAACCGAAATAATAGAGCATGAACGGGCACATATAAAACAAAAGCACAGCTGGGATATTTTGTTTATTGAGTTGCTGCAGATAATGACATGGTTTAACCCGGTTATTTATTTATACAAGCGATCTGTAAAGATCAACCATGAACTCCTGGCAGATGCGGCTGTAGTAAAAAAATGGGGTAATGTGCACCATTATCAGCGGGTCTTATTGCAATGTACAATGATGCAGTATCCGTTGGAGCTCGCAAGCCATTTTACTTTTTATATCACAAAAAAACGATTGATCATGTTAAATAAAAAATTTAGCAAAAAGAGGTCCCTGCTGTTGGGATTAGCGGTAATTCCCTTACTTGCAATATTGGTGTTCTTCATTAGCGAAAGGGTATATGCGCAAACGACGGCGCTGGATAGGGCAGTAGTTTCGAAGGCAGGCGATACGGTTCCATCGCGTTTGCCACCACCGCCACCACCGCCATTTACATGGGAAACTCAGCATAAGTTTTCGGAGTGGCCGGTGATCCTCGAATATTTTGACGGGCGGCATACCATCTCTTCTCAACTGAGAAGTATGAAACTGCCAAAGGGTGCAAAGAACCTGGTGCTGAAGGCCAGCGATCAAAAGGTTTCAACAGCGATTGTCGTGTTCGAACGCTTTAAATCTGTTATTGAGGATGTTTCCAGTGAAGAGAAGAGAGCCGTTTTTGAAAAAAAATACGGAGTAACACTTCCGGACAGTGTGCCACGACCAACGACTGCTGACAAGGCCGATATGTTGCGAGGCACTGGCGCCACTGACAGCGAAGTAAAGACCTATGAGACATTGTTAAGTAAACTGGGAAGAATGCGGGCGGGAACGGAGGATTATAAAAAGCTGACGCAGCGCGTTCGTACGATTTATGGGAAGATGACCGAAGAACAAAAGAAAAGTGTAAGACCATTAGAGCCGCTGCCGCCACCGCCGCCGCCAGCATCGGCCCGCTCCGGGGCAGGGACCTCATTGACGGTGTTTGAAATACAACTCCGGGCGGGCGATACCCTCCATTTTGGGACTGGTAAAGTACCCTCAAAACAGCTATTGAGGGAGCTTCCGGAACTGGTAATTGATTCCGTGGGAAATATGACATTCAACGGCAGACGTGTAAAGGACCTGCTGGTTGATGGGCGTCCGTTTGTTCCGGGTAAAACGGTGATAGGCCAGAAGTTGCCCGGCTCCATGACAGAGATGAAGATAATCTCCGAGTAACTGCGCCGGCGACGGCCCGCGTGTCGTTGCGCCTCCGCTTCTTTGCGCCGAAAGCTTTTGCATTGACGTCACAGGTTAAGGGGATGTAAGCATGCCGGCAAATCCGCGCTATTAAAGGCTTTGAGGGGTATAGCCCCGGATAGATTTTGGAACGTAGTGCTTTAGCGCGATGTTGGCAGCCAAAAGGCAGATGTGAGTGCCATAGGCACGGCAGATATTTCGGGCTAACGGCTCTCAACCCTTCGTCTGGATGGCGAGACGGGTTACCCCCCTCTTACAATATTCATCTGCCGCTATGCGGCGGGTACAGTTTGCATGTTAACCTGACGCACTTGCGAAATCTTTTGAGATTGCATGCAATAGACCCTCATAATTTTAAGAAAATATTTACGCTACCTGCCCTCAACTGTCAATGAATGTTTAAAATGCAGGTGATTCGCCAGATTGGCGCAGCTATTGCTTAAGATATAGTGTCTTGACCAACAACAAAATCTTAAGTTATGAAGCAAAGTAAACTTGTTCTGAAATCCCTCCTGGTAGCGGCTGCGGTTATGGTTGCCGGTACCGTTAGTGCACAGGTAGCTGTAGGAGTGCGCGCCGGCGTTAATCTTTCAAATCTTACGATAAAAGATGCAGACGGAAAAACCGTTGACGGCGCTAAATTAACCCCGGGATTTAACGCCGGCCTTACATTTGATATTCCGGTTGCCGATGAATTTTACGTACAGCCCGGCGCCCTGTTCAGCATGAAGGGTGCAAAGCTGGAAAAAAATGCACACGAGTATTTTAATGCAAATGATTATGCACCCGCCGCAGCAGGAGACTACACCAGGCTAAACACCTATAATCTGGAAGTACCCGTAAACTTTATTTTTAAGCCTGCAGCCGGAAACGGTAACCTGCTCATTGGAGCCGGTCCGTATTTTTCCTATGCATTGGGCGGAAACTTTAAAAGGGTAACAGATGCTTACGGTACAGAAACCGGGAAGCTTGAGTTTGCCAACGATTATAATGATTTTAGCAGTGATGCCGATAAAATGAGCTTTGGTAAGCGGGCCGATGTGGGTGCAAATTTACTCTTTGGGTATGAGTTCATGAATCGCTTTTCGGTTCAGCTAAACGGGCAGCTGGGATTAACAAACCTGGAGCCAAAATCGGATGGCAAAAAACCGGAGGAGGTTTTAAAGAACAACAACTTTGGACTGTCGATCGGGTATAAGTTTTAGGAAGATCAGCAAAACAGGGTTTGGCCGGTAGGGCAGGGTAGTCAGATAAACAATGACTTTCCGCCTTCCCGGTTTTTTTATTTAGGGCGTTCAATGGTTTATTTTTAATGCAATCGTTGCCGGGTTTAAGATTTTGTTAAAACGCAGGAGAAACCATGACAGTACATGACGGTGATATGTTTTAAACCGGATATTTTTGAGTTTTAATGATTGCTTAAAAGAAATTCATGAACGCATTATTGGGAGTTATATTTCATTTTATCGGGGGATTTGCCTCCGGTAGTTTTTACATTCCTTATAAGAAAGTAAAGGGGTGGTCCTGGGAATCGTATTGGCTGGTGGGCGGGATATTTTCATGGTTAATTGTACCTCCGCTGGCTGCCTGGTTAACGATCCCCAATTTTTCCGAAATCATCAGCACAGCGGGTGGGGCTACCATTGGGTATGCCTATCTTTTCGGGTTGCTTTGGGGAATCGGAGGACTTACCTATGGGCTGGGTGTCCGCTACCTGGGCGTATCGCTGGGGAGCAGCATTATCCTGGGGCTGTGTATGGTTTTTGGAGCCCTGATCCCCGCTATCTACTACCAGCTAAATCCTGCTGATGGAAAGGATACCATTGGATTGTTGTTCGGCAGCAGCTGGGGTAAGGTAGTGATGCTGGGCTTGCTTGTATGCATCATTGGTATCATTATTTCTGGTAAGGCCGGTATGCGAAAGGAAAAGGAGCTGGCAGGCCAGGAGCATGATCATCTGTCGGGGAAAGATGAATACAAATTTGGCCTCGGGTTGGTGGTGGCCATCGTTTCGGGTGTACTGAGCGCTTGCTTTAATTTCGGTATTGAAGCCGGCAAGCCGATGGCGGATGTTGCCAATGAATTATGGAAGGCTGCACACCCCGGGCAGGGAGAGTTTCTTTATCAGAATAATGTATCCTACGTGGTCATCTTATGGGGAGGGCTAACCACCAACCTCATCTGGTGCCTGGTATTAAACGCACGCAATAAAAGTTTTGGAGATTATACCAATCGCAAAACGCCCTTACTTTCAAATATTATCTTTTGCGCATTGGCGGGTACTACCTGGTTCCTGCAGTTCTTCTTCTACGGCATGGGAGAAAGTAAACTGGGCAATGGACCCAGCTCCTGGATCCTGCACATGGCGTTTATTATTTTAATTGCCAATGTATGGGGGCTGATTCTGAAAGAATGGAAGGGCGTGAGCCGGAAAACCTTTACCACCGTAGTGTTGGGGATTATCATTATCCTGGTATCCGTGCTGCTGGTTGGATACGGAAACTCATTAAAATAGTATAAAAAAAGAATTTAGTATATGAGTGCAGAAACGAAAATGTTTAAACACGTAAGTTATTTATGGGATGAAGCTGCCGCTGCTGCAATGGCGGGCGATGAAGTAGCGCTGCTGATTTACCGCTCCAATTTGTTGGGGGCAGATCTTCGCCTGACCAACTACGGTGGTGGCAACACTTCCTGCAAGGTAACGGCAAAGGATCCGCTTACCAATGACGACAAAGAGATCATGTATGTAAAAGGCAGTGGCGGCGATCTTGGTACGTTGAAAAAAAGTGGCCTGGCGGCTTTGTATGTAGATCGCCTGCGGAGCCTGAAAGCAATTTACAGGGGCATTGAGCATGAGGATGAAATGGTGGAATTGTTTAATCATTGTATTTATGACCTGGCATCTAAAGCACCTTCTATCGATACTCCGCTGCACGGTTTCCTGCCCTTCAGGCATATCGATCACCTGCATCCGGATGCTGCTATCGCTATTGCAGCGGCCAGGGATGGCAAAAGGATTACTGAAGAATTATTTGGCGGCACCATCGGCTGGGTGCCCTGGCAAAAACCTGGTTTTGACCTGGGACTGCAATTAAAACAATGCCTGGATGACAACCCCGGGATCCGCGGCATTATGTTAGGGTCTCACGGCTTGTTTACCTGGGGCAATACGGCCTATGAAAGCTATGTGAATACCCTGGAGGTGATTGAGAAGTGTGCGGATTATATCGAACAGCAGGCAGGGGAAAAGCCTGTTTTTGGCGGAGAAAAATTAGCCGCATTGCCGGCTGCGGAGCGCATAAATAAAGCGGCGGCCCTGGCGCCTGTTTTACGCGGTTTCTGTTCTTCCTATACAAAGATGGTGGGGCATTTTACCGATGATGAGCGCGTGCTGCAGTTTATCAATTCCAATGATCTGGACCGGCTGGCGCCGCTGGGTACTTCCTGCCCCGATCATTTTCTGCGTACAAAAATCAGCCCATTGGTATTAAACCTGGAACCTGCAGAGGACCTGGGTAATGTAGCTGCCATTAAAGAAAAGATAGCGCCATTGTTTGCGGCCTACCGGGAAATGTATGCCGATTACTACAACACCTGCAAGCATACCAATAGTCCGGCCATGCGGGATCCCAACCCGGTTGTGATCATTTACCCGGGCGTGGGCATGTTCACCTTCTCAAAAGATAAACAAACGGCAAGGGTGGCTGCGGAGTTTTATACCAATGCCATTAACGTCATGCGCGGGGCCGAAGCCATTTCCGAATATACATCGCTGCCCCGGCAGGAAGCGTTTAATATTGAGTACTGGTTGCTGGAGGAAGCAAAATTACAGCGCATGCCTAAGCCCAAACCACTTAGCGGCCGGATCGCGCTGATCACCGGCAGCGGAGGCGGAATCGGCAAGGCGATAGCCCGCAAATTTGCCCAGGAAGGCGCCTGTGTGGTAATCAATGATATCAATGAAGAGCGTGTAAATGAAACTACCGCAGCATTCCGGAAAGATTTTGGCAAAGATGCCGCCGCTGCTGTGGTCCTGGATGTCACTAATAATGATTCGATAAGTGCAGCGGTAGATGCAGCTGTACTGGCCTTTGGCGGGTTGGATATCGTGGTAAACAATGCCGGCATCAGTATTTCAAAATCCATCACTGATCATACCATTGAAGAGTGGGACCGTTTGTATGATATATTGGTGAAAGGTCAGTTTATGGTTTCCAAACAGGGCGTTGCCGTTATGCGTAAGCAGGAAATTGGTGGCGATATCATCAATATTGTTTCAAAAAATTCGATGGTCTCAGGGCCCAATAATGCCGGTTATGGTTCTGCCAAGGCTGCACAGGCACACCTTTCGAGGCTGCTGGCTGCGGAACTGGGGGGCGATAAAATACGGGTAAATTCAGTAAATCCGGATGCAGTAATCGCCAATTCCAATATATGGGCCGGAGGCTGGGCCGAAGGGCGTGCCAAAGCGTATGGCATTACGGTGGAAGAACTGCCGGCCTACTATGCAAAACGTACCCTGATGAATGAGGTGATCCTTCCGGAAGATATAGCCAATGCCTGTTTCGTATTTGTAAGCGGGCTGCTTAATAAATCTACCGGCAACGTGTTGAATGTGGATGGCGGGGTAGCCGCGGCATTTGTACGATAATAACGTCTTCATATAACAAGCAATACAAGAGTTGATGATTTTCTAATCGGTCAACTCGTTTTTTAAGATCAAAAGTATTTTTTATGCTATTAACAAAAAATCAGATAGAGCAGCATAATGATGCATTGCTGAAACAACATCAACGAAATTTTGAATTCATCTCCGGGAATGTAGCGGGGATAGATACGATATTGAAAAAACTTACAGATTTTCAGGTGGCCATTCCCTCATGGGCGCTTGGAAACGGAGGCACCCGCTTTGGCCGGTTTGGCGGAAGGGGGGAGCCGTCTACGCTGGAACAAAAGCTGGAAGATGTAGGTTTGCTGCACCAGTTTAACCGGTCCAGCGGCGCCATTTCCCTGCACATTCCCTGGGATATTCCTAAGGACGCAGCGGCATTAAAAAAACTGGCAGCTCAGCTGGACCTGAAATTTGATGCCATGAACTCCAATACCTTCCAGGATCAGCCGGGGCAGGCGCATAGTTATAAATACGGCTCCCTGCAGCATGTGGATAAAGCCGTGCGTCAACAGGCCATTGATCATAATATTGAAGTAATCAAATATGGAGAGGAACTGGGGTCGGAATCACTGACTGTATGGCTGGCGGATGGTTCCTGTTTTCCGGGGCAATTAAATTTCCGCAAAGCCTTTAACAATACGTTGGAAAGCCTTGGAGAAATTTATAATGCATTACCCGAAAGCTGGAAAGTATTTGTAGAATACAAAGCTTTTGAGCCTAATTTTTATTCAACAACCGTAGGTGATTGGGGACAGTCGTTCCTCTTTGCCAGCAAATTGGGTACCAAAGCCTACACCCTGGTAGACCTGGGTCATCACCTGCCCAACGCCAATATTGAGCAGATCGTGTCGCTGCTGCTGAATGAGAAAAAACTCGGCGGGTTTCATTTCAACGATAGCAAGTATGGTGATGATGATCTTACCGTGGGAAGTATTAAACCCTACCAGTTATTCCTTATTTTCAGGGAGCTGGTAGATGGAATGGATGCCCGGGGAATGGATCATACAAAGGACCTGGGATGGATGATTGACGCCAGCCACAATGTAAAAGATCCGCTGGAAGACCTGCTGCAAAGTGTGGAAGCCATCAAGATCGCTTATACCCAGGCGCTGCTGGTAGATCCTGCACAATTAGAAGCGGCGCGGGAATCAAACGATGTGTCCCTGGCGCAGGAGATCCTGCAGGCGGCTTATCGTACGGATGTGCGGCCCATCCTGGCTGAAGCGCGGCTAAGAGCCGGCGCGGCGCTGGACCCTATCGCGCTCTTCCGTCAGTTGAAAGTGCGGGATCAACTCGTAAAAGAGCGGGGCGAAAATGCAGTGGCAACGGGGTTGTAACCGGGATGATGGGTTTGAGGTTTGATGTTTGGCGTTTCAGGTTGGATACCACTCTGGCGCTTCTTGTGAACGACTCAAATCTCGAATCTGACATCTGGTATCCAGCATCTGGTATCCAGCATCTAATATCCAGCATCTAATATCCAGCGTCTAGCATCTAACGTCTAATATCTAACGTCCAACATACAAATGAGCGCGATTCCGGGAATAGCAGTTTTTGATATCGGCAAAACGAATAAAAAATTTTTCTTTTTTAATGAAGACTATGAAATTGTTGAAGAAGAAGTGCAGCACTTTTATGAAACAAGAGATGATGATGGGTTTCCCTGTGATGATATCGCTTTGATTGGCAAATGGGTAAAGGATAAACTGGCCGCTAAACTGGCAGACCCGCGGGTACAGGTAAAGGCCGTTAACTTTTCTACCTATGGTGCCAGTTTTGTTCACGTAAATGCAGAAGGCGCACCGGTGGCGCCTCTGTATAATTATCTAAAGCCGTTTCCGGAAGATCTGAGTGATCTGTTTTACTACCGGTACGGGGGAAGGGAAGCGTTTGCCACAGAAACCGCATCGCCCATCCTGGGCAACCTGAATTCAGGGCTGCAGCTGTACCGCATCAAGGAACAATTGCCGCACCTGTTTAGCGGGATCAGTACATCATTACATTTACCACAGTATCTCGGGTTCCTGGTTCATGGAAAAATGTTTTCTGATATCACCAGCATTGGCTGTCATACGGCTTTATGGAATTTTAATGAAAACGACTACCATCGTTGGGTAACAGATGAAGGTGTACGCAGTAAACTGGCGCCCTTGTTTTCTTCCGGTAAAGCCATAAACGTGGAGCTGGGAGGGCAATTGCTGAAATGCGGTGTGGGGCTGCACGATAGTTCTGCAGCCTTTATCCCGTATATGAACCTGATAAAGGAACCCTTTGTATTGTTGTCTACCGGTACCTGGAGCATATCGATGAACCCGTTTAACAAAACACCGTTAACAACAAAGGAATTGCAGCAGGATTGTTTGTCCTATCTTACCTATACCGGTACGCCGTTAAAATCATCACGGCTCTTTGCCGGCAACGAGCATGAGGAAGAGGTAAAAAAACTTGCCGCATATTATCATTTGAACCCGAAGTATTTTCATAATATCCGTTTTGAACGGCACCTGGTGGAGACGATGGATGCCGGGCCGGAGCCGGAACATTTTACGTTTTTGGGCGAGGCCACCGTAGACAAAGCCTATCACGATCTGATCCGGCACCTGGTTAAAAAACAAAAGCATTCTACAGAACTGGTATTGCAGCATAAGGATGTAAAACAATTATATGTAGACGGAGGGTTTGCCCACAATGAAGTGTTTATGAATCTTATTGCCCGGGTCTTTCCGGAGCTGGATGTGTACGCCGCTTCCGTATCACAGGCTACGGCAGTGGGTGCCGCGATGGCTATTCATGGCGCGTGGAATACCAGGGAGCAAGCGGGGCAGTTGCTGAAAGTGAAATATTATGCAGGGCAATAATGGCCGGGTAGCTAAAGCAAGTCGCCGTGCGGGCATAACATTTTTTGTAATCTTTTTTTAACGCCAGGGACGCAGCTAATACGCAATGCCCGCAACAGCGGGCTGTTGTCAAATATCTTTGCGAACCTCGCGAGTTCCTTGCGCACCTTGCGGTTGAAACCTGGCTCCAGAAAAGTTGGTAAGAATGGTATGCATCCCAAATGACTCAATGCGGCAGTTTCTCTCTAAACCTTCCATATACCCAGGTGCCGGCAACGGCGCTTAATAGTGTAACGGTTACAACCGTAGCTCCCGTTCCGATCTGGGCAAACAGAGGCCCGGGGCAGGCCCCCGTAAGAGCCCAGCCAATACCAAAGATCAGTCCGCCAAAAACCTGTCCCTTATTGAATTTTTTTGGTTCGATTTCGATCTTTTCTCCATCGATGGTTTTGATCCTGAATTTTTTGATCAGCCAGATGGAGATCATTCCTACCGCCACCGCGCTCCCGATAACGCCGTACATGTGGAAGGATTGGAGGCGGAACATTTCCTGTATGCGAAACCAGCTGATGACTTCAGCCTTGGTAAAAACAATTCCAAAGATGATGCCCGCAATAAGAAAGCGCAATTGAGTACCCTTTTTTATTGCATCGCCAACTGGTGCAGCCGTAAACTCATCCTGCGGGAATTTGGGAAAACGGGCCTTGTTATCTTCTTTAAGCATGGTTGAATTTTAGGGGTTAAAGGGATAATACCCAGGGGAGCAATAAATTGGCTGCGAAGAAACCGCCAATCATAAAGCAAATAGTGGCTACCAGGGAGGGCCATTGAAGGTTGGATAAACCCATTATGGCATGCCCGCTGGTACAGCCGCCCGCATACCGCGTTCCAAAGCCTACCAGGAACCCGCCGGCAATCATCAGGATCGCCCCACGGGCTGTAAGCAGGGAGCGCCAGTTGAAAAGATCTGCAGGTACCATGTTATGAAAATCCGTAACGCCCTGCCTTTCCAGGTCGGATGCCAGTTGAGGTGCCATTTTTACCGCTTCCGGATCGGAAAGAAATTGAGCCGCAATCGTGCCGCCAAGAAGAATACCCAGTACAAACAGGAGGTTCCATATCTCTTTTTTCCAGCTATACCGGAAAAAAGGGATGTTTGCCGGCATACAGGCCGCGCAAATATGGCGCAGCGAGGAGCTGATGCCAAACGGTTTGTTGCCGAGCAACAGCAATGCCGGCACAATTAATCCTATTAGTGGCCCCGCCACCCACCAGGGCCAGGGTTGTTTTATAAATTCTAACATTGAAGATCCGATTTAAACTGCTAAGCTATTGAATATTTCCGAATTGGTTCGTGTGTCCGGGTTCGTGTCCTCACGAACCAGCTATCTCACAAATCAACTACCTTATGAAACGGCGGATAAACTTCATGTTATGATTATTTTTGCAGTTTATTGATCCGGAGATTCAAAAAGAGAACACTGGATTTTGACCGGATGTTTATTAAATTCGGTTAAAACAACGAAGTAGAAAATACAGCGAATGAAACGGCGGAAAAATATATTAGTACTCATCGGCAGCGCCAGTGCCGGTTCCAGCAGTGAAAAGCTGGCGCAGTACTTTGAGGCGCAAACGAAATCCGTTTTTACAGTGGATCTTTACAATGCATTAAAGAGCTTGCCGCATTTTGATCCCCGGGCTGCCGTTGCCGATCCGCCGGAGGCGGTTATTTCATTGCGGAAAAAAATTGAAGAAGCTGAAGGAATACTCATTTGTACGCCTGAGTATGTTTTCAGTATTCCGAGTGGGTTAAAGAATGCGATTGAATGGTGTGTGTCCACAACCGTATTTTCCGACAAGTCGGTTGGGCTCATCACTGCATCAGCCAGCGGCACAAAGGGGCATGAGGAGTTAAAATTGATTATGCAAACAGTGGGGGCTTCATTTACGGAAGCTACCACATTATTGATACAGGGGGTAAGAGGCAAGCTGGACGGGGAAGGACAGATAACCGATGCAGGCACTCAAAAAGCGGTTGAACAATTTATAGAGGCGTTTAAAAAAAGGATGAGCCATGATTGAATCCCTGCTGCAGCAGATAGCATTTATTAAAGAGATCGATAAGCTTAAGTATATATTACGCCGCACCCGGCTGCTTCACAGCGACCGGAGGGAGAATGATGCGGAGCATAGCTGGCACCTGGCGATGATGGCCATAGTGCTGGCAGAGCATGCCAATGAACCGGTAGATTTGCTGAAGGTGTTGAAGATGGTGCTGATTCATGATATTGTTGAGATTGATGCCGGTGATGTATTCCTTTACGATACAAAAAAAAATCACAGCAATACAGCGGAGGAATTGAAGGCGGCCCAACGGATTTTTGGAATACTGCCCCGGGAGCAGGCGGCGGCGCTGATAGCGCTGTGGGAAGAGTTTGAAGCGGGGCAAACTGCCGAGGCAAAATTTGCCCGGGCGCTGGACCGGCTGGAACCCTTGCTTCAGAACGCGTCAAATGATGGAGGTACCTGGAAGGAGTTTGATGTACGTTATGATCAGGTGGTGGGCAGGAAGAAAGTCATTGCTGAGGGGTCGGATCGTATATGGGCCTTTGCAGAAGCGCTGTTAAGGCAAAGCCTGCGGGAGGGGATTTTAAAAAAGTAGGCATTGGTTTGCAGAGGGGATCAAAGATATTTTGAAATATTTTGAAAATAAATTTGGCAGAACAAAAAAGGCCCTTATCTTTGCACTCCCAAATCAAACAGTATATCCCTTCGATACACTGATAAGTTCTTAAAATACAAGTTGTTAGAAGCTGAAATTTTCCAAAATATTTTAAAAATAAATTTGGAAGAAAACAAAAAGAACACTACCTTTGCACTCCGCAATTGAAACGCGGTTTAGGTTTTTAAGTTCTTAGGTTTCAGGGAGTTAAACAATAAAAAAGTCAAAAATATTTCAAAAATATTTTTGTTAGAATGAGAAAAGGTTTGTAGCTTTGCAACCCCGAAGATGAGGAGAGAGGGGGATAAGTTCTTAAGATAGATGGTATAGCGTTGAGGCGCGCGATGAGGTTCGAGTCCTTGGATATCAGCGAAAGTCATGTTGATCAGTTAGTTCTGGCGATAGTGATAAAGTTCTTTGAAAGTATGGAAACAATAGCACAATTCAGTCACATTAAGGTGTGACAACGAAAGGTAAGTCAGAAAGCAAAATACATTTGGATTTTTTGACACGTTAATTTGTATTTGGAGTTTTCGGACTTCAAATAACTTTGAAACAGTCAGTAAATCAAACTCATTTACAACGGAGAGTTTGATCCTGGCTCAGGATGAACGCTAGCGGCAGGCTTAATACATGCAAGTCGAGGGGTA